>NZ_JAVHUL010000033.1 GCF_031085155.1 Mesonia profundi | reverse complement strand
TAAATTTGATACACCATTAGAAATGATGGACAAAATTTTGTTTAACACAGAAGTTGCGTTTATTACTTGAATCTAGCAATTGTAAAAGTAAGATTGGAGAAAAAAAGAGAAAATTTAAGGATACAACTTTCGAAATTTATTAAAGATTAGTCAGTAATTAACTGACTCGGCCGTCGAAATTACTTCACCATTTAATCTTTAAAACTTTCCATTTCTGTTATATTAAGAAAGGCATTACAAACTTGAATATGTTGTAGGTGATCGTTTTTCTCTTCGATGCGTATCCCAAAACTTTGGGTATAAACAATTTGATTTTCTGGAGCAGGAGCTGATTTATGCTTGTAACTAAAATCAAACCGAATAATTTGTTTACCAAAAATACAGGCTATACACCTACTCTCTCGGGTTAATACCTCCCCTACTAATTGAGAATTTTGATCTTCTTTTTGCCAAGCCTTAAAAATAGGTTTTAAGTCATTTAGCAATTCTTTAATGTCATCTCTGTGCTCTAGATCAAGTGCAATCAAATGCTTTTTTATGCTAGGTAAATGCATGGTTTTGATGGCTTCTGTAATTAAAAGTGTTACGCTTGTTTCTCTTTTAGACGTGTGTGTATTCATATTTTATAAAAAATTGGGAGTAGCTTTAATTGCGTACTGCAGAGATACGAAAGAGAAAATGAAGTTGTTCTATTGTTTTGGAACAGAGTTATTTATATTACAAAAATAAAAGTTGAGATGCAAGTTTATTTTTGCTCTCTATTATCCGAAATTATTGAAAAATAAAAATATATTAAGCATCAAAAACAAGATCAGAACAGGTGACACGCGGTATGTTGAGTATTGAGTGTTCATTATTCAGTATTTACGACCACCTATCCCCTCGTCAATCTCAAAAATCTTAAATCCACAATCAAAAATCTCCAATCTTAAATTCTCATTTTTCTAATTCGTTTTACGTAAAACTTCCAAGGGCGAGCTTTTTAAAACTTCGCGAATATTACTGAGTCCAATGGCTAATACCAATAAGGAAATTCCGGGGATAAACACTAAAAACGGAATGAACGACGGCACAAAAGCTTCTTCAAACACAAAAACCGCCAATAAAAAGCTACTGAATAGTGCGAGAATAATTCCGACAAGGCTACCCAAAACCCCTAAGAAAATATATTCTAAGGCCGTAATACTTAAGATTTGTTTATTCTTGGCACCTAAAGTCCGCAATAATACGCTTTCCTTGATGCGTTGGTATTTACTGGTTCGCACAGAACCTATCAACACAATAATTCCTGTGAGGATGCTAAAAAAGGCCATAAAATTGATCACCCACGATACCTTGTCCAAGATTCCTTCCACGACGGTGTAGACTTGTCTTAAATCAATCACCGATACATTGGGGAATTTGCTAACCAAATCGCGTTGCAGTCCCGCCGACTTTTCTTCGGTGGCGGCATAGGTCGTTAACACATTAAATTGCGGCGCGTTTTCTAAAACGCCTTTAGGAAAGACGATGCTAAAATTGAGTTGTAGGTTGGCCCAATCTACTTTTCTAATGCTTGTTACCACTGTTTCCATTTGTACGCCTTGTACATTAAAAACGATTACATCTCCAACGCCCACCTGAGCATCTTCCGCCAAATTATCTGAAATGGAAATTTGTACGACCTTCCCTTCTTGTTGAGACGCCACCCACTCGCCTTCTATAATCTCTTCAGAATTAATGAGTTCACTGCGGTACGTCGTTCTAAATTCGTGATTTAAAATCCACTCTTTTACTTGCGTGGTACTGTCGATTCGCAAAGTATTTACCAGCTCATTTTTTATGCTGTGCATTCGCATCGTCACTAACGGAATATTATCTATCACTGGTAAATCATTCGTCTTAAAAGTGGCCGCCACCTCCCCTATTTGGTCAGGCTGTACATCTAAAGTGATGAGATTGGCACTTTGGGAGGTTTGGCCTAATTCGGTTTTATCCAGTAAAATATCTTTGGTAAAATATAGCGTACTAATTAGAAAAGTCCCCAACCCAATAGCCACCAACAATACAACAGTCTGATTATTAGGTCTAAATAAATTGAGTAAACTTTGGCGGGTTGTAAAATGCGCTCCTTTAGGAAAGTACTTTTTAACAAGTTTCATGCTAAGGGTTGCAATCCCTGCCAACACCGCAAAAGTCACCAAAACACCAAGAATAAAAGCCAACGCAAACAATGCATCTTTAAGCAGCCAAAAAGAGAACCCATATAAAAATAAGACGAGAATGCCAATCGCCATATAGCGTGCTTTTTTTGATTCCGTAAAGGTAGTTCCGCTAAAGCGTAACACCTCTAAAGGCGACACATACCAAGTGCGTAATAAGGGCAATAAGGCAAATAACACCAACATCACCAAGCCTAGAAAAATTCCCATCAGTATAGGTTGTGCCGTGATGCTTATTTGTAAATCAAAAGGAAAAAATTCTTTGAGAAGATAAGGAAAAAGCTCCTGAAGTCCTATTCCTAAAGCCGTTCCTATAAAACCTCCTAAAAGCCCAATCCCTGCAATTTGGATTAAAAAAATCAAAAAGCTTTGTTTTCTAGAGGCGCCCAAACATTTTAAGACGGCGATGGCCTTAATTTTTTCCTTGATGTAAATATTGACCGAACTGGCAATTCCCACACAGCCTAGCAATAAGGCAATAAAGGCGGTGAGGTTTAAAAACGAACCTACATTTTCATAGCGACGACCCAACCTTTTACTGGTACTGATATGGGTGTCTAAACCAGCGTCTTCTAATTCGAGTCTAGGTTCCAAACGCTCTTCCAATCGCTCTAAATCTACCTCGGGTTGTTGGTAAAAAAACTGATATTCCCTTCTGCTTCCAAACTGTAAAAGTTCGGTAGCCTCTATAAATCGATTCGGAATCACCACTAAGGGCGCAACAGAGCTTGAAATAGCATTATTGCCCGGAATCGCCTGCAATGCGCCAGCGATAGGAAGCGTGATTTCCCCAATTTTGATGGAATCTCCAGGTTTAATACTGTATTGCAACAACAAAGTGGCATCTACCAAAGCGCCGCCAGAAGATTGGTATTGAGATGCTGCCGCCGTTGGTGTGGTTTCCAAGTCGCCATAAAAAGGAAAATCACCTTCTAATCCCCGTACACGGACTAACTTGGTACCCTCATTTTTTGGGAAAGCAATCATGGACACAAACCTAACTTCAGAAGCATCGGGTTGTAAAGAATCTATAAGCCTTTGCGCATTCGCTGAAGGAAGCTGTTTGCTTTTGATAATAAAATCGGCACCCATCAAGGATTTGGATTGCAACTGAATGTTGTTCGTAAGATTCTCACTGAATAATTGTATGGAAACTACAGCGGCAATTCCCAAGATAATAGAAGCCATAAAGAGCAGCAAACGCACTCTACTTGCTTTAGCGTCACGCCAAGCCATTTTAAAGAGCCAAGCAGTATTGTTTTTAGATGTTAGTGGGGAATTGCTCAAGAGGTTGCCGTGGTTTCGTTTGTTAAAATCTGTCCGCCTTTTAAGGTCAAGATTTGCTGAGTTCTTGCGGCTAAATCTAAATCGTGGGTAATAATGACGAGTGTAGTTCCTGCATCTTTATTGAGATCTAACAGCAACTGAATCACTTTTTCTCCCGTTTCTTCATCTAAATTCCCCGTAGGTTCATCGGCAAATAAAATTGAGGGTCTATTGGAGAAAGCTCTTGCCAAAGCTACGCGTTGCTGCTCGCCTCCAGACAATTGGGAAGGATAATGCTGTACGCGATCTCCCAAACCTACTTTTTCTAATAACTCCTTAGCTCGAGTCGCGGCATCTTTGGCACCTTGTAACTCTAAAGGAACACTCACATTTTCGAGCGCTGTTAAGGTGGGTAACAACTGGAAATTCTGAAAAATAAACCCCACTTCTTGGTTGCGCAATTGCGCGCGTTCATCTTCATTAAGTGTATTCAATGTGTAACCACATAAGTCTACACTGCCGGCATTGGGTTCGTCCAGACCCGCACATAATCCTAATAAGGTAGTTTTTCCGCTACCAGAAGGCCCCACGATAGAAAAAGTCTGTCCTTTTTCAACTTCAAAAGAAATATCATGAAGGACTGTTAATTGTTTAGAACCGCTCTTATAAGTCTTTTCTAACCCGTTAATCTTTAATATCTTTGCCATCTAATTTTTATAATCATTACAGAACTTATGCTGAAGCTCAAAACTACACAATCGCTCTTTAAAAGCGTGATTTCTAAGCATCGAAACCTATTAAAGTTTTGTTATTTCTTGATGGCATTGGTGATTGTTTCTTGTGGTGATAAAATGAACTCTCAAGAGAAAGAAGAAGAGAATACAGTTAATTCTGAAAGTGAAGTTTCGCAAACCACCACTAGTAAAACCATCTTGTTTTTTGGAGACAGCATTACCGCTGGCTATGGCCTAGAAGATACGACTGAAGCTTTCCCAACTTTAATTGAGTCCAAAATTGATTCTTTAGGCTTGGATTATGAAGTAATTAATTCTGGATTGAGCGGAGAAACTAGCGCTGGCGGAAAAAGTAGAATCGCATGGGTACTCAAACAAGATATTGATATTTTTGTGTTAGAACTTGGTGCTAACGATGGTCTGCGCGGTGTTGCATTATCTGAAACCAGAGCCAATCTACAAGCCATTATTGATGCGGTTCAACTTAAGAGTCCGCAAACTAAAATTATTCTGGCAGGAATGCAAATGCCTCCGAATATGGGACAGGAGTATACCTCCAATTTTAAAGCCATTTTCTATGATTTAGCCGAAGAAAACGAACTTACTTTTATTCCATTTATCTTAGAAAATGTAGGCGGAGTTAAGGAATTGAATCAGAATGATGGGATTCACCCCAATGTGGAAGGACATAAAATAGTCGCTGAAAATGTTTGGGAAGTGCTTTCAACAGTAGTTGAAAAGGAATCTTAAACCCCATGAAGGCTCTGTTATTTGCAGAATTGATTAGTAAACTATCAATTTTTCACTAACATAAATTGATACTGTTTTATTTTTTTACACCCCCTGCTCGAAGAAATTCGTTCAGACGGGCCCTACTCCTCATTTTTTAGGGAAAATACCACGTTTGATCCCTTAAGTATGAACGAAGGATTTGTTTCTCAACAACATCAACAGTCGCAATTTCGTTTTATTTCAACATCTAAGACTTTCTGCTTAGTCACCATCAAGTCTATACTCTATATTCTAACAGCGAAGCGGGTTTAGCGTCTAATTTTCTACAACTCTTTAAACAACCTCCGAGCAATTAATACTTTCATAATCTCATTGGTACGGGCATAAATTCTAGCCACTCGATTATCTGCATACATTCTAGCAATGGGATAATCCCAAATGTAGCCGTAACCTCCAAATAACTGCAAGCATTCATCCACTACTTTTCCATGCATTTCTGTGGCAGAAAATTTCGCTATAGAAGCGCTTTCTGCCGTGAGCTGATGATTGGATAATAATTGAGTACAGCGATCTAAAAAAGCTTGATGTAATTGTAATTGGGTAGCACATTCTGCCAGTTTAAATTGAGTGTTTTGAAAGCTAGCGATGGGTTGTTTAAAAGCAGTTCTTGTAGAAGTATATTCCATCGTATTCTCTATGGCTCCTTCTGCTCCGCCAATAGCATTTAGCGCGACAGATAAACGCTCTCTAGCCAATTCTGTCATCATAATCTTAAAACCTTTTCCTTCTTCTCCCAATAAATTTTCTTTTGGTACTTTTACATCATCAAAAAAGAGCTCACAGGTATCTTGGGATTTCATTCCTATTTTCTTGAATGGGGTTCCTTTTTCAAAACCTTCAGCATCGCTTTCCATAATTAATAAAGACACGCCCTCTTCTTCGGTTCCAAGATTGGTTTTTACGGCCACGATAGACATATCACTCATAAAGCCGTTGGTGATAAAGGTTTTTTGTCCGTTCACCACATAATGATCTCCTTTATCTACCGCAGATGTGGTGATGGCTTGGAGATCGCTCCCACAGTTGGGTTCGGTCATCCCGATGGAAGTAATGAGTTTTCCCGTAGCCATGGGAGGAAGGTATTTTTGTTTCTGCGCTTCGGTACCGTATTTTAAAAGATAAGGCGCCACAATATCTGAATGCAATGAAAACCCAGGTCGGCTGATTCCTTTCTTTCCCATTTCCTCAATAAATAAGGCATTAAAGCTGAAATCTAAACCACTTCCTCCATATGCTGTAGGCATATCCATAGAGTAAACCCAATTCTCCCGCACGTTCCCAAATTTCTCGGCTTACCATGCCCTTCTTTTCCCAAGCATCGATATGATCTATAATTTCATTCTTGATGAAATCCTGAATCATTTCTCGCATCATTTTATGCTCTTCAGAAGCGTATATCTCGCGGGTTAATAAAACATTCTGTAACATAGGGATGGTTTATTGATGAAATAGAATACAATTTAAGAATAAGCTACCTAATTTTTACGCTGTTTCGAGTAAAGTTTCAAATTCAAGTAGTTATAAATTAGGCTGTTTCACGTAAGTTTATTCAACTAGAAAATTCTGCAGAAGCGTTTTAAAATTAGTATTACAATTCAATTTTTAAATCATCTACATGTCAATAAAATATTAAATTTGAATATGGATACTATCTGCATTCTTGATTATACCTCTTACCAATTTCTTTTCAGCAGAAAAATAGGTTCCCTCTCTATAAATCGTTTACAGGTTGTATATTTGTAGGCAATAGATAGCTATTACTTTAAACGATTACCTCTATGTTTCCGAAGCCTTTTAAAAAATTACATCCTAATATTCTAGAAAAATTAGAATCTTTAGAAATAACTACTCCTACTCCGGTTCAAAGCAGTAGTATTCCTGTGATTAAAAGTGGATCTAATCTCTTTTGCACTGCCCCAAAAGAAAGTGGAAAAACGACCACGCTTATCCTTACGACCTTACAAAAATTAAAATGTGAGGCGGTGGGCGATGCTCCAAGAGCTATTGTTCTGGTTGAGAATAAGGAAAAAGCTTTAGAGCTCTATGATCAATTTTTAGCCTATACGAAGTACAATTCGCTACGTGTTTATGTGGCTTACGAAAAGATGCATATCGATTTGCAGAAATCAGAAATATTGGAAGGATTAGATATTCTTATTTCTACGCCAAAGAATATGAATAAGTTGTTTTTATTAAACGGAGTCAACACGGCAGAATTAAAGATCTTTAGCATAGATGACGCCGAATTTCTATCTCAACAATCAGATTACGCCGCGTTATTGTCGATTACGCAGAGTATTAAAAAATGCCAATATGTGCTTTATTCTGAAAAATTAGCTCCCAAACTAAAGCGCTTTGAGAATTATTTTATGGAATACTCGAAGATAATTAGTATTTAAAATTAGTCGTGTCCGACTAAGACATAAGACCGCTTCCTGCCAGAATGAATTCTTTCGGGCTGGCCCGTCCGAACGTATCATCCGGGCGGGCGCTAAAAGATAATAGACGTAAGATTTAATCTGTAATATACTGACTATCATTTTTTTTTTAATATACATCTATGATAAATTTTAAAATAAAACGCAACACAAAAGCAAGGGTCTCCCACCAAAAAACACCTTTATTACTTGCTATAATTGACTTAAGCACATTCTAAAATATTTTAACCAGATACTGATGATTTAAAATTATGAGTATCTGAATGAAATTTTCTTAGATTAGAAAGAATATTTTCACCCGTGAGATTCAAGAGCATTTAAAATAAAGTTTCCTATTTTTTTCAGTTAGTTACAATCAAGTCTTGATTCTTGGTTCTAAAAGCGAAGCGGTCTTGTATCTTTACCAACAATAATGATTTAAATAAAAACTCCAAACTAGACACGATGATCCCTAAACTACACTATATTTCTCAAGGAAACTCTCCGAAAGAGCATCTGGAAAACATCCAAGAAGCATGTACTGCTGGCGCAGAATTAGTGCAATTAGGCATGACAAACAAATCTGAAAAGAAATTTTTAAAATTAGCGCAGGAAGCAAGAGAAATCACATCTCACTTTCAAACCCGATTAATCCTGAAGTCGAACTATAAAATAGCCAAAGAAGTAAAAGCAGACGGAGTCTTTTTAGAGAAAACCGACTCCTGCCCTAACATGGTTAGAAAGCATTTATACACTTGGCAACTTATTGGTGGCGCAGCAAACAACTTGGAAGATTGTGAAGATCTACTCGAGAAAGAAGTGGATTATATTGTTTTAGGTTCTTTTGCTAAAAGCACGCAAGAAAATGAAGAAACACTATTGGGTTTAGATGGGTTTAGCCTGATTACAGAAGCCTTACATACTGAAACTCCATTGATTGGTTTCGGCGGCATCACCACCAAAGACGTAAAAGACATTCTAGAGGCTGGTATTTCTGGAGTTGCAGTAGCGGAAGCAATTACGAGTGATTTTAATTCGATAAGAACCTTTAATCAGTTATTAAACGCATCTGTAACAGATGAGCAACGTCATAGCTTTAAGTGATATGAGAGATGATTTTTGATTTTTGATTTTTTAGATTAATCCTTTATGACTTCCATAAACTTTCTAGCAACTCACATATTTAATCCATTTTCTTGAGGTATAAGAATTAACTTCTTTTTTAACTGATATTTCCACAATCCAAACAAGTCTGGTTTTAAAATAGTATCTTGTAGGAACAAATCAAAACTATGAAATTAAGCTTATTGTCTTGTGAATCTCAACGCCCTGATCAGAGGGAAATAGCCAACTGTATCACAGGAATCTCATTAAATATTGATCAAGCTTTGTCTATAGAACTTACGGGTTTTCTCTTAGAAGGTGATCCTGTCGACATTGAGGTAGATGATAAGAGTTCTAGTTCTGTCTTAAGAGCTTTGCGAAAACTATCTATTGATTACAAAATCGTAGAATGAAAAAAATTACTCAGCTTATGAACGAATTTAAATGATTTACCGACTTATAATATTTCTAATACTCAATTTTGCGCTGATCGGTTCTGGGAGTTTATTGGCGGGCAAAGGTCCGCGTTCAGAATGGCATGCAAATCTAGATAAGGCCCCTTGGACTCCGCCAGGCTGGGTTTTTGGTCTTTCTTGGACTGTCATTATGATTTGTTTTAGTGTTTACTTAAGCTATTTATGGCCTTCGGTAGAAAATAAAAAATTTCTTCTTGGGGTATTAATACTTCAGTATGTGCTCAACTTAGCTTGGAATCCCACTTTCTTTTATTACCATCAGCTTGTAGCTGGATTATTCGTCATCAGCGGACTCACCATCGTTGTAGGATTTTTTCTACTTTATTACTGGCCTATCTTAGAGCTTAAATCACTTTTAATCCTTCCGTATTTCATTTGGCTATTGATTGCTACTTCCTTAAATGCTTACATTTTAATTAAAAACTAAATTGCAAGATTATGCATCTCATCAACTAGCATAAGCATATGCACGAATTATAGATAAATAATCATTAGTGTCCAGTTAAAATTAATCTAAAGGCAGCGAGCTCTTTAAACGTATGAAATCTAACTAGTCTTTATAATGGATAGCTTACTTTTATTGAAAATAATCCTATCGAGTGTGAAAGGATATTTTATTTTAAATTGCTTTATCAGTTAGTTACAGATAAGTCTTGCATCTTGGTTCTAATAGCGTAGCGGCCCGCCCGAACGTATCATTTCGGTACGGGCAGGTCTTGGTTCTTTATCGGACAACAATGATAAATAATAATCATGCTCACAGGAGACATTAGCATTTCTTTATTATAATGTTGTGTTCTTAATCCTTATTTTTGAAAAAGACAGAACCCTTCCTAATCTAAAAAAATTAAGAATATGCATTTAAAAACTACTTTCTCTTACTTAGCTATATTTACTTTATGTATTCTTTTTACCTCTTGCTCTTCTACCAAAGAATTAAGCAATTGGCGTAAACCCGATACGCAAGACGTACAATATCATAAAGTTTTAGTGATAGGTATGGGGAATAATATTGATGTGAGAACCCGTTTTGAAGATAAACTCGCTAAGACTTTAAATAAAAACGGAATCGAAGCTGTGGGAAGTATAGACTTTTTTGGGGATCAACTTTTAACCATCCCAAAAACTCTGGAAGGCTGGGAACCACTTATTGAACAATTAAATTCTGAGGATTTTGACGCCGTATTGGTTACTAAGATTGTTGGCGTTGAAGGTAGAGATTCAGATTCGGGAATTGTACGCTATTACAATACGATTTTTGCAAGTTTTGAAGAAGATGTGATGAAGAATGAAAACTTATATTCTGAAGAAGAGGGCTTTAAAGATTTCTATATTCATCAAGTAGCCTCTAGCTTGTATTGCTTGTGCGAAAGAGATTTAGAAGAAGATTTGATCTGGAAGAATACGATTGAATTAAAACAAGCTTTTGACACCGATTACCTTATTCAAGAAGGGGTAAGAATGTTCACTAAAGAGTTTATCAAGAAACTGAAACAAGAAGATTTATTTGCCAAAACTAACTAAGCTTGTCTATAAAAGACTTCCTCTTTATTATAAGGTTGGGCTGAGCTACTAAACTGAAAGTAAATTCAAGCTATAACCAATGACTTTTATGTGTTTATACTTAGTTATAAACACATAAAAATCAGCAGTTAAAAAAATATATTACGCATTTTCAAGTGTACGTTTTGACTTTCTATAGGTATAATTAGGATAGATTGTACGTTTAGCAAAACGGTTCAATTTATTGCTATTCACCATTTTAATATAAACAGGTTTGGTAACTCCAAAATATTCATAAGTAGAACCGTCTAAAAATGTAATTTCTAGCAATAATCCTTTATGTTGATAATCTGCAATCCCAGAATTGGTAATAGTTTCTGTATATTCTTCTAAATTGGCAGCTTTGGTTTCAGGGGCAATACTTACCAAAAAATGGTAGCCATCAATAATTTTTCGGCTTTTAATCTCTGCTTCTTCTTTCGCCTCGTCATTATCTTGGAATTTATCGGGATGCCATTCTTTTACCAAATCACGGTAACTCTTCTTCAACGTCTTTAATTCGACTTCTTTTTCCACTCCAAAGAGTTTCTTATATTCATTTATACGCTTCATATTCAAATTTTATTTGAGGGCGCGAAAGTACGCTATAAAATTAAACGAATGACGATTGTATGTAACTAATTATTAATTTAATAACATTGGGGTAGTAAATAATACTTTAAGTTGTCCGTTCGAGCGGAGTCGAGAACTTCTCGGTTTAAAAAGAGATTTCGACTGCCCGCCAGAATGAATTCTTTGGGGCTGACCCTCAATTAGGCATTCATTTCGTGTAAATATCTATTATCAGTTAGTTACAATCAAATCTTGATACTTGACTCTAACAGCAAGGCGGCCCATCCGAACGTACATTTCTGTACGGTCAGATCTTGGTTCTTTATCAGTCGCAATGCTTTTCAATCCCTACCAATTTATAGGTCTGTAATCTTTTAGAAATTTGCCACACCAATGTTTCCCTGTATTGATTCCATCTATTAATGGGTCCATCACTCGAGCAGCACCATCTACAATATCTAGAGGAGGCTGAAAATCATGGAGTTCTTGTTTTCGTTTAGCCAACTCTGCAGGATCTTCATCGGTTACCCAGCCGGTATCTACGGCATTCATAAAAATTCCGTTTTTTGCTAAATCTCCTGCCGCAGTATGCGTAAGCATATTTAAAGCAGCTTTGGCCATATTGGTATGTGGATGACGCGATTCTTTAAAAAATCGATGGAACTTTCCTTCCATAGCAGTAACATTTATAATGTGTTTCTGACCTGTATTGTCTTTCTTCATCAATTCCGCCAAGCGATTACATAAAACAAATGGCGCCACAGAATTTACCAGCTGTACTTCTATCATTTCTGTAGTTTCAATAGCGCCTAATTTTAAACGCCAAGAGTTGGTTTTTCGTAAATCGACTTGTTGTAAATCGGCATCTAATTTTCCTTCCGGAAATGCTTCATTTGCGACTAGTGTATTATCAAAACTATAGGGAATTTGTGATAGCTTTGCGGAAGCTCTTAAGCCAATTCCCGGTTCTGGTCCGTGCCAAGTGACAGGCATATTTTTATTGGAAGAGGCGGTCGAACTAAACGACTTTAACTCTCCTAAACAATCTGAATGTTCGGCTAATAAATCCTGAACGCTTTGCGGAAGTTCTTCTATGGGTTGTTCTTCTTTCGGCATTAAATGCGCATAGAAACCAGCAGGTCTTCTCACCGTTTGAGCAGCATTATTGATCAAAATATCTAATCGATCGTATTTTTGTTCGATGTAATTACAGAAGATCTCCACACTCGGAATATGTCTTAAATCTAATCCGTGTATGTGCAATCTATCTTTCCACTGGTGGTAATCTTCTTCTTTAGAAAACCGAATCGCAGAATCTACAGGAAAACGCGTCGTAGCAATTACGGTAGCTCCCCCACGTAATAACATTAAGGTAATGTGGTAACCAATTTTTAATCGGGAGCCTGTTATTACGGCGACTTGACCGTTTACATCGGCGGTTTGAAAACGTTTGGCGTAGTTAAAATCACCGCATTCGGTACACATGGTATCGTAAAAATGATGCAATTTGGTGAATAAGGTTTTACATACGTAACAATTTCTTGGTGTCGCTAAATCTAGAGTTTCTTTACTTTCTAGATCTGCTGCCGCTAGCAATTTGGGAGCAACAAAAATATGCGCTTCTCGAGCACTTCGAATTCCTGTTTCTTTACGCGCGTTTTTGTCTCTGGCGGCTTGTTTCCGCTTGGCAGCTTTCTTAGCATCCTTCTTTCTACGTTTAAATTCTTCCCGACTAGGTCTAGAGAATAATCCAGCAGCTTTGATTAAAGCGGTTCTTTTTTCCTTAGGAATTTCAAATATCTGATCCGTATCGGCATTCAGATTTTCTAATATAGAGATACACTGGTCAATCTGCTCCTGACTTAGGGTTTCCACTTCCGCTTCACTTCTGGCTTGCATAGATAAAATTTTAAAGCGCGAATATAGCTCTTATTTATTCTCTAAATACTATATTCTGTCAAGACGAGTGTTTTTCTGAAAGTAAATGATAATTATAACATATTCTCATCTTTAGTATTTTCCTGAAATTTAATGGAAGAAGCATCTTCTTTAAATGTCGGTTCGAGTAAAATTTCTGAAGCCTAGACGCAAAGAATTTTGTGTCGAGAACAAGTGCTAAACTAAAATTAAAATTTTACCTACCTACAATCTGGACAACCTCGATGTCATTTCAAGTGGTAAGGTATTATAAATTAAGACTTCTCGTTACAGTTTTTTCTCTGTTCAAAGAATATTGTTTAAATCTTGTCTTCCGATTATTGCCATAATTTCCACCATATCATTATTGACTTTATAATAAATGCTATCAGATCCATAAACACAACGTCTGTAGCCTTTTTTTATAAAATCAATAGATTCAAATGAAAATGGGTGTTTTGCTATAATCTCGAAATACTCAAATAATGAATTAAAATATTTATCCGCTTGGTTTAGTCCAAATTTTTCTACGCCATAGCGATGAATTCTTATCAAGTCCTCTTTAGCCAAATTACTAATTTTATAATTAGCCATGGAGTAAAGACTTTGATTCTCTTAATATTTGTTCTTTACTGTCATTTGTGAATCCACTATGTTCAGCTTTTTCCAGTCTAGTATTGATCCAATCAATTTGAATTTGTTGTTTTCTAGCTTGTCTAATTAAGTCGTTAACCAGTTCACTTTTAGTGGAATATTCTTTACTCTCAACTTGCTCTTTTAACCAGTCATCGTTTGGTTCTGTAAATGAAATACTTTGCCTACCCATAATTTCTACTTTGATGTAAATTTACACCAAAAATGAATAGTAGACAAAAGTTTGTTGAGTTCTTGAGCTGCAATACAGGTACCAATAAGATCTTAAAGAATAGAAATTCTTACTTTCTTTTTCTTTAACCTCGTATTGTTTAATTTCTCTACCAATTCATCTGCAATACTAAGCGGAACCGCTACAAACGTACAATCTTGTTTGAGCTCAATAACACCTAATTGATCTTTATGAATTTCGCCTTGTTTGAAAAATAAACCGGCAATGTCGCCTTTAGAGATTTTGTCTTTTCTTCCGCCAGAAATAAATAAAGTTTCCCAGAATTGAGCCTTTTTAGGTGCTTTCTTAGAAATATTAATTTGCGCACTACCTTTAATAAATTCTGGTAATGCTTGGTCTTTCCATTTCAAGACATAAGCGGTTCCCTTAGAATTCACTCTTGCCGTTCTCCCGTTTCTATGCGTAAATTCTTCTTCGTGTCGGGGTAATTCGTAATGAATAATATATTTCATTTCGGGAATATCAATTCCTCTAGCAGCCAAATCTGTAGCAATTAATACTTGACAGGTTCCATTTCTAAATTTTATTAAAGCCCGTTCTCGGTCTTTTTGCTCCATCCCGCCAGAGAAGCACGCATGATTTACGTTATTTCTCTCTAGAAAAGAACTTACTTGAGCGATGCTTTCTTTTAGATTACAGAAAATGATTCCAGGTTCATGACCTATATGTTCTAGCAATTCCAATAAGGTTTTCAGTTTATTCTTATCTGGAGAAACCACCGTTTTAAGTGCTAGCTTAGAACTTGCTTTTTCTTTGAGGTAATTGATCGTTTTTGGTTTGTCTAATTGCACAAATTTTGGAACAGCAATCACCTGCGTGGCTGAAGTTAAAATACGTTTTTTAAGACTTGGCAACTGACTGATAATACCTTTCATTTCATCTTCAAAGCCGTCTTCTAAGGATTTATCAAATTCATCTAGAATAAGGGTTTTAATACTCGTTTTCGAAAAACGATCACTATTAAAATGATCTAAGATTCTCCCAGGTGTTCCTATTAAAATAGCGGGATTGTGTTTCAGTTCTGTTTTGTCTTTAGAAATGGGTCTGCCGCCATAGACTGCATTTACTTTATAACCAGAACCCATAGAGCGCACTACTTGCTCTATTTGAATGGCCAACTCTCTTGAAGGCACTAAGATTAAGGCTTGTACTTCTGGAGACTTCCGATCTAAGACATTTAATAAGGGTAATAAAAATGCCAAGGTTTTTCCTGTTCCCGTAGGAGATAACAAGATGGTATTTTTGCTGGTTTCAATGACAGAAACCGCTTCCTCCTGCATGGGATTCAATACATGAATATTTAATTTCTCTAAAATATCTTGCTGAGTTTTCATGTTATTTGCCATACTAATCGTTCTTTTTATTCTTTTTAGATCCTTCAGGAGCTGAAATTGGAGTTTTGGTTTGTGCCAGATAATTGGCCAATATTTTTTCTACGAGTTCTTCCTTTGTGAGGTGATGAAAGACGGTTCTTATCTTTTCTTTAAAATCTTCAGAAACCTCACGATTGGGTTTGGTCTTAAATATTTTCTTGGCCCATAATAAGCCATTATTTTCTTCGATGCTTTGCGCATCTGCTTTTTTATATTCTTTAAAAACTAGGCCTAATTCATTCTCAAACTCAGGAATATCCTCTATTTCTTCGTCTTGAATAATGCTTAACGAAAATCCTTTTGCCCCTGCCCTAGCCGTTCTTCCGCTTCTATGAACGTAAGCTTCAAAAGTATCTGGTAAATGGTAATTCACCACATAAGAAATTTCTTTTACATCAATACCTCGTGCTGCCAAATCGGTAGCTACTAAAATATCGATATGGCTTTCCCTAAACTGTCCCATAATTCGGTCTCGAATAGGTTGGGCTAAACTTCCATGTATTGCTCCCGAAGAGAACTTATTAATCGCTAACTTTTTGGCTAATTTATTAACCGCAGCTTTAGTTTTACAGAATATAATTCCGCGTTCTCCTTCTTTAGTACTTAAAAAGTGAAGTAAAACCTCTAGCTTTTCTATAGGATCTACGACTACATATTGATGATCTATTCCTTGATGACCCAGCGTTTCCATATCGGCCTCAATATGCACCACATGTTTGGACATATAATTTTGAACCAGTTGCTTAATGTAGCCAGGCATAGTCGCCGTAAACAAAAAGGTTCTTCTCGCCTTCGGAATCTCTTTAACGATGACCTCTACCTCTTCTTTTAAAGCGCTAACCATCTCATCTGCTTCATCCAGAACTAAGTAGTCTAGTTTATTTATATCAATCGCTTTGCGTTTCATCAAATCAATGAGACGTCCCGGAGTAGCTACCACGATATGTGTAGTGTTTTTTAAACGCTCGATTTGAGGTTTAATGGGAATTCCTCCACATACAGACGCGATTTCAATTTGCGGACTCGCAGTAGAAAAAGACACTAGATTATTATAAATTTGTTGTCCTAATTCTCTTGTAGGTGCCAGTATTAATGCTTGTATGCCGGTGTTTTCAACATCGATCAATTGGATTAAAGGCAGTCCAAAAGCAGCCGTTTTCCCAGTTCCCGTTTTTGCTAAAACAACAAGATCTTCTTTCTGATTTAAAACAAGGGGAATCGTTTTTTTCTGAATATCTGTAGGTACAGAAATCTGTAACTCGGCTAAGCTCTTCTGAATTTCTTCCTTAATTCCTAACGCTGAAAACTGTTTTGACATATATTTTTTTTTGTAAAGATAACTACACTTTTGCCGCAAATACCATGAATTAGGTTTGTTCTTGTTTTTATTAATTAGATTGCATAAACACCCGTGTATCTAACAAACTGAACTAAGAAAGCACGCTTCTATATTTATTTTCTAAAAAAGGAGTTGCTTTTTGAAAAAAATTAGAAGTCAGTAGTTAAATATCTACTTTTACCGTAATCTAACGTATTGATTTTAATCTATTTAAAATACATTCTATTGTCAGTTCGAGCGCCAGCCCGAAAGAATTCATTTTGGCGGGGAGTCGAGAACCTTTCGGACATTAAAAGTAGGTTTCGACTGCGCTCAAACAGACCTATAGCTTATATTTAAACATTAATCTAAGCAACTAACTACTGGCCTCTAAAAAATGATTTTACCTAAATCTTTCGTCAGATGCATCATAAATAATTTAGAATCTTCGAAGCATTCATTTAAGTCTAATTTAGTCTTATTTCTAATAACACAGACCTAATTCTTTCCTCTAAACCAATTAAACTCGTTACTTTTAATCACGTAACCTACCCGAATCATACTTTGAGACTTTTGATAATCGAGCAAACTTTCGGCTTGTCCAAGATACCATTCCAGCATAATATATTGGTTGGCGATGTTCCGTTTAAACGGATTAAAATAAACCCGCGAGCGCAAATTTCCGTATTTAAATTTTAAGCCTTTGCGCGCCATAACAGCAAAACTTAGCTTATCGTGTATCAATTCGTGAGAAACTTTAATTTCGGCGATTCCTACATAATCCAGCAAATCTGGATTACCTTCTTTATAGGCAAAAGGAAGCCAAGCTTTAAAGCTAGCAGTGGTATTTTTAAAAACATTAGTGGTATAGCCTAAACTCAAGCGGTTCCAACTTCTAGAAAAAATACTATCTCGGCCATTCGACTCATGTTCAAAGGATAATGTGGCAATTCCAGCAAGTTCATCATTTTTCTTAAAGACAAACTTCCCTAAGCTAATAGTAGGATGAAAATTAAGATCCCTAAAAGGCAAGGAGTTTTCAAAAACATTCCAAAATGCTTTTTGGGTATATGTTAGCATTAAATAGGTATCATAAGGCAATGATTCCTTAGACAAAATTTGCTTAAAACTGATTTGGTATTTGGCGTTAGCAGAATTATGATTTATCGTCCGATTAGTGGGAACTCCAGACATAAAATAATTGTCTAAATGATTGGAAAAATAAGGTAATTCTTGAATAGAATCGTTGATTTCCTGCCGAGTAAATGCTTTTTGTGCCGAAACTGAGGAGGGTAATATTCCCAATGCAAATAAGATGGTAAAGGGTAAAGTAGAAAAATAAGTGCTAAATTTCATATATAGAATAGATTGAGAATCAATTATTGAAAATAAATACCTTCTATTTCTTTTGAAAATCAATATTTATAGGGCGCAAATATACTAGTAAAAATTAAGGCAAAACAGAAAATTTTCATCACGCCTTAAAATAATTTTCCTGATCATTTTTAAGCTGCTACCCTACTCCTAGTAATACTACTAATTTTGATTTCGATGTGGTTTCATTCGATGTGGTTTCAAGAGTTGGGACAGTAACGGAAATTAGAAAGTCTCTACTTTTAAAAGAGAATCCTTGTAACCTTTTTTTTGCATTAAGGGCAGTAGCGGAAATCCTTTTGGAGCTTTTGGGAGTCAAAAGATTGTAACGAATAGCATTACCCGCAGGGGAACGCGCAAAATAGAAATACCAGAAAGTAAAATTTTATAAATGAAAACGTTCGAGAATAAAAAGTCTTCAATTAATCTGAGAATAGAACAAAAAAAAAGCCCATCTAAAAAGATGAGCTTTGCTCGTTTCTTAAAGAGATATATATTACAGTACTCTTACGTTTACTGCATTTAAACCTTTATTTCCTTCTTGTAAATCAAATTCAACTTCGTCACCTTCGCGAACTTCGTCGATTAATCCTGATACGTGTACAAAATGATCTTTGTCCGCACCTTCTTCTGTGATAAAACCAAATCCTTTAGTGTCGTTGAAGAATTTTACTGTTCCTTTATTCATTGTAATGTAATTAAAAAATTGTTATTTATTAGGACAAATATAAGTCTATTTATTTGTTATCCCGCTACAATATTTAATTATTTTATATAAATTTCAATTTAAAATGTTAAAAATATAGATGTTTATTCATCTTACCCCTTGTTACCAGTACATTTTACTAAATGAAATTATTTTAATTTTTTTCGCATTCAGCTATAAATAAAGATGTTTTTTTAACTTTAGGCATAGATTGACTCCCTTTTTTATTTACAGAAATGCGATGAAATACCTGTGCTTCTTCTGGTTTGGGGTTTTCATAGTAAGGAAAAAACTCCTCTCCCCTACGCAGCTCCTCTTTAAATAAAGAATTTTTGGAAAAATGACTTATAAAATCTTTATCCTCTTTGGTTAAGCTTTCCAAAGCTCTCTTCGCTATTCCATCTCCATCAGGACTTAAAAATAATTCCTCTTCCTTAAAAAGCAATTTTTGAGTTTTACCTCTGGTGTATTGGGAAGATAAGTTAATTAGTAGTAACTCATTAAAGGCTTCTGGATTTTTAAATTGGAATATTTCTGATTTGTCTTGAGTTCTCCCCGCATAGTCTTGCCTTAATTGTGTAAGCTTTAATTCTTGTACTTCTTGCTTCAAGCTTTGAACATAAGGATAACTAAAGCAATTGGCACCTTCATTAAAAACCGGGACAAAACTTGGATTAGCGGTTGACTCCCAGTTGACCAAAACTCGGTTGGAAGCTTCTACGTTGTAACTAATCGTGGTTTTTTCTCCAAAAGATTTACGTTTTCTTCCGTAAAGCACAAAAGCAGGTTCTGTTTCTTGAGTTAAGCTGACAAAGTCTCCCTCCATTTTCCAGATTCCTTTTTGCATTCCTCCAAAATAACCGACGATATAGCGATGATCTGGAAAAATAACTACCATAGTAAAATCATCTGGGCCTTGTCGCTTTTGGTACACGCCAACAATCTCTTTTTCTAATTCGTTTTGAGCGCTGCTAAGAAATCCGCAAAGCAAAAAACAAATAAGTAGGTGTTTTTTTATCATTCTAAACGATATAAGGTGTTAATAACTTGATTTCTTGAAATTCCTCGTCACCTAATTTAATGGAAATAGGGCATTTAGGGATTTTATTCCCTATTTATTTTATATTGATTCTCCGCCAACCACCTTAACAGATGTAACTCTCTGCTGCGGACGGAGCAGCCCAAAATTATTTATTATGGTGGGTTAATGCATTAAATTCTTAAAATTCTTCTCTAAATTTTTCAGCTTGGGTGAAATATAGCTTTCGCAAAATGGTTTTTGAGGATCTTTTAAATAGTAATTCTGTATTTCTTCCCTGCTAGTTTCAAATTCTTTAAAATTCAACACCTGTGTAATAATTTTAGGGTTTTGTCTCTTATAAAAATTTAGATGGTGACTAGCTTCTTCTTTTTGTAAATCAGAAAATGTATAAATAGCAGACCTATATTTATAACGCATGCGATGTGAAGAACTACTTTTATGCGTCATCAAATGCACTTCGATTAATTGGGATAAAGAAATTTCTCTAGGATAAAAATGAACGATAACAGCTTCAGAAAAACGAGTATGTTCTCCTCCTGAAGCCACAAAACCTTGCTCTACGTTTTCTACACCTTTTAAGGATTGGAAAACAGCTTCGGTGCACCAATGACAACCTCCGCCAAGCGCTATTTTAGAAAGTGGGGACATACATCTATTTTCGAAAAGAGAAAAGATAAGCTTTTATCCTATATTTACCTATTGACGTTTTAACTTTTTAGATTCAACTTTCTTCTATGCGATTATTCTTTAGCTTCCTAAGTATTTTACTTTTCTGCTCTAGCTGTGCGGTAAAAAAATACAAAGATATTCCCTTTATTACTTCTACTCCCAAAGAATTAACGGCTAATATCTTTGTTCCCAAAAAGAAAATGAAGCTTCAGCCTGTACTCCTATTTGTTCACGGCGGAAATTGGGACAGCGGTAAGAAAGAAACCTATGGGTTTCTAGGAAGGAATTTTGCCAAAAAAGGAGTAGTGACCGTAATTTCTGAGTATACGTTGAGTCCGCAAGCTGATTATAAGCAGATGACGCAAGAAGTAGCGAAAAGTATTTTATGGATTAAGAATAACATAGAAGATTATGGCGGCGATCCCCAACAAATCTACGTGACGGGACATTCTGCTGGAGGACATCTCGTCGCATTAGCTACGATGGATTCTAGCTATAGCTATGGGATTGATAAAAAGGATATCGCCGGAATTATTCTAAATGATGCGGCAGGATTGGATATGTATTCCTACTTACAAAAGAATCCGCCTACGAGCGAAAATCATTACCTAAGCACCTGGACTAAAAATCCCGAAACTTGGAAAAAAGCATCGCCAATCACTTATATGGATGCAACTACGCCTCGGGTATTAATGTATTGGGGAAGTAAATCTTACGCTTCTATTATCGAAGCGAATCAAGATTTTTATACGAAGCTAAAAGCATTTCAGCCACAGCTTAAATCTATTGTTTTAAAGAAAAAAACACGTGCCTATGGTACTCCAATATTTCTGGCCTTGGAGTAAGAGGTATGATGAGATTCTAAGTTTTATGAAGGAAACGAAATAGGTTGATTTCGCTTCCGCGGATTTGTTACTTCTTAGAAGTTTTCTTGATAGTCTTTAAGTACAAGCATTCCACTTTTTCACGAGCCCATGGTGTGCGTCGTAAAAATTTAAGACTTGATTTTACGGAAGGATCCGACTGAAAACAATTGATGCGAATGCGTCTCCATAGTTCTTCCCAGCCATAATGATCGACTAAAAACTCTAAGATATCGGCTAATTTCACACCGTGTAAGGGATTGTTAGGTTGAGATTCCATTACTTCCGCTTATTTTTATTGTGCTTATTGTAGTTTTTATCTCCCCTCGTTTTTGGCTTTTTATACTTCTTAGCAATCTCTCTTTTGTAAGAACCACCTTGATTGGTTTTTTGATTCTTCTCCTTCTTTTCGTGAAAACTAGCACCAGGTTCGTCTCCGTCAACGATTTTATGAGGATTGTTATGCTCTTTAATGACGGGTCTTTCCTCTGGAGTAAGTAGCTTACTAATTTCTACCGTTTCGGGAAGTGTTTCTTCAGGAATTTGATAATCCATCAAAGTTTCAATCGCTTCCTTATCCTCTTGTTCCTTTTCGGTAAACATTAAAATAGAACGTCCCTCCTTCTCTGCCCGTCCGGTTCTTCCGATACGGTGCATATAGTTTTCGGCATATTTTGGGGTATCCACATTAATGACGTGCGAGATTTCGTTTAAATCGAGTCCGCGCGCCATCACATCGGTCGTAACCAAAATACGATTGTCGCCTTCATCAAATTGACGAATAGATCTTATTCTGTAATTTTGAGTTTTATTGGAATGAATCACACAAACCTCATCTGGAAAAGCTTCCTTTAAGGCGTCAAAAGTTCTATCAGCGCTCTTTTTATTAGGAACAAAAATCAATACTTTTTGAAAGTTTTCCTTATTCTCTAAAAGCTGCGTAAGTAAATTAAGTTTGGTGTAAAAATTAGGAACGGCATATACCGTTTGTGAAATGTTATCTAGAGGTGTTCCGCTTAAAGCGATAGAAATACGCTGCGGACTCACAAAATAATCATCCATAAGCGCATCTACATCTTCGGTCATGGTCGCCGAAAACATGATGTTTTGCCGTTTTGTAGGAAGCAACTCAAATATATTTTTAAGCTGAAAACGGAATCCTAAATCGAGCATCACATCCACTTCATCAATCACTAATTTCTTAATCGATTTAAACTGAATAGCTCTTCCCAGAGCCAAATCGTAAAGTCTACCGGGAGTTGCTACGACAATGTCACAACCTTGTAAAAGGATTTCTTTTTGAGGATTCATATTTACGCCTCCGTAAATTCCTAAGGTGCGTAAATTGAGGTATTTGGCAAATTTATTGATCTCATCTACCACTTGGATCACGAGTTCTCGCGTGGGAACCATCACCAAAATACGCGGATTTATTTGCTTAGAAAATTTTAAATCTTGCAACAATGGCAACATATAAGCCAAGGTTTTACCGGTACCGGTTTGTGCGATTCCTACCACATCTCTACCCGATTTAATCACAGGAAAAGCTTCCTCCTGAATAGGTGTAGGTTGGGTAAAGCCCAAATCTTCAATGGCGTAGCCTAATTGTTTGGAAAGTTTTAAATCTTCAAAAGAACTCATTAACTCAATTTTTTGCAAAAGTAATGTATTTGAAAGTAATCTGGTGCTTTTGCGTTTATTTTTAGTTTTTAATAAGCAGAATTAATTGAGTGAGCTATTAAAAACATAAGTTCAAGTTAAAGAAATAAGAAAATTTGAGTTCTCAAGATTTCAGGATTGGAAAACTATTGTATTCAAAATTAGTCGTTTCCGACTAAGATATAAGACCTGCCCGTACCGAAGCGGTACGTTCGGGCGGGCCGCTTCCCGCCAGAATGAATTCTTTAGGGCTCTCCCGCCCGAATGGGACGGGCGGGCGCTATAAGATAATAGAAGTAAGATTTAATCTGTAAAATACTGATTATTATTTTTTTTAAATTATACATCTTAGATAAATTTTAAAATAAAACTTAACACAAGAGCAAGGAACTGCAACCAAAAAATATCTTTATTACTTTCTATAATTAACTTAAACAGATTCTAAAATATTTTAACCAGAAACTAATGATTCAAAATAGTATTTTTGGGCATTAAACTGATCTAATTTACACGCGATCAATACCCGTAAATACCAATTTAATTATTTAATATAGTATTCCTAATTTGAATTATTTTGAATTCAGATAAAATAAAAAATTAAAATATAGCTACTCGTGCTGAGCAAAGTCGAATCTGGTCGGAAAAGAAAAAAATTATATGCGACATTAGATAGTCAAAAGGGTATAATATACTTTTCTATCAAAAATAACTATCTTTGATACAATAGATTAACTATATGTTTGCAACGTTAAAAAGATCATATGAAAAAAACTTATTTCAATATACTCATTATTATCTTCCCATTAATTATTAATGCGCAAATAGGTTCAGTAAATTTCATAGATACATCCTTAGAAACCGCTGGTGTTACTAAATTCGAATCTGTTGATTTAAATAACGATGGATTTAATGAAATTCTAGTTTCAAAAACAGGTAACGCTGGAGGAATAGGATTTTATCAAAACCTAACAAACAACACGTTTTCAAATTTTAACTTAATAGAATCATTTGGTTATTGTAAAGGAATTGCTGTAGGCGACTTCAATAATGATAACTGGTAAGATATTGTATCGATTGGAGGCATCAATAAAGAAGCAAAAATACACATTAACAATTCTGGTTCATTTAGTCTAGGTGTATCTTTGGATTCTAACATTTCGATTCAGGTAAATGATGTGGTAGTTGCAGATTTCGATAATAACAATTCTGATGATATCGTTATTATTGGTCAGCATTCAATCGATTTATATAGAAATAACGGAAGTGGAAGTTTTTCTAAAGAAACTATTTTAAGCACGAGTTCTTCTTCAACTCGCGTTTTAGAGTGCTTGGACTTAGCTACAGCAGATATGGATGGTGATGGTGACATTGATTTAATAAATGGAGAAACTGAAGGCTTAGTTATTTATTTAAACAATGGCAATGCCGTGTTTTCACCCCATTATTATTCCCTAATTTCTGAAATATTTTTTCTGGTACATCCTTTTGACATAGATAATGATGGCGATATGGATGTTGTTGGAAGAAACCATGCTGGAGAAGTAAAATGATTTAGTAATAACGGAAGTAGTGTTATGACTTACGAAGCTACTTTGTCTAATATTCCAAATCTTCTCTCCTTAAATTCAATAGACTATAATAATGACGGATTGGAAGACCTTTACACTTCATATGCGAATCATGTTTCAATCTTTGAAAATGATGCGAATCAAAATTTTACTAATGAAATATCAGTTTATCAAGATGATAGTTTAATAATGGGAGCTTTACAACTTATTAATGTCGACAATCAAAACGGCTTAGATTATGTGTGGTCCGGCGGAAATAATACGATTGCTTTTCATATGAACGAATCATTATTAAACATAGATGATCTAGAGGCTCCTACTATTTTGTTATATCCAAACCCAACGAATGGAATCCTAAATTCTACCCATCAATTCCAAAAATTGAGAATATATAATTTTCAAGGTGCTAAATTAATGGAAGTATATAAAACTAAAACCCTAGATTTATCAAGGCTGCCAGCAGGTATCTATACTTTAATTATGGAAGACCTTGAAGGTTTAACTATTCATAAAATCATCAAAAATTAATTGTTTATTCAATGATTCCTAACAATACCCAATAATGGGTATTGTTTAAAATCGTTATTCTTGGTTTATTTGTTTAAAATAACTAAAATTTATTATGAGCATAAATCTCTCTATTTCCCGCATTACGATGGTTAGTATGATTTTTATTTTTCTATTTTCTTCATGCGAACCAGAAGAAGTTGGAGTAAATGAACCAGAATTTGAAACTGAGACTGAGACTGAGACTGAGACAGACAACACAAACTCGCAATTAGAAAGTAAAATAATTGGTGATTGGGTGATTACAGAAGATGGATGTCATCCTGGAACCTATTGTGACGGATTAATTTATCGTTTTCAGGAAGATAGTACAGTATTAATAGGGCGTCTTTTTCGAAACTCGGATTATTTAATAACTCAATTTACACCCTTATATTCTTATGATTCAGCAGTTAAATTTTATTATAAAGCTACCTGGTTTATTGATAATGATAGATTAAGTATTGACGGAAATATTATTGACAGTGAAACCTTAGTTTCTACACTTACTGAAAACTCCAGTATAATATTGAGTGGGCATATTGATTCTATAGAAAGCAGCTATTATACAAGTTTTCAAAAAAATAATACCATCGCATTAGACTACGAGAAAATAATAGATCTAACACAAAGTACCATTGGGCAAACCTCATTCACGGGGTTTTGGATAAGTGACAATCCCATTTCTGCAAGTCAACTATATAATGGTCAGCTTAATGCAGCATATTATTATGATTCAGCTTCCAATACCTTCGTTGAAAATTCTGAAGATGAAAATCCTAACATTGGCAATCCTTTTTACATTTTTCAAAGTCAAGCACAAGGACAAGTACTTAAGCGAGTGTTTAAAGAAATAAAACAGAATATTTATGGGGATCCAATTGTCATAGATCACGTTATAGTTGATTTTGGAGTAGGACAAAATGGAAATGTTAACCATATTATCTCTAGGACTATATTTGGTACGGAATCTTTAGTGTTAAGAGATTAATTAAAACTATTGCCTTTTAATGATTGTTAGAACTATAGTTTTAAAACCGAAACTCCTATCTCCTTTATTTCTCCATATTTAAATAGATAGGAATGTTTTAATTAAAGGTGAAACTTAATATAGTTAAAAATTTAGCAGTCTAAATCTACTCATTACATGGCATTTAGATTACAAGACAATGTTCAAAGGATCTAGAAAAAACAATTCTAGCACTTAATCCCAAAAATATGCAAAAGTTCCCCTTCAAATTCTGCATCAAAAAGCAGCTGCATTCCATTCTTTTTTGCCACGTTGATCGACGCTTCATTCCCAAAAGAAATCATTGAAATTAATCTTGGCGTTTCTAAGTATTTAAATCCGAAGTTTTTCATGATTTTAGCCATTTCAGTTCCATAACCTTTGCCCCAATAAGCGGGTTTTAAAGAATATGCCACTTCGTATTCTTGTTTTCCTTTAAATTCTCTAGGAAGTATTCCGGCTAAGCCTATAAATGTTCCGTCAGATTTAAGTTCTGCTGCCAAATGCCCAAACTGATTGTTTTGATACCGCTTTAACTGAATTTGAATCCACTCTTCCGCCAAGGCTTCTTTACTTTTTGAAAGATCAAAATTAAAGAATTGGAGTCGGTCGTTATTGACAAAAAACTCTGCCCAACTAGAAATGTCTTGTTCGGTTAGCTTTCTAAAAATTAAGCGTTCACTTTCCAATTGATAATAATCCATTTTAATGTTGCATTTTACTTCCGTAGCATAAATCACCTGCATCCCCAAGACCGGGGACAATATAACCTCTATCATTTAAGCTAGGATCTATAGTGGCAATCCATAAATGGGTGTCTTCTGGAAATTCTTTCTTTAAAAGTTCAATCCCTTCTTCCGCTCCAATCACAGCCACCAAATGAATCTCTTTAGGTTTTCCCATATTTTCTAATGCCTTGTACACATTTACAAAAGAACGCCCAGTAGCTAACATAGGATCTGCTAAAATTAAGGTTTTTCCCTCTAAAGATGGGGAAGCTAAATATTCTACTTTAATCTCAAATTCAGCATCATTATAGGGATTGGGATGATGTCTATAAGCCGAAATAAAGGAGTTCTCTGCTTTGTCAAAATAATTAAGTAAGCCTTGATGCAAAGGCAATCCCGCTCTTAAAATGGAACAAACTACCAATTCGTTTTGAATTATCTGGTGAGTAGCTTCTCCTAACGGAGTCGTCATCGTTTGCGGTTCATAAGAAAGTTTCTTACTTAGTTCGTAACCTAAAATTTCTCCTAAGCGTTCTATATTTCTGCGGAAGCGCATTTGATCTTTCTGAATCTCTACATTTCGTAATTCGCTAATAAAGGTATTCGCAACAGAGTTTTCGTCTAAAAGGTGATGAATATGCATCTTTTGATTTTAGTATAAAACTACAAAAAAATATAAGGTTTTTCATATGTTTACTCTATTTGTCTACACACAAAAAAAACGGAACGAAAATAAATTCCGTTCCGTTATAATTATCTTACTTATAAATAAATAATTTATGCCGTTCTCAACGATTCCATATCAATGACAAAACGGTATTTTACATCAGAGTTGACTACGCGTTCGTAAGCGGTATTAATGTTTTGAATATCTATCATTTCTACATCGCTCACTACGTTATGTTTTCCGCAGAAATCAAGCATTTCTTGTGTTTCTTTAATTCCGCCAATTAAAGAACCCGCAACACGTTTTCTTCCCGAAATCAAGCTTCCGCCGTGCATAGGTTCTAAAGGCTCAATGGCTCCCACCATTACCATAGTAGAATCAATTTTTAACAAGGCTAAATACGGATTAATATCGTGCCCCACCGGTACGGTATTCAGTAATAAATCAAAAGAGTTTCTGTGTTTTTTCATCTCCTCTTTATTCTTTGAAATCAATACTTCATCAGCTCCTAAACGTTTGGCATCCTCGGCTTTATCTGGAGAAGTTGTGATCATCACTACTTTGGCTCCCATAGCATGCGCTAATTTAATTCCCATATGGCCTAGACCTCCTAATCCAATTACGCCTACTTTATCACCTTCTTTCACATTCCAATGACGTAAGGGAGAATAGGTCGTAATTCCTGCACAAAGCAATGGTGCCACAGCTTTTGCGTCTAAATTTTCTGGAACAGACAACACAAAATGCTCTTCCACTACAATCGTTTCAGCATAACCCCCAAAGGTATGTCCGCCTAAATGCTTGTCTTTTCCATTATAGGTTCCCACCATTCCGCTTTCGCAGAATTGTTCTAAGTCTTTTTTACAAGGGTCACACTCCTGGCAAGAATCGACCATACAGCCTACACCTACCAAGTCGCCTTCTTTAAAGTTGGACACCTTGCTTCCTACTTCCATCACTTTCCCAACAATTTCGTGTCCAGGAACTACGGGATATTTTGCGCCACCCCAATCGTTTCTTACGGTATGAATGTCGCTATGACAAACTCCGCAATAAGTGATTTGTATTTTTACATCTTTGTCTTTTACTTCTCGGCGCTCAATGTCGATTTGTTTTAAATCGGCGTCTTTATCTTGTGCTCCGTATGCTTTTATAGTGCTCATAAATGTTTGTTTTATATTAATTTAATTTATCTGTATTCTGAAGTGAGTTCGTTTACCACCAACCCATCTTCTAATGATTTAATCACCCCCAAGGCAGCTCTTTCCCCACTCATCATCGCCGCATTTAAAGATCCGTTAAGCAATTGATCGCCTGCTAAATAAATGGAAGGTGTGAGCTGAGTTTCGGTATCCATAATTTCATAAGCCGTATGTGTCAGCTTAGGCAGCGAACGCGGAATGTAATAGTGTTTTAAGAAATTGGCTTTTTGAATGCTTAAGTAATTTTTCAACTCTTTCTGAATGCGTTTTACCAAATTTTCTGATGAGAGCTTATGTTTTTTAACCACCGTAACCGACAATAAATGTTTACCCAATTCTTTAGCTTTAGCATCTTTTACAAAGACAAAGTTATTAATCAACGCATCTTGATGTGGCAAAAGTCCTATTAAGTCGGTACTTAAAAAGTTTTCTTCCGTTAAGAAATAAAGAGTATCACAACTTCTCCAATCGGTAGCTTGATTTTTTAAATTAGAAACCAAGTCACTCGCTTCTGTGGCAATAATGGTAAAATGACTTTCTATAGTTTCTCCGTTCTCTAAAATGATCTTTTGATCTTCAACTGACTTTACGGAAGTATTAAATTTAAACTGAGTATGCTTTAAGTTTTCTTTTAGCTGAAGCGGAATTGCTCCTATTCCATCTTTAGGAACACTCGTTTTTCCTTCTGAAAACATCTTATAAATAAACTGAAACATTCTACTGCTTGTCTCTAACTTATCTTCTAAAAATATCCCTGAAAAGAAAGGCTGAAAAAAGCATTGAATGATTTTTTCAGAAAAACCATACTTTATCAAATAATCATACGTGGTTAATTCTTCTTCTTGAAATATAGACTCAATTGATTTTGATTTTAGATGATTGCTGAGCTGGAATACTTTCCATTTATCTGCAATAGATCCGCCGGTATTGAAAAGTGTAGGAATTAACAAATCGAAACTCCGCAAAGGATCACCTATATTTTGCCATTTACAATCGAGATAAATACTAGCTCCGGGTTTATAAGCCTGCAGGTTTAGCTTCTCTAAATCAAGGTATTCTTTTGCCTTAGGATAAGCTTCCAGTAAAACCTGAAATCCTATATCCAATCGGTGGCCATCAACCACCTTAGTTTTAACTCTTCCCCCAGCGCTTTCGCTTTTTTCTAAAATGATAGGATGGTATCCAAAATTTTCAAGAATTTGAGCTGCAATCAAACCACTAATTCCTGCGCCAACAATATATATCTTGTAGTTTTTCTTTTCCATAAAGTCATTTTTTCTTGCCTAATGGTAAAATTAAAGGCTTTTAAAGAGAACTGTCTTTTAAAAGCCTTTTTTTGTATATATCTTAACGATTAAGAAAAGTCATTATTGATTTATGCCTATCTCGCCTTGATTTCATAATCTAAGTAACCCTTCTTTCCAGGTACATAGAACGTATCTTCACCCCAATCTGATAAGGCAATTCCTTTTTCAAAACGCTCTACCAAATCTGGATTAGAGATGTAAGGTTTCCCATAAGCAACCAAATCGGCGTTTCCTTCTTCAATCACTTGATTTCCTTTTTCTTGATCAAAGCCTGCGTTGATCATTAAAGTTCCTTTATAAAGCGGACGGTAATGTTTGGCGATTTCTTTTACCGCATAAGGAACATCAGAGACGTCATTAAAAGGTTCTGATAAATGCAAATACGCTAAATCGTAATCGTTTAGTTTGGATACGATATAATCAAATGTAGGAATGGTTTCTTCATCCATTTCCATTCCGAAAATACCGTGTAAAGACGGATTTAAACGCAAACCTATTTTTTGCTCTGGCATCACTTCTTTCATCGCATCAATCACATCAAACAAGAACTTGGCTCGTTTTTCGATACTTCCGCCGTATTCGTCCTCTCTTGTATTGGAGTGATTATTAAAAAACTGATGAAATAAATATCCGTTAGAAGAATGAATCTCTACGCCATCAAAACCTGCTTCCATCGCATTTTTACCTGCATTGGCAAAATCTTGAATGGTTCTCTTAATGTCTTCCAAGCTCATTTCTTTGGGCGTTACCGTATCTTTAAAACCATCTGGTGTATAAGATTTGGTGTTGGAGTTAATCGCTGATGGTGCCAAAGGCTTCTTCCCTTCGTGAAAATCTGGATGCGAAATTCTTCCCACGTGCCATAACTGAATAAAAATTCTCCCTTCGGCTTCGTGTACTTTTTGAGTCACTTCTTTCCAAGCTTCTGTTTGTTCTTGAGTGTAAATTCCCGGAACATTAACGTAACCCACAGCCTCTTTAGAAACTGGAGAACCTTCAGTAATTAATAAACCTGCAGAAAAGCGTTGTGAATAATATTCGCCCTCCATTTCTGCAGTAGCTTTTTTGGCATCATTGGTCGCTCTGCTCCTAGTCATTGGCGCCATAGCGACTCTATTAGGTAATTTTAATCCGTTAAGGTTATATTCTTGTAATAAAGCTTGCTTCTTCATTTAACTTAAAGTTTTAATTAACAACTGAGCCACTTTTTCTGATGAGGCTGGATTTTGTCCCGTAATCAACAATCCATCCTGAACCGCATAAGGATGCCAGTCTTCAATCTTACTGTAAATTCCCCCATTCTCGATGAGCATATCCTCCAATAAAAAAGGAACTACTTCGCTTAATTGTACACCATCCTCCTCTTGATTCGTAAATCCTGTCACTTTTTTATCTTTCACTAAAGGCTCTCCATCTGCATTTTTAATATGCTTTAAAACCGCTGGTGCGTGACAAACAAAAGAGACTGGTTTATCATTTTTATAAAAACTTTCTATCAAAGCTTTAGAATCTTTATCTTCTACCAAGTCCCATAAAACTCCGTGTCCCCCAGCATAAAATACAGCATCATAGTCTTTTTGATCTACCTTAGAAAGTAACTCGGTATGAGCCAACACCGCTTGTGTCTCTTTATCTTTATAAAAGCGTTTGGTACTTTCAGTTTGCGCGTCATCGGCTTCACTATTTGGATCAATTGGAGGCTGACCTCCTTTGGGCGATGCTAAACTAACTTCAAAACCCGCATCTTTTAATAAGTAATAAGGAGAAGCAAATTCTTCTATCCAAAATCCTGTTTTGTTTCCAGTATCTCCTAGTTGATCGTTACTAGTCAATACAAATAATATCTTTTTCATAGTCAATTCTTTTTTTTCAAAGATAACTACAATCTATTGTTTTACAGGTTAACTTAGGTTAGCAGCACGCGTTAAAAGATGTTAATTACGCCAATTCTTTACGAATCCTGCTCAAGCTTTCTGGTTTTAATCCCAGATAATTGGCGATCTGGTAATTAGGAAAGCGTTTCTCCATAAGAGGATATTGTGCACAAAACTCCATATACCTTTCTTTTCCATTTTTCCGTAGAGAAGATAAAATACGCTGTCTTAAGGAAACAAAAACGCCCGTGGTTTTAATTCTAAAAAAGCGTTCAAAAGCGGGAATGCGTTGATACAAGGTTTCTAAAGCTGTTTTATCAATGGCTAAAAGCTCACAATCTTCATTGGCTTGAACATACAATTGCGCTGGTTCTTCTTTAAAGAAAGCTTCAAAGTCACTAATCCACCAATCTTCAATCGAAAATTGAATCATGTGTTGTTGATCATTTTCATCTAAATAAAAAGCCATAAGACTGCCTTTCACTACATAATATTCTGAGTTTACCTGTTCTCCCGGTTGTATTAAATAGCTTTTCTTTTTTAAACTGACTTTCTGCAAGATGCTAAGAAACTCTTCTTTTTCCTTATCGGAAAGAGGAATTACTTTCTCTACATGTTCTAGAATTTGAATCATTAGGCATTATTTTTATCGTGATCATCAATATCTTTCTGTAAATCTAACTTTCTTAATTTTGGAAATAAAACGCCTGTACTAAACACGGTAATCATGGTCATAGTTCCTCCAAAAACAACCGCAGTTACTGTTCCCATGAGTTTAGCTGTTAATCCACTTTCAAAAGCGCCTAATTCATTAGAGGAGCCTACAAACATAGAGTTCACGGAAGCTACGCGTCCTCGCATATGATCTGGGGTTTTTAGTTGAAGAATTGTTTGTCGAATAATCATCGAGATTCCGTCGGTAACTCCACTAAAGAATAACGCAAACACTGACAACCAGAACCAAGAAGACAAGCCAAACAACACGATACTCGAACCAAATAAGAAAACAGCCACTAATAATTTTATTCCTGCATTTCTATGCAGCGGAAAATAAGCCGAAGTAAACATGGTGAGTAAAGCTCCTACCGCTGGAGCAGCTCTTAAAATCCCAAAGCCTTCAGGCCCAACTTTTAAAATGTCTTGTGCAAAAATAGGCAATAAGGCAACGGCGCCACCAAAAAGAACGGCAATCATATCTAAGGTTAAAGCGCCTAAAATCACTTTGGTACTAAAAACAAATTTGACTCCCTCGCGTAAACTTTTAAACACATTCTCCCCTATTTTCGGGTTCAAGATAGGCTTAGTTGAAATTTGAGATAATGCGATTAACGCCATCAACGAAAAGCCAAAAATGAGACACATGGACCAATGGACGCCGATCCAATGAATAGAAAATCCTGCTAAAGCCGGACCTAAAACAGCTCCCATTTGCCAAACCGAACTACTCCAAGTCGCAGCATTGGGATATACTTTTTTGGGAACAATTAGAGCAAACAAAGAGAATATGGTAGGCCCCATAAATGCGCGAACAATTCCGCCAAGGAAAACCAAGCCATAGATACCATATAAGATATGATTTTGTTCGTAACCCGCTATTATTCTAGGCCAAGTCAACAGAAACAAACCTATGCTAATCACCGAAAAGCCGAGCAAACACTTCAACAGCAAACCTTTCTTTTCTTTTTGATCTACAATATGACCGGCGAAAAGCGCCATGGAAACTGCCGAAATTACTTCCATAAGTCCGATTATTCCTAACGAAAGCGGATTCTTAGTCAGGCTGTACACTTCCCATTCGATGACAATAAACTGCATAGACCACGCAAAAACCATCGCAAAGCGAAGCAATAAAAAAATATTGAATTCCTTATAGCGCAGCGCAGCATAGGGATCATTTTTAGCCATAAAAGAAACTTGTGAAATTTAGGATTACAAAATTAAAGATTTTAGTCTTAACCCTTAGAAGAATTTACTTAAAGTTATTTTTAAGAGGTCGCTGTTAAAGGAAGTTAAACCTTAGGCAAATAAGCTCAATTCTCTGTAATTTAAAAGAAAAAATCATGAAAGATAAAGAGAAAAAAACACCATTGTACAATAGTGATGTTACCCCAAGAGAAAAAGAACGTTTAAATACCGAAAACGTACACGACGATGGCGGCGATGACGAAATGTTGAGAGACAGAAAGCGTAAAGCCGATTTTGAAGGAAAAGATTTAGACGTACCTGGAAGCAATAGCGCTAAAAAGAACCATGGTTCTCTTGGTCTTAAAGATGAGGAAAATGACGTGTATAGTCAAGGTGGAAATAATAATGAACTAGAAGAAGATCACAGCGCAGATAGTTAGATTTGTCTTCTTATTTTACACTGCGTTAACTTAAGAATGTTTCTTATAAAACAAATTGAAGCGACCTTTATGAGGTCGCTTTTCTATTTAGTTTCCGTTTGTTTTCGCTAACTTTGTAGCTTAAACATTTCTCTTTATGATTGTCGAAAACTACCAAACAGAGCTCTACCCTACCCTAAAAAAGTATTTTGGTTACGATACATTTAGACCCCAACAAGAAGAGATTATAGAAAGTGTTCTTAACCACAAAGATGTGTTGGTGATTATGCCTACGGGTGGAGGAAAATCGATTTGTTTTCAGCTGCCAGCTTTATTGTTTGAGGGCACCACCTTGGTGATTTCTCCGTTAATTGCTTTAATGAAAGACCAAGTAGATGGTTTAAAGGCGAACGGAATTGCTGCAGCGTACTTCAACAGCAGTCAGAGTAGTGAGGAACAACAAGAAATTATCAAGCAGGTTTACGAGAAAAAATTAAAACTATTATATGTAGCTCCCGAAAGTCTTTCCGCCTTGAGCGATATTTTAAAACCCACTTATTTTAGTTGCCTGGCCATAGATGAAGCGCATTGTATTTCCTCTTGGGGACATGATTTTAGACCTTCTTATCAGCAATTGGGGTTTTTAAAGAAATCTTTTCCAGATACACCCATTATTGCGCTTACCGCTACTGCAGATAAAGCCACGAGAAAAGATATTGTAGATCAACTAAATATTCCGCACGCCAAACAATTTATCAGCTCTTTTGATCGGGAAAATATAGAATTAGAAGTTAGACCTGCCACGAACAGAGTGACACAAATCCTGAGTTTTGTACAAAAACGCGCAGGAGAATCAGGAATTATATATTGCTTAAGCAGAAAAGGAACCGAAAGCATTGCCGAAAAGCTGAAGAATAAAGGCATTGAAGCCACCGCATACCATGCAGGACTGAGTTTTGACCAACGTTCTAAAGTTCAAGAAGATTTTATTTTTGACCGAACCAAAGTGGTTTGCGCCACCGTAGCTTTTGGGATGGGAATCGATAAGTCTAACGTTCGGTTTGTGATTCATTACAATATGCCTAAAAACTTGGAAGGCTACTACCAAGAAATTGGTAGGGCTGGCCGAGACGGACTTCCTTCTAACGCCTTGCTTTTTCACACTTATGCAGATGTAATTCAGTTAAGACGCTTTACGGAAGGCGCCAGTAATGAAGAGTTTCAAAATGCTAAACTAGAACGCATGACGCAGTTTTCTGAAGCTACCGATTGCCGAAGAAAAATTTTATTAGGCTATTTTGGAGAATTGTTAGAAGAGAATTGTGGGAATTGTGATGTGTGTAAGAATCCCCCTGAATTTTTTGAAGGGACCGTGATTGCTCAAAAGTTATTGTCTTGTATCGCACGCTTAAAAGGAACCGCTGCCGCCGGAACGGTAATCGACGTATTACGTGGTGCTCAAAATCAGGTGATTTTAGAAAAAGGATATCAGAATTTAAAAACTTACGGGATTGGTAACGCTATTTCTTGGAGAGATTGGCAACATTACTTAACCCAGTTGATTAACCAAGGATATTGCGAGATTGCATTCCACCTCCACAATAGCTTACAACTTACCCCATTTTCTAAGAAGGTTTTGTTTGAAAATCAAAAAGTGTTTTTAACGAAACCCAAAACCTTAAAAGAACAAAAAGCACAGCAGAAAAAAGTGGCGAAGGAAGCCGGAAAACCTGTAGCAAATAGTTTATTTGAGCAATTAAGAAAGTTGAGGTATAAGATTTCTAGAGAGGAAGATATTCCTGCATACCTCGTTTTTAACGACGCTACCCTTAAAGAAATTGAAAGAGAACGTCCGCTAAGTGAACAAGAGTTCTTAAAAATTAGCGGTGTAGGACAGCGTAAATTAGAAGTTTACGGCGATGAGTTTATTGCAGAAATCAGGGAGTTTTTGAAGTCTAAACCTGCGCCAAAGCAAAAGAAAGGAAATACTTATCTTAAAACGCTCAGTTTATTGCAAGAAGAAAAATCGGTAGAAAGCATTGCTAAAGAAAGGGGATTAAGTTCTACCACTATTTATTCGCATATCGCTAAACTATATGAAGATGGCAAAAAAGTTCCTATCCATACCTATGTGAGTCCGGGAGAAGTAGATCAAGTAAAACAAGCTAAAACGAAGTTGAATTCTCCAGACGGTCTCAAAGAGTATTTTGAGTTCTTTGACGAGAAACTTTCGTATCACAGCATAAGATTAGCCTTGGCTGTGATCAATAAAAACTAACCCAATGTGTTGTCTTAAAGTGCAGTTAATCAACCTACCTAAAGCATAGGTTTACTTTCTTTCTATAAACTGAATCTCTAGTTTTTTACTGATTTCTTTCATCAATTCTATTTCGTGAGGCAATACCAACGCGATAGAGAAACCTGTTTTACCCGCTCTTGCAGTTCTTCCACTTCTATGGGTATAATACTCCAATTGTTCTGGTAATTGGTAGTGAATCACAAAACCTAAATCTTGAACGTCTATTCCTCGTGCAGAAACATCGGTAGAAACCATAAATTGTATGTTTTCCTTTTTAAAGGCTCGCATCGCTTTTTCGCGTTCTTTCTGCTGCATATTCCCTTCTAAAGCTTCCACAGAAAATCCTTCTTCTTTTAAAAGCTTGGTAACTTGCTGGGCGTTGGCTTTAGTTCTAGTAAAGATGATTCCGCGTTCTTCCTTTTTAGAATCAAGAAGGTTGACCAAAATCGTATCTTTATTTGCTCTAGAAACTCGTATAAATTGATGCGTGATATTTTCGTTGATGAGTGACTTTCTATTGGTTTCCACTCGGGGAGCTTTAGGAGACATATATTTTTTTACAATTTGCTCTATTCCTTCGGGCATGGTGGCAGAAAACAACCAAGTAGATTTTTGTCTTCCCGTTTCTCTTATAATTTTAGTCAAATCATCTTTAAAGCCCATGCTTAACATTTCGTCGGCTTCATCAAGAATTAAGGTCGTCACACTGGTCAGCTTAATGTCTCCGCGTTCCATAAGATCCACCAACCTTCCGGGAGTGGCTACTACAATATGCGTAGGACGCTTTAAGTTTCTGATTTGAATATCAATTTTTTCTCCGCCATATACGGCTTCCGTAAAGATTTTATCCTCGCTGTACTTGGTAAATTTAAAGAGTTGTTTCTTTATTTGAAGCACCAATTCTCTTGTAGGAGATAAAATTAAAGCTTGTATTTGGGGTTTTTCAGGATCAATTTTATGAAGAACTGGCAAGCCATAAGCTGCTGTTTTTCCAGTTCCCGTCTGAGCTAAACCAACAAAATCGGTTTCATTATTTAGCAATAATGGAATGGTCTCTTCTTGAATTTGAGTGGGAGTAACAATATTCAATTCGTTTAAGCCTTTTACGATGTTGGCTTCTACTCCTAATTCTAAAAATGTGCTCATTTCTTTTTTTTTGCAAAGTTAAACCAAATGTTTTCACAACGGCATTTAAATATTAAAATCTCAAAACTATTCATGTGCTTAAAGTATTCTATCTTTACTCCCGTTATTAAATTTCATTGATGAAGAAGAAAAAGGTGATGCTTATTGCTGAAGGTACTTTTCCGTTTAACGGAGGTGGTGTCTCTACATGGTGCCAAACACTTTGGACTTCCTAGTAATTTTGTGACTAATTTTATTAGGCCGCTTTGTTAAAAAATCCTTTTAATTTTAGTTCCATT
>NZ_JAVHUL010000032.1 GCF_031085155.1 Mesonia profundi | reverse complement strand
ATGTTTTTGAAAGGACATACTACGCGAGTTTCAACGACTTAAAATCGAGGTCTAAAAGCCTCACACCTGCCCGTCCGTTCAGGCGGGGAACTGTTCGAAATCTGTGTAGAAAAGAGAGGGGATTTACAATGTTGAAGAAGTCTAAGCTTCTGCGTATATATTAACCTTATTCCTCTCTTTTGTCTTTTCTGTTTATGTTCTAAAAGTAATGAATTGTAAACTTAAGACGTTTATAGCTCATATCTATGTATTTGATTCATCGGAAGTTATGGCATATTTACGAAGTCCGCCAAATTTTTGAATTTGGCTTATTGAAAAGAAAAGATAATAAGACCAGCCCGACAAGTCATTCTGGCGGGAAATTAAAAAATTTGGCTCGTGCATAACCGAATATTTATCGCTAATTCACACGCTACGAGCCATATACAAAACCGTTGTGCTTCATACAAGAAAAAATCTGAACTGAACGAAATTTTTCGTAAATTTGAAATTAAAGCATATTAAAAATGGATATTCGAACAACCAAACTTGAACTATTAAAAACTATAATGGATAATGAAAATATTGATTTTATCCAAAAAGTTGCAGATTTTGTTAAAAAAGAAAAAACTGATTTCTGGAACGAATTAAGTCTGTCTGAGCAAAAAGAAATTAAACAAGGAATTGACGAATTGAATAGTGGAAAAAGAATATCGTATGAATCCTTTTTGAAGAAAATTTCTTAATGAAAGTATTTTTATCTGAACTTGCCGAATCAAAACTTACTAAATTATCCGAGTACTTATTAGAAAACTGGAGCCTAAAAATTCGTGATAAATTTATCTCAAAGTTAACTGACAAAATAAAACAGATATCCTATCAACCAAATAGTTGTCCTAAATCAACTGAATTTAACGGACTTTATAAATGCGTAGTAACAAAACAAACTACTTTTTACTTCAGAATATTAAATAAAGTAAATGAAATAGAGATTATCACAATATTTGATACAAGACAAAATCCTGATAAACTAAAAACTGATATCGAGTAAAAGTACGAAGCACAACAAAGTATAGCTCATAGCTATGTAGTTGATTCATCGGAAGTTCAGGCATATTTGCGAAGTCCGCCAAATTTTTTAATTTGGCTTATTAGAAAAAAAGGTAATAAGACCAGCCATACCGAAAAGGTACTTTCGGGCGGGAAATTAATCCCGAAGCTTTGGGACGGCTCGTGCTCAACCGAATAATTATCGCTAATTTGCACGTTACGAGCCATGTACAAAACCATTGTACACAATTATGAAAAAAAACCGAACTAAATTTAAAACAAATAATTTTATGAAAAAACTGAATTTTATTTTAGCTGGAATTTTGCTCTTTTCCATTTCTTTTGTTCAAGCACAAGAAGAAAATCAAACTTCTAAGTTTAGCATTTATGCTTATGGCGGAATAGGTTATACTCAAGTGAAAAATGACAACGAACCAGATTATGATTTGAATGTAAATACTGGCGAGGTTTTATTAAATTATAAAGCTTGGGACAAAATAGGTTTAGCTACTGGAATTGGATATTCAGTTTTGAGTGGTAGCGGATTTAACTCAAACGGAAATTTTTATTAAGAGCGTACGCTAATTAAAATCCCTGTACTATTTTCGATAAACCAAGCGATTGCGGAAAATTTAATAATGACCGCAAATTTTGGATTATATGGGCAGACAATTGTAAAAGATGAATTTCAATATCTAAATCGAACCGACAAGGATGTTTACGAGGGATTTAATTTTGGAGCTCAATTAGGTTTAGGTATAGGTTATCAATTTGATGAACGATTAGGATTTGGAATTAATCTTAATGTTCAATCTGATTTTAATAGTTTTGAAACTACAAGTAATTCAAATTTGAATGATGAACAAAGACATAAAAGTTTTACTTCACTCGGAATATTTGCGACAATCAAACTGTGAAAAATAACTGTGGGCAACACCGGTAACCGTTGCACAACCCCGTAATTCTAAAAAATACTATTCTAATAGCGCCATTTTAAGAGCGTTATTATTTTTAACAGGGTATCAAAACATCTTGATAATATTGGCTTATATACAATTTAAATAGTTTTAGTGAAGTGCTTTTTATCCTAAAATCAAAAACTAGTAGACTTGCCCCTCTTTTAACTTGTTTTTGAACAAATTTCAAGTATTTTTTAAGGTTATATACCATTGCAGAGAGATGCATTACCTTATTTGCACATTGTATTCCTAGCGTGTTTATCTTGCGTAAGAGTAAGCGCCCCAAAAACAGGCTCTACCGTGCTCTGCCGCTTGCCCTTCATTGCTTTACCCTTGGATGATGAAATTCTAGCATTATTGCGAGCTCGTTAAAATTTTTAATTTACTCTGCTTTTTATTTTTTAAATTTGGTCGCAGTAGTTCTTCGGTGGACTTTTGAGAAGAAAAGATAAAAACACATTAAACTAATTTAATATAAAAAATGAACATTCGTCAACTTACACTCTTATCCATTCTACTATTAACCTTTACATTATCAAGCTGTGATAACGAACCATTAGAAGGAGAGTTTTCATCTGTAACTCAGAACCCAACAGAGGATGAAAATCCAAATAATCAAGATGGAGACAACGATGGTGATGACGACAATAATGATGATGGAGATAATCAAGATGACAATGGCAACAATGACGGAGATGACAACGACGGAAACGACGATGGCAATGACGAAAACACTTCAAACTTTACGATAGAAAGTACCGAATATCCTACCCCAAATGGATATATTATTTCAGATTTTGATGGAACAAACAACAGCGTACACGCCATATATCTTATAAATGGTACATTAATAAATAATGAATTTTATGGGCAAGGATGTGATTTCTCCAATGATTTAACTCAAGGGGCGATTTTCAACATCCGTTCAACATCTATTTCAAATTTAGAAGCTGGCACTTACGAATACGAACTTAGCACATTCGAGTCATCGCTAAATGAAACAAATATCTCTACAAATATTATCGTATCAGACAATTGTGTAACCGGTTCAGATTCAATAAGTGAAAACCAAATTACTAGTGGAAGCATGACGATACAAATGACAAATGGTGTCTACACCTTAAATTACACGTTTGAAACGAATGATTTTGGCACGATCATCGGAACGTATGTTGGAGAATTGCAGGTAGCTGAAGACCTTTCGTAATTAAAAATGAAAAACATGGTTGTACTAAGGTATATAAAATAGCTAGGTCTTTTCTAAACCAAAATACATCACTACATACAAGCACAAGAGATTTCAAATTCAGGATCCTAATGAGTTCTGTTTTTATGAAATAAACCCATTTCCTCTTGCGTGAATAATAGCTTCTTGCGAATCTTTAACCAATAGAAAAGGAGTTTGATCATAGTTTTGCATTAACTGTTTCACATATTCCATTTTACGTTTATTATTCACACTGCGTAAATAAATCGCAAGCACTCTGCCGGGGAATTGATTCGTGATTTCTATATAAATATCTCCGTCGTGCTCCCCACTATCCCCAATAAGAATAAAATTGAGCTTAGGATACATTTTAAAAATATTGACAATCTCATGTTGCTTCTGTGGCTTTTTGTCTTGCAGACTTTTTTTACCCGAAAAAGGCTTGGGAAAATCCCGAAGTAAAATGGGACCTTTGGGAAAGTTATTATGCTGAAGAAAGAGCTTTAAATAACGGTATAAATTCCACGGACTGTGGCTCACATAAAAAATAGGATTGCTTTCGTTTCCCGTGCTTCCACGGTGCAATTGATGGTAAAACTCTGCCGCTCCTTTTAAAGGAATTCTGCTACTGGCGGGCTTAAAAAAGGTATTAAATAAGACTCGTAACTTTAAGAAAGACGTGATTCCTGTTTGTAAAATAGTATCATCAATATCTGAGATTACGCCATATTCTGTAGATTCTTTCGGAATTAAAATTTGTCCTGGAAATCTATTTTCAGAAGTAATTTTCTTCAACACATCTACATCATCATAGGCAACCTCATAAGACAACCAGCCTTCTTCATTGCAAAGTTTGGCTAAAGAATTAGAAGGCTCATTAATGGTAAAATATCCTCTATGATTTGTTTTTACTTTAAATACGGTATCATCTGACAATCTTATATTGAGTACCGTAAACTTGATTTCATCGGTTTCAAAACGCTTCCAAGAATTAATTAAAAGCTGAAACCAATTTTTAGAATCTAAATTGATAGACTCATCTTCTAAGGCCCTACCCCTAGCATACAAATGGGTATTAGTTCCGTAAGACTGAAACGTAATAACCTGCAAAGGATCTTTTTTAAAAAATTTTGAAAACATATTTCTCATTAATTAGAAATGCCAAGAGTCTGGCCAGAGTCAAATTAGAAACAAGCCGAAAGCTATATAAATTTGATCTAAACATAAGCGTCTAAGTAGAAAAACATTCTAAGAAAAAATCCTCTTTAAAAAGAGAAGAAGATTTTGTGCGGAATATATTCCGAAGAAAATCAGGGGTGTGTAAAACCAAGCTTAAGATTTGAAAGTTTTTAATTGAAACACTTTTCACACTCTTGCCCAAAGTAATCATTCAGACACCCACTCTTCCTCTTCCCACTAAAATGATTTTTTCGAGCTAGAGCTCAGCAAAGGTACTTTTATAGGAGAAAAAAATTACTTAACCACACAAAGAGGATGTTAACATTTTTTCTCTTTTAATTTTTTTATTGAATTTAATATGATATATTTATGATATCAATTTAATATCAACTAATTCTCAACATTATGGATCAAGAAAAAGAAATCAAAGGTTCAAACGGTTATATGATGCTGTTTGTCTTTCTCATTTTATTCTTCGGAAGCATTTTAGGCTTTGTATTATTAAATTATGCTTGGTTTATTGCCGGGATATTTATTGCCCTTTTTTTACTCCCGGGACTCATCTTAGTCAATCCCAATGAAGCTAGAGTGCTTTTGCTTTTTGGAGATTACAAAGGCACCATAAAACAAAACGGACTCTTTTGGGTCAATCCTTTTTACATTAAGAAAAAAATTTCGTTACGGGCTAGAAATTTTGATAGTGAACGCTTAAAGGTGAATGACAAACTCGGTAATCCCGTTATGATTAGTACCATCTTGGTTTGGCGCGTACTGGACACCTATAAAGCTTCTTTTGATGTGAATAATTTTGAAAATTTCGTGGTGGTTCAAACCGATGCAGCAGTAAGAAAGCTGGCCAGTATGTATCCTTATGATAATTTTGCCGATGAAGGTTTGGATGAGGATATTACCTTACGATCAAGCGTAAACGAAGTAAGTGACGCCCTAGAAAAAGAACTAGAAGAACGCCTCAATATTGCAGGAATCGAGGTCTTGGAAGCTCGTATTGGTTATTTGGCCTACGCCAACGAAATAGCTAGCGCCATGCTTAAGCGTCAGCAAGCTACCGCCATTGTTGCGGCAAGACATAAAATTGTAGAAGGTGCGGTAAGCATGGTAGAAATGGCGCTTCATCAATTGAGTGAAAAGAATTTGGTCGACTTAGATCCTGAAAGCAGAGCGGCTATGGTCAGCAATTTAATGGTGGTGCTTTGCAGCGATAAAGATGCAAGCCCCATAGTAAATGCTGGAACACTTAATCATTAAGAATGAAGGTTTTTTATGAAATCTGAAAACTAAATACCATGAGTACTAAAAAAGCATTCGCTTTAAGAGTTGATGAAAAAATGCTCAAAGCCATAGAGAAATGGGCGGCTGATGAATTCAGAAGCACCAATGGGCAAATTGAATGGATGCTGAATAAGTCCCTAAAAGAAGCCAAACGCAATCCAAAAAATAAAACAAAAGACAATTAGTCGTGTATAAATAAGATGTTATACCCTGTCTTTGCTGGTCTGCCCGGCAAAGACAGGGCCTATTTTAGAATCTCAAGAAAATGATTTACAAACCATTTGAGACTCGAAAGATAAATTTAGACTGACAAATCTATCTTTGGAAACAACTTTCTTATAATGTTTATTAACTTTTCAGAAGCATTTCAACTTTATTCATTCGTATCCATTTCTTTTTCTGAATAAAAAACCACTTTCTCTTTTTCTGATTCTTCCGAAGTATTGGTTGTAAATCTCACTTTGGTTAAGTCTTCTTTTTGAAGAACCTCTATGGTATTCTCTTTTTCTGCAGTTCGAATTTCGGCTTCATTAGAGTTTTCTGCTAAGATGGGCGCAATCACCAAACCTACCAAGCACGTAAGTTTAATTAAGATGTTCATAGAAGGCCCAGAAGTATCTTTAAAAGGATCGCCTACCGTATCTCCTGTAACCGCCGCTGTGTGAGCATCACTTCCTTTATAGGTCATTTCTCCGTTGATTTCTACGCCAGCTTCAAAAGATTTTTTAGCATTGTCCCAAGCTCCCCCTGCATTGTTTTGAAAAATAGCCCACATCACGCCGCTCACACAAACGCCTGCCATATAGCCACCCAAAGGTTCGGCGCCAAATACAAGTCCGACGATAATAGGAGAAATTATGGTGATTAATCCGGGTAAAATCATTTCGCGCAATGCTGCTTTGGTAGAAATGTCTACACATTTCGCATATTCTGGTGTCGCGGTGCCTTCCATAATTCCGGGAATTTCCCTAAACTGTCTTCTTACTTCTTCCACCATTTCCATGGCTGCTTTCCCTACAGATTCCATCGCTAAAGCGGAAAAAATCACAGGAATCATTCCGCCTACAAAAAGTGCGGCTAAAACATCGGCTTTAAAAATATTAATCCCATCAATTCCGGTAAACGTAACATAAGCGGCAAATAAAGCTAAAGCCGTTAAGGCTGCTGAAGCGATGGCAAAACCTTTTCCTACTGCTGCAGTCGTATTTCCTACTGAATCTAAAATATCGGTACGCATACGAACCTCATCGGGTAGATTACTCATTTCGGCCACCCCTCCTGCATTATCGGCAATGGGTCCAAACGCATCAATGGCCAATTGCATCGCCGTAGTCGCCATCATCGCCGAAGCAGCCAATGCCACTCCATAAAATCCTGCAAACTCATAAGAACCATAAATGGCCGCTGCAAATAACAAGACCGATAAGAACGTGGATTTCATTCCTACAGCAAGTCCAGCAATGATATTGGTGGCCGCTCCCGTAGAACTATTTTTAACAATATTCATCACTGGCTTACTTCCCAAGCTTGTATAATAAGCCGTCACCACCGAAATTAATGCGCCTACAGCCAAACCAATCACCGCAGCCCAAAACACATTGATGGAAGGGATTTCTTTAACGCCTTCTCCAAAAAACTGCATATTCATGGTCGCAGGAAGCATCCATTTAATTAAAAACCAACTACTGATTAACGTCAAGAAAATAGCCCCCCAATTTCCTCGATCTAAAGCGGCTTGCACCTTACTTTCTTTAGCGTCATTGGATTTGATACTTACTAGAAATGTGCCTAAAATAGAAGCTAAAATTCCCACTCCGGCAATCACTAAAGGCAAAAGAATAGGCCCCATATTATTAAAGGCATCGGTAAATGGAACCTCAGCAGACATAGACATATCCCGAATCAAATAATTTCCCAACACCATAGCTGCTAAAACGGTCGCGACGTAACTTCCAAATAAATCGGCGCCCATCCCGGCTACATCACCTACATTATCTCCTACATTATCGGCAATGGTTGCAGGATTTCTAGGATCATCTTCAGGAATTCCTGCTTCTACTTTTCCTACCAAATCGGCACCTACATCGGCGGCTTTGGTATAAATTCCGCCTCCTACACGAGCAAATAACGCAATGGATTCCGCGCCAAGCGAAAATCCAGCTAAGGTTTCTAACACGATGGTCATATCAACATAGAACGTTCCGTTTGGAGTGATAAATTGCCCCACAAAGAAAAGAAACAGTAAGCTGAGTCCTAATACGGCCAATCCCGCTACACCAAGTCCCATTACGGTTCCTCCGCTAAAAGAAACTTGTAAGGCTTTGGGGAGACTGGTTTTGGCAGCTTCTGCGGTTCGTGAATTCGCTTCGGTAGCGATACGCATTCCTATGTTCCCCGCTAGGGCAGAAAATACGGCACCAATAATAAACGCAGGAATAATCATCCAACTGGTGGTGTCTACAGCGTAAGAAACCGTAAATAAAGCTACAGAAGCTAAGACCACAAAAATAAGAAGCAAGCGGTATTCGGCGTGTAGAAATGCTAGCGCGCCTTCTTTAATACTTTTAGATATGTCTTGCATTTTCTGGCTTCCGGGAGATTGCTTTTTCACCCAATTTGCTTTAATCATCATAAAGATAATTCCCAAGACGGCGATGCCAATGGGAAGGAAGATAATATTAGATTCCATAGAAGTAAAAGATTTAAAGTTTTGTTAAATTTAAATCTTATCTGTGAAAATTCAGCAAAAAACACAAAAATTTTTACTTATAATTGCCTTATTTTCAATTTTAAACCTTTCACTTCATACCATGCAAAGCCTCATTCTAAGACATAAAAAAAAGCAACACTGTGGAGTGTTGCTTTTAGGATATGAGCTGCTATCAATTTACTTGATACTTACTTCTTCTTTTGGTACATCGCTATCTTCATAACGTTTTACACATTGGTTAACGATGTCTATTGCTTCTTTAGCATCTCCCCATCCACCAACATCTACTTTCTTCTCTTCTAAATCTTTATATACTTGGAAGAAATGTTCAATTTCTTTAATACGGTGCGGATTTAATTCATCTAAATCGTTGTATTTATTCCAAATAGGATCACTTACAGGTACACAGATAATTTTCTCATCGGGACCTTTTTCATCGGTCATATGAAAAACACCAATTGGTTTTACTTCAATCACACAACCAGGAAAAGTAGGTTCTGTTACTAAGACCAATACATCTAAAGGATCTCCATCTAAAGCTAATGTTTCTGGAACAAAGCCATAATCTGCAGGGTACATCATAGAAGAAAAAATCATTCTATCGTAACGAAGTTTTTTTAATTCAAAATCGTATTCGTACTTATTTCTACTTCCTTTAGGAATTTCTACTAAAACATCAAATGTCATTATACTCTATTGTATTAATTATTTTAAAAAAACAAGACTGCAAATTTAACAAATAACTTTGAATGAGGGCTTTATTTTAGAAATAAAATCCGAAGGATCCCGTAACTCCAAAACTTCTAGCACCAGGATTGTCAAAATAATTTCCACGGAAGTGTGCATCTATACGAAATACTTTAAAAATATTCCCCACTCCAACACTGTAAGACCAATACATCTGCTCATCTGGAGCAAATAAAACCGGATTGGAAGTAGAGGCGTTTAAAAGTTGATTGGCTTCAGAAATATCTCCCACTACTCCGCGAACAGATACAATTTCTCTTAAGTTCCAGTCTCTCACAATGGGAATTCTACTAAAAAATCTTCCGTTAAAGTTATGTTCTACATGAAAACTCGCATAAGAATCGGTAACAAACTCGTAAAAATCTAACAAAGGAAAACTTCCATAAATAGAGAATAAGGTTTGATTCCCAGGAACCACATTTAGTAATCCTAACGGAACCTCTCCAAAAGTCTTTCCTACTTCTATGGTAGAGGTTAATTTACCAAAACCACCCACTTGCCAAGGTTGTCTATAGAAAAGTTGAACTTTCTTATAATCGAAATCACTTTCGATAAAACCTTTAACCCCTAGAGAATAATTAAAGAATAGCTGCGCAAAATCTCCGTCGTTAATAATGGTCCTGTCTACGCCATAGCCCGTGGTCTTCCTCCCGGGAGAATAACTAAAACTCGTAGAAATTTCAGTTTGCTTAATGGAGTTGGCCGTTTGGGTACGTGCCTCATCTGTAAAATAAGCCAAGCTAAATTTATTGGAAGCCGCTTCTAAGGTTCGGTAGGATCCTCCTATTCTTATATTAAAATTCTTAAAAGGCTCCAATTCCAAAGCCAGCGTAGATAAGTTAATATTGGTTAAACTGGTGTTAGAGCCGACAGTAATCAAAGAAGAGGACGCCAAACTTCTCCCCAACACATCGTTAGTATTGGTTAGACTCGCTCCTAATTGCTCTACATCCCTTCGGTTTCCTCCAGAGATAATCAAGCGGTTTCTTCGATCTAAAAGCCACTTTCCAGCAATTCCGTATTTAAATTTATTGTCTTTAAAACCATAAGCGGTGTACCCTTCAATCCGCCAAGGGTCATTTCTACCAAAATAAGTTCTTCCTCCCACACGCACTCGTACTCCCTCTACATCGTTAAAGCCGAAAGTGGAAAATATGGGTCCGAAATCAAAACCATCAAACTCCACATAGCCCGAAGCCAAGACACTTCCTATATTATACAACCTTTTAAACGCCTTTACCGTTTGTAAGGTATCTAACATGCTGTAGACTTGCTTCTCATCTTTATTAAGGTGCTCCAGCCTATTGTTTTCCCAAAAGGTAGTATCTCGATCATACACATATTCTTGATAGGGGTCGGCGCGCTTGCTATAAAAAGCAGATCCTTTCTCTATATCAAATTCATACTCATCATAGAGAGTGGTTCTTTTACCGTAAACACCGTGAGATTCTTCCTTTTTATTGAAAGCAAAATCTGACATAAAGTGGTCTCTGGTGATCAAGAAAACCGAATCGTTTAAAACCTTAAAATCTTGTTCTATATAAATTTCTTTTATCCAGTTAATGTTAGCACTTTTGGTCACTTGAAGCTTTATCTTCTTGATTGCCCAGGTGGTATCATTTACCCAAAAATCTCCTTTAAACGTAAGTTCATTTTTACGTCTAGGATAATACACTACTTTATAACACCATTTATTATCGATAAAAGTACTGTCTGCCAACACATAGTTATAATTGTCGACTCCCGTAGTACTTAGCGGACTCACAAAACTTTTATCAAAAAACTGTAAGTAGTTATCGTATACGTTATATTCTGAATAGAGGTCTTTTATAAAGGCAATTAAGGTCTGGTTATCGCTAAACCCTGAATTTTTATTTCCTAAGAGAATTTCTTTTTCCTTATTCAGGTTATTATCTCCGTAAACTTTAGAAACGGCTTCATTGATAAAAATAGGCAGGTACGTCTTTCCGGTAACGCTATTGGTATCGGTTTGATCGAAGATAAACTCCATACCCTTAAAAATCCTGCTGTTTACAAGCGCGCTATCGATGGTATTTAAATCGAATTCTTGCTTTTCGTATTTTTTAAATTGGTATTGATCAAATTTCTTCACTCCATTTTCCCTTCTGTTCTCCCAAATTTTCTTTAGAATATCTATGGCGGGATTGTTTTTCTTAGAGGTTTTACCCTGGTAAATCACTACTTCAGACAAGGCGTTCTCTTCTTCCTCTAAAACGATTTCCATTTTATAGGTCGTAGAACTCTCTAGCTCTACCGTCTTGGACTGAAAACCAATAAAAGAAAAAACAACCTGCTCATAGCTTTTATCAGATTGTATATAAAAGCTACCATCATCATTGGTAATGGTTCCTTCTGAAGAGTTTGCAAAAACAACGTTTACAAACGGAATAGCTTCTCCGTTTGTATCTTTAACATAACCTCCTATTTTGGTTTGAGCAAACCCAATGGAGCTTAAAGAGCATAGAATAAGAAGTAATAAGTTTATTTTCATAAAAAAAAGCCTTATCAAATAAGATAAGGCCTCAAATATAAGCGTATAATTTTATTTATACATTACCTTTTTTACAGCTTTAACAACATCTTCACTATTTGGCAACCATTCCTTTAACAGAACTGGTGAATAGGGAGCAGGTGTATCTGCCGTATTAATTTTAAGTATTGGCGCATCTAAAAAGTCGAAGGCTTGTTCTTGCACTTGGTAAGAAAGCTCTGTAGAGACATTTCCGAAAGGCCATGCTTCTTCTAAGATTACTAATCTATTGGTTTTCTTTACGGAAGTGATTACGGTTTCATAGTCTAATGGTCTTACCGTTCTTAAATCGATTACCTCGCAAGAAATTCCTTCTTCTTCTAATTTTTCCGCGGCAGCGTAAGCTTCTTTAATAATTTTTCCAAAAGAAACAATGGTTACATCCTCTCCTTCTCTTTTTACATCTGCTTTCCCAATAGGAATCGTATATTCTTCCTCTGGTACTTCTCCTTTATCCCCATACATTTGCTCACTCTCCATAAAGATTACCGGATCATCATCTCTAATCGCTGACTTTAAAAGTCCTTTGGCGTCGTAAGGATTTGAAGGAACAATTACTTTTAAACCAGGACAGTTCGCATACCAGCTTTCAAAAGCTTGTGAGTGGGTTGCTCCTAATTGACCTGCAGATCCTGTTGGCCCTCTAAAAACGATAGGACAATTAAATTGTCCGCCAGACATTTGTCTAATTTTCGCAGCGTTATTGATGATTTGATCTATTCCTACCAATGAGAAATTAAAGGTCATAAACTCAATAATAGGACGCGTTCCTACCAAGGTAGAACCTATGCCTATTCCGCTAAATCCAGCTTCAGAAATAGGAGTGTCAATTACCCTATCTGCACCAAATTCATCTAACATTCCTTTAGATGCTTTATATGCTCCATTATATTCAGCAACTTCTTCTCCCATTAAATAAACGGCTTCGTCTTGACGCATTTCTTCGCTCATAGCTTCGCAAACCGCCTCTCTAAATTGAATTGTCCTCATGATAACTGTTGTCTATAATTTTTAACCAACGCAAAAGTAAACATTCACATGCCTAAATACTATAACTTTTCAGGAAAAAGTTGTTATGCAAGCATAGTATTTTTAAGTATATTTTCTTATCTTCGCAATACAATTTTTAAATTTTACAAAAAAAAACTATAGAACACATGAAAATATTAGTCTGTATAAGTCACGTACCAGATACCACATCAAAGATAAATTTCACTGATGGGGATACCAAGTTTGACACTAATGGCGTTCAGTTTGTAATTAACCCTAACGATGAGTTTGGACTAACTCGCGCGATGTGGTTCAAAGAAAAACAAGGAGCCAGTGTAGATGTTGTTAATGTTGGTGGAGCCGAAACGGAGCCTACATTAAGAAAAGCACTTGCCATTGGTGCAGATAATGCAATTAGAGTAAATACCGAAGCTAAAGATGGCTTTCAAGTCGCTAAAGAATTAGCAAAAGTAGCCAAAGACGGCGCTTATGATTTAATCATCGCAGGAAGAGAATCTATTGATTACAATGGAGGAATGGTACCGGGAATGATGGCCAAAATCTTAGAAGCTAATTTCGTAAATACCTGCGTAAGCTTAGAAGTAGAAGGGGATAAAGCGACTGCAATTAGAGAAATTGACGGCGGTAAAGAAACCCTTACGGCAAGTTTACCTTTGGTGATTGGAGGTCAAAAAGGATTGGTAGAAGAAAGCGATCTTAAGATTCCAAATATGCGAGGAATTATGATGGCTAGGAAAAAACCTTTAAACGTAGTTGAGCCTGCAAGCGCCCACACCTATACTTCTTCTGAAAAATTTGAAAAACCTGCTCCTAAAGGAGATATAAAATTAGTTGCGGAAGATAATCTTGACGAATTAGTTGACTTGTTGCATAACGAAGCAAAAGTAATCTAAGCTTTTGAGTGCGTTAAATCAATTAATTTTATAAACTTTAAAAATAAAAACATGTCAGTTTTAGTATATATAGAATCCGAAAACGGAAAATTTAAAAAAGCCTCTTATGAAGCTGCTTCTTACGCAAAAGGAGTTGCAGATCAATTAGGCACTAGCGTTACTGCCATAAGCATCAATGCAGAGGATAATGCTTCCTTAGGAACTTACGGAGTTGCTAAAGTATTAAATGTATCTAGTGATAAGTTAGCTAAATTTAATGCTGAAGCTTACGCGGATGCGATTGCACAAGCGGCAAAAAATGAAGATGCTAAGGTAGTTGTCATAGGACAAACTGCAAACGATAAGTATATCGCTCCAATTTTGGCGGTAGATTTAGAAGCAGGTTATGCTTCTAACGTGGTAGAATTACCTACAAGCACAGAGCCTTTTCAAGTAAAGAGAACTGCTTTTACCAATAAAGCATTCAATTTTACCAACATCACTACAGATGTAAAGCTTATTGGCGTTTCTAAAAATGCCTACGGATTAAAAGAAGACAATACCGAAGCAACTATAGAAGACTTTTCCCCTTCTTTAGCCGAAGGAGATTTCACCGTAAATGTACAGTCGGTAGATAAAGCAACAGATAAAGTAACGATTGCAGATGCAGAAATTGTAGTCTCTGGAGGTAGAGGTTTAAAAGGTCCCGAAAATTGGGGAATGATTGAAGAGCTTGCCGAAGTTCTTGGAGCTGCAACCGCTTGCTCTAAACCGGTAAGTGATATGGGCTGGAGACCTCATGGGGAACACGTAGGGCAAACAGGAAAACCTGTAGCTTCTAATTTGTATATCGCAGTAGGAATCTCTGGTGCTATTCAGCACTTAGCAGGAATTAGTGCCTCCAAAACCAAAGTAGTGATTAACAACGATCCAGAAGCTCCTTTCTTTAAGGCGGCAGATTATGGAGTTGTGGGTGATGCTTTTGAAGTTGTACCTAAACTTATAGAAAAATTAAAGGAATTTAAGGCGAATAACGCATAATTTTTATAAATTGTGCCCTGATTTAAAGGGCGGTCTAAATATGTTATGTCCTTATTTAGACCGCTTTTTTATTTATTATTTTTTGAGATATGAATTTAGTGCGTTTAACTATTAAAGGAATTTCTTACAGCCAAACCCAAAATGGCGCTTATGCATTATTGCTAAGTGAAATGGATGGTAAAAGGCAGCTCCCTATAGTCATTGGTGCATTTGAGGCACAATCTATTGCCATTGCTTTAGAGAAAGACATAAGACCACCAAGACCTTTAACGCACGATCTTTTTAAAAGTTTTTCAGATCGCTTTTCTATAAAAGTAAAACAGGTTATCATTCATAAATTGGTAGATGGGGTTTTTTACTCTAGTCTTATATGTGAACGTGATAAAATTGAAGAAATTATAGATGCGAGAACTAGCGATGCGATTGCCTTAGCGTTAAGATTTAAAGCACCTATTTTTACCTATCAGAATATACTTGAAAAAGCAGGGATTTATCTTAAAACCGATGAGGACGAAGAAGATGATGATCTAGATAAAGATCCCCTACAAGATACCGAACTCATCATCAATGAAGACTTTGATGAAGATAGCAATATTGAAGATGTTACTCCCGAAAGTGCTACCCCAAAAAAATCAATTCAAGAATTAGAAAAGGATTTAGAAAAAGCGGTAAAGAAAGAAGATTATGAAGAAGCCGCACGATTAAGAGATGAGATTTCAAAAAGGAAATAATTTCATGAGAAGACAATTACAAATTATTTTCTTCTTTTCTATGTTGAGCTTAGGTTTTGCCCAAGCACAAAGTATAGAAAAAGATTGGGAAATCAGTGATACCCAAAACGCAGCGGTAGATTTTGATCAACTTAATCTTGAAAGTGGCGTTTTTCAGTACCGTTTTAAAGATAACGACAGCCTTTCTGCAAAGGGAAATTACCTTTTGCAAAATAAACTCTTGCTCTTTTTTTACGATCAGCCACAAGATAGCATCAGGAAATTTAAAATTTCTACGCTTACAGATTCTACGCTTACGCTGATGGAGAACAACAAAGAAATACAGCTTTCTCAAGTAAATTCTGTCGCTAAACAAACACTTCTTACCCCTTCTAAAAATATTATTAAAAGTAAAGGCTTTACGTTTCAAAGTTTTTGGCGCGGAGCCCTAGGAATGCTCTCCTTATTACTGATAGCCTTCCTACTAAGCAGCAATAGAAAAGCCATCAACTGGAAAACTGTTGGAGTGGGCTTAGCCATTCAGCTCTTATTGGCTTACGGAGTTTTAAGAGTTTATTGGGTACAAGTTACTTTTGAATTTGTCGGAAAAATATTCGTGAAAATATTAGATTTTACCGCTGCCGGAAGTGAATTCTTACTCGGCGGAATGATGGATGTAGAAAGTTTTGGTTTTATTTTCCTCTTTCAGGTCTTACCTACTGTGATCTTCTTTTCGGCTTTAACCTCTATACTTTTTTATTTAGGAGTGATTCAGGTGGTGGTTAAAGGCTTGGCGTGGGTTCTTACCAAATTAATGGGCATCTCTGGTGCAGAGAGTTTAAGTGTTGCAGGAAACATTTTCTTGGGACAAACCGAAGCTCCTCTTATGATTAAAGCTTACCTAGAACGCATGACCAAATCTGAAATTCTTTTGGTGATGGTTGGAGGAATGGCCACTGTAGCCGGTGGAGTGTTAGCAGCCTACATTGGTTTTTTAGGCGGCGACGATCCTGTGGTTCGCTTAGAATTTGCGAAGCATTTATTAGCCGCATCGGTGATGGCGGCACCCGGAGCAATTATTGTTTCAAAAATATTATATCCCCAACAAGAAAAAATCAATACCAACGTAGAAGTTTCTGAAGACAAAATAGGAACCAATATCTTAGATGCCATTGCTAATGGAACTACCGAAGGTCTTAAACTCGCAGCCAATGTAGGCGCGATGCTTTTGGTTTTTGTCGCGTTAATCGCAATGATCAATTACGGCTTTGGGAAAATTGGGGAATGGACGCATATCAATCCGTTTTTAGCGGCTAATACTCCGTATAAAAGTTTTTCTATAGAAGCGATTCTAGGAACTGTTTTTTCTCCGCTCATGTGGTTGGTGGGTGTTGCCAAAGAAGACGTTATGCTTATGGGACAACTTTTAGGAATCAAGCTTGCTGCAAGTGAGTTTGTAGGTTACATTCAATTGGCCGATTTAAAAGATCCTACAACAGCCCTGAGTCTTACTTATGAGAAGTCGATTATTATGGCGACTTATATGCTCTGCGGATTTGCGAATTTTGCCTCTATCGGGATCCAGTTAGGAGGAATTGGCTCTTTAGCGCCAGGACAACGTAAAACCCTTTCTAAATTCGGATTAAAAGCCGTGATTGGAGGAACTTTAGCTTCGCTGCTTTCAGCTACGATTGCTGGGATGATTATTGGGTAATTTTATTATTTTCGTTTCTTAATATAAAAGAATTGTATATCCGCTTTCATTCCTCAAACTAGTTTTTGTCACTCCCGAAGCTTCGGGAGAGCGCCAGTCCGAAAGAATTTATTCTGGCGGGAAGACGAAAGGCTCGAAGTGACATTAACACTATTATTTTATTACACTGGACACTAAACGGATATGTAATAAAAGAATAAACATCTTTAAAACAACATCGCTTTCGCGGAATTTTCAGCATTTATCTTGTGAGTTCTTAGCTCAAATTTTATCTTTTCTTAGGTTTCAAGCTAGAGTTTGCGTTAGGGATTGAGGCTTTGTTTGAGCTCTTTTTGTTTTGTCGTTTCGAGCGGAGTCGAGAAACAAAACAAAAAAGCGAGTGCCGAAAGCCCGCCAGAGGGCTGAGAAGCCCGATGGAACGCCCAAAAAATTCATTCCTAAAAATTAAGGATGAACCAAGAAGTGTTCTGGAATTTTAAATTCTATCTTCACCTCATCGCTCACTTTTACCAAACCCAAGGCTTTGGTAGGCGGTTCTAAGTCATAATTGGCCAAAGAAATCACCTGATTGCCGGTATAAAAAGATTTTCCGTTGGTGGTGGTTTTGATTAAGTCCACTTCATATTTCTGCAAAATTTCCTTAATGCGTATAGCAATTTTTGTTTTTGGAGATGCTGAATTGATGGGTTGAGGCTCTAGAAATAGCTGGATTTCGGGATATTTATGGGCTTCGAAAAGCTTTTGGAGATCACGTTCCATCATTTTTTTGGGACAATCAAAATCAATTACAGGAATCAAAATTTCATGATAGCATTCGTATTTGCTTAAATGTTCTTTAGTTAAGCCCTTGCTCTCGCAACTAAACTGATTGACGTTCGTTTTGATATTCACTACGACCTCTGCTTGCGCCTTGATTTCTTGAACCCCAAGACCCATGAAAAATAAACCTAGAAGAAAAAAAATTGCTTTCATAAGTTTTTAGTTGAGTTATATCAATTTTATTAAAATAGAATTGGTATTAAAGCACAAGCAGTACAAGCGCTATACCTGTACTGCTTGTGTTTATCATAAAATGGATTAAAATGAGATGACCGCTTCTAACATAGCTCCGTCAAATTTACCTTCATTCAAGATACTGTTGGCTCCAAAGTCATTATAATTTTGAATCACATACTCTGCTTTTACTAAAATATTTTTAGTCATAAACCAGCCTGCCGCGAATTGAATTCTATCTATAGTCACATCTTCTCCAGAAATATCTTCGGCATCAACCAAGTTATATCTTCCGCCCACATAAATATTTTCATTATTTCCGAATCTATAAATAAGCTCTCCTGCATATTGATTTACGGTTCTTTCTTCTGCCTCGGCAGCTGCTTTACCCTTTGCCATTTCTATGGTTCCAAAGAATTCTAATCCGCCATATTTCACAAAAGGATTAATCATTACCGCTGTAATCTTATTGGCTAATGCTGGATCGTAACGTGAAGCTCTAAAGTCATCTCCACTTGCGGCTGCACCTTGCATTAAGCCATAATATCTAGCTCCTGCTCTATCTGCACTATATAAGTAAGAATTGGGAACGTAACCTGTATTGTATAGAGACCCCGTTAATCTTAAACGCAGATCATTATTGATTTGCTTATCGTAGCCTAGTTTAGCCAAAAAGGAAGCTCCACCCGTTTTACCCTTAGCATTTTCTTCTACAGACTGGTTTAATTTTCCGTTAGTAAACCCAAGCATTCCTATAAATCCTTCTCTTCTATAATAAACTTCTGCCCCAACTTCCGTCGTGAAAGCATCCATAATTAAGTTTCCTACAAAAGGATTGTAAAGCGCTTGTGCATTATCAGATCTTCTAAAGTGAGCATCACCATAGTTGTTTTCCATATGCCCAACTTTTATAGTCGTGTACTGCATAAATTCTTCTAAAAAACCTTCACTTACAAAGTCTAACTTATCTATTAACAAATACCCTCCTTTTACATAAGGTTCATTGTGATGACGTGAAGATAGATAGGTACGTAAATGCAATCTCAACCCATCGTAAAGCTCTACGTCTAAATCCATATTTGCGGTAGCTAAATTAAAATTATCTCCGGCAGATTTAATTTCATAGCCTGCAAGGTTCGCATTCTCATTCGATATGGCTTGAAATTGAAGCGCAAAAGCCCCTCCCACTCTAACATTTACTCCATCAAAAGTACTTGTAGTATCTTTTGGAGACTCAAAAACGTTGATTCCCCTTTGATCTGGATATCTAAAATTATCTAAATCCCGATCAAAATTTATTTTTTGTGCCTGAATAGAGGTAGCCATTAATGCTACTAAAGCGACTACCAAATAGTTACTGAACTTTTTCATTTTATTGTTTTTTACTGATTATTAAGTTGAATGTTGTAATGAATCACTACTTCATCTCCTGTTTTAATGGTTCCCAGCATAGCTTTGGGCGGATCAATTTTAAAGCTGGTCAAATCAAATGCCTTTTCGCCTTGTACGTAAAGCACCTCATTTTTATAATTTATTTTTACGGGAGCTTCGATTGATCTTGTTTCTCCTGCGATCGTCATTTTTCCTTTAAAAATGACTTGATCTCCGTTTAACTCTACCTCATCCCCTTTAAAAATAATACGCGGATTTTTATCGGTCTTTAGGGCATTGTACATCTTTTTATCCATTAAAGACTTTCCGCTTTTTAAGCTTTCTGCTTTCAGTTCAAAGTGGAAGCTCGTGATACTTTGAAGCTTTCCGTTTTCCATATTAGCATTTAACTTGCCTGTAAAAGTATCTGCAGGACAGTCCCAATCGTGCAAAGAAGAGGTGCCAGAGACACTCATTTTAGAACTAGCCGCATCTGCTATAAAGTTTTGTGAAGTTGCTTGTCCCACTTGAAAAATAAATAGGATAAATACTGCTAAATTTCTCATAACTGCTTGTTTTGATTTTATACCACAAAAATACGGAGATCATAAAGGCTTATAGATGACAAAAGTCAGTGTTACTCTAAAGATTTAAGACCTCGAAGTTTTTAAAATTTCAAAAAATAGATTTAACGCTTTACTTTAATTGTATAATCTTATAAAATCATACTTTTGTGTTTGGTCTTAAGGATTTATTAGAGCTCTTTTTGTTTTGTCAATTCGAATTCAATCGAGAACGAAATAAAAAAGCAAGTGCCAGAAAACGCGACCCTAGAACACGTCTATAAAAAAGAAACTATGAAGCAATACCACGATTTACTGAAGCACGTTTTAGAACACGGAAACGAAAAGGGAGACCGTACAGGAACAGGAACCAAGAGTGTTTTTGGCTACCAAATGCGATTTGACTTAAGCGAAGGATTTCCTATGGTTACCACTAAAAAGCTTCATTTAAAATCTATTGTACACGAGCTTTTATGGTTTTTAAAAGGCGACACCAACGTAAAGTATTTACAAGAAAATGGGGTACGTATTTGGAACGAATGGGCAGATGAAAATGGCGATTTAGGTCCGGTGTATGGTCATCAATGGCGAAATTGGAACGGCGAAGAAATCGATCAGATTCAAGATATTGTAGATACCTTAAAAAAGAATCCCAATAGCAGAAGAATGTTGGTTTCGGCTTGGAATCCTAGTGTGATGCCAGACACGTCGGTTTCTTTTGATGAAAATGTAGCCAACGGAAAAGCAGCCTTACCGCCTTGCCATGCGTTCTTTCAGTTTTATGTAGCCAACGGAAAATTATCTTGTCAGTTGTACCAACGCAGCGCCGATATTTTCTTGGGCGTGCCTTTCAACATTGCTTCTTACGCCTTATTTACCATGATGATGGCTCAGGTTTGCGGTTATGAAGCCGGAGATTTCATACATACTTTTGGAGACGCCCATATTTATAACAACCACCAAGAACAAGTAGAGTTACAATTAAGCCGGGAAGCACGAGAACTTCCTAAAATGCTCTTAAATCCGGAGGTGAAAGACATCTTTGGCTTTGTTTTTGAAGACTTTACACTAGAAAACTACAACCCGCACCCTCACATTAAAGCTAAGGTTGCGATTTAAAAAAATATCCTATGAAAAAATACGTCATCATTTTAACTGTTTTACTTACTTCCTCTTTTGGGTTTTCACAAACCGCATCTGGCAACACTGTTTCTTCTAAAGAAGTAGCTCCTGTATGGCCAGGATGTGAGAATAGCGCACAAAAATCGAATTGTTTTAACCAGATGTTGGCCAAGCACATTCAGCAAAACTTTAAATTCCCCAAAGGCTATACAGCAGAAGACAAAGGGAGCAAGGTAATTGTAAGTTTTGTAGTAGATGAAAACGGGGAAACCAAAATTTTAAAAACTAGCGGCGGAAGAGAGCTTCTACAAAAAGAAGCGGAACGTAACATTTTGGCTATTCCAAAAATGAAACCGGGTCATCTTAATGGAAAATCCAGAGCCATAAAATATAAAGTCCCTTTTACTTTTTAAAATAGTCGTGTCCGACTAAGATTTAAGACCTGCCCGCACCGAAGCGGTACGTTCGGGCGGGCGCTGAAAGACATAAGATATAAGACTTGATTATTAATAACCCGATAATTAGATTAAATTGATTAAGCATACGTATTAATTTTTAAATTTCCATGATAAACTTAATAGCAAGCTGTCATTTAATAAAAAAACTCTAAACGCCTTTTATAATTGAATCAACAGAATTCTGTAATGTTTTTAAAAAACCAACCTTCCTACTCGGAAGGTTTTTTTTTGGCCTTAACATAGCTTAAAGATTTTGCTGTTTAAAATTGTGTAACTTTGGGAGGAAGCTGTTTAAAAAACACATCTATGAAAATTTCTCCAAGTTTATTAGAAGAATTAATTGCGACTAGGAATGCCACCGAATCGATTTGTAAACCTTTGCAAATTGAAGATTATGTAATTCAACCCGCAGACTTTGTTTCTCCGCCTAAATGGCATTTGGGACATACCACCTGGTTTTTTGAGCAATTCGTATTAAAAGAAAATGCTCCCAGCTACGAATTATTCGATAAAAATTTCGCTTTTGTTTTTAATAGCTATTACGAAAGTGTAGGCAAAAAAGTGGTGAGAACCAACAGGGGAAATTTATCTAGGCCTGGGGTAAAACAGATTTATGACTACAGAGCTTATGTCACCAAAATGCTGATTAATTTCTTAACCGAAAACGATATCAGTAAAGAATTAGAAGATGTAATTCAAATAGGCATTCATCACGAAAAGCAACACCAAGAATTATTGCTTACCGATATTAAGTATATTTTAGGAAACAACCCCTTACTTCCTGTTTACGATGAGAATTTTCAAGAAAATGAAATTGATACCTCCACTCAAAAATGGTTAAGCATTCCCAAAGGTTTATATACTATTGGTCATAGCAACACCTATGAGTTTTGCTACGATAATGAACGCGGCGTACATCAAGTTTACCTCAACGATTTCTTTATTTCTAACAAACTTATTACCAATAAAGAATACCTAGAGTTTATGGAAGCTGGTGGTTATAAAAATGTACTTTTATGGCACGCCGAAGCTTGGGATTGGATTAATCAAGAAAATATTCAAGCGCCTGCCTACTGGCATCAAGTAGATGGGAAATGGTATCAATATACCCTTGGCGGATTAATTCCGTTAACGGAAAAAGCTCCGCTTACCCATATTTCTTACTATGAAGCTTTTGCTTTCGCCCAATGGAAAAAAATGCGCCTTCCTACCGAATTTGAATGGGAAGCTGCACAGCATAAATTTAACTGGGGAGAACGCTGGGAATGGACAGAAAGCGCCTATTCTCCTTATCCTAATTATAAAAAACCAGACGGAGCCATAGGAGAATACAATGGGAAATTTATGGTGAATCAAAAAGTGCTGAGAGGAGCTTCCTTAGCCACCGCAAAGAACCACACGAGAATCACCTATAGAAACTTCTTCCACCCTCAATTAAGATGGCAGTTTAACGGACTTAGATTAACCAAATAATTTTCTATTAGAATTTATGAAAAAAGAAAACACGACTACTTATTCTACGGAGTTTGCACAAGATGTGCGCGAAGGACTTAGCAACAATCCCAAATACTTGTCTTCTAAATTTATTTATGATCAAAAAGGAGATAAACTATTTCAGGACATTATGAATATGCCCGAATATTACCTCACCAATTGTGAGTTTAATATTCTTAAAAAACATACTCCGCTTATCGCGGAATATTTTAATGGAAAAGACGGTTTTGACCTGATTGAACTGGGCGCTGGCGACGGTAAGAAAACAAAAGTTTTATTGCGACATTTAGCAGATAAAAATTACGATTTTAAATATTGCCCCGTAGATATTAGTCAGCATAGCTTGGATGATTTAGAAAGCTCTTTAAAAAAGGAGATTCCTGAAGTTTCTGTAAAGACGCTACAAGGTTCTTATTTTAAGATCTTAGAAAGTTTAGCCGATTATAACACTAGAAAAAAAGCCATTATGGTTTTAGGTTCCAATATTGGGAACTTAAGACACGGTAAGGCTATCGACTTTTTGAAAAACATTCAGCAAGCGATGAGTGAGGAAGATATGTTATTTATGGGCTTTGATCAAAAGAAAAATCCTGAAACTATTCTAAACGCCTACAACGATCCCGCAGGAATCACAGATCGTTTTAATAAAAACCTCTTGGTAAGAATCAATAGCGAATTAGATGCTAATTTTGACGTTGAAAGCTTTAAACATTGGGAAACTTATGACCCCGAAACAGGAACTGCCAAGAGCTTTTTGGTGAGTTTAAAAGAACAAGAAGTAAGGATTAATGAGCTTCAACTCCAAGTTCATTTTAAAGCTTGGGAAAGCATTCATACCGAGATCTCCCAAAAATATGATGATAAAATCGTAGAGTGGCTCGCAGATGAAGCTGGTTTAAAAATTGAAGAATTTTTTATGGACGATCAGGGATTTTATAAAAACTATATTTTTAAGAAGAAGTAAAAGAGAGAAAAGATGAGCTAAATTATTTCTAATTTAGCACCGTCCTAAAAAGGGGAAGTCTACATCCCCTCCATCACACTTAGTCTTAAAAGCTTCTTCTGCAAAACAATACCATTCTGTAGTGAGATAAAACCTCTGCCCTATTTAAGCAGAGGTTAACTTTTAAACAGTTACAATTTGACATCTATACTGTATCGGACTTCCCTAGCAATATATTTAAATTCTGGTTTCTCTGTTTTTTCGAGAATATAGATTTTACTAGCCTTTCCCAAGACCTTATTCAAAATTTCTAAATTGGAAGATAGCAAATAACTTATTAAAATTTTGTTTTTTATATACTCGCCTTCTTTCATAAATTTAGTTTCTAGCTCTCTACTATTGTAAAAGAAGTTAAAGTCATAATCCGAGCCATTACCTCCTTTTATAGTCCATCCTAAATCAGTACTGTCTTTATTCATAAAATTAAATACGAATCTTGAATCGTGTTGGTTAGGAATTCTTAAAGAATAGGAAATAACATAAAAATCTTGGCCTTTAACTTCTGCCGATTTTTTAAAAAACAATTCACATTTTTCGTTATTAAAAAGATATAAATCATAAGATTCTTTATTTTGTGAAATACTTATATTTACGGTAAGTAACACAAAAATTATAATTAATTGTTTCATCATTTTAATTGCAATTAAAATTAGCATCATTTACAAAATTTCTATATTCTGCAAGTTGAATTAATCCAGTTTTAATCATCGGATTCGTAATAGAATCCCTATAAGAACTATACTCTGTTGTATCAGTTAATCCAATCCAGCTACAAGCTTCTGCCGTTTTTAGTTTCCAGTTAGATCCAAAATAAGAAATCATATCATTTTTAAAATCAAAATCTTCACTATTCCAATCATGATTTTCAAAAATAAAATCTGCCAATTGTTGTTGGTAGGTGGTTACTGAAAAAACATTTTCATTAAATAAATCGTGCGACCATTGAGGGGTTAACGTGTTACTAGCTTCCATGGCACAAATTAATGCTGCAAACCTTTCAGAAGTAGAAAGGGTGTTCAAATTTAAATTGTTATAATTAGTCCCATCTTGACAAATTACATTTAACTTGGGCACTCCTGTATTTTGGTCAAATGTAATCACTCCCGCATCACTAAGGGTATCAAACATGTATGCATGAATTAGCTCATGAGCTAAAGTTGCCATAATTGCAAGATTAGACCCATTTTGGTTTAAGTCGTTATCAATAACAATTGTATAAGCATCTGGAAGAATACTATTAGCACTATTCCCAACATAACCACTTGTTTGCCCCCAATCGTCGCCAATTTCTCCTACTTCAAAAAATAACCAGTTTTCTGTTGCATCATTAAAATTGTTTAAATTATGTGATACAAAGTTATATTTGGATTTTCTAAGTCTATTTCTTTTAGTTTGTCGTGTACGCAATCTGCATTTGTTCCTTCAAATAATTCAAAAATTCTATCCTCAAAATCAATATCTACATTAGAATTCTCACACTTAGCTTTTATAGCCTCTTTCCCAAAAGCTTCTTGCTTTGGCGTAGGGTTTTCTCCCAAAAACATGTCTAATGGGATCGTCAACATAGAGTTATTGGACAAGCATTGTTTTATATGATCTTCTTCTGCTTCATCTTCATAAGGCGCCAACTTTCTTATTACGCTTTTCATGGGTAGATAAATTGGTGAAGTTGCCTCTGTTCCTGGAGATGGGTTTCCTGCACCGCCGGTTCCAGTACCACCACCATTAAAAGGAGATGGGTTAAAAGGGATGTAAGGGCCAGTTGCCCCACCACTAGGACCTCCGCTAGAGCTTATAGAACAATCTAAAAAGGAGGATGTGGCATAACCATCACACTGTAGTCCGTCTGGAAAATAGCCCCCATTGTGAAGGTTATACATGCAAGAAGTCTCTTGCATGATTAAACAATCAACAGTATTAACTTTTGCTTCTTCGTTAAGTGGGTAGTAGATAATATCGTTTCCTTTAAAATCAAATGAGCCAAAACCATAAGTATTAATCATATACTCTTCGGTATAGGGATATTCCAATAAATAGATCCTATAAGATTTACCTCCATCTGAGGAGGCGTATAAAATGTTTTCTAGTCCTACACTATCTGGTGTATTGGAAACATGAAAGGTGTACGAATGGTAACTACCATCTTCACTACTAATGTATTTGGCTATTTGGTTATGTAGGGCCAACTCTGTTCGCTCTCCTTTACCCATTACATGTTCTGGGGTGGTTAAAGACTTAGAAAGCTGTTTTGTCAAATTTGCATTTTTTGAGATGGCTGAGCTTTCTACATATTCTGTATAAAATCCACTTTCTGTAGCATTTATTTGCGAGTCTTCTGCTTGGTCTTTAAAAGAGTCATCTTTTTCACAACTTGACAAGCTTAAAATCAAGACCAGCAGTAGCGAGGTAGTGAGGTAGTGAGGTAGTGAGGTAGTGAAAATGGAATAAATTTAGTTTTCATAAATAAGTGAGTTAGTTAATACTCCATAAATATAGTTAAAGAATTAACAATAAAACTATTTAATCTAAAAATATTAACACTTTGTCGTTATTTTTTTAATGCTTCTACCCTAATTTGAGTTTTCAACTCGTGCTAAATAGTCCATATTATCACAGACAAGCGCTAGCTAACTAATAATTCCTAGAATAATTCTTTTAAATATTTCATATTAGACTTTGCTGTATCAATTACATCAGCAGCATGACCGTTCAACATTAATTTTCCCATACTTGTTGCAAAGCCTTTCATTTGATCAAACTCTACTTTTGGAGGCATCGCCAAAGCATCAGGATCTGTAAAAATATTCACAAGAGCAGGACCTTCGTGCGCAAATGCTTCTTGCAAGACACTTTTAACATCTTGACATTCGTCTACATTCCAAGCTTTAATATTCATCGCTTCTGCCACCTTAGCAAAATCGGGATTTTTCATATCGGTTTGCCATTGAGGATATCCAGCTACTTGCATTTCTAGCTTAACCATTCCTAAGGTGCGGTTATTAAAAATAATAATTTTTGCAGGAATATTATATTGGCTTATCGTCATCAAATCACCCAAGAGCATACTAATACCCCCGTCGCCACATAAAGCAATAACTTGGCGGTCTGGTCTAGATAAGCCTGCGCCAATAGCCATAGGCATGGCATTTGCCATAGAACCATGGTTAAAAGATCCCGTGAGGTAACGATTGCGTTTTCCCTTAATATACCTGGCAGCCCAAACCGCAGACATCCCCGTATCAACCGTAAAAATAGCATCATCTGCCGCTACATCATCAATTACAGAAGCCACAAACTCGGGATGAATATTATCCTCTTCAGATTTTGCTTTTACATAAGAAGCGTATTTCTCTTCTTGCTCTTGATGCAATTTTCGCATTTCCTTTAAGAACTCATCATCGGTATTTTTATCTAACATAGGGAGCAAGGCTTCCAAGGTGTCTTTTATCTTCCCTGCAAAACCATAATTCACTTTTCCGCGACGACCAATACGTTCGGGTTTATCATCGATTTGAATGATGGTATTCTCCTCTGGCAAAAAGTCTGTATACGGGAAATCTGTACCTAATAAAATAAGCAAATCGGCTTCGTGCATGGATTTAAACCCAGATTTATTTCCTAGTAAACCATTTAAACCTACCGCATACGGATTGCTTGTTTTATCGAAAAATATTTTTCCTCGGAAACTAAATCCCATAGGGGCATTTAACTTTTCTGAAAGTTGCATAGCCTCTTCTTGAGCATCTTTACATCCATACCCACAAAATAACATTACTTTTTTATTGGAGTTGATGACTTTTGCCAATTGTTCCACCTCCTCTTTTCCCGGAATAAGTCTGGAGTTGGTATAGAAATTTTTATTCGCCGTTGTTATTGGCTCCACATCAGCCTCTGAAACATCACCGGGCAAACCTACTACCGCCACCCCCCTATCTTGAATAGCGTGCTGAATAGCAGATTGGAATGCGTGTGCCGCTTGTTGAGGAGTGTTAGCCATCACACAATATTTACTGCAATCGTCAAAAAGCTTAACCACATTGGTCTCTTGAAAATTATCCATTCCCAATTTATTGGTATTGATGGTGGTGGCAATGGCAATTACTGGGTTTCCAGAACGGTTGGCATCGTATAAACCATTGATTAAATGCACATGACCTGGTCCGCTACTGCCCATGCAACAACCAATACCATCTAATTCGGCATCCATAGAAGCGGCATAGGCTCCTGCTTCTTCGTGGCGTACGTGAATCCACTCCAATCTACCATCTCTTCTTACGGCATCGTTAATAGGATTTAAACTATCTCCCGTAACGGCGTATAATCTTTTTACCCCTGCATTCACTAAATTTTCTACCAATAAATCTGCTACTTTCTTTGCCATATCGTTGTTTTTTGTTAAAGATAGCAAACGAGGTAATGGTTTTATATTAAGACAAGGTTAATTGTTGATAAAGAAAATCTCTATTTGTTTAGTACTGATGCTCCCGCTGATACAAGTTTTCTAATCGTGCTGCAGTTAACGTAAATCTAAACGATTTATCGTTATTTTCTCAATACTCCCACCAACATTTCTAAATCTTTAAAGGTATTGTAATAATGAAAACTCACCCGAATACCGTCCCCGCGTTGGGAACAAATAATATCTTTTTGAGTAAGTTGCTGAAATAATTTCTTATCTCCTTTTAGGTTAAAAATGGGGGAATGTTGTTTTCTATTTAGCACACTTTCTTCTAACAATCCTAAGTTAGCAAACTCTTTTTTCGCTTCTGCGTAAAGCATTTGTATATGTTGTTCTAGTTTCTGGAGTCCTATATTTTCTTGCAGTTCTAAGGCTATTTTTATACTTCCCATAGTTGTGAAATTGAGATGACCGGGCTCTAAATTTCCTAAAAGATGAAGTTCGTTTTCTTTGTATTTCCCCATATGAGAACCAGATCCTTCGGTTTTGGGAGAGATTTTATGTTCGGCTTGTTGGGTGAACATGAAAAATCCGTTTCCAAAACCAGCGTTGAGCCATTTATATGCACTCGCGCCAAGTACATCTATTCCCGATGCTGCAAAATTAAAAGCTTCAGTTCCTAGATACTGAGTCCCATCGGCGATGATGAGCAGTTCAGGAAATTTCTTTTTAAGTTCTTGTATAAAATGAAGGTCGATTTTTATTCCGTTAAGGTATTGCACCAAACTCAGCGCCAAGACTTCAGGCTTTTCTGTCTCTACTTTTTGCAGAATATTCTGCTCTAAGTTCTCATCGATTTGAGCATAGGTGATGTTGAAATCCCTCGTTTCGACTGCCAAATTAATTGACGGATAATCATTTTCTAAGAGTAGAAATTTAGTTCCAGCGCTAAATCCTTCCAAAATCGTATTAAAACCAAAGGAGAAGTTAGGAACCAAGGCTACACGCGAAGCTTCCGCAGAAAAAAAATAAGCTATTTTCTCTCTAACTTCAGTTAAAATATTGGCTTCTTTATCTCGGCCTAAACTTCCTTGCAACAAGAAATCAATATTTTTATCTTGTTGGTAATCAAACACAGCTTCAGAAAGCAGACCCGCGGCAGCCGTATTTAAATACGTATACTGTTCTATAAGAGGAAAGTGTTTCCTTAAATTATTCATAAGCATGAAATAAATGATTTAAAAAATGTTAAATTTGGAGACTACTAATTTACAGTTATTATGAGTTCTACAGATAAGAAAACCAGTAAAATAGATCCAGAACAGCGTCAACTTATTGAAAACGCACAGAAAAGAATTAAGCAAAAGAAGCGACTTACCGCTCACTTTGTGGTTTTCTTGGCGGGATCCATCCTCTTTATTATTCTTAATCTCGTTTTAAAATTTGGAGAGAATTTTAGACCTTTAAATACCGATTGGTTTGTGTGGGCCATTTTAGCTTGGTTCTTCTTTTTACTTATTCATTTTATCAACGTGTTTATTGTGAATTCTTTTATGGGGAAAGACTGGGAAGAAAAGCAATTAGAGAAACTCGTAGAAAAGCAACAGTTAAAGATTGAGCAACTGCAATTAAAAGTTGAAAAAGAACATCCTTTACCTAATCCAACCCCTACAAAACGTATACAGGACGATTCTAATTTTTCAAATCCAGATCACCCTATAATCAATTCATAGTATGTTAACCATTATTGCTGCAGCCGGAAAAAACAACGAGTTAGGAAAAGATAACGATTTGGTGTGGCATCTTCCTGATGACTTTAAGCGATTTAAAAAGCTCACCACGGGACATTGCATTATTATGGGAAGAAAAACCTTTGAGTCTTTCCCAAAACCATTGCCAAACAGAACACATATTGTATTAACGCGAGATAAGAAATACAAAAATGAAGATTGCACAGTGGTACATCACATAGAAGATGCCTTGGCTTTTGCTGCTGATGATAAACAGCCTTTTATTATTGGAGGAGGCGAGATTTATAGCTTAGCACTTCCTTATGTACAGAAAATGGAACTTACTCGGGTTCACGGCACTTTTGATGTGGATACCTACTTTCCTGAATTTGATAAAAATAATTGGAAACTCATAGAAGAAGTTTTTCATGAGAAAGATGAAGACCACAAGTATTCTTTTACTTACTATACTTACACTAGAAAGTAAATAGTCTTCACATCATTACCATCCTTGAATAAATGTTATACTGAATTTTTTTTCTGAAAAAGTGAAAAAGCTTTTTGAAAAACAGATTTTCGGGTTTCATCTAAAATATAAGAGATACATTATCTTGAGATCCTGAACAAAACTTTCCTTTCAGTCAAATTTTTTCAGGATGACAAAAAAAGAAAAGCTAAAAAGGCGTTATTAAAACTAAAAAATCTTAACACTATTCTTGTTTTTTTAATACTTGTTTAGCAGAAAAACTTCTATTATCTGTTTATCTTTAAATAAAAAAGGAGATGAGTACAAAAAATAAGAAAAACGAGAAGGCTTTAGAGAAGTTAAAGGAAATGACCAACAGTATAGAGACTAGCATCTTGGTAACCAATCTTGGTAAAGCTCCTCTAAAAGCTATTCCCATGACCCAAAAGAAAATTGATGATCACGGCAATATCTGGTTTTTAAGTTCTGGAGATAGCGATCACAATAAAAATATTACTCAAAATAGCAAGTCACAGTTACTTTACAGTAGCCCTGCCGATAAAAAATTTGTTAGCGTTTACGGAGATGCACGTATTATTACGGATCAAAGTATATTGGAAGATTTATACTCTAACGTTTCAGACAATTGGTTTAATGGCGTTGATGATCCCAATCTTACCGCAATTAAGTTTCAGCCTAAAGAAGCGTATTATTGGGATACCAAAACCAATAAATACATCAGCTTCTTAAAAATGGGAGTTGCCAGCCTTACCGGAAATGAACAAGATATAGGAGAAAAAGGAAAGTTGAATTTATAAAATTAGGTTCCCCCTTTTTGCCTCAAGTCAGGTTCAAGTACATTTGTTTGTACTTGAACCTTTTTTATTACATTTGCTTTTCAATCAAAAAAAATATTATGAAAGCATTTATATACCCTGGGCAAGGCGCTCAATTTTCGGGAATGGGCTTAGACCTTTATGAAAAATATCCTCAAGCTCAAGACATGTTCCACGAAGCCAATAAAATTTTAGGTTTCTCTATCACAGACATTATGTTTGAAGGAACTGTAGAGCAATTGAAAGAAACCAAAGTGACCCAACCTGCGATTTTTCTTCACTCCGTTATATTACATACTATTTTAGGAGATCAAGCAAAGCCAGATATGGTTGCAGGTCATTCTTTAGGAGAATTTTCTGCCTTAGTAGCTAACAAAACTCTGAAGTTTGAAGATGCACTGAAACTGGTTTCTCAAAGAGCTTTAGCGATGCAAAAAGCTTGCGAGTTGCAGGATTCTACCATGGCTGCCGTTTTAGGTTTGGAAGATGAATTGGTAGAAGCCGTTTGCGCAGATACTGAAGGAATTGTAGTGGCTGCGAATTACAACTGCCCCGGGCAAATAGTGATTTCGGGAGAAGTAGATGCGATTGATAGAGCTTGTGAAGAACTTAAAAACCGCGGAGCAAAAAGAGCCATAAAACTTCCTGTAGGCGGCGCTTTTCACTCTCCGTTAATGGAACCAGCAAGAGAAGAATTAGCCAAAGCCATAGAGAACACCACTTTTAGCAAACCTATTTGTCCTATTTATCAAAATGTGAGCACCTTTGCTGTAAATTCCCCAGAAGAAATTAAAAAAAATCTTATCTTTCAACTTACCGCACCCGTAAAATGGACGCATAGCGTGAAAAACATGATTGCAGATGGCGCTACTTCCTTTACAGAAGTAGGTCCGGGGAAAGTTTTGCAAGGCTTAGTAAAAAAAGTAGATCGAAAAATACTAACCCACACTCCCGAGATATAAGCCTATGAAAAAACTATTCTTCCTATTCGTTTTATTATTTACGTGCATCAGTTTCTCTCAAACCAATCTCAAGACGTTTGAAAGTCTAAAAGAAGCCCAAAAAAAGTATTTTAAACTGAATAGGGAGAGTATTTACCTCCACCTCAACAAGACTAAGTTTGTTCCTCAAGAAGGCATTTGGTTTGCTGCTTATGCTTATAGCAGCAGAGATTTATTACCGCATCCCTTAACGACCAACTTAAACGTAAAGCTTTTTAACGAAGAGGGAGATGAAGTTGCTTGTAAAGTGATATTCACTTACGAAGGAATTGGGGAAGGTTTTTTTGATCCCAATGAGTTAGAATTAAGTCCTGGAAACTATCAAATTAAGGCTTCTACTCACTTTATGAGGAATTTTAAAGAAGACTTAGTATTTCATGAAACTGTTGAAATTTTAGGGGATGACGCTAAAGTGGAAATAGATTCTTCTCAAAAAGAGAATTACGATTTACAATTATTGCCAGAAGGCGGGCATTTACTTGCCGATGCTCCAAATACGGTTGGGGTTAAACTACTTGATGCTTATGGAAAAGGAGTAGAATTCTCTGAAGCTTTACTTAAAAATAATAAAAACGAAGTACTCACTAAATTTAGCTCTAATCACCTAGGTTTAAGTAAGTTTAGTTTTACTCCGGTTTCGGGAGATGATTATTCAGTTATGGTTAGCTTAAAAAACGGACAGGAGATTACGACTTCCCTAAAATCGGCAAATTCAACCGGGATTAGCTTATCTGTAAATAATCTTCATCCTACCCAAGTCATTTTATCTATCAACACCAACGAAAAAACCTTAGCGAGCCTACAGCAAAAGCCATATATTGTTTTGGTACATCAAAACGGAAATATGAATGGGATAGAATTTTTTTTCTCTGAGCATAATACCAATGTGGTTCTTCCCATAAAAAAGTCTTCCCTTAACCCCGGAGTGAATATCATTACCTTATTTAACGACCAACAAGAACCTATTTTAGAGCGTTTGGTCTATAAAGAGATTGATAGCAAAAGATTGGATGCTTCGGTTTATTTAAAGAAAAATCATATCGACTCGCTTGAGTTTCAGGTGAGATTAGATGAAAAGGTTAAAAAGGGAAGCTTAAGTATTTCGGTTTTACCTTCTCTTACCAAATCTTATACTTCTACTCAAAATACGGCTTCCGTCTTCTTTTTAAAACCTTATGTAAAAGGTGAAATTGAAAACGCCTCGTATTACTTTGATAAAACAATTCCGCGAAAGCGATTATATGATTTAGATTTACTTTTGCTTACTCAAGGATGGAGCAAATATGAATGGAGAGATATATTTAATAATCCTCCTAAAAACTTTTATGCTTCGGAAGTTGGGTTTTCTGTAACCGGAAAGATAAATAACTACAAGCCTAAAAAAGTAGATAAGATCTACATGAATTCCAACCAAACCAATTTGTTTGAAATTTTAGATCTCAATGCTAAAGGTGAGTTTAAACTGGACAGTTTATTTGTTCAGAAAGCTGACTCCCTATACATCGGTTCAATCAAAAAAAGGAATGGCAAGCTTAAAAAACCACAACTTTTTATGAGTATCACACCTATACAAAAGAAAAATAAATCCATTAAATTGAGAAATGAGTCCAGGTTTTACTCTGAAGATAATAATTTCATTTATAATTTTGATCATTTAATAAATGAAGAAACGTTGGATTCCATCACCCTTAGGGGAGACAATTTAAATACTATTAAATCTAGATCCAGTACATTTAAAGACATTAAGACGATTGGAGAAAAAGATTATCTTGCTTATCCCCTTCTCTTAGATTATATAGCAGCCAATCATTTTAACGTACGAAGAAGCGCAACCTCTGTATCAATTTCCTCAAGAAGAAATTCAAATTTAAGAGGCTCCTTAAGCACTTTGGTTTTTCTAGATAATTCAGAAATTAGCAACGGCTTTCTGGATATTTTAAACAATATTAGAACAGAGGAAATAGAGTCTGTTGTTTTTAATCGTTCTGGGGTTGGCGAAGGCTCTAGAGGTGCTGGAGGAGTAATTGAAATTACCACCAAGAAAACTTTTAAGCTAGGAAAGAAAGAGTATAATCAAAAGTTTCAAACTTATGTGGCGCAAGATGGTTTTTCGTTTTCTAAAGTTTTTTATACGCCAAGGTATGCTTCTTATAATAGCGAAGAATTTAAACATTACGGAACTATTCATTGGATTCCATCCTTGCTTTTCAAAGATGAAAACTCACAAAGTTTTAAACTTATAAATACCCTTACCCAAGAGCTTACATTTTTTATAGAAGGTCTTACGGAAGACGGGAAGGTTATTTCAGAAAAAATTAGAATCAAGCCTTAGAAAAGGTTCTAGGTTTCAGGTATAAATAAAAAAGAGGCTTTTTCTAAAGCCTCTTTTTTATTTATAATTATTTTCTTTAATCTTTCCCTACAAAATTATTAATCATTTTAGTGATGTATCTAATTTGATCTTCGTCCAATTCCGTGTGCATTGGTAAGGCGATAACTTCTTTCACCAATTGATTAGTTACTTTAAAGTCCTCTTCGTTATAACGCTCCGCATTGGCGTAAGCTTTTTGAGCGTGTAAAGGAATAGGATAGTAAATTCCGCAAGGCACATTATTCTCCTGTAGGTACTTCACTAAAGCATCTCTCTTGCCATTCGTAATACGCAAAGTATATTGATGAAAAACGTGGGTATCACAATCGCTCACCACCTCTGGAGTAATAATATTTTTGTTGTTTTCAAATGCCATCGAATATTTAAAGGCTGCTTCTTTTCTAGCTTCATTATAAATATCTAATCGGGGTAGTTTTGCTCTTAAAACGGCTGCTTGCAAACTATCTAATCTAGAGTTTACACCCACCACATCGTGATGGTATCGCTCGTACATTCCGTGATTTACAATTCCTCTAATTGTATGTGCCAAAGTATCATCGTTAGTAAAGATAGCGCCGCCATCTCCGTAACAACCTAAATTTTTACTAGGAAAGAAAGACGTGGTTCCAACATCTCCAATCGTACCTGTTTTTTTAATACTCTTATCGCTAGATCTATAATTGGCGCCAATCGCTTGTGCATTATCTTCAATCACAAAGAGATTGTGCGCTTTAGCAATTCTCATAATTTCATCCATATTCGCACTTTGCCCAAATAAATGAACAGGCACAATCGCTTTGGTTTTTGGTGTAATCGCTTTTTCAATTTCCTTAGGGTTTATATTGTAGGTATGAGGTTCTACATCTACCAAAACAGGAGTTAAGTTTAAAAGCGCAATCACCTCTACGGTCGCCGCAAAGGTAAAATCTACGGTAATCACTTCGTCCCCGGGTTTTAAACCAAGTCCCATCATCGCAATTTGTAACGCATCTGTACCATTGGCACAAGGAATCACATGCTTTACCTCTAAATACTCCTCTAAATCTTTTTGAAACTGATGTACTTCTGGACCATTAATAAAAGAGGTGTTTTCTATAATTTCTTGCATAGAAGTGTCTACCTGCTCTTTTATTTCTTCATATTGACCTTTAAGGTCAACCATTTGAATCTTTTTCATGAATTACCATATCTTTTTGCAAAAGTACGAAATATAGGTAGCTCCCCCAATTTGTTTCTCTTAAGAATAGTTTATTTTAGCAAAAAAATAGACTTTGAAATTTTTATACCGCTTATTTATTTCGCTTTTTCAGCTGCTTCTTCCTTGTTTGAGGTTCATAAGTCCGAAGATGAAATTATTTGTAAACGGCAGAAGGGATGTTTTCAAGAAAATTCAGCGAAAGCTTCCTCCCAAAACCAATCAAAGAATTTGGGTTCATGCAGCCTCTTTAGGAGAATATGAGCAAGCCGTCCCTGTGTTGCAAGGACTTTTAGAATTAAATCCCAAGTGCGAAATTATATTAAGCTTCTTTTCCCCTTCAGGTTATGAAGTGAAAAAAAATAGTGAATATGCGAGCTTCGTTACCTATTTGCCTTTAGATACGCCCAACAACGCCAAGAAATTTATTCAAGAGATTGAACCCGACATGGCTTTATTCATCAAGTATGAAATTTGGCCATATTACCTAGAAGAACTAGCGTCTAAGCATATTCCTACGTATTTAATTTCGGCTAATTTTAGAGAAAATCAGTTTCTATTTCATCCGTTAGGAAAGTTTATGTTCAAGGCCTTGCAAAGCTTTACCCATATTTTTGTGCAGCATCAAGATTCGTTAACTTTATTGGAAGAGAAAGGAATCTCTACCGCTAGTGTAAGCGGAGATACGCGTTATGACCGGGTTTTTCAGCAATTACAAATGCAAAATCATTTCGCTTTCGCGGAAGAATTTAAGCAACAACACCTCTGTATGGTCTGCGGAAGCACCTGGCCAGAAGATGAAGACCTCTTACTGGAAGTTATCAACAAACATCCAGATTTAAAGTTAATTATCGCGCCGCATGAAGTGGAGGAGAAAAGAATTCAGGCTTTAACCCAAAAGCTCAACACCTCTTATGTACTGCATTCTCAACTTACCAATGCTAATTTAAAAGAAACTCAAGTCCTTATTATAGATACTATAGGATTGCTTTCTCAACTTTACGCTTACGCGGATTTGGCTTACGTAGGTGGCGCTGCGGGAAACACCGGTCTGCATAATATTTTAGAACCAGCCACTTTTGGGATTCCTATTCTTATAGGAAAAAACCACAGCAAGTTTCCAGAAGCAAAATTATTGTTAGAAGAAAAGGCCTTGTTTAGTGTAGCTTCCAAAGAAGAACTCAATCGAATCGTCACAAAACTTATCACTGATACTTCTTTTAGGTTGAGCACAGGCGAAAATTCTTTTCAATTTATTCAGAAAAACAGAGGCGCACAAAAAAGAATCCTTAGCCTAATTGGAGGTAAAATGATGTAAAAAAGGAAGTTAACCTCCTAAAAATAAATTTCTTTTAAGAAAAATTTATTAAAGTTTTCCTTCCTAGTGTTGTTAAAATATATAATTTAGCGCCCACATTAACCAAAAATTGTAGGAACAAATGAAAAGATCATTTTTAGCATTAGGTCTATTGACCACAGTACTTGTACTTTCTTCTTGTAGAAACGAAACCGAAACAAAAGAAGTAGTTAGAGAAGTGGAAGTAGAGAAAGTGGAAGAAGTTGAAGTAGAGCCAGAGAGTAAAGGTATCTTAGAACGCACTGCAGAGAAGGTAGACAAAGAAGTAAACAAAGAAGTGAACGAAGAGATTGAAAAAATCGGAGACGATAATTAAATTGAATACTAAATACACAAAACCAAAAATTATGAAGAAATCAGTAATCATGCTTGCGATGTTATTTGCAGTTTCAACCGCTTTTACTTCTTGTAGAGAAGAAAACAAAAAAGAAATTGAATTAAACGTAGATGACGCAGAAAGTGAAATGAACGAAGTAGGTGACGATATTAAAGACGCTGCTAACGATGCAGGTGATGCTATCGAAGATGCCGCTAACGACACGGGTGACGCTATTGAAGATGCTGCTAACGATACAGGTGATGCTATCGATAAAGCTGCAAAAGATGTAGAAGACGAAGTTGAAGGTAACGACGATATCTAATCCTTTTTCCTTGTCTAGTCCTAAATAATTGATACAGATTAATAAAGGATTAAATTTAATATTTAAAGCTGAACAATGACTTCATTGTTCAGCTTTTTTGATTTATA
>NZ_JAVHUL010000031.1 GCF_031085155.1 Mesonia profundi | reverse complement strand
ATAGCTAAAACAAGTTACTGATTATCAGTAAGATGAACAACTTTTTTCTTTTAAATCATAATGCACAACGGGTTATATAAGTATGCTTTAGACAATTCAACAAATGCTAATGACACTCATCACGGAATTTTTATACAAGAGAATGTTATTTCTGAAATAGCTGAGGGACTAAAAGAATATGGTGAAAATAATGGATATAATCTAAGTCCACAATATTATCAAGATATGGCCTGGGTTGATCTAACTCATATCGAGCAACCTTCTGGTTCGGGTAATTATATAATTAAACCTGCTTTTAATCAAGTTGTTCCTAACAATTCAGATCAACAAAGAATAATTAATAGATTAAATGCAGAAAAAAATAATCAATCAGTTGATGGTATACAACCAGAGGGAGCACAAGCATGTCCGTAAATATATGATATGAATTACTATTTTAAAATCATAATAAGTTTGTTTTTATTTGGATGTAAACCAATTTATATTTCAAAAAAAGATAAAGAAAGCTATAATGCTATAAATGAAACTATTTATGAGATTACTAAAACTAAAAAAGGTGTTGAAATTTATTTGTTTGAGAAGCCCATTCCAATTAATACAATGTTAGACAAGAATTTTTTCACAAAAACTTATTTAAAAGAAGTCTATGGGAATGGTGGAGTTTTAGGCGTTGACTCAGGCAAGATAAGCAATTTGATAAAAGAGATAGATTTAAATACAGTTGCCACTGAGAAAATAGACAAAGCTCAAAGGTGGGATTCTTCACAATTTAGATTTCCTTATAGATTTTTAAAAAAAAATATAAAAAACTCAATTCCAAAACATAAACAGAACAACTTATCAATGCCTTTGTTTGTCGGGAATAATTATTTTTTTATTTATACAGATTACTTTTGTGGCTCTGAATGTGGTCAAGGCTCTGTTGTTATTTTTAAAAAAATAAATGGACAATGGGAGCATTATGAAAGACTGCCTGTTTGGATTTCTTAGAATATGAAAAATCTTCCTTCGAGCATCTTTTTAGTGACCAGCATCAACTTCCAAAAGCCTTTCAATATCTTATTGAAGCAGATCATGTGTTGCTAAGTCCGCATATTGCAGGCTGGACGATAGAAAGCAAAGAAAAATTAGCACAGACGATTGTAGATAAAATTAAGCAGAAGTTTTAGGGTAATTATTTTTCAACTCAAGTGTCTGATAAAGGTATCAGTAAATCGCTCAAGAGAATAAAAACAAGCTTGAAAGTTGATCTTTATAAAAATTATGTTAACTTAGTGCTGATATAATTATAAAATCCAATTATTTATGAGGAAATTACATCGCTACATCGCTACATCGCTACATCGCTACATCGCTATTTCTGGTCTTGATTTTAAGCTTGACAGGTTGTGAGAAAGATGACTCTTTTAAAGAACAAGCAGGAGACCCGCAAGTAAATGCCATAGAAAGTGGCTTTAACATAGAATATGTAGAAAGCTCAGTCCTCTCAAAAAATGCTAATTTAGCAAAACAGCTTTCTAAGCTTTTAACCACCCCAGAAAATTTAATGGGTAAAGGGGGGCGTACAGAGTTAACCCTACATACCCAAATAGCCAAATACATTAGTACTGAAGATGGTAGTTACCAATCTTATACCTTTCACGTTTCTAATACGCCAGATGGTGTAGGACTAGAAAACATTTTATATGCCTCTTCAGATGGAGGTAAATCTTATAGGATTTATTTATTGGAATATCCCTATACCGAAGAAAAAATGATTAATAGTTTTGGATTAACTGGACCTTTTGATTTTAAGGGAGAACATATCACCTATTACCCACTAAATGAAGAAGCAAAAACCAATTCCGTTGATTGTATAATGCAAATCATGACGCAGTGCGGTGAAGGCAATCATAATGGAGGCTACTATCCTGATGGCAGTCCTTGTCCAGCACATGAAGCTCATTCTTCTTATTTAGATTGTTCTATAAGTTCTAGCGGAGGTCCTAGTGGTGGGGCAACTGGCCCTTATGTCCCTTTTAACCCATCTCCATTTAATGGTGGTGGTACTGGAACAGGTGGCGGAGGCAACCCATCTCCAGGAACCGAGGCAACCTCACCAATGTATCTACCCATGAAAAGCGTAATAAGAAAGTTGGCACCTTATGAAGATGAAGCAGAAGAAGATCATATAAAACAATGCTTGTCCAGTAATGCCAATATGACGATCCCGTTAGACATGTTTTTGGGAGAAAACCCAACACCAGAGCAAGAAGCTTTTGGGAAAGAGGCTATAAAAGCTAAGTGTGAAAATAGTGATGCAGAAGTGGAATTTGAGGATAGGATTATAAATGAGTTAGTAGGTAAAGAAAAATGTTTAGATGAACATTTAAAAGAGTCAGGTAACAATTTTGTACAAGATTTATTAGCCAATTTTGAAGGAGATGATTCCGAATTTGGTATAAACATTAAATCAAAAGACCAAGTCTTCTATACAGATGAAAATGGTAATACTTTGGAGGTTAGTGGAAAAACTAAATTTACCCCTACTAATAATATAATTGAGATAGAGATAAGTACATCAAAAGCAAATAATAGAAGGGCTCTACAAGTGGTAGGGACTTTATTGCACGAGTATATTCACGCCGATATTTTTAGGAAATTAAATACTCAACCACCTTCAAATGATGATTTAATTTTCAGAAATACTTATAATAGTTTTGAAGATAACAATTTTGAACCAACTCCAGCACATGAGACCATGGCTTCTCTCTATGTTAATTCGATGAAAGAAGCATTAAAAAGTTACCATATGACTGTTATGACGGGCGATTATAATTACCTATCAAATAATGGCCAGCTTGACCTTGATAATTTTTATGAAGCTTTAGCTTGGCAAGGTTTAAAGAACCATAATGTAGAAGCTTGGCAAAATATGCCTCAAAATCAAAAAGACGAAATAGATCAAGCCTATCAACAATATATTTTTGCTACCACTCATAATTGTCCAAACTAATTACTATGAAAAACTGTATAAGTATTATTATATTCATACTATTTGTAAAATGTACTTTTGCACAATCTGTATCCAATAGTCTTTTTTTAGTAGTAGATAGAGAGAACGATACTGTTTTTTTAAAGGGGAAAACGACGAAAAATTTTCGTTATAATAATAGTAATGAAAAAATGAATTGGAACTTGAGTTTTTATCATAATCATATTCCAAATAGTGTTTATAATAATTACAAGTATTTATTACCTAAAGAAATGATTATAGAATTAAAAAGAAAAGGAAATCTTGAAGACATTCAACTTTTTATGGCAAAACTCAACGATTTTAATATTAAAGAACTAGGACAATTTTTTAGTAAACATTATTCTTACTATTATGAATATCTAGAAAAGAGTAGAAAAAAGACCTTTAAACGCTATAACATTTTTATAGTTTACAAATCAGACTTAGATAAAACTTTTGTTCCCTGCTATGAGATGTCATTGTTGAAAAGCAGAATAGAAGTGCAATGATATTACAAAATTATTAGTTGTTTCCCGCTAGCGTTCATCTATGAAGAATGCGCACTGTGAGTGTTTATTTTATAATAAAAATTTTTATGAATTTATGAAAAACATAGATTTATGATAATAGAAAATATGCTTTGCAGGGCTATGCATAGCACTCGCAACAATTGAGTGCTAGCGGCGGTGGCGGTTACCATCCAATCTCCAGTTTTATTTGGAATATCGGAACCCGGCCTTTCCTGTTTGAGAAAGCTCTGGATGCCGATTAAAAAACAAAGAGAAATTAGCACAAACGATTGTAGATAAAATTAAGCGGAAGTATTGACTTTAAACTAGTCGTTTGCTAAAGCCTTACTTGGTCGTAGCCTTTCTTTAGTTTTGCACCGAGAGGCTTAATTTTTAAACGTAACATTTCCGTGGAAGCGAAATAATAATTTAATGTAATGTAATAGAAAAAGAGTAGCTTCAGGAAGCCTAATGATAACGTATGTAAAGCATAAAAAAATAGCCTTGTAGAATTCTACAAGGCTATTTTGTTTAAAGTGTTTATCTATTCTTTAAAAGAAATTTGATCAATTTCTTTTAAAGCAATTGGAGTAGCTTTATCCCCACTCAATATCTCAAAGGTTCTATTTTTAAGTAGATTAGGTTCTAGGCAGTCAATTAAAACTTGTGCTACATCTTGTCTTGGGATTTCACCGTATTCCCCTAACTTTTCTGCGGCTTTAATTTTATTGGTCTTTGCATTATTGGTTAGTGCACCGGAACGTACAATACTATGTTCTAAAAAACTTGTTCTTAAATGTTCATCCGCAGTTTTTTTGGCTTCTAAGTAAGACTTTAGATCTTCATTTTGAGAAGGGTCGTCCGCTCCCATAGAACTCAACATCACAAATTTTCTAACGCCCGCCGCCTTTGCCTGATCAATTAGATTAATGGCGCCATCGCGATCTACGCCTTCCACGTTTTTTCCTCCAGATCCTGCTGCAAAAATAACGCGATCTATACCTTTAACGGCTGGAGCAAGATCTCCTTCTAAGTCCCCCATCACACTTTTCACATTCATATTATCAAAAGTAGCTTGTTGCTCTTCTTTTCTTATCATCGCTATAGGCTCATAGCTGGAGTGATCTTGTAAATTTTTAACAATTTCTCTTCCTGTGGTTCCGTTGGCGCCTGCTATCAATACTTTTTCCATAATTTTTTATTTTAAAGATAGGATAAGTAGCTGCGACTGGGTATTAAGAAATCCTTAAATAACAAAGACTTAACGGAAACGAGTTAGCTTTAAGAAGATGTTTACTAACTTCATTCATTAAACAAGTGGAAATTAATGAAAACCTTACCAAAAAAATTAATTCTTGGAATCATCTTATTGGTAATTCCTTTAGTAAAATGGGTGTATTGGATCTTGCTTTTCAATAATAGTAACTCTTTTACAGAAGCAAAAAGTAGATTTGTAACTACTTATCCTTCTTTTTTACAAAGCAACTGGTTAAATAATATTTTACTTGTATTGGCTGTTCTTTTTTTGGCAAAAACACTTCCGAAGTATAAAATTCTAAGCTTTTTACTAATACTATTATCTACTGTATTATTGTTCCTGCAGTTTTGGGCAATGATGTAATAACCAATTTAGGGATAAGGTTGAAAGTCTAAAGGCAAAGATTTATCCATACCTTCTCTCCCAAACTTACCATCAAAAATGAGCGCATTCCATGGAAAGAAGTTACCCATCTCGTCAATCCCAAAATTATTCCTTGCAATAATAAGCGATGCATCATGAGGAAAACCTTTGGTTTCAAAGTCACTTATGGTACTTGGCAGAACTCTTAATGCCACTTTCCTATAAAAAACTAGAAATTTATTTGGCGGCATAACTTCCATAAAATTAAACTTTGGTGTAGATTTTATAGTGATCCAATTAGAATTCATATCAAATGTCGAAAAACCATTTTCCTCTAATTCATTCTTAGAAAGAGCACGCATAAAATGCAAAATGGATCCATAATAAAATTCATTTCTTCTTTTCTTGAATTTATTTCGAATTTTGTCAGGTTTTTGCAGGTCTTTAAATAAGGCAGTTCCGTAATATTCATAATGATCCATCACAGGGTGAGGGATTAGTTCATTCGCTTTTTGGTATAAAACTAACTTCTCTAAATAATAGGTTATTTCATAATCTAAATAATTATTTTTTATAATAAGAGGTTTTTCAGTAGTATAAGTGAATTTTAAACCGTCTTTTGAAGAAACTAATTTTACTACCTCAGGATTTAATATTTCTACTTTGTTTTTATAAGCGCCTTTTCCTAAGAAATAATGTTTGAATAGGTGTAAATGTTGATCTATTTCAAGTTCAGATTTTTTTTGTTGTAGGGTATTTTTTTTTCTTTTTTTATCTAAATAAATAACCACCGCATTCAAGTCTTCTTCTTGTTTAACAAGTATAAATTTTACATTTTTATTTTGGGGTGGATTGATCATTTTTTCCATTCTATAACCTAAATATTTAATAACTAAAGGACTTTTGGTTTTTTCTCTGCTTTTTAAAACAAAAAAACCGTTTTTGTTAGTTATGGTTCCATAGGTGGTTTTATCAAAAAAAACGGCAGCTCCCTCAATAGGTTTCTGTGTGACTGAATCAACTACAAAACCTCTTACAATTTGTTGCGCGAAGCTATTCCCGCTCAGCATTAAGAAGCATGTCATTAAGAGTAATAAAAGAGCTTTATTCATCTTTAGGTGGATTAATTTTATAATTTAAAGGAAGTAAAGAAGACATCTTTTGTTTTCCCATATCTCCACCAAAATACAAAGAATTGATCGGAGAGAAGTTTCCGTAAGCATCAATATATATTGTAGTAGAATTTTCGTCTACCTGAATAAACGATTGCTCAAAACCATCGTATAAAAGGATAAGCTTTTGTACTAAAATTTCTACGGAAGTGAGATTATTCGTTTTTATGATATCAAAACATTGATAAGGAGGCACTTCATTTTTCTTGTGTATAGTTTTGAACTTGTTTTCCTCTAATTCTTTAGATGCAAGGCTCCGCATAAAATGCAGAATAGAACCTTTATAAGTTTTCTCTCTTCGCTCTAAGAATTTTGTTCTGGTTTTATCTTTTAATTCTTTAAAAAAAGAAGTTCCCGCATAATATGACGAATGTTCGTTATAGTAAGTTTGTTTTTTCTCATCTTTTGTGAAATTCACTTTTTTAAAAAAGAGCTCAAATGCCATAAGATCATATTCGATCAAATAACTTAGGTATTTGTTTTGAACTTTTAATGGAACCTTACTAGAGGCTACCAATGTGTTGGAAGATGAAATAAACCTAAGTTGAACCTCCTCTTCGTTTAAAATTTTGGTCTTTTTATCTTTGTAATCTTCTCCCAGAAACCACTTTCTAAAATAAGCTAACTTTCTTTCTCTTGGCCAAGGGTCGTTCTCTATATAAACTTCTTCTAAATCGCTTACACCTTTTTTTAAAACAATAACTCCCAAATCTATACTAGAGATTTTAAAAGAAATAGTTCTCGTCTCTGAGGTATAACCTAACGAACTAATGAGGAGTGAGGCTTGTGTAGTTTGATCTATTTGTAGTGTAAACTCGCCTTTGGTGTTGGTGACCGTGCCAAAAGTAGTACCGTCAAAGTAGATATTAGCACTTTCAATAGGTTGTTGCGATTCGTCTATAACAACTCCTTTAATGCTATGTTGGGCTAAACCTGCAAGGCTCTGGAAACAAATAAGGAAGAAGACGATTCTTTTAGTCATCTTGCTGACTTATTTTTCGTTCCAATTCTTCCTGAAACTCTTCCATCACGGGTTTTACAGTGCTTTCGGGTAAATCGGCTATTCTTATGTACATGAGGCCATCTACAGAGTTGTTAAAAAGGGGGTCCACATTAAAGGCAATCACCTTCGCATTTTGCTTGATATACTTCTTTAATAAAACTGGCATTCTAATATTATCTGGCTCCAGCTCATCGATAAGCTTATCAAATTTGTTAAGATCGGCTTCAGTTTCATCAAATACAAAATCTTTGTCGGCGTCTTTTAGCTTTACCTTGTATTCTTTTTTAGGCCTTACGTATTGCGCCACATAAGGGTCATAATAATGAGATTTCATAAATTCAATCATCATGGATTTGGAAAACTCAGAAAATTTATTGCTAATGCTCACTCCGCCAATAAGGTATTTATGCTCGGGAAAGCGTAAGGTACAATGCACAATTCCTTTCCAGAGCAGAAAAAGAGGCATAGGTTTTTGTTGGTATTCTTTCACGATAAATGCCCGCCCCATCTCTATAGATTCGCTCATGAGTTTATACAATTCAGGTTCAAACCTAAAGAGTTGTTGTAGGTAGAAACCATCAATTCCATATTTAGGAAAAATCTTTAATCCAAATCCCATACGGTAAGAACCTACAATCTTATCCGCGTTAGCGTCATAAAGAAATAGGTGATGGTAAAAATCATCAAATTCATCTAAATCTGTAGGCTTATTGGTGCCTTCTCCAATGGCTCTAAAGGTAATTTCGCGCAGCCGGCCAATCTCTTTTACGATATTAGGGATTTCTTTTCTTTCGGCTAAGAAGACTTCATAATTTTTACTTACTAAAAGTCGTTTTTCGTTTTCTCTACAAAAGTCAATTTCCTTCTGCATTAGAAACTCAGAGGTTTCTTTTACAATCTGCTTTGGTTTGCTAGGAAATTTGATGTGTGTGGGGATGTTTTTAAGCAAGCTCTTTTTATCATCAAATCCGCTAGAAAGCATATAGGTTTTCTTTCTCAAGAAAAGGGTATACTCTTCTAAGCTTTCGTGTTGGTTTTGGTCTTCTACAGAAATGGGGTTTCCAATTCTTACTTTTATCTTTCGGTGCTTCTGGGTTAACATTTCTCCCGGTAACTTGGCGGTTCTAAACGTATCGTTGAGTTTCGCCAGCCGGTAAAAAGAACTACTGTTTTTAGCGTGAAAATAAATAGGAACTACGGGAACATTTGATTTTTGTATCAACTTCATCGCTTCTTGCAGCCAAGGTCTATCCACAATGGTTTTATCTACTTTATCTGTAGAGACTTCGCCCGCAGGGAAAATCCCTAAAGGGTGACCGTCTTTTAAATGTTGTATGGCTTCCTTAATTCCTAACATACTCGATTTTACTTCCTTTCTATCTTCAAAAGGATTAACTGGCATGATGTAAGGTTTTAAAGGCTCTAGACGATGCAATAAAAAATTAGCGATTATTTTATAATCATCTCGCTGTTTAATGAGGGTTTGCATGAGAATCATGCCATCAATTCCTCCTAGGGGATGATTAGAAATGCTAATAAAAGGACCTGTTTTAGGTATTCTTTTTAAATCCTTCTCGGGGATTTCGTAATCGACCTCTAAATGCTTTAAACAAGAGTCCAAAAATTCTGGGCCCGAAAGATGTTTACGGTCATCATAGATCTTATTGAGTGCATTTATTTTGGTTACCCTCATTAAAGCAGCACTTAAAGTGGTGCCTAATAAACCAAACTTGTTTAAGTTAAGTCCTTTAGCAACTTCTTTCGCAGTTACGATTCCCATTTATAGATTTGTTTGTCTACAAATATAGTAAAATAAGACTTTTACAAATTTTTATTCTTTAGTAACTAGTTGAACAGTCTCTCGAGTAAGCTGCTTTAATAAAACTTCTTTGTCTTTTTCTATTTGATTGATAGCACCTTCGGTGAAGTGCCGAATCGTATAAAGAGAAACACTTTTATTGAAAGAAACTCTATACTTGCCTTTTAAATGATTGATAAGCTCATCTACCTGGTTAAACCGATTATCTACCACTACAGAAAAACTAATGGCAGAGTTTTGTATCAAATCTACTTTGACTTGATACTGATGTAAAAGAGCAAATACCTCACTGATGTTTTCTTCTACAAAAAAAGAAAAGTCTAAGGCAGAAAGTGAAATCAATACCAAGTTTTTCTTGACGATAAAACAGGGAATAAGTGGATTGATTTTGTTTCCATTAGAAACAAGGGTTCCTGCTTTTTCGGGATAATAAAAGGACTTTACCAATAGGGGGATCTCTCTTTTTTGTAGCGGTTGCAAGGTTTTAGGATGTATAATGGAAGCTCCATAAAAAGCAAGTTCTATGGCCTCGGTATAAGAGACTTCATTTAAAAGTGTGGTATTTTCAAACACTCTAGGGTCGCCATTAAAAACACCATCTACATCTTTCCAAATGGTAACATCTTCCGCTTTGAGGCAATACGCAAAAATGGCCGCAGTATAATCACTTCCTTCCCTGCCAAGAGTGGTGGTGAAGTTATGAGCATCTGAAGCGATAAAGCCTTGGGTAATGTATAATTTGTCCTGTTCTATGGCGCTATTAATCTTCTCGCAAGTGGCATCCCAGTTTACTTTAGCATCTCGATAGACTTGATTTGTCTTAATCAGGTTTCTAGCATCTAACCACTTATTTCTAATATGATGATCTTCTAAATAGACACTTACAATACTTGTGCTTATCAATTCTCCAAAGGAAATCACTTGATCATAAACATAATCGTAGTTGGGAGATTTATTACGTCTTAAAAAAGATGCTAACTCTTCAAAAAACTGATTTACCTGCGGGTAAATACGATGAGAACTAGACTCAAACAAATCTTTTAAAATAGCTATATGATAGGATTTTAGGTAATCGAGATCAATTTTGTCTTCTTCAAAATAGATTTCAATTACTTTTTCTATGGCGTTGGTGATTTTTCCCATCGCCGAGATTACGACTACCTTATCTTTGATCCCCGTTTTTTGTAAGACAGAAGCTAGATTTCTTACGCCTTCTGCATCTTTGATGGAGGCGCCTCCAAATTTGAAAACTCTCATGAATCTAGAAAATTTTTGATGGAAACTTCGTCAAATTGTACCGTGTTCCATTCTTGCATCACATCTGCTCCGCTTTTTTTGTAAAACTCCACTGCACCCTCATTCCAATCGAGAACGACCCATTCTACACGTTTTACGTTTTGCTCTAAGGCATACCCCATCACTTTTTTGTATAAAGCGATTCCGAGTCCTTTTCCGCGAAAGCGTTCCCTAACTACTAAATCTTCTAAGTGAACCGTTTTTCCTTTCCACGTAGAATATCTAAAGTACACTAAGGCCATTCCTTCTATATTGCCTTCTATTTCGGCTACAAAACATTTAAAAAGGGGCTGTTCGCCGAAACCGTCTTTTTGTAATTGTTGCGCATCTATAACTACAGCTTCGGGTTCTTTTTCAAATAAGGCCAGTTCCTTGATGAGTTCTAGCACTTGCGGCATATCTTCTTGTTGGGATTCCCTTACATTTATCTTCATAGTATAATGCTTTGTGACAAAAATAGTGATTAGAATGTCTTTTTGCCTATTTTTGTGACATAAACCAACTATGAAATGGCAAAAAAGAATCAAACTTTAGGAGAATTTATCATTGAGAACCAAGCAGACTTTCAATATTCTTCGGGAGAGTTATCTAGATTAATCAACTCTATTCGTTTAGCTGCAAAAGTGGTGAACCACGAAGTAAATAAGGCAGGATTAGTAGATATTACAGGAGCTGCGGGAGAAGTGAACATTCAAGGTGAAGACCAGCAAAAATTAGATGTTTACGCCAATGACAAGTTTATACAGACGCTTACCAATAGAGAAATTGTCTGCGGAATAGCCTCAGAAGAGAATGATGATTTTATTACTATTTGTGGTCAAAAAGAAGATCATAATAATAAATATGTGGTGTTAATTGATCCGCTTGACGGAAGTTCAAACATAGATGTGAACGTTTCTGTAGGAACTATTTTCTCCATATATCGAAGAGTAACGCCTATGGGTAGCCCAGTAACTATAGATGATTTTCTTCAAGAAGGAAATCAGCAGGTAGCTGCGGGATATGTTGTTTATGGGACTTCTACGATGTTGGTCTATACCACGGGACACGGAGTAAACGGATTTACGTTAAATCCTGCTATAGGAACCTATTACCTATCGCACCCTAATATGCAATTTCCTGAAGATGGAAATATTTACTCCATCAATGAAGGTAATTATAATCATTTTCCGCAAGGCGTAAAAGATTATATCAAATACTGTCAAAATCAAGAAGACGGTCGTCCTTATACGGCTCGATATATAGGAAGTTTGGTATCAGACATTCATAGAAATATGATTAAAGGAGGAATTTATATTTATCCTAAAAGCTCTACGTCTTCTAACGGAAAATTGAGGTTGCTGTATGAATGTAACCCCATGGCATTTATAGTCGAGCAAGCTGGAGGTAAGGCAAGTGATGGGCACCAAAGAATTATGGACCTTAAACCTACGGAGCTGCACCAAAGAGTGCCATTTTTCTGCGGAAGTAAAAATATGGTAGAGAAAGCAGAAGAATTTATGAAATAAAAATAGCCTTCTCGAAAAAACCTTGTAGTGTTTTTCGAGAAAGCTATTTGTATATCCGCTTTCATTCCTAAAACTAGTTTTTGTCACCTTGAGCGGAGTCGAAAGGTTAAACAAAAACATCTCGACTCCGCTCGATGCGACATTAAAACTATTATTTGATTACGCTGGACACTGAATGTATATGGAATAATATATTATAAAAAAGGCTTTTTATTTTCTGTTTAAAAGATAGATGTAATCATCAAAAGGAAGAATGCCTCCTAAAATCTGATTCGATCTTTTAATGATTTTGTCCGAGTCTTCCGTAGAGAATCCTAAGCCTATTGCAAACCTCTTTAATAAGAAAGCTTCTTGCTCGTCCATCACGTGGTCCGCATAAATTACCGTAAGTAGATCATACAAACGTTCCAACATTTTTTCTCTCGTGTTGGGAGGGTTCATAGGAAAACCAGCAGGATTTTTAAGTATCTTGGCGTAATCTTCTTCGTTAATATCTAGCTTTCTAGCTAGACGTTGTAATACTTTTTCCTCTTCGGGATTAATCTCTCCATCTACGGATGCTAAAGTTACAATAGAAGCAAAGTGGCCTAGATTACGGGTATGTTCCCCTGTTCCAAATAAATCTGAAAATGACATAATTTCTTGTTTTATTAAAAAACAAATATACTTAAAACGTGTTATACTAAGCTTTAATATTTTGTGATAATATTTCGCTTTCGCGGAAAAAATATAGGATTGCTAAATAATACCAAGCTAACAATTACATGTGGTATTCAAACTCGTTCACTTTCCGCTCTATTTTTCCTGCTTGCTCAGGTCGGGTGAGTTGTACACAATTTCCGTAGCTATACTTCGACTTTGCTAAGCACGAGTGGCTATGCAAATCCATCGCAGCAGCATAGAACAAAAAACTAACTTCGTTCTCTGTATGACATTTCATCATTAAACTGGCGTAAGATGCAAATCCGTTTTAGTTTTTTTAGTTTCAGTTACTTCTGTTGAGCAAAAAACCTTAATTTTGCAAATCATTATGAAAGCGCATACTCATGAGTACAAAATTCCCTGAATATAAAGAACTTAACCTTCCTGTAGTAGCTAAGGAAATCTTAGCCTTTTGGAAGGAAGAGAAGATATTTGATAAAAGTGTAAGCACCAGAGAAGGTCAAGAGCCTTTTGTCTTTTTTGAAGGACCTCCATCAGCGAACGGTCTTCCTGGGATTCACCACGTGATGGCGCGTAGCATTAAAGATATTTTTTGTAGGTATAAAACTCAAAAAGGATATTTGGTGAAGCGTAAAGCAGGATGGGATACCCACGGTCTTCCGGTAGAATTGGGGGTAGAAAAAGAATTGGGGATTACCAAAGAAGATATCGGTAAAAAAATAAGTGTTGAAGAATATAACATAGCGTGTAAAAATGCCGTGATGCGCTATACCGACGTTTGGAAAAACCTTACCGAAGAAATGGGCTATTGGGTAAATATGGAAGATCCTTATGTTACCTACAAGTCCAAATACATGGAAACGGTTTGGTGGTTGCTTTCAGAAATTTATAAAAAAGGACTTATTTATAAAGGCTATACCATACAGCCTTATTCGCCAAAAGCAGGAACAGGCTTAAGCTCTCACGAGTTGAACCAACCCGGAACGTATCAAGATGTGACCGATACTACGGTGACCGCACAATTTAAAGCGGTTTCTCATACCTTGCCAGATGCCTTGGCAGAATATGGGGACATACATTTTATCGCTTGGACGACCACTCCTTGGACGTTGCCGAGTAACACTGCCTTAACGGTAGGGCCAAAGATTGAATATGCGCTCGTAAAAACCTATAACCAATATACGTTTGAGCCAGTACAAATTTTGGTTGCTAAGAATTTAGTGAGCAAACAATTTGATAAAAAATTCGCTGAAACTGAAAACGAAGAGCTCATCGATGCCTACAAACAGGGAGATAAGAAAATTCCTTACATGGTACTCGATACGTTTAAGGGGAAAGATTTGGTGGGTATAAAATATGAGCAATTATTGCCGTTTGCATTACCTTACGAAAATCCAGAAAATGCGTTTAGAATTATTGCTGGAGACTTTGTGACTACTGAGGACGGTACAGGAATCGTACATACTGCCCCTACCTTTGGAGCAGACGATGCCTTGGTAGCCAAACAAGCCCAACCAGAGATTCCGCCTATGTTGGTGAAAGACGATAACGACAATCTGGTTCCTTTAGTAGATTTACAAGGTAGATTTAGACCAGAAATGGCTGAATATGCTGGCAAATATGTCAAGAATGAATATTATGACGAGGAAGATGTACCAGAAAAATCGGTTGATGTAGAAATTGCCATTCAATTAAAAGAAGAAAATAAAGCTTTTAAAGTAGAGAAATATGTGCACAGTTACCCTAACTGCTGGCGTACAGATAAACCTATTTTATACTATCCGCTAGACTCTTGGTTCATTAAAGTAACCGAGGTGAAAGATCGTATGCACGAACTTAACAAAGGCATTAACTGGAAACCAAAATCTACCGGAGAAGGCCGTTTTGGAAACTGGTTGGCAAATGCTAACGATTGGAACCTTTCACGCTCTCGTTATTGGGGAATCCCTTTACCTATATGGCGTACCGAAGACGGGAAAGAAGAAATTCTTGTAGGTTCTATAGCCGAATTAAAACAAGAAATGCAGAAATCGGTGGAAGCTGGTTTTATGGAGAAGGACGCTTTCGCGGAATTTGAAAACGGTAATATGACCGATAAGAATTACGAAAAAGTAGATTTACATAAAAATGTGGTTGATAAAATTGTTCTCGTTTCTCCTTCCAGGAAGCCGATGAAAAGAGAAGCAGATCTTATTGATGTATGGTTCGACTCTGGTTCTATGCCTTATGCACAATGGCATTATCCTTTTGAAAATAAAGAACAAGTAGAAAACGGAGATAGAAAAGCCGATTTTATTGCTGAAGGGGTCGATCAAACTCGTGGTTGGTTTTATACCCTACACGCGATTGCGACCATGATTTTTGATGATGTGGCGTATAAGAATGTTGTTTCCAACGGATTGGTGCTCGACAAACATGGACAAAAAATGTCTAAGCGTTTAGGGAATGCCGCAGATCCTTTTGAGACCTTGGCCGCTTTTGGTCCAGATGCGACACGTTGGTATATGATTTCTAATGCCAACCCTTGGGATAATCTAAAATTTGATATTGAAGGAATCGCAGAAGTAAGAAGAAAGTTCTTTGGAACCTTGTATAATACCTACTCTTTCTTTATCTTATATGCTAATATCGACGAGTTCACGTATCAAGAAGAAGATATTGCGCTAGAAAAAAGACCAGAAATAGACCGTTGGATTTTATCTGAATTACACACCCTTATTGGGAGAGTAGATAAATTTTATGAAGAATATGAATCAACTCGTGCGGCGAGAGCCATTTCTGAGTTTGTTCAAGAGAATTTAAGCAACTGGTTTGTACGCTTAAGCAGAAGAAGATTCTGGAAAGGCGATTACCAGCAAGATAAAATTTCGGCTTACCAAACTTTATACACTTGTTTGGAAACGATAGCAAAATTAAGTGCGCCCATCGCTCCGTTTTATATGGACAGGTTATACAAGGATTTGACCCATACGACGCAAAAAGAAAGTTTTGAAAGCGTGCATTTAGCTGCTTTCCCAGAGCAAGACAAAAGCTTTATCGATAAGGCTTTAGAACGTAAGATGGAAAAAGCTCAAATTATTTCTTCTTTGGTGTTGTCGTTGCGTAAAAAAGAAATGATTAAAGTGCGCCAACCTTTACAACGAGTTATGATTCCTGTCTTGGATGACCAAGTGAGGGAAGAGATTCTAGCGGTAAAAGACTTAATTATGTCTGAAGTTAACGTAAAGGAAATTGAGTTAATCGATGATACTTCTGGGATCTTGGTGAAGAATATAAAACCTAACTTTAAGACCTTAGGTCCGCGTTTTGGAAAAGACATGAAACTGGTGGTTGCAGCGATAAACAAGCTGGAAGCTAGCGACATATCTAACATAGAAACGAAGGGCGAAATTTCTTTAGAGATTAACGGAAAAATGACTACTTTGCAGCTCGCAGATGTAGAAATTTCTTCTCAAGACATAGAAGGTTGGTTGGTTGCAAGTAATAGAGGAATAACAGTTGCTTTAGACGCTACGATTAGTGAAGACCTTAGAAAAGAAGGAGTTGCTCGGGAGTTAGTGAATAGAATTCAGAACTTAAGAAAAGATTCTGGTTTTGAAGTTACCGATAAAATTTTCGTTACCATAAAAAAAGACGGCGTGGTCGAGCAAGCAGTCTTGGATAATGAAGAGTATATAAAAAGTGAAACCCTTACTGCAAAGCTCGAACTAGCAGATAATATGGAAAAGGGTATGGAAGTTGCCTTTGATGATGTAAATACCATACTGGCCATAGAAAAACAATAATATTATGAGTACGAATAAAGTAGAAAGATATAGTGATGCGGATTTAGCCGAGTTTAAAGACTTAATTTTAGGCAAAATCGCTAAAGCAAATACCCAATTAGAAATGTATCAAAGTGCCTATATGAACGATAGTTCTAATGGTACAGATGATACTTCTCCTACCTTTAAAGCCTTTGATGAAGGTAGTGAGGTGATGAGTAAAGAAGCTAATTCACAATTGGCTATTCGTCAAGAGAAATTTATTAGAGATCTTAAAAATGCGCTCATCCGTATAGAAAACAAATCTTACGGTATCTGTCGTGTAACGGGTAAACTCATTCAGAAAGAAAGATTGTTATTGGTTCCTCATGCCACTTTAAGCATCGAAGCGAAAAACCTTCAATAGTAATAGTCAAAATTTATCTTTAAAACGCTCCTTTTTAGGAGCGTTTTTTGATACTATTTAGTTATGAGACACCTGTATTCTATCCTTATTTTTGCACTCGCTTTTTCGGCGAAAGCACAATCTGTAGTAGAGAAGATGATGGAAGTGAGTCATCTACAAGAATTTCATTTTAAGGTGGATGAGGTATTTAGTTTTTCTATTTCAACCAATCCGAATACGAAATACTTAAAAATAAAGTCTTTTTCTGAAGGGGAATATGCGCAAAATATAGGGATTCACTTTACGGAAGAAAATAAGGAAATGAAGATTCAGGCTGTTTTTCCTGAAGATTTGAGTAGCGGTTACGATAAGCTAAGTGCGCATAAAGTGTTTTCGGTGCGTTTGGAAATTGAAATCCCTGAAGATAAAACGGTAGTCATCCAATCTGATTTGGCTTCCGTTTACGGAAATGGAAATTATGAATTTTTTGAAGCAGAATTAACTTCAGGAAGATGTGAGTTGTCTCAGTTTTCTGGGAAAGCGATTATACATACCTTTAAAGGAGATATTGAGTTGCATACGTCAGAAAGAAATGTGAAAGCAGTTTCTAATCACGGAGAGGTAAACCTAGATTCTTATTTTAAAAAAGGAGATCAAATTTCTTTAAAAAGTATAGATGGTGATATAAATGTGAAGCATGAAGAATAAAAAATGTATTTTTACCGCCTTAAAATGCCAAATTCATGTCCATTAAGAAAGCGACACTCTTTATCCTCTTGATCTTATTGATAGATCAAATTTCTAAATTTTACATCAAAACCAATTTTGTATTGGGAGAAGATGTTCACGTCTTCGATTGGTTTAAGATTCTTTTTGTAGAAAATAATGGGATGGCCTGGGGAGCGCAAATTCCTGGAGAATATGGCAAACTAGCGCTAACCTTATTTAGATTGGTAGCCATTGTAGGGATAGGCTATTGGTTGTGGGATTCGGTACAAAAAAATGCTTCCAGAATTTTAATCAGTTCTATCTCCTTAATCTTTGCGGGAGCTTTAGGAAATATTATCGACTCGGTATTTTACGGACTTATATTTAACGACAGCGTTAACCAACTCGCGACTTTTATGCCAGCCGATGGTGGTTATGGAACCTTATTTCACGGGAAAGTGGTCGATATGCTTTACTTCCCCTTATGGAGTGGCATCTTACCCGAATGGATTCCGTTTTGGGGTGGGGAGTACTTTAGCTTTTTTGAGCCTGTTTTTAATATCGCAGATTCGGCCATTACTATTGGCGTTATTTTATTAATTATCTTCAATAAGAGAGCATTTCCTAAAGAAGAATAGGGATTATTAACTCGCTCAGAACTAATTTAATCTTAGGTCTAATAGCGCAGCGGCCCGCCCGAACGTATTGTCTCGATACGGGCAGGTCTATTATCTTAGGTCTTATTATTAAAACTTATGCACCTTCTCTGGTGTAACGCAATAATCCAAAGGAACATCTAGAGGAGAAGCTTGAATCGCTTGTGTTTCAGCTTCAAAGAAAGAAAGTCCAATCTTGATGACATTCGGGGAGCAGTTTTCTAAAAAGCGATCGTAAAAACCTTTTCCGTAGCCAATTCTATTTCCGTTAAGGTCAAATGCAAGAAGCGGTATAAACACGATTTCTAATTGCTGAGCTTGAATTTCGATGCCGTTTTGAGGCTCGGGAATCCCCCAGTCATTTACTTTTATGGGTGTGGAATCGGTCAATAAAAAATGCTGCATTTCTAAGGTTTTAAAATCACTTTTAGAAACGACGATGTTTTTATCTTTTCCGCTAAGGATGTGAAGAATAAACTCGGTATCTACCTCTTTGTGGGAAGCAATACTTAAAAAAAGATGATAAAATTGATAATCCCAAACGGATAAAGATAAGAGCTGATTGGCAATTGCCATGCTTTTTTCTTCTACCTCTTGAGAAGATAATGCGGCTCTTTTGGCTTTATACACTTTACGGATTTGATTTTTGGTCAACTTAAGAATGTTTGGAAATATGAAAAATGGCGTCTCCTTGATATACGATAGGCGCTTGATTGGCATTGATGATGTAACCTGTAGTGTTAGATTTTACTTTATGTCTAAACTCGCCATAGGGATCGGTGATAATGGCAATGTATTCTCCTTTTTCTACCGCTTTCCCAATAGGCACTTTAATATGTAGGAGTCCGCTGTATTTGGCTCTCACCCAGCTACTCTGTTCAATTAAAATAGTCTTGTTTTCTTTTTTAGGAACTTCTATATGGTCTTGAAGCATTTCTAGATGATCTAAGATGCGAATAACGCCATTTACGCCTTCTTTAGCAATGTCTACATTACTGTCGAGCGACTTCCCTCCTTCAAATAACAAAATAGGTTTTCCCATTTTAGCGCAGGCATCTCTAAAGGATTTAGAGATGTTCGCAGAGTACACCGTAAACGGAGCGTTAAAAATTTGAGCGTATTTCATGAGCTCCTCATCATTTTTTCTAACGCGAATTTGAGGAGCGTTAAAACGACTAGCTCCGCCGGTATGAAAATCTAAACATACATCTGCCACCGGTAAAATTTCTTGTACAAATTGATACGCAAATCGGCTGGCCAAAGCTCCTTTTTGAGATCCTGGGAACATTCTGTTAAGATCGCGACCATCGGGGAATTCTCGTTTTAAATTGAGAAACCCAAAGATGTTCACTACAGGAATACAGATTACCGTTCCCTTCTTGGTTTTATTTATTTTTTTAGAAATAATTTGGCGCACCACTTCAATCCCATTGATTTCATCCCCGTGAATTCCTGCGGTAAGTAAGACAATGGGGCCTGGGTTTTTTGAACGCTCTATGATAATAGGCACTTCTACCGGACTAGTGGTGAAAAGTTTTGCGGTATTAAAATTGATTCGAGCGCTTTCGCCTGGCTTAACCCGCTGTTCTAAAATAGTAAGAACATTCTTTTTATCGATGTAAGCCATACAGTTTAAATGTTTTTTTCGATGTATCTAATAATGGTTTTGGCGATGTCTTTTCCAGTAGCTTTTTCGATACCTTCTAATCCCGGAGAAGAATTCACCTCAAGAATTAAAGGTCCGCGTGTACTTTGTAACAAGTCTACTCCGGCAACCCCTAATCCCATGGCTTTACAAGCTTTTACAGCTGCAATTTCTTCTTCATCGGTGAGCTGAATCACTTCCGCAGATCCACCACGGTGCAAGTTAGATCTAAACTCTCCTTCTTTTCCTTGTCTTTTCATCGCACCTACGACGTGACCGTCAACTACAAAAGCTCTAATGTCGGCTCCTTTAGCTTCTTTGATAAACTCTTGGACGATTACACGGGCTTGTAAGCCGTTAAAAGCTTCAATTACAGATTCTGCTGCGTTCTTAGTTTCGGCCAATACCACACCAACCCCTTGTGTTCCTTCTAAAAGTTTGATGACTAGGGGCGTACCTCCTACTTGGTTGATGACCCCTTCTACATCTCTAGAGTAGTTGGTGAAAACCGTTTTGGGTAAACCTATTTTTGCACGAGACAATACTTGTAAACTTCTTAATTTGTCTCTACTTCTTACCAAAGCTTCAGACTCGGTAGTAGTAAAAGCGCCCATCATTTCAAATTGGCGTACTACAGCCGTACCATAAAACGTCACCGATGATCCAATTCTTGGAATAATGGCGTCTACATTTTCTATGTATGCACCTTTATAATAGATATTAGGATTTCTTTTTTCAATCACGATATCGCACTTAAGTGGATCAATAACCTCTACGTCGTGTTTTCTACTTTTCGCCGCTTCTACTAAACGCCGGGTAGAATATAGGTTGGTATTTCTGGATAGTATTTTAATGTTCATAATTGTGTTATTGATCTTGTTGTTGAAAGGATATGTCTTTTAATTGGGTATCTACAATAAATTTATTATTTAGAAATTTTCTTCCGATAAGGACAGGGAATCTCATCTCCTGTCGGTCGTTTAACGAGAGTGAAATCTTATAGGTCTTACCAAATAGTTGAATAGTAGATTTTACTTCGTAGCGTTTTTGGGCTAAGCCATTACTGCTTCTTACCGTTATTTTTTTATAGTCTTTAAACGTAAACTCCATCGAGTTGTATTGCGGATGGTCTTCGTCTAGAAAAGTACATGTAAGAATTCCTTTTTCTTCTACAATGTCTTTACAGTGAATAGAAGACGTATAGGCACCGGTATCAATTTTAATCGCGATTTCCTCGAGTTGTAATTCGGGAAAATTGACGATATCACTTCGGCCAATTATCTTTTTTTCTTTCTTATACATGGGGTAAATGTAACACTATAGAGGTTAGGATAATAAAATTTTTAGCAAGCTAATAATCATTTAATTTAATTAAAAATCTATAAAGCAAAAAGCCTAGCGTAAGTTTTCTTCAAAAATGAAAAAAATCTGAAGAAATAAGGCTCCAAAAATAAACTAAAATGTTTAATAAAAAATAGTTTTTAAGGATAGTCGTAGTTTCTTTTAAAAGTATAAAACATACTTTATCTTTGAAGGTATGGAGCAGGCATCTTTAGAGGTACAATTAAAAACGCTTCCTTCGAGTCCGGGGGTGTATCAATATTACGATAAAAACGGAAAAATTTTATATGTAGGGAAAGCCAAGAACCTTAAAAAGAGAGTGACTTCTTACTTTAATAAAAAGCACGATAGCCACCGTATTGGGGTTATGGTGAAGAAGATACGCGATATAAAACACATTGTAGTTAACTCTGAAACCGATGCTTTACTCTTAGAAAACAACCTGATTAAAAAATACCAGCCTCGTTTTAACGTGCTGCTTAAAGATGACAAAACCTATCCTTGGATTTGCATTAAGAACGAACGCTTTCCTCGTGTTTTTCCCACCCGAAGAGTAATTAAAGATGGGAGCGAATATTACGGTCCTTACACCAGTTTTAAAACCGTCAACACCTTATTAGAGCTTATAAAAGGCTTATATCAATTAAGAACGTGCAATTATGACCTCGCCGAAGAGAAAATACAACAAGGAAAATATAAAGTCTGCTTAGAATACCATTTAGGAAATTGCAAAGGTCCTTGTGAAGGTTATCAAAACGAAGTAGAATACACGAAGAACATCGAGCATATTCGGCAAATTGTAAAGGGAGATTTTAAAGATTCGCTACTGAAATTTAAAGAACAAATGAAAACGCACGCCGAAGCGATGGAGTTTGAAGAAGCACAGCGAATAAAGGATAAAATAGACGTTTTAGAAAAATACCAATCCAAATCTACGGTGGTCAATCCAAAAATTAATAATGTAGATGTATTTTCGGTGACCAGCGATGAAGGCTACGGTTACGTTAACTTTTTACAGCTTTCTCACGGTTCCATCATCAGGTCGCATACCATTGAGATGAAGAAAAAGTTGGATGAAAGCGATGAAGTGTTATTGGCGCTAGGGGTTATTGAAATGCGACAACGCTTCAATTCGCAGTCTAAAGAAATTTATGTACCCTTTCCTGTTAATTTGGGTGGAGATATTAAGGTGACCGTACCCAAGCTAGGAGATAAAAAAGCGATTGTAGATCTTTCTTTACGGAACGCGAAATACTTCCGTCAAGATCGTTTTAAGCAAATGAAAATTATAGATCCAGACCGCCACGTCAACCGATTGATGGCGCAGATGAAAAAAGATTTGCGATTACAAGAGGAGCCTAGACATATTGAATGTTTTGACAACTCCAACATTCAAGGAAGTAACCCTGTTGCGGCTTGTGTGGTGTTTAAAAACGGAAAACCAAGCAAGCGCGATTATCGTAAATTCAACATTAAAACCGTAGTGGGTGCAGATGATTATGCCTCGATGGAAGAAGTGGTGTTTAGAAGGTATAAAAGATTGCTCAACGAAGAAGAGCCTTTACCGCAATTGATTATTATTGATGGCGGAAAAGGACAATTATCATCGGCTTTAAAAGCATTAGACGATTTAGGCTTACGCGGAAAAATAGCCATTATAGGAATTGCCAAACGTTTGGAAGAATTATTCTATCCGGGAGACCAATATCCTTTATATTTAGATAAAAAATCTGAAACTTTAAAGATCATTCAGCAATTAAGGAATGAAGCGCACCGTTTTGGGATTACCTTTCATAGAAATAAACGAAGCAATGCCGCTTTAGGAACTGAATTGGAATCTATTACAGGCATTGGAGAAAAAACAGCCGTAGAATTATTGAAGCAGTTTAGATCTATTAAAAGAATAACCGAAGCCAGTAAAAAAGAATTGGTGGATATTGTAGGAGTTTCTAAAGGGAATTTGGTGTTTCAGTATTATCAGAAAAAAAAGGAAAACGAATGAGAATCCTGTTTTATATATGCTTATTGATGGCAGGAAGTGCTTTTGCGCAGCAAGATTCTCTACCCCAAAAAGATTTAAAAGTAGGCCTGGTTTTAAGCGGAGGAGGAGCCAAAGGTTTGGCACATATTGGAGCCTTAAAAAAAATTGATAAAGCGGGAATTCGGGTAGATTATATTGCAGGAACCAGTATGGGAGCGATTGTAGGGTCTCTTTACGCTGCTGGATATACGCCACATCAATTGGATTCTATCTTTAGAGAAACCAATTTTAATACCTTAATACAAGATGATCTTCCAAGAAATGTGAAGACTTTTTATGAGCGGAAAGATTCAGAGCGGTATACGTTAACCTTACCTTTTGATAATTTTAAGTTGTCTTTTCCTTCAGGATTATCTAAGGGGCAAAATTTATACAACCTCATTTCTCAGCTTACGGTTCATGTCAACGACATTCATAATTTTAAAAACTTACCCATTCCTTTTTTCTGTATTGGAACCAATATTGAAACCGGAGAAGCTATTATTTTGGAAAGCGGCTCGTTGGCGCAAGCCGTTTCGGCAAGTGGAGCCATTCCTACTTTATTTAGTCCGGTAGAGATTGATGGTAGGTTGGTGAGTGATGGTGGAATTGCCAATAATTACCCCATTGACGAATTAAAAGCCAGGGGCGCAGATTTTATTATTGGCGTAGATGTGCAAGACAGCTTGGTAGGAAGAGAGAATTTACAATCTGTTTTTGAAATTATGACGCAGGTTAATAATTTTAGAACGATTGGCGATATGAAAGAGAAGCGGGAGAAAACAGATTTGTATATCAAGCCAGATATCGTAAACTTTTCGGTGCTTTCTTTTGAGAAAGGAAAAAAAATCATAGAGAATGGGGAACAGGCAGCCCATTTAAAATTTGAAGAATTAAAAGCTGTGGCAAAACGACAACGTCCCAATCATTTTAAAGAAAGAGAACCCGTAAAGCTTCAGGATTCTGTTTACATTCATCAAATAGAAATTACGGGGAATCACGATTACCCTAGAAATTACATTCGGGGGAAACTAAAATTAGAAACCGAAGCCAAGACCTCTTATGAAGATTTAAGTACGGGAGTGAACACCCTTTCGGCTACAGGAAATTTTAAGCGTGTTGAGTATACTTTGGTGCCTAATTCTAAAAATACCTATAACTTAAAATTAAAGGTTTCAGAAAATAAAAACAATACTTTTTTACGCTTGGGCTTACATTATGATGAGTTGTATAGAAGTGCGGCTTTGGTGAATCTCACCAAGAAAAGTTTGTTCTTAACCAATGATATTATTTCTTTAGATTTTATTGCGGGAGATAATTTTAGGTACGACTTTCAATATTATATTGACAAAGGAAATTACTGGAGCATTGGAGTGAATTCACAAATCAACCAATACAACAAAGATGTAGACTTTGATTTTTTAAAGCAAAACGCTAACATTGGGGAATATAATGTAAATAAGGTAGAGTTAGAAACCTTTGATTTTACCAATCAGATTTATGCCGAAACCTTTTTCTTGAAATTTTTCAAATTTGGGTTGGGAGCAGAGCATAAATATTCTAGAATCGAGACCGAAACCATTATCGATAATGACACCGATGAGCAATTGCCGTTTACCATTTTGGAGCAAAGCAACTTGTTTAGCGCGTTTGGATACATCGCTTATGATACGTATGATAACTCTTATTTTCCTAGTTCGGGGGTTTACTTTAAAGGAGACTTCCACCTGTATGTATTCGATTCTAAATCTACTTTTGATTTTTCAGAATTTTCTATTGCAAAAGGTAGCATTGGTTATGCATTTAGCCCGTTATCCCAAATAAGTGTCAGGCTTCAAACCGAAACAGGGCATAGAATAGGAAATAATGACATGACTTTTCTTAATTTTTCTCTTGGCGGATATGGAAATCAGCAAACCAACAATACGATTCCTTTCTACGGGTACGATTTTCTAAGCATTGCTGGAGACAGTTATGTAAAGGGATTAATTGATATAGATTATGAGTTTTTAAAAAAAAACCACATCATTGCTAGTTATAACATAGCGAATGTAGGAGACGATTTATACGAAACCGGTAATTTGCTTTCTACACCAGATTTTACGGGACTGGCTCTTGGTTATGGCTTAGAGACCATCTTGGGACCCATAGAATTAAAATATACCTACTCCCCAGAACGCGGTGAAAGCGAATGGTTTTTTAGTTTAGGTTATTATTTCTAAAAAGCATTGCTTTGCAAATTTGCAGTACGTTTAAATTGTTTTATAAAGTCACTATGAATTTTCCCCTCTAATAAAGCCTGTGCTAAGCGTAGCCGAAGTAAAGGGTTAGCCCGCCTGAACGAATTCATTCGGCCAGGGGGGGGTGTAAAAAGTTTTCTCGATTCCTTTAAAGTTTCAGGATAAATACTTAAAAATTTTTTAAAAACGAAATTTCAAATGTTCCAAGCAGTTTTAATTTGAGAATATTTTGTTAATGTGGCTTAAAAAGCGTAATTTTAGGATGATAATCGTGTTTAAGTGTCTGTAAATCTGACATAATACTGGTTTTCTCTTTTCATTAAAATCTCACTCCCATGAAAAAATTTACTTTTTTATGAATACTCTTAGGATTTCTTATCTGTTCTTTTGGTACCCAAGCACAATTTAATACACAGCGAACTTGGGCTACTTATTACGGAGGTAACTACACCTTTTCTGAGGGAGCGGTAAAAGATAGTGAAGGCAATGTCTATTTAGCGACCACCGTGCAGGATACAGAATCTCCTTATTCAGATACTTTTGTGACCTCTGGGGCGCATCAAACAGAGTGCATTGATGGTTCTACCATTTGTATGTTAACCAAGTTTGATCCAGATGGCGAGGTGGTTTGGTCCACATTTTATGGAGGTCAAGGCGTAAGAACGAATGGTATAAGTATTGACGCAAATAATAATATTTATTTGGCTGGCTTTACTGGTAGTACTACGGGTATCGCTACGCCGGGTGCTTTCCAACCCACTATCGTTACCAACGAGAACGGAGAAAATTATCCTAATGGGTTTATAGCTAAATTTAATGCCAATGGGGTGTTGCAGTGGGGTACATATTTTCCAAATTCAATATTTGCAATTACTGCAGATGCACAAGGTAATATATATGTTGCAGGTAAAACCTTTCGTACGACTGGAATAAGCACTTCGGGAACTTTTCAAACCGATTATCTTATTCCAGAGGAAGAGAATGGAGGACTTGTTGGCAATGGATATTTAAATAAATTTGATACTCATGGAAATCGAGAATGGGGCACCTATTACGGTTTTGCGGGCACTATTGGTGTAGGAGTAGATGAATTTGGGAGCGTATATATGGCGGGTCAAGCTACGGAAGAAGGTACTGGGTTCTTTGCCACTCCCAATTCCCATCAATCACAACAAGGTAGTGGCTTCTTAACTAAATTTAATGATATTGGTAATAGGGTTTGGAGTACTTATTATGGCAATCCCAATACTGCTCAGGAATCGACTGTTATTTATGATTTACAAGTGTATAAAAATGAAATCTATTTAGGCGGTATTACCAGCAGCACAGATAATATTGCTTCTTCGGGGGCTCACCAAACCATTTTGGCAGGTAGTATTGATACCTTTTTAGCAAAATTTGATATCTACGGTCAGCGAGAATGGGGCACTTACTATGGCGGAGAAGATATAGATTTTGACAATATTTTTGCTTATTCTGGTAAGATGGTATCTTTCCTAGACAATCATATTTATTTTACTTCCTCTACCCAGAGTACCACGGGCATTGCTACTGCTGGTGCTTTTAAGGAAACCTATAATGCTAATGGTTTTACGGATAATTTTATTGCTAAATTTACCAAGCAAGGCGAACGTGTATGGGGGACCTATTATGGGGGAGATAAAATTGAAAGCGCAAGTGGGGTGCTTCCCATTGGGGACGATGCATTTTATATTTATGGGACAACGGGAAGTTCTAACGGTATCGCTACAAACAATGCTTACCAGCCCAGCTTAGAAAGAAATTTTAACACAGACTATAATGTGTTTAACGCCTATCTAGTAAAATTTGAACCTAGCCTAGGTCTAGATTCGTTTAAAGATACGCAAGTACTTCTTTACCCTAATCCCAATGATGGAGAGTTCACCATTGGTGCTGTGCAAGAAGCTAATTTAAAATTATACAATTTGCATGGGCAGCTAGTTCATGAAGTTGTTTCGCAGCCAGGCGATAATGAGTTACGTGTCGATGCAAGGCATCTTTCTGCAGGTATTTATTTTGCCGTGGTAGGTAATAAAGAAGGTGAGCTTAAAACCATAAAAGTGGTGATAGAATAGTTTTCTCAATTTCAATATCAGTTTCTGCCCACGCTCTTAATTCTATCAGAAGCATTTTAAGTTTACCATAATTTCCCCCCCCCCCCCCCCCCCTCTAAAAAAAGCATATGCTGAGCGTAGCCGAAGTAAGAGGTTAGCCCGCCTGAACGAATTCATTCGGGCAGGGAGTGTGTAAAGAGTCTTCAATTTCGCCTTCCACTTCCACTTCACGTTCATTTTCTTTTTCAACTTTACCTTCGATTTCAACTTCAAATTCATTTTTTTCAGCTAAAAACCTTATTTTCTAAAAACCCAGCCTACAAAAATCAATAGGACAGAAAAATTTCCGATATTTGTGAAAAGCACATGTGTTATGCCATTTTATCACAAATTAGGAAAAATACCGCCCAAGCGCCATACGATTTTTAAAAAACAGAATGGAGACTTATATTATGAGCAACTTTTTGGAACCGTAGGTTTTGATGGGATGTCTACCAACCTGTACCACGAGCATAGGCCCACGCAAATAAAAAGCGTAAAAGAGCCCTATAGCATCAAGCCAAAGATTGCCGTAGAAAATAATATAAAGTCGTATCGCTTTCGCGGATTTCAAACCGTTCCTGCACCAGATTATTTAGAAAGTAGAAAGGTAGTCTTAATGAATTCTGATTGTTCCATTGCGCTTGCGGCTCCGCAAGAATCTATGGAAGATTACTTTTATAAGAATGCCGATGAAGACGAACTTCTTTTTATACATAAAGGTACGGGGAAGTTAAGAACTCAATTCGGGAATTTAGATTTTAAATATGGGGATTATATTGTCATCCCAAGAGGGACGATTTATAAAATAGAATTTGATGATGAAAACAACCGGCTTTTTATCGTAGAATCTAAGAGTCCCATTTATACGCCTAAAAGATATAGAAACTGGTTTGGACAGTTGCTGGAGAGTTCTCCGTTTTGTGAACGCGACCTTAGAAGACCTTACGAGTTGGAGGCTCACGATGAAAAAGGAGAATTTTTAATGAAAATTAAAAAGCAAGGAGAAATCTTTGAAGTGACCTACGCCACGCATCCTTTTGATGTGGTAGGTTATGATGGATACAATTATCCTTATGCTTTTTCTATCCACGATTTTGAACCTATTACGGGAAGAATTCACCAACCGCCACCGGTACACCAAACTTTTGAAACCGATACGTTTGTAGTGTGTAGTTTCTGTCCTAGATTATATGATTATCACCCCGAATCTATTCCTGCGCCCTATAATCACAGCAATATAGATAGCGATGAGGTATTGTATTATGTAGATGGCGACTTTATGAGTAGAAACGATATTGAGGCAGGACATATTTCTTTACATCCTGCAGGAATTCCTCACGGTCCGCATCCAGGAGCCGTAGAGAGAAGCATCGGGCAAACCGAAACAGAAGAACTTGCAGTGATGGTAGATACGTTTAAGCCTTTACAAGTAACCGAAGAAGGAATGAAAATTGCGGATGATACCTATCATAAATCTTGGTTAGACGAAAATCATGAATAACGAAATGTTACAACTATACACTTCCGCGCAAGCGAGAGCGATGTGGTAAATTAGGTGTGGAATGGATACTTAGAAGGGAAAAATAAATCGAATTAAAAAATAAAAATAATGAGTAAGAAGAAGGTAGAATCAGTAAATTACGGATTAGAAAAAATATTTGAAGGCGCGCAAGATTTCTTGCCACTTCTAGGAACAGATTATATAGAGTTGTATGTTGGGAATGCCAAACAAGCAGCGCATTTTTACAAAACAGCTTTCGGGTTTAAGTCGATGGCTTATAAAGGACTAGAGACAGGAAGTAGAGATACCGTTTCTTATGTGTTACAGCAAGATAAGATTAGATTGGTACTTACTTCTCCTTTAAATTCTAAAGAAAAAATTAATGAGCATATTGTAAAGCATGGGGACGGAGTTAAAGTGGTAGCACTTTGGGTAGATGATGCTAGATCTGCTTATGAGGAAACGACTAAGCGTGGTGCTAAATCTTATTTAGAGCCAACAGTAGACAAGGATGAGAATGGAGAGATTGTAAAAGCGGGTATTTATACCTACGGGGAAACCGTGCATATGTTTATTGAGCGTAAAAACTTTAATGGAACATTTTTGCCAGGTTATGTGAAATGGGAGTCAGATTATAATCCAGAGTCAGTAGGTCTAAAGTTTATTGATCATATGGTAGGAAATGTAGGCTGGAATGAAATGGACATTTGGGTAAAATGGTACGAAGACGTAATGGGCTTTGTCAACTTCCTTTCTTTTGATGACAAGCAAATTCATACCGAATATTCTGCTTTAATGAGTAAGGTGATGAGTAATGGAAACGGAAGAATTAAGTTTCCTATTAATGAACCTGCAGAAGGAGCAAAAAAATCACAGATTGAAGAGTATTTAGATTTTTATGAAGGGCCTGGAGTGCAACACGTTGCTGTAGCTACAGATGATATCCTTAAAACGGTGTCAGACTTAAGATCTAGAGGAGTAGAATTTTTATCTACCCCGCCAGAAGAATATTATACCGCCATCCCAGGAAGATTAGAGGAATTTAGTCACGAACTCAATGAAGATTTGGAAAAATTAAAGAGTTTGGGAATTATGGTAGATGCCGATGAAGAAGGTTACCTATTACAAATTTTTACCAAGCCATTACAAGACAGGCCAACCTTGTTTTTTGAGATTATCCAGCGAATGGGAGCAAAAGGTTTTGGTGCAGGGAACTTTAAGGCTCTATTTCAGTCGATTGAAAGAGAGCAAGAATTGCGAGGAACCTTGAACTAGTTCTTAAATAAAGAGAATATGGTCACTAAAACAAATTTTTATGTTGCAATTTACAGCGTAAAGAGTTAAAGTTTAATTTTTAGGTGTCTACTCTTGCAAGTTGCTGTACTTTTGCACAGCATTTTTGGAGTGGTTACTAGAGATGTAAATTTGGAAATTTTTTTTCATAAATTTAAGTTTTAGTTGGTTAATAAGCACTAAGCCCCATCATTAAGTTTGATGGGGCTTTTTGTTTTCTTACTTTTGGAACAGAAATTGTAAATGGTTAGTTGCTATGAAATCATTTAAGTTATGTCCTATGAAGAAATCTGTTATACTTATAGTCATTTGTTTGTTTAGTGTTTCCGCTTTTGCGCAATCAAAAAAAGCCTATGACGCTGGAGAATGGTTTAAATTTAGAATTCATTACGGTTGGTTTAATGCCAGCTTTGCAACCTTAGAAGTGAAGGATGAAATCTTAAATAATAAAGAGGTAGATCATGTGTTGGGGAGAGGGAAGTCTACGGGATTATTGCATTTGTTTTTTGAAGTAGATGACGATTACCAAACCTATATTAATAAAAAAACTGGGCAGCCTTTAAAGTTTGTGAGAAAGATTAATGAAGGGGGACACACCAAGGATAAAGAAATCCTTTTTGATCAAGAAAACAATACGGCCAAAGTAACCGATAATAAACACCAGACGGTAAAGGATTTTACTACCAAGAATAATGTACATGATATGTTGTCTGTATTTTATTACTTAAGGAATAAAATAGACCGTAAAAATATAAAAGAAGGAGACGAGATTGTTCTTGATTTATTTTTTGATGATGAAAATTACCGATTTAAAACGGTATTCTTAAAAAGAGAAGTGTTGAAAACTAAATTTGGGAAAGTACGTTGTCTAAAATTTAGACCTTATGTACAAGCAGATAGGGTTTTTAAGAAAGAAGAGAGTCTTACTCTTTGGGTAAGTGATGACGACAATAAAATACCTGTTAAAATTAAAGCGGAACTTGCGATAGGTGCACTAGAAGCTGACTTGGATGCGTACAAGGGATTAAAAAATCCTTTTCAAATTATCATGCAATAAACTTGATTTAAAGATTTAAAACGGCTTAGCCGAACATTCGTCATAAATAAAGGCGTTTAATAGTTGCGTAAAAGATTAGCATTAAATATTTTTGATAAAATATTGACAACGATAAACGCCCACCCTTGAAAAAATTACCTTACCTATCTCTATTCCTTATATTGCTTTTAAGCTTTGGATGTGAACAAGATGAAACTCCAAAAGAAGATCTAAAAGAAGTAGAACCTAGGCCTGAGCCAATCATTAAAGAGTATGGTTTTACGCTAAACGATTATGAAGTCTATAGGGATACGGTGAGGTCTGGAGATAGTTTTGGTGCCATTATGGATGCCCACGGTGTAAGTAGGGGAAAGGTTTTTGAGATTGCAGAAAAGGTGAAAGCTAAATTTGATCCTGCAAGAATCAATGTAGGAAAATCGTATACCATTTTAAAGTCGAAAGATTCTTTGGCGCAAGTACAAGCTTTTATCTACGAAGAAAGCCGTATTAATTATACGGTAGTCAATTTTAAGGACAGTATTTCTATAATCAAGAATGAGAAGCCTGTAACGATTAAGAAAAAGATAGCCTCGGGGGTGATTACCTCTTCGCTCTCTGCAGCGATGGATAATGAAGGCCTAAGCATTTTATTAGCCGATAAACTAGCTGATATTTACCAGTGGAAAATAGATTTTTTTAAGATTCAAAAAGGAGATCAGTTTAAAATTATTTACAACGAAAAATACATTAATGATACCGTTTACGCAGGATTAGATAATATTGAAGCTGCGGTATTAACACATTACAACAATCCTTATTATGCTTTTGAATATGGAAAAGACTCCCTTAGCGGATTTCCTAAATTCTACGATGAGAAAGCGAATATGCTACAAAGTTTCTTTTTAAAAGCTCCTTTAAAATTTTCGAGAATTTCATCTCGATACACCAAAAGAAGGTTTCATCCCGTTCAAAAAAGATGGAAAGCGCATAAAGGAACAGATTATGCTGCTCCAACAGGAACTCCCATCTGGTCTACAGCAGATGGAGTCGTGATTAAATCTAGCTACACCCGTGGAAATGGTAATTACGTAAAAGTGCGTCACAACGATAAATACACCACTCAATATTTACATATGTCTAAGCGAAATGCAAAAGTAGGACAGCGTGTAAAGCAGGGAGATGTCATTGGTTTTGTGGGTAGCACTGGTTTGGCAACAGGTCCGCATGTATGTTATCGTTTTTGGGTATATGGAAAGCAAGAAGATCCTTATAAACAAAACCTACCAAGCTCAGAGCCGCTAGAACAATCGTTAAAGCCTATGTATTTTGCAAAGATGGACTCGCTAAAATCAGAGTTAGATAACGTAAAGTTTAAGAACATCTAAATTGTGGTGCCGCTCCAAAAATACTTCTTAACATTTTAATAATATAAATGTTAAGTATTTCCTAATGAAAGAAACTTTTTATTGTTAATTTTGCCCCGACAAAAAAAACAAATAAAAGTCTTAGAAATGAAAAATGTATTTTTAGTTTTGATGTTGCTTTCAACGTCTTTTCTTTTCGCTCAGGGTATTGTAAAAGGTACGATTACTGATTCTGAAATGAAAACGCCTTTACCAGGAGCTAACGTAATGGTTGCTGGAACTAGTAATGGAACAACAACAGATTTTGATGGAAACTTTTCCTTAAACGTAGCAGATGCTTCGGGTAAAATCGTAATTTCTTATGTTGGATTTCTTAAAAAAGAGATTGAATTTACTGTTGCTAACGGTAAAACAGTCAACTTAGGAGAAATTGTCTTAGAAGCAGACGATAGTGCGCTAGACGAAATTGTGATTACCAGTTTCTCTTTAGCGATAGACCGTAAAACACCAGTTGCGGTTTCTACTATTAAAGCAAAAGACATCGAAAACAGATTAGGAAACCAGGAATTTCCTGAAATCTTAAAATCTACTCCGGGAGTTTATGCTACCAAAAAGGGAGGTGGATTTGGAGATGCAGAACTTCGTCTTCGTGGTTTTAATTCAGAAAACATTGCCGTAATGATCAATGGAGTACCCGTAAACGGTATGGAAAATGGTCGTGTATACTGGAGTAACTGGGCAGGTCTTTCAGATGTAACCAGAACGATGCAGGTACAAAGGGGTTTAGGAGCTTCTAAAGTTGCCGTTCCTTCTATTGGAGGTACTGTAAACATTGTTACTAAAACTACAGATGCTAAAGAAGGAGGAAGCTTCTTCGCGACTACAGGTAATGACGGGTACCAGAAATTTGGAGCTACCGTTTCTACAGGAAAATTAGAAAACGGATTTGCAATTACCGCTTCTGGTTCAAAAACAACAGGAAGAGGTTTTATTGATGCTACCTCATTTGAAGGTTATTCTTACTTTTTAAATGTATCTAAAGATTTTGGAGATGATCACCAACTTTCTTTTTCTGCTTTTGGAGCACCACAAGTACACAGTCAGCGTAGAAACAGAGAAAGTATTGAAGACTTTCGTCGTAACGATCGTGAAACTAAATTCAACCGCGATTGGGGTTATAAAAACGGACAAGAGTATAACATCAACGAAAACCGTTACCATAAACCACAAATGTCATTAAACCATTATTGGAATATTAGTGATAAAACTAGTCTTTCTACCGCAGTTTATGCTTCTTTTGGAAGAGGTGCGGGAAGTAGATCTTCTGGAGTGAACAAATTTGGATTAGGTACAGACTATCGTAGTGGAGAGTTTCAGCCTATTAACTTTGATAAGATTGTAGAGGAGAACAAAGCACTTGGGGCTTTAGGGTCTGAAAGTGTAATTACAGAAGACATCAATAATCATAACTGGTATGGTGCATTGTCTACTATAACTACAGAGCTTACTTCAGACATTGATTTACTTGCAGGAATAGATTTAAGGTATTATAAGGGAGAGCATTATAGAGAGGTTAAAGATTTATTGGGAGGTCAGTTTTATAATGACGACAGTAATATAAACAATCCTGTAAATAATGCGCAGGTAGGAGATAATGTGAGTTTCTATAACGATGGTATTGTATTGAGAGGCGGAGGCTTTGCTCAAGTAGAATATTCTAAAGACGATTTATCGGCTTTTATATCGGTTGCAGCTTCAAACACTTCTTATAAAAGAATTGATTACTTTAACTACCTAGATAGCGATTCAGAAAGAGAAACAGATTTCGTGAAGTTCTTTGGGTACAGTGCAAAAGGAGGTGCCAACTACAATATTGATAATAATCATAATGTTTTTGCTAATGTGGGGTATTTTGAAAGAGCTCCTTTCTTTAACGCCATTTTCTTAAACTATCAGAATGATGTGAATGATGAGGCAGAAAATCAGAAAATATTTAGTGCAGAATTAGGATACGGATTTAGATCTGAAAACTTACGCGTTAACTTTAACGTATATAGAACGAGCTGGAAAGATAGAACCTTAACCAGAAGTTTTCAAAATCCAGATGGTACTTTTGGTAGTGCAAACATCTTAGGGATTAATGCACTTCACCAAGGTGTAGAGTTAGATGTAGATTACAAACCATTTGATAAGTTAAAGCTTCGTGGAATGATTTCTATTGGAGACTGGACTTGGCAAGATGATGTGACGGGAGTTCAGGTTTTTGATGACGAACAACAATTGGTCAATACGATTGATATCTATATTGAAGATTTAAAAGTAGGTGATGCTGCACAAACTACCTTTGGTTTAGGGTTGGATTATAGCGTTTTAGAAAGAACTACGTTAAGACTAGATTATAATTATTACGATAAATTTTACGCAGATTTTGAGCCTAACAGTAGAACCTCTGCTAATAGTTTGCAAGCATGGGAAACTCCTGCTTATGGGTTACTTGACTTAGGATTAACACACGGCTTTAAATTAGGAGCTTTGGATGCTACGATTATTGGAAACATCAACAATATATTAGATACAGAGTACATTGCTGATGCTAGAGATGGAGCATTATCTTCTGCAGGGGATGCCTCAGTTTGGTATGGTTTCGGAAGAACGTATACAATAGGAGCAAAAATCAAATTTTAAAAAATCAGAAAAATGAAAAATACATTTTATTTATTAACGCTATTGTTAGGATTCACATTCTTTAGTTGTGAGCCTATGGATGATGTATATGAGGAGTTAGACGCAAATGCGGAGTCTTCTGATATTGCAGGAACTGCAGATTTTGTATTGACAGATGAGGATTACGAAGCTTTAGATTTAGGCTTTGGAAGCTTTAACTCTGAAGAGGAAGCAAAAGAATTACTTCCTGGATTTTTAGCTGAGAAATTTCCTTATTGGGGAAAAGGTTCAACCGCATTAGTAGGATATAACTTATATGTAGGTGAAGCTGAAGGAGTGAGTGATTTTGCAGAAAGTGAACAATATCAGTTGAGCAACGATGACTATGTAAGTTTAGGAAATAACGCAAATGGTTTTTATCCAAACACTAATGTAGAAAGCGACTTAGTAGCGGTATTAGAAGCTAATTTTAGCAATCCTTCTGAAGGACAAATCGTATTAACAAAATACAAGCAATATACAGAAGAGCCAACAGTAGGCTATGCTAGCTTGGTAGAGTATAATTTTCAAGATAGCTTTGAAGGTTGGACGTCTGTAAGTGTTACAGGAGCTCAAGAATGGGAAGCTCAAACCGATTACATTCAAGCGAGTGGTTTTGATAACGGACAGGTTGAAAATGAAGATTGGGTAGTTTCTCCAGAAATTGACTTGACCAATGAAACCGATTTGAAATTCCAAATTAGCCAAGCGATCAATTATGCAAATGATGTATCTTTTATGAAGATTTATGCTTCTACAAATTATACTGGAGATGTAACTTCTACCACTTGGGATGAAATTAGTTTAACAACAACTCCGGCGGGAGATAGTAATGACTTTATTCTTTCTGAAGAGTATGATTTTACGGCTTATGAAGGGGAGACTATTCATTTAGCTTTAGAATACAATTCTACTGATACTGACGCTGGAAGATGGAGAGTGGAAGATGTTTTTGTTAAAACCGTAGGAATTACAGGAGCTAGCAATGCAGAAACCAAGTACTTCATGTATACAGAAGGTAACTGGGAGTTAGCAGATAACGCTTATTTCTTAAGCCCTTTAGATTATGATGCGATGGGAGCACCAGGACAATATGATAACTTTAGTAGCTCTATAGATCCAAATAACTACATTCCAACTTTCTTAGGGAACACCTATCCTTATGCGCAGGAAGAAGATCAAATGTTTGTGATCTACAATTACTACAATGGAGAAGAAACAGTGTTAAGCGGTAATTCTTATACCTATACTGATGGAGCATGGATAGGACACAAAAAAGTAATGGAAACTTCACTTCAGTTTGGTCATAACGGAGAAATCTGGGTTCCAGATAACACGATTGCCTATACCTTAACCCCTGCAGATTTTGCATTGCTAGCTGCTGGATTAGAGGATGCTTATCCAGATCCTGCTTACAGTGCGGGTAACTACGCCAACTTTGATAGAAGAGAAGGAAATAATAAATACTGGAGTGTAGAAATGATTGTAGAAGGAATAAATATAGTCTTAGACAATATGGATCCTAATGCAGAAGAAGGGCAAAAGTATGCGGTAACTTACGATATTTATGATGGCAGCAGCGGTACCGAAACTCAATATGTAATCAAGCAAGGTGGCATTTGGGTACTACAAGAGTAATAAAATAATCACCTTGAAAAACCGCTACGTTAAGTAGCGGTTTTTTTATACAAATAATTATCTTTACCACTTAAAAAATATTTAAAATGAATAGAGCAGTTCTTTTTTTACATTCGTATTGGGCATATTTAGTAGTTTTAATAGTGTTTTTGGCTACCATAAATGCACTTATTGGGGTCTTTACCAAGAAGCCTTATGGGGCAAAAGATTTTAGAATTTCCTTATTTGCTTTGATTTGTACACACCTTCAATTGCTAATTGGACTTGTCTTGTTTTTTGTATCTGATAAAATAGTTTGGTTTTCAGAAAATGTAGATATGTCATTGGTGATGAAGAATAAGATGATGCGACTGTACAATGTAGAGCATCCTTTATTGATGATTATCGCAGTGATTTTGATTACTATGGGTTACTCTAAACATAAGAAGAAATTGTCTTCTGCTCCAAAATTTAAAACCTTGGCTATTTATTATACCTTGGCTCTTGCAGCGATATTGTATATGATTCCTTGGTCAATTTGGATATAGTATCAAATTATGTCTAGTCCTAAATAATCGATACAGATTAATAAAGGATTAAATTTAATATTTAAAGCTGAACAATGACTTCATTGTTCAGCTTTTTTGATTTATAAGTTTTCATTTCTATATTATTTTGCTTGTGCATCATTTCTGGTGTAAGCATATAATTGGATAGATGTGGTCTTTCATTGTTGTATATCATTATAGCTTCTTGGATTAGTCTTAGCTTATCCTTTATATTCAAATCGTATTTTGCTATGTCAAATTCTTGTTTTAAAATTCCATTTATGCGCTCTGCCACTGCATTTTCATAAGGGTCATATTTTTCTGTCATACTTGTCTCAATGCCATTTTTGCTCAATAATGCTTGATAATCATTTGAACAATATTGTAAGCCTCTGTCTGAATGATGGATTAGAGACTCATTTTGATAACTTCTATTTTTTAAAGCCATACTTACGGCTTGCAAAGAACCTTCCACGCTCAGACTATTAGATACATTAAAACCTACGATTTTCTTAGAATAGGCATCTGTTATCAATACTAGATAACTTGGATTGGTGCGTTTCCCAACATAGGTAATATCGCTCACCCAAACTTGTTCCGGTCTGTTTATCTTTACCGTACAGACTGGACTTCCTAGTAATTTTGTGACTAATTTTATTAGGCCGCTTTGTTAAAAAATCCTTTTAATTTTAGTTCCA
>NZ_JAVHUL010000030.1 GCF_031085155.1 Mesonia profundi | reverse complement strand
CCATTTGAACCAAAATCAACGTCTAAATGAATAATATTTTCTAATTTAGCACTGTCCTAAAAAGGGGAAGTCTACATTACCAAATACAAACACGTTATGCATAATTAAAAAATTCCGTTTTCAATTCATAATTGGTGATAAATGATTGTATCTTTGATACTATCAAATGATAGTATCAAAATGAATCCTCCTTACGAAATAACGCCAAAAATTCTAAAATTAATAACCTCAATTTCAGAAAAAATTGGAGAAATAAATGCGACTTATTTAAATAAACCTTCTCCTAAATTAAGAAAGCAAAACAGGATAAAAACGATTCATTCTTCCTTAAAAATAGAGGGAAATAGTTTGACAGAAGAACAAATAACTGCCCTACTCGAAAAGAAAAGAGTCATCGGACCAAAAAAAGATGTTCTCGAAGTTTTGAATGCAATCGAGATTTATGAAAATTTAAACCAATATAATCCCAACAGTGAAAAATCATTTTTAAAAGTCCATAAAAATTTAATGAAAAGCCTCATTGAAGATGCTGGTAATTATAGAAAACAAGGGGTTGGAATTGTAAAGGGTTCTAAAATCGAACATTTGGCGCCACCATCTGAAAATTTAGCTTTTTTAATGAAAGACCTTTTTCAATACTTAAAAAATTCAGAGGAAATCGAATTAATTAAAAGTTGTGTTTTTCATTATGAAATGGAATTTATTCATCCATTTTTAGATGGAAACGGCAGAATGGGAAGATTGTGGCAAACTTTAATTTTAATGGAAAAATATCCAATTTTTGAGTTTTTGCCATTTGAAACTATGATTAGTAATGACCAAGAAAAATACTATAAAGCATTAGCACAAAGTGATAAATCTGGAAAATCAACCAAGTTTATCGAATATATGCTAAACGTGATTGATGTTTCAATCAATAAATTATTGGACTTCAATAACCGAACATTAAATGAGAAAGACCGACTTGAATATTTTATATCGTTAAACAAAAATGAGTTTTCAAGAAAGGATTATATGGATATTTTTAAAGATATTTCTTCTTCCACAGCCAGCAGAGATTTAAAAAGAGGATTAGAATTAAATTTATTCGATAAAATTGGAGAAAAGAACAAAACCAAATATAAAATAACTGGGCAAAACGAAGTACTGTGCTAAAAAACAAGTGAAAATTCATTAATCTTTCACCAAGATACTTTTGTATTCTTTATCAAATATCAATCCCGATGCAATAGCAAAAGCCTTTTTTAGCAGCTTATAACATACGGCGATTAAGGCTAGTTTTTTGCTCTCTTATTCTCATCAATGGGTTAGTCAGCCACTCCCCTTGCGAATCTCTACTCTTTGCTTTAACCATTTGGATTTATACCATTCTTCTCTAACACCACAAACGAAGTTTTGTCATATTCTGTTCTCTAAGAACCGCCTATCCTTTAATTTTTATAAAATTGGAAACGAATGCATCTTCAATTTTAAATTAGTATTCATCGGCGCAAATAGTTTTTTTAATACATTTGCAGTTCACAAAAAATAGATAATTATGTTTGGAGATATGTCGGGTATGATGGATAAAATCAAAGAAACCCAAGCTAAAGTAGAAGAAACGAAAAAACGATTAGATACCGTGAGTCTAGAAGAAAAATCTAATGACGGCTTATTAAAAGTGACTATCACCGCTAATAGAGAAATTAAAGCGGTTGAAGTGGCAGATGAACTTCTTCAAGACAAAGAACAATTAGAAGATTACTTGGTACTTACCTTAAACAACGCCATTAAAAAAGCCACCGATATTCAAGAAGCAGAACTTGGAGCGGTGGCCAAAGAAGGGATGCCAAGCATTCCAGGAATGGATATGTTTAAATAACAGAGCTTATACCAATTAAACCGGTATTATTTATAAGTACAGAGGTAAAGTTTAGAAGACGCTGTTTTCTAAACTTTCTTCTTTTAGGAGAATTTTAAAAGTTATTTTTTGCTATCTATTCGGTTAATCCTTAGACGAAAATAATCTTAAAAGGGATATCCAATAGCAAAGTTAAATACAGGTTTATCGTATTCAAAATCAAATTTCTTAGCCGGCCTTTTTAAAGGAGAAGCTAGATCAAAACGAATCACAAAGCCTTGAACGTCTACTCGCAAACCTACCCCAGCACCAATTCCCAATTCATCTGCAAAACTACCTGAAAATTTCCCTCCCGGTAAAGCTTCATTTTCTTTGGTTAACCATACATTTCCCGCATCGGCGAATACCGCTCCTTTTAAAAAACTAAATAAAGGAAAACGATATTCTATATTGGCTTCTAGACGTATATCTCCCGCTTGATCGTAGTAAGAACTTATTCCTTGTTCATCTGGATTATAAGTTCCTGGTCCTAGCGAGCGAATATGGAATGCTCTCACACTATAAGGTCCTCCAGAAAAGTATTGCTTTACAAAAGGAAGAGATTTAGAATTTCCGTAAGGCAAACCAACACCTCCAAAGACTCTTCCTATCAATACATCTCCTTTGGTTCCTATTTTATAATGATAACGTAAATCTACATCCGCTTTAGCGTATTGTGCATATTTAAGACCTAGAAAAGTTCGATCTCCTTCGCTGTTTTCTTTTGCCAGTAAATCGATGGTATTTCCTGCCACATCAAAATTAAACTTCAAGTAAAATGCGCCTCTTTTTGAAGCGTCAGACAATTCATTATAGGTGAAGCTGTAGGTAAGTCCCGCGATAAACTGCTGTTCAAAGCTTCGCTTTAAAAACGGATTATCTTCTAAAATCTGATTAAATTCATCACTCGTATTGCCCAGTTTTACGTAATTGATATTGATGGGGTTAATTTCATGCGTCACAAACTTATTAGCTTTCCAGATGTATCCAAACGAAGTAGAAAAAGAGGTAAGTGAATACAACTGACTCCGGTCTAAATAATCCACTCCCAGTTTAATTTGTGTCTGCGGTATAGAATACTTAAATCGCTTATTAAAGTCGATAGGAAACATCAATCTTGGAAAGGTTAACGAGGAATTTAAACCAAATTGTATGCTTCGCAATCCAGATTGGCTTCCTTGCCCAGAGAACTGTTGCTCGTAGGCAAAGATTCCGGTAATTCTTAAAATTTCCCCACCTCTAAACAAATTCCGGTCAAGGTAAGTTAACCCCAATCCAGGGCCTGCAAAATTATTAGATTTTGTTACCGCTTGCAGTTCTGCTCTTAGCGTTCGTTTATTAAATGGAGACAAACGAATATCTGCTTCTAAATGCCTGTAGCCATCCTCATCGGTGATGGTATCGGTTTCGTTATAGCGAATATTCACGTACTTATAAATCCCAATAGAAGACAAACGCCGACTCGTATATTTTGAGAATAAAGGATTGTACTTTTGCGCCGGACGTAATAGAATATACGGATCCATACGACGGGGTTTAAAAAAATTATCTTTTTGAATGTAATGTAAACGATCATACACGGTGGTATCTTCCACCCCTTCATCTGAGTCTAGCGCTTCATTGGGATAAATATTCACCTTATCTAAAATATAAGTCACCTTAGATCGTTCTGGAACGCCTTCTTTTAAGCGAAGAAATAAATCAAATTTTCTTTTATCATACTGATTCGTATCGGCTTCAAAAATGATAAAATTAGGGTTAAAATTATAATAACCTTTTTGCTTTAAAAAATTGTCTATTCGCTCTCTTTCTTTTTTAAAACTAGTCAAATCAAAGCGCATATCTTTTTCGATAAGCGTTTCCTCCATCGAAAGCTCAATATCCTTTACCAATCTTAACGATAATGAATCTAGAGAATCTTTTTCTACCGTAAAAGTCTCCATTTGATAAGGTGCGGTAAGCTTAACATCATATTCTGCTTTTGCGGTTATCGCACTACTATCTCGCTCTACGGCGGAAGTAATCCTGCTGCTAAAGAAACCATTGTTTTCTAGTCTATTTTCAATAATATCCTCGGTGCCGTTCACATCCACATCTGACATATAAACAGGCTCCTCTCCTAATTTCTTGCTTAAAAACCGGTTGATAAACCCTGGTTTTTCTTTTTGACCTATATAATAATAATGCAAGCCAGGATAAAGTCCTAAAAACTTGGCATTGGGTTGAGGATAAAGCAAGTTATCTAGCTCTGCTTGCAACTCAGGCTTATTCTTAACCTCTAGCGTATCTTCTATATTAATTTTTGCGCCACGGTATAAAAACTCTCCTTCTGGAACATATTTTTTTACCGCACAAGCGTTAAGCACCATTAATAAAATAACGGCTATAAAAACAAAAGAGTAGTTGATTTTGATATGCTTTCTCATTAATTTTCTTCTTCTTTTATCGCGTCTGCGGAAGTGTTTTCTTTTTCTTTCTCTTTCTTCTCTTCCTTAGGAGAAGATTCTTCTTCTTCTTCCTTCTCTTGCTTTTGAGCTGCTTCTTCTTTCTTGATTTCCTTTGCAAATAACTCGCTAAACTTATTAAACTCTCGCGTAAAAATTAAAGCAATTCCACTTACAAATACTTGTCCGTCAATAATATTCTCGTACTCACTTTTTCTAAATCCGCGTAAGCGCCACCTACCACTTTCGGTTAATAAATATTCAACACTTACATTTCCAATTACAGGATTATCTTCTCCTGGGCGTGCTTCTCCTTGCACTCCTACTTCACTTCCTGCAGAAACTACCAACCTATCGTTGAACAGCTTTTTACTGGCACTAATATTTAAATCGGTTCTACTTTCTGGCGAAGATCCTTGATAATCGGTATAACTTTCAAGTCCAAAATTAAGCTCTATTCCTGTATTACCGGTAAGCTTATCTGAAAATACATTCAATTGATCAGACAAGGCTTGATTTAGGTTATCTCTTGCTACAACCGCCGCTCCTCCTTCACTACCATCGGTTCCTGATTGTGGAAAAAATCGGTTGAGCACCAATAAAGAAAATACTTGCTTATTCAACTCATCTTCCTGTTGATTAAGCTGAGAAATTCTTCCGTAGACGGCACCGCCAATAGCTCCGCGTTCCTCTTCGGGCATATCTAAACTAAATTCTAAAATAGGTTTGTCTAATTCTCCTTTTACATTAAGATAGACCATAAAAGGAAGTCGCTGTTTAAATTTATTCTGTTCAGAAGAGGATTCTCCAGAAGTTTGACTCGCCATTAAACCGGAAGCCGAAGTTTTCACATCATAAATCGCTTTTACATCTAAATCGGCATTCATAGGATCTCCATTCCACGAAACCGAGCTTTCTGGGGCAATATCAAATTTTCTTTTTACCAAGTTGTATAAACTCATTTCATAATGACCGTCGCTAATCTCATACCTTCCGGTGAGTGTAGTTCTTCCGCTTCTTTCTATATTAAAAAATAGATTTCCGTCTCCAACCACTTGTAAATTATCTCCTGTTCTCTGATCTAAAATGATATTAAACGTAGAATTAGGTTCTATAACTAGCTCTGTATTTAGCTCTATTCCCGAAATCACTGCAGTCACCTCATCTTTATTATGACGTGTTAAAATAGCATCTGGATTTTCTTTATTGACAAAGATTACGACTCCGTCACGCTCCACAATATCTACTTGGGCTTCTGGTAGAATATAAGTAGCATCGGTTTTTTCATCTACGGTAAGTTTAGCTTTTACTTTCGGAAAACTCAACTTTCCTTTTACGGTAGCATCTACATCAAAAACAACTTTTCCATAATAAAGTTCATTATCTTCTATCGTAGAATTAAGCGCTTCAAAATCATTGGCTTTAATGCTTAAATCAAAGCTAGGATCTGTAAGGTCTTTGGTTAGAATCTCTCCATTCACCGTAAAGTCATTACTTTGTGCATCGCTAATCGAGAATTTATTAAAGTAAACACCTTTATTATCTACCTTAATTATATCCTCATTTAAACTAAACTTAGAGTTAAGCATACTTACTAAAAACTCGGCATCTTTAAAATTAACCTCTCCTTTATAATTGATATCATCTAATGGCCCATCTACTTTAAAATTCGCCATCATGCTTCCTTTAGACTCTTTTAGCGCTTCTCCAGAAAAACCTTGTAGAACTGTCATCGCCAACTTATTGAGGTCTAATTCTACATTAAGCTGCGGACCCGATTTTTGGGTTACATAATCGCCATCTAGTTTTAAATCTATATTCTCGCCTTGTATTCCTAAGTTAAAATCATACTTCTTAAGTCCTACTGAATTTGCCGTAAGTTCTAATTTTCCTAATGGAATTTCTACCGCTTCAAAATTATCAATATTCATATCGGCTACAAGTCCCCAATCTTCTAACGGATTTATAATTTTAAAATCCCCATTAACTGTACCCGATGCCAAATACTCCTCTGGATTAAAGTAGCTCATAAACGTAGAGAGTTCAAAGTTTTTAAGCGCAATGCCTAAATGATCTTCGGTTTCTCCTAGGTCGTCGCTAAGTTTAATCTCTTGATTTGCGTTAGACATTACAAAATCTTGGAAAGCGATCTCTTTTTTAGAAATACTGATTTGATTGGAAGTAGGCATTTCCCAAGGCTCCCGGTTTAAAATTAATTCTGAAGGATTGATTCTAAATACAAGTTTTTCGTCATCTCCAGTCATTTCTGACTTTACGCGGTAAAGTTTCTCGCCTTTTGCATACGAGTTAAAGTCTAGATATAAGGTATCTTGAGTGAGGCTTCCGCTAATAGCGGTTTTATTTATCGCCAACGGACCTGCTTCTAGGTTACCAAACCCAGCACTAAAATTAGCTTCCTCACTATTAGAATCTATATTTATTTGCAAGCTGTCTAATCTATTGTTTTGGTATACCAAACGCGGTAAAGAAACTCTTGCTTTAAGATCTTCCTTCTCTTCATCAAAATCTACCTTAAAGTAAATCGTGTCCATTTCTTTAACTCCGTCAAGGAAAACATCACTAATAATAGGCGACTCGGTAATGGTGGTTTCCATCTGCAGGTTTACAAAATGAGGTATCGTATCGTTATGAAGCGTTTCTTTAAAATAGTGATTGGCATGATGTTGTAACGCCTTCATAATTTGATCTGGACTCGCATTGGAGTTTAATGTTGTTTTTAAGAAACTCCCATCAATCGTTAAAGCTGTACTGTCTTTGGTCACTTGAGAATCCATTGCAATATCTCCCAAATAATAAGGTTTTTCATCGTAAACCACTACTCCATCAGTGATGTTTACCTGCGCAGTAAAATCTTCAGAATTGCCTTTAAAATGACCGTCTACATATACCTTTGCTTTGATATCTTTATCAGAAAGGCCTAAGGCATAAAAATCTATGCCTTCCATTTTGGCATTAAAATCTACCTCTGGAGCCACCGAATCTAAAATAATGTGAGAATCCAATTTTAGATTTACATTCTTATCTTTAAAATCAAGATTTACATCTCCCGTTCCATTTACGATTTTTCCATCGAGTTTGATCGCAGATAAATCGTAATCGTTATACGTAAGCTGAGTAAACTGAGAATCTAAAGTGGCATCTAAGGAGTTCATATCTTTTCCGCTCCCAGAGCTTTCTAAAGATAAAGAAATCTTTCCAAGCTCCGGCATTTGTAAAATTTTGCCCAAATCTAAGTCGATGGTTTCTAGTTTTGTATCAAAAGCAAGTTGGTTGTCGTTTCTAAAAGATCCGTTTACTTTTACTACACCTTCTGGAATGGTCATTTGCGCTTTCGCGGAAAGTCGGTCTAAACGGCCTTTTAATTCTCCCTCAATTTTTACTGTTTCTGGAAGACTGATTCCCAAATCTTCTTCGGAAGCAAAAACCAATAAATCTTCTTTGACAGAATTAATACTGAATTGCTGAATATCAAACATCAAATTATCGGTATCGGTCACATTTTTTAGATTCCCATAGGCAACGACAGAAGTTTTATTCCCCCAATTTAACTTGGTGTCTTTTAATTGTAAGTTGGCTAAAGTCCCGTTAGTATTTATTTTTCCGTAGAAATTTTTAGCCGCTATCTTTTTAAATTCTTCGTTTTGGCGTAATTCGGGAGAAAAATAATAGGCTTCCTTCGCGTCTACCTTAAAATTGGGCACCGAAATTTGAAAACTTCCCTTCTCTGGACGATCCATAAAATCTTGCAGGGAAGCAAAACTCGCAGATAAGCTTCCGTTAAGGTTACTTTTACGAGTGGCTAGATTTAAATTATTTATTTGTAAGCTTTGAGGTTCTAAAGAAATTTGTGTAGAGAGCTCTTTAAGGCTAAAGCCTCCCGCCTCTTCAAAAGAAAGTGCATCTAGGTTCACTACCGCGGTTTCATTTTTTGAAAGCTGTAGTTTTTCTGCTAGTAAGTTGAAGCTGTTGAGTTGAAAAGCTAAGGGATTAAATTCTCCGGCTTTGGTTTTTTCTTCCGCTTGACGGAAAGCAATTTTATTATCTTTAAAATCGACATCACTTACTTCTACTTCCCAATCTGGCCAAAAAGAAGAATCTGCTGCGGGTTCTTCCTGAACCTCTTCCTCTGGCTTGCCTGTTTTGATATCAACTAGAGAGTTATGCAATTTTAAGTTGCTAATCTCTACTTGTTGTTCTTGTAAATTGATCATAGGAACCTCTGCGAAGAAATCTTGAAGGTCTACAATCGCCTTTAAATCGTCTGGCTGGGAGTCATAAACGGCACTTACGTTCTTTAACTCTATTTCTCCTATCGCTAATTGAGGCAAGGGAACTGTGTCTTGTTCTTCACTAACCATAGGTTTGGTTTGCTGATAACTTACAGAGGTTTGACTAAGTCTTACGTATTTTAACTCGTAGATACTTTTATCTAAGTCTAGCTTTTTTCCTTTAACCTCTAAGTCTTGTAATTTTAGTTTTAAGAAAGTTCCCGCAACTTCGTCTTGGTAATTTAGATTGATCTTTCTTAAAGCAAGGGTTCCCAAAGAAAAGGTATAAGGTTCTGCATTAGGATCTTCTTCTACTTCTTCTGTTTGCGTGGTATCGCTAACAAAAGCATCGATCAAGAATTGATAATTAAATCCGCTAAGACTATCTTTTTGAATCACATTGGCGGTGAGTTCTTCTACCTCTACATCGTCAATATTGATTTCATTCTTTTTTAGAATACTCCATAACGGAATATCGGCCTCTAAAGATTTGGTATAGATAAGGGTGTCTCCTTTTTGGTCTTCGATGTAAAGCCCTTTCACAGAAATGTCTCCAGAAAAAGTGATAAAGAGTTTCTCTATCTCGACTTTTGTATGCGTTTTATTAGACACATAATTGGTCACTTTATCTACAATAATCCCTTGTCCCCAAGGGCTTCTAATAAAAAGAAGCAAGAGCACTAGGATGATAAGTAGAATTAAGAAAAACTTGGCAATAAAGCGCAAAATTTTCTTAAGTTTAGACTTCTTTTTTATGACAGGTTGGGGTTTACTCACTCTTCTTTTATTAATCATCAAATTTATTCAGCAAAAACTTAACGCAGTCCTTTTTAAGTGTTTAAGTTAAGTTAAAGTTTAGCTTTAATTTTTTAATCTTTAGTCCTTGCCTTTTAATTAAAAATACTGGTTCATTCTTATATGAATTACCTATTTTTTTTTGATTTAAAATCGCCATCTATCCAAAACTTTTTTTACATAATTTACGTAAATTTACGGATGCTATTATGAATATTTAAACTTTTAAAGAAAGCTTGAAAAAATGTTATAATGCGTTAAAAAAAATTCCAATTAAAAATTTTTATTCAAATTTAGCCTACTAATTAATGATCACACCTAAATATATGCAAAATTACTATTCTCAAATAAAAGGAAATCATAAGTTTTTAATGATTTTCTCAAGTATTTTTTTGTTTTTATCCTTAGATGCTTTAGCTCAAGAAAAGAACCGAGAACTATCTAAAACAATATACTTTACAGCAAATACAGGTTTAGAGAAAGATTCTAAGTCTGATAAAATTCTAGAACAAATCGTAAACTCTTCTCAGCAAGATGAAGATGCCGCTATTGTAGTTTTAGGAAATTTAACTCGGGAAATAGGTTATCCTGATGACGAAGATAAAAGAAAAAAAGAAGAAGCCTATTTAACGCAGGGTTTATTAAATCCTCTTAAAGACTTTAAGGGTAATGTTATTTTTACTCCGGGGAGAAATGAATGGAACAATAAAGGCGGTCATAAAAACATTGATGATTTAGAATCTTTCTTACAAGATCATAGCAAAGCGAAATTTTGGCCCAATGACGGTTGTCCTATTGACGGGAAAGAACTAAGTGATGATACCTATTTAGTAATGGTAGATTCTCAATGGTATATAGAAGATTGGGATCACTATCCTTACATCAATAACAAATGTGAGTATAAAACCCGAAGCGCTTTTCTAGCCGAGTTTAAAGATGAGTTGAAAGACAACCAAGACAAAACCGTTATTGTAGCGGTGCATCATCCTATTATGAGTGCTAACCGCAAAGGTTTCTTTGGGAGAATGGGTGGTTTTTCTAGTCAAGAATATTATAGCAATCAAATGCAAGCTCTTGTGGGAAGACTAGAAACAGTTGCTAGCCAATTTGAAGATGTGATCTTTGTTTCAGGAAATCATAAAAATTTACAATACTTAGCAGACGACGGAATCCCACAGATTATAAGTGGCTCGACCGGAGAAACACAGAAGACAAGACCCGAAGAGGATAAAGGCTTTTTTGGAAGCGAAGAACCTGGTTACGCTAAATTAAGCGTTTTTACAAATGGAAGTTCTCAAGTAGACTTTTACAACTTAGAAAGCAGCGTTACTCCCATTTACAGTACAATCATAAAACGAGAAAGAGCTACTCTTGACGAAGTAGATTTTCATCAAAAAAGTGAATTTGGAAAAACCTATAAAGCTTCGGTTTATACCGAAAAGGAAGTAAATAAATCGGGTTTACATACCTGGGCTTGGGGAGATCATTACCGCAAGGTTTATGGTAAAAAAATTGAAGTTCCCGTATTGTTTTTAGATGAGCTTCCAGGAAATCCCAAAGCAATTTCTGCAGGAGGAGGTAACCAGTCTAGATCATTAAGACTCTTAGATGACAACGAGAACGAGTTTACGCTTAGAGAGATGAGAAAAAGTGCGGTTAGGTTTATCCAATCGAGCATTAAAGATCATTATGTGGTAGATTATATGAGAAATACCGTAGCCGAGGACATCATCACCGATTTCTACACAACGGCGCATCCTTACGCTCCATTTGCCGTTAACGGACTTTCTGAAAGTTTAGGTATTCTTCACGCCAACCCTAAAATATATTACGTTCCTAAACAAATTGGCCTAGATAGGTTTAATGAATCTTATGGAGATAAGTTATATATGTTAGAGGAACACGTAGGCGACGAGAATAAAGATTTTAAAACCTTTGGTGCTTCAGAAGATATTATAAGTACGGCAGATATGATTTTAGAGCTGCAAGACAATAAAGATGCAAAGATAAATGAAGCCGAATATATAAAAGCGCGTATTTTTGATATGCTTATTGGCGATTGGGATAGACACCAAGACCAATGGCGTTGGGCTAAATACGAAAAAGGAGGGAAAGACATTTACCAAGCCATCCCAAGAGACAGGGATCAAGCTTTTCCTAAATATGACGGGCCTATTTTAGCTTTATTAAAGTTAGGTGTTCCCTTGTTAAGAGTGATGCAAAACTATGAGGCAGAAATCAAAAACTACAAATGGTTTAATGCTGCTGGCTATCCTTTAGATAAAATATTTATCAAGTCTTCTAATTGGAAAGAATGGGAAAAACAAGCCCAATACATTCAGAATAATTTGAGTGATGAGGATATTGAAAACGCTTTCGCGGAATTGCCTCAAGATGCGCAAGATGAAAGTATAGCTCAAATTAAAGAAACCTTGAAGCTAAGAAGAGCTAATATTGTGAATATTGCAAAAGAATATTATAGCTACTTTAAGAAATTCGTAACCGTTACCGGAACCCAAGAAGACAATAAATTCTTAATTACCAGAAAAGATAATGGCATCACCAAAATTGAAATTAAAGAAGAAGGTGAAATTATTTTTTCTAACGAATACAACGCCAAAGAAACTAAAGAGATCTGGGTTTATGGTTTAGATGGCCACGATGAATTTAAGGTAGAAGGAGATGGAAACAAGCTTATCAAAATAAAGATTTTAGGAGGAGAAGAAAACGATATCTATGATTTTGAAAGAAAAGCGAAAACCAAAGTTTACGATTATAGATCTAAGAAGAACACCTTAAAAAATGTAGGCTCCAAAAGATTAACCGACTCCTACTCTATCAATAACTATGATCCCAATAAAAAAATCTACTCTAGTAATGTAGTGTTGCCAAGTGTAGGTTTTGATCCTGATGCTGGTTTTAAAGCAGGCTTATCCAATACGTTTACTACCTATGGTTTAGTGAGAAATCCATTTACCACGCAGCATACCCTAACTGCCAATTATTTTTCGGCGACCCAAGGCTTTGAAGTGAAGTATTACGGAGAGTTTGCACATATTTTCTACAATTGGAATTTTGGACTAGACGCAAGATTCACCAGCCCAAATTATTCGATCAACTTTTTTGGCGTAGGGAATGAAACTAGTTATGATAACGATATAGACAAAGATTTTAACCGAGTACCCATTAAGCAATGGCACGTAGCTCCATCTTTAATTTATAAAGAGAGTGAGACCGTTACCGCTTATTTTAAACCCAGTATAGAATCTTACGAAGTAGACGATTCTTACAATGATTTTATTGGAGAATATTATGCCGAAGAAGATGGTGTTTTTTCGGATCAGATGTATGTGGGCGCAGAAGTAGGTTTCAACTTTAACAACAAAGGTAGTATGATTGGCTACCCAAGAAGAGGAATGGAATTAGATTTAAAGGCAGGATATAAATCGAGTATCAATGAAGATTTTGATAATCAGTTCACGTATTTGAATCCGACGGTTTCTTTTGTCTATCCTATTCACGAAAGTGGCGTTGCTGCAGTAGCAACACGTGCAAGTGCGAATTTTGTTTTAGGTGATTTTGGCGAAGATTACGAATTTTATCATGCCGCAACTATAGGAGGAAATGAAAGCTTACGCGGATTTAGAAACGATCGATTTTTAGGAGAAAGCTCCTTCTTTCATAGCACCGATTTACGTGTGGGTGTTGCCAAAGTAAGAACCAATTTTATTCCATTACGAATAGGAATTACTGCAGGGTTTGATTACGGTAGAGTTTGGATGGAAGGTGAAGATTCAAACAAATGGCACAATAGTTACGGGGGTTCTGTATTTATTAACGGGTTTAGTGCCTTTACGGCCAATGTAGGTTACTACATGAGTGATGAAGATAACCGACTTATATTTACCTTAGGATTCAGGTTCTAAGAGAGAAATTATATTTTTAAAAGCTTCAGGTTAACGCCTGAAGCTTTTTTTTTGATTAGAGCTACCCTGTTTAAAATGAAACGTATCTATTCCGCTTGACGGAAAAAAATACGCTTTGTTAATTTAGATTTATATATATTTATAAGTAGAAACTAACCCATTTATCAATTTTTGATGGCATAAATTTTAACATATGAAAAAAACAATTCTTCTTCTAGCACTCGCTATTGCGATTAGTGCTTGTAAAAATCAACAAAAAGAAACGAACGAAAATACTACAGAAAAAAGGGTAGAAAAAGAACCTAGCCCAGAAGAAATGGCTATGTACAATGGGCTAAAAAGTGAAGCATGGAATTTTTATGATGAAAAAGAATATTTAAAATCGGCGCGAAAATATAATGAGGCTTTTAAAGTTCTTGGTGAAAAATCTAATTCTACCGACAGGTACAATGCTGCTTGTTCTTGGGCATTGGCCAATAAAGTAGACTCTTCATTTGTGCAGTTATTAAACGTGGCAAACGAAGGAAATTACATCAACTACGATCACATTACCACAGATTCTGATTTAAACAATTTGCACGACGACCAACGTTGGGATGAAGTTTTAACACAGGTAAAAGCGAATAAAGAAAAGGCAGAAGCCAATCTCGACAAGCCTCTTGTAGCGACGCTAGATACTATATTTAAGGATGATCAAGGTTTAAGAAGACAAATAAGCGAAGTAGAAGCGGAATATGGCAGAGACTCTAAAGAGATGAAAGCACATTGGGCCACTATTACAGAGAAAGATTCTATCAATCTAATTAAGATTCAAGAAATATTAGATGAACGCGGATGGTTAGGAACTGATGTGATTGGTAGACGTGGAAATTCTACTTTATTTTTAGTAATACAACACGCAGATTTAGAAGTACAAGAAAAATACCTTCCTATGATGCGAGAAGCAGTAGAAAAAGGAAATGCACAAGCGAGTAGTTTAGCTTTATTAGAAGATCGAGTAGCCTTAAGAAAAGGAGAAAAACAAATTTACGGAAGTCAAATAGGCAGAGATCAAGAGACAGGAGAATTTTATGTTTCTGCATTAATCGACCCAGAAAATGTAGATGAACGAAGAGCAAAAGTAGGCTTAGGTTCTATTGCTGATTATGTTTCTAACTGGGATATGACCTGGGATGTTGAAAAACATAAAGAAAGAATGGCAAACATGGAAAATGAGGATAAAATGAAATAGACTTTTTGATACGTCTTTACTTTCAAAATAATTCATAAAAAAAGCTGCATAGAAAAATATGCAGCTTTTAAATTTAAAAAATATTTTTTAAGACTTTAAACGCATCATCGCTTTGGAGTTCACAAATTCTTTCATTCCAAAGCCTCCGTGTTCTCTTCCGTAACCCGAATCTTTTACTCCGCCAAATGGCATATTAGGTTGCGCAAGCCCAAAGGAATTAATAAATACCATACCTGTATCAAAATGATGTTTAGCCAGCTCAAAAGCTTTGCCTTCATCTTTGGTGAATATTCCGCCACCTAGACCAAAACGACTAGAATTAGCTACTTTAAAAGCTTCTTTTTCATCTTTTACTTTAATTAACGACGCAACGGGTCCAAATAACTCATCATCATAAGCAGGCTGCCCAGAAGTGACATTTTCTAAAACGGTAGCAGGATAATAAAATCCTTTGCCTTCAGGGATTTCTCCGCCGCATAAAATTTTAGCTCCGTTTTTTACACTTTCCTCTACTTGATCGTGTAGTTTCTCTCTCAAATCTTTTCTTGCCATAGGTCCTATTTGAGCATCTTTTCCTGTAGGATCTCCAACTTTTATAGCTTTCATCTGTTCTACATAAGCCTTCTTAAACTCTTCATAAACCTCTTCTACAATTAGAAAACGTTTGGCCGCTACACAAGTTTCGCCATTGTTATAAATTCTTCCGTTAACGCAAGTTTTTACAGCAAGATCAATATCGGCATCTTTCAATACAATATAAGCATCATTAGAACCCAATTCTAAAACCGTTTTCTTTAATTCGGCTCCTGCTTTTGCCCCTATAACTTTACCTGCTTCTGGACTTCCGGTAAGGGTTACTCCGCGTACCAATTTATTTTTAATTACATTATCAGACATGTCGTGATCAATCACTAAGACTTTAAACAAGTCTTTAGGAAAACCAACCTCCCCTAAAATTTTTTCTAAGAGTAAAGCAGTTCCCGTCACATTTGCAGCGTGTTTTAATAAGACGGCGTTCCCCGCCATAAGATTAGCAATGGTATACCTCATTACTTGATAGACTGGAAAATTCCAAGGTTGGATTCCGTAAATAACACCTATTGGGGAATGCGTAATGACCCCTTTGCCGCTATTAGGCAACTCTCGCTCTTCATCTTTTAAATGTTCTGGGCCGTTTTCTGCCGTCCAAGTGCAAATTTGAGTACATAAATTTACCTCTTGTTTACTCTGTTGGAGTAACTTTCCCATTTCATTGGTCATTAAATGAACAAGTTCATCTCTATGATTTTGAAGTGCCTCCCCTACTTTCTTAATATAAGAAGCTCGCTGTTGGGGAGTATTTTTCTTCCATTCTAAAAAGGCATTATGACAAGATTGTACAGCATCTTCAGTTTCTTTAGAAGTCATATGCGTGTACGTTTGAATAACTTCTTCGTTGGTTGGATTAATTGTTTTAAAAGTGTTTGACATTGTTTTTTTTCTTTTCAAGTTAAGAAAATAAGAAGCATTTGTTCCCAATAAAATGTTATTAAACAATTGTTTAAGAGAATTTTACAACTCTTTCTGCCCAAAATGAATTCATTCATACAGTTCCTTGCTTTTTCTATAAAATAGCTTTTTTTAAATCTGACTAAAGTCAGCAGTAGGTAATTACTCAAGTATAAAAGTATTTTATCGTTGTCCGATTCACTATGAAATCCCAAATACTCACTTCTTTTGCATCGCATACCTGTATCAAAAGTGATCTAGACTTTTTAACAGGATTGCATATCCGTAAAAATTTCAATATATTGGTGTGTTTACAAATATGTAAAATTTGACAATTATGCTAAAAAAATGAAATTTGCTATAACAATTACACTAATCCTATCATCCTTTATAATCAGCGCCCAAACCTATGTTAGAGAGGGAAAAGGAGATTACAATACCGTTCTATTCACTTGGGATGGCAAATATTTAAGACAAGGAAAAGGAGAATATAAAACTGTTTTATACACTTTTGACGGGAAATATATTCGACAAGGGAAAGGAGATTACCATACTGTTTTATCAACTTGGAAGGTAAATATTTAAGACAAGGAAAAGGAGATTACAATCCTGTGCTTTACACTTTCGACGGTAAGTACATTAGACAAGGAAAAGGCGATTACAAAACTGTTTTATACACATTTGACGGGAAATATGTAAGGCAGGGAAAGGGAGATTACAATCCTGTATTATTAACGATTGATGGCGATATACCCATCGCCGTTTTGATTTTTACCCTTATTTAATCACAAAATGGGGTGAAAAAATTATAATCCAACATGCCTGCATTAAGTTTTATCCTAGTTAACAACCATCACATTATGGACAAAACGGGGGAATGATTGAATCATGACACTATTATTCAGTTTTTTAATCTATTGCTTACAAGAACACGCAGTTAATCTAAATTTACCACTTCTGTCCCTTAAAAAGACAAGGTGGTTTCTGCTGCGTTTTAAAACTTGGCACATCAACATTTCACGCAAAATTTTAGCATTAAAAAAGATGCTTCCTGCTTAACATTACTCCCATTCATTTAAATAAGAAAGTGAAGGGTGAAAAGGGAAGATCGTTTCAGAAATCATTTAGGAAATTACCATTATTGAAATTAAAGGATTAGTGCTGGAATCTAATTTGAGCATTAACGAAATAAGTGAAGTCTACACTTGCTCATCCAAACTTACGATCTCGTGCTTGGTTTCTGGTTGGTTTATCCTGAGCTGGGTTGAAAAATCAGTACCAAGGTTTACAACACTGCGCATATAGAACATGTATTCTCTCGATTAATGATCTACGTTTTGGTGACTAAAATATATCCATAACAGACGTATCACGTGTATAAATAATTACTACTTTAGTTCTTAATCGAATCACGTGCTGCATTCGAATAAGTTATACGGAAATAAAATGATAGAAAAAATACTCAATACCAAAAAAATAAATTATTCTTCAAATTTGAACGAAGATAAGTTAAAACAAAAAATTGAAAATATCTTTAAAGAAAGCAACTTAAGCTTTGTTGGAAAATTCACAAATCAAAGTGAGTTTGCAGCTTATGACAAATGGACCTATATAGCGTGGTACGTATCCAATTTTAAAAGAAAAACGGCTTATTTAAATGGAGTAATAATAAAATCAGGTAAAGAAACTTTAATTAAATTAAGGATTAAACCAAATCCTGTGATAGCCATTTTCCCTGTTTTTACTGTATTAATTGGACTAATTACCAGTATAATAGCAGCTTCAACTAATGATGAAAATACCTTGATTTTTGGAATAATTATAATTGTGGTTGGAATTCTATTTTATCTCATGGGATTTTTTTTAAGAAATCGACTACTCAACAATTTTAAGAAGCATTTGAATTTACAAAAGGTTCAAATGAAAAATTGAATATGCACAAAGAGCGAACAAGCATGAAAACGAAAAAATTAAATTTTTTTTCTTTATTCCGGTAGCTCCTAATATCCGCATGTCTATGTTTTAATGTCGTTTTTATGACTTCAAAGTTTGGATTTGATTTAGCTCTCAAGTTTATGGTTTACTCTTATTGGAATTTTAATTTTGGTATGAAATTTATTCAAATTTTGGTGTGAAAGCAATGTTTTTCTACTCAAAACTTCAATTAGGTCAGTTCTTTTTTAGGCCTACTATTGTAAGCCTGGTAATTATATTTTCTGATTTTGAATTTATACAATACTAATGAGTCACCTTACCTCTTGGAGTCATGCAGGTTAAGGTCTCTTCTCTGAGCTCAGATAATCTTTTTAAAATCGTGTCAGGACTTGGGGTTTTAACATTAGGATGATCAATAAGGTGTGGTCTTAGATGGTTTTGCAGTTCTTCTACGCAATCACCACCACATAAAAAAACTGATTTGAATGAATACAGAATATCTCTCAATAATAGCTACTTTGAGAAGGAGTTAATGGCTAAAATTCGTTGAAGTTGGCTTCGATATTCAATTTGTTTAAAAAAAATATTTCATCGAAAGCTGATATCGAAGCTGATTTTATGATCTTCATTTTTGTAACACTACATAACTGCAACGCTTTATTAACTAAAGCTTTGCAGTGTTTTTATAGAAAGACGCAGATATTAGGCGGTATCAGAACGCATCGCGTTTGATCTCGCGTCCCAATCTTTCGAACGCCCCAATCTTTTGCGGATTGAGCTTAAGCAGGTCCTTTTTCTGTAGAATGTAATCGACGGTCAACAAAAGTGCTGTCTTACTGTCTTTTGTAAGGTTCGGTTTCAGATAAACCGACCAGGTGCGCGGCAATGAAAGAAACGAGATCACGCTTCCTCGAAGCATCGGTTCGCTGAAAAAGCCTTGATCTTCCTGAAACTTGAGGTCTTCCAAGAACGCCAGCAGATATGGACCGAGATATGCAGAAGCGGCGACAGGTGACATCTCGCCAAGGGCGTCGCCTATCAGAAAGCGCTCATTTTCCTGATCGATATCCATGGGCCTAACGTTCAGGAATACTGACGCGTCACCTCCCCCAAAACCTTTGGTAAAGTACTGCATTTCGCTGTCGGGCGGTGCTTTGGTTGCTTTCCAAGCGTTTTTGATTTCTTGATAGACCTCCGCCGCGTTGGGATGATTCATTTAGTTTTGATTTTATTTATTTTAAAAAGCGATCTTCGATATAGGATACGAAGTCGGTTGTGAAATATCACAAACTTTATCGTTTTAACTACTCTCATAAAAAATGTTTACCCAATTAAAAAACTCCATTTTCAATTCCTGATTAGCGACAAATGATTGTATCTTTGGTAGTGTTAAATGATACTATCACTATGAATCTTCCATACGAAATAACTCCAAAAATTCTAAATTTAATAAGCTCTATTTCAGGAAAAATGGGAGAACTAAATGCAACTTACTTAGATAGAACCCCTTCTAAACTAAGTATTAGCAAAAATTTATAGTTATAATTACTGCGGATTCGATTACATATAATTCCATTTTGAATTGCTAAACGAATTGAACAAAGAAATTACTATGGAAACATGAGCATATTCACTTATCATTTAGCAAAGACCTCTTACCTAAAGGCTCTCAAAGTTTTATTGTTTCCTCCTCAACCAATCCATACTCCGGGTCTCATTCATATGGAATGCATGACCTTTATGAGGTTGGGATCTAGAGTCATTTCTCCGTCTCGATTTTTAAATAGAAAAATAATTATTTTTGCGCAATGGGAAAGTGAATCCGCTATAGACAGCTACTTAGAAAAGGATAGTTTCGGAAAAGTTTTATCAAAAGGATGGCACACTCGTTTGAGTTATTTACGCCAATGGGGGAAATTGGACGAGTTTATGATTCCTGAAGAAAGTAAAGAGCTAGATGACCCTAATTCTCCGGTAGTTGCAGTCACACTTGCTCGCATGAAACTCTTTCAAGTTCCAAGATTTATTCACTGGGGCCGACCTGTTGAAAAGTTAGTTCGAGATCACCCTGGTAATACGTTGGCTTTAGCATCGATTAGACTTCCTCGAACAGTTTCGACATTTTCGGTTTGGAAATCACAAAAAGAGATGACCGATATGGTTTTTGGACATAGCGCTGGTGCAGATCCCAAACGTCATTTAAAAGCAATGAAAGAAAGAGATAGGAAAGATTTTCATTACCAATTCACAACCTTGCGTTTTAAACCCATCGCTGAATATGGAGAATGGGACGGGCGTAAGCACATCATCCCCAACCTCACAAAAACTAAATGAGTTTAGCGTATTCAAAGCAAAATTTTAAAGATTGGTTTACCCAGCAATGGGTAATTTTATGGGGCAAGAAAATTAATCCCAAAAATGTTCCTTGGTTGATGGGACCTTTTGGAATGTTGGGTTCCATCGCTGATGATTTTGTCATTCAATTAGCTAAAGCAGAAGGATTAACAATTAAAAGAAATACAATTTCGCAGGGGTTAATCTCTCCAATAACCCAATTGAACTTATCGGAAAGCGAAATAACTCGACTTTCTGAAAAGATGATTGATTTTTATGAAAACACTTCAGATTATCATTTAAATCTAAGTGTGAAGTGGAATCCTTTATTTAAAGGCTTTGGGATTCTGGTCAAGAAGTTATTTAGTCGGCGAATCCATCAACTAAACATTCCTACAAAAAACTCAACGCATGCCGAAGCAATAACTAGCGAAATTATCACTCTTTTAGATCCTAGAACGAACGAAATAAAATACACCATATGGTTTAGAACTTTTGAATCTACTGGGGAGGTGGTTTATTCTGGCGTATATAGTACTTGCACTTTAGCTTCTGGAAAAACGTGTGTAAAAGCAGTATTTCCTTTACCTAAAGGAAATGCGACCGTTATTATGTCTCCTACTGTTGGTGCTAATGGAGAACTTGTTCTAAATGCTTCCGGAGAAAAATTTGGTGATCCAGGATTTTATTTCTTACTCCAAGACTCTAAAGGAAATTTTTGGACACAATACATAAGCTCTTTTCGCGACCAATTAAAAGTATATTCTAATAAAGAAAGTATCTTGGCTGAACAGACTTTAAGCTTATGGAATCAACACGTTCTTCGCTTCAAATATCAAATAAAGCATAAAGATGAAACGCTATGTAAGAAATAGAACGCTTTCTGGTTCTAAAGTTTATTCCGTTAAATCAACTTTATCCTATTTACAATTGGGGACTGAATATGATGAAGAGGAAACTGGCAAGTGGAACTACTATTACCCTACTGATCATAAATTATGAAAAAAATCTTTAGGCAAGCATTTCTATAAAATGAGCGTCTATGATAATAGAAACATAGTTGAAATTACCAAAAAATCACCCTTTAATCCTTTAAATAAGCATGTTGAGCATAATTAACCAAGACTCAATAATCAAAATTATAAATATTACTTTATGAAGAAGATTTCAATAATTATATTCGTTCTAACTTTTACATACAGTGCAAAGGCACAAGAATTAAGTACATCTCAAGACAGTATTGGTGTTTTTTATGACAAATTATTTTCAGTAATGAAAAAAGAATATTTGTATAAAGAAGAGGTCAACTGGAAAGAAATAGAACCAAAAATTAGAGAAAACCTAACTCCATATTCAGATTTTCAAAGTTCGCTTCAAGAGATTACCACGCTTTTTGATTTTGCAAAAGCAGATCATTCTGCCGTTTATTACAAGGATGATCGTTTTTCTGGCACTCCTGATGGACCTACAGAAAAAGATTTTAGCGACCAATGGTTAAAAAAGTTTGCTACACAACCCGTTTTTGAAGTCAAAGTATTAGATCATCAATTTGGTTATATTTTAATGCCAGGCATGAGGAGTGAAAAAAATATTCATGAGCAATCACAACTAATGTATGATGAAATTAATAAGATTAAAAGCTCAGAAAATCTAAAAGGTTGGATTATTGATTTGCGATTTAATACAGGCGGAGACATTTGGCCCATGCTTTTACCTTTGTATGACTTTCTTGGTAATAATGTGGTTTGGGGTGAGATGGACATTCATAAAAATCAGATTAATAAAATAAAATTAAAAAAAGGAAAATATAAAAGTAATTCTAAAACAGTATCCTATATAAATCCTAAAGGAGAATTGCTTGATCATACAAAAGTTGCAGTCATCACCAATATTGCAACCGGTAGTTCGGGAGAAATAACCGCATTAGCATTTAAAGGAAGAGAGAATACTATTTTTATTGGTGAAAAAACAAACGGAAAGACGACAACTAATTATAGAAGAAATTTACCTTTTGGGGCATATATGACATTAACCATGGGCTACGATTGTGATAGGAATGAAAAATTTTATGAATATATAATACCTGATATACATATTGTAAAACAAGATAATTTCGAGAATTTACTTCTAGACAAAAACATTCAGGAAGCTATAAAGTTTATATCCATTACAGAGTAGCCAGCCTATATTTATTATATTAGTTGCTTAAACCACAGCAATATTCATATATAAAAACCTTGGAATCATATAAAATGGATAGAAAGAAATTGGCAGATTTAACAGACGAAGAACTGTTACAAGAAGAAATAAGAATTAAACCCTTTAAGCTTTATGACGCTATAATCTTTGGGGTTCTTATTGGAATTGCAACCTATAAAACGCTTAAAAATGGCTTAGGTTTGCTAACTTTTCTTCCTTTAATTTACCTTCCTATAGCGGCAAATAATAAGGCTAAAAGTATAGCTTTGCAAAAACTTTTAAAAGACAGGGGTTTAAAATAAAAATGAAGCAAATCTTACAAAACAAATTCCTACTACTTCTCATCATTTCCATCACTTGGGGATCTTCTTTTATTCTTATAAAAAAGACCTTACCCGTTTTTGATCCTTATCAAATTGGCGCTTTTCGTGCCGGGCTTTCTGGACTCCTTTTAGCTTTTATCGGTTTTCCTGCCCTGCGGAGAATGAAAAAGAAAGATATCTTTTGGATTGCCTTATCGGGTTTGTTTGGTAATTTTTTGGTTGTTTTTATCTTTCCATTTGCTCAACGAGAGGTCAGCAGCTCCTTGGCGGGAATCATCAACGCCTTAGATCCTATTTTTACCTTAATATTAGGGGCGTTACTTTTTGGAATAAGAAGCAAAATCATTCAGTATCTGGGTGCCGTTATCGGATTCGCAGGAGCCTTAATTCTAGTTTACACTTCAGGCTCAGAGAGCAGTGATAGTCATTACTTTTATATAGTTTTATTAATTATTGGAGCTGCTTTATACGCCATTTCGGCGTTGATTGTTGAGAAAAAATTAACCCACATAAAATCATCAGAATTAGCGAGTTCTATCTATTCCATTTGGATGATTCCTTCGCTTATAATTTTAGGATTTTCAGGCTTCTTTACCGAAATTGATTATTCCCAACCAGCCACCTTAGAGTCCTTGGGCTATTTAGTTTTTCTAACCGTGGTTAGCACGACCCTAGTGATGTTTTTATTTTTTAAATTGGTACAAGATACTTCCGCAGTTTTTGTGAGTAGTATTTCTCTTTTAATTCCTGTAATTGCTGTTTTCTGGGGAATTTTAGACGGTGAGAAATTTACACTTTGGTATGCCCTTGGCGGAATTTTGGTATTAATTGGCGTTTATTTTATTCGAGACGAGCAGGAAAAGGCCGAAAAACCTTCAGAATAATCGGGTTGCGTATTCTTCTCCTCTACTTAAGAATCCTTCCGAATACCCTCTGGTTCGTTTTCTTTTTGCTAAATTAGATACTTCAACCACTTTGCCGTAATTTAAAAAATACCATTATGAATAAAAAAAGTTACGATACCGTTACAGAAGCGATGACCGATCTCAAAAAATTGGGTTACACGGTAGATTTTTCAATAATGACTGAGAAAGAGTGTATCATATGCCACAAAACCAAAACTCAATTATCACCTGAAGACTTTAAGATTGATGATTTTTACAGATTTGAAGGTGACAGTGATCCAGGGGATGAAATGATTGTTTACGCAATTTCATCTACTATCTATGATATGAAAGGAATTGTTGTTAATGCATATGGGATTCATGCAGATGCAAAGTCTTCAGCAATTATAAAAAAATTAAATACTCATTTAAAATACTAGTTTATGAACTTAATAGAAAATATAGTTCACTACTTTAAGAATAATGAAGATGAAAAAGAAGACTCTTCCCCTCAAGGAACTTGTCCTGTTTGCTGGGGCCATCAACAATATGACGGAAAAATAAGAGGTTTACTGGAAGACAAACAAATAAACGTCAATAATCATAAGGATAGCTATATGGTTATTCAAGATTTTATGAAACACCACATTGATAGTGTAAAATTAAAAGAAGGGGTAATTTCAGATTGTCCAAGTTGTTCGAGTAAAAAACAGTAAAATCCCTAATAAAAAAATTACTTACACAAAAATCTAACTATCAGTTTTCACCTCAAAGATTAATATTTAAAACTCTCTTAGTAGGTTTTAAAAAAGTGATCATTTAAAAAAAACAGCAACTCCTCTCCTACCTAAAAACTTTAGAACTTACGTTTTCTTGTGGCTTTATGAGAATTTTCTATCTTGCCTACTGAAGAGGTTCAGTTTTCATTTGTTAACTTTAATTTCTTGAACCGTACAACTGATCATAAAAAAATGAAGCATCTAGAAGGAAAAACAATACTAATCACAGGAGGAGCATCGGGTATTGGAAGAATTATGGTTCGCTTATTCTTAGAACGAAAAGCGAAAGTTATCATTTGGGATATTGATCAATCAAAAATAGAGGAAACCATCACCGAGTTATCTCCCAAAGGCCTTGTTTCTGGATATACCGTTGACGTGGCAAATATTAAACAAGTTCAAGAAACAGCTATAAAAGTAAAGCAGGAAATAGGTGTTGTTGATGTGCTTATAAATAATGCAGGTATTATTGTAGGTAAATATTTTAATGAACATACTACAACTGATATCTTAAAAACCCTGGAGATTAATACTCAGGCTCCTATGTTTATTACCAGTGAATTTTTAAAAGATATGCTCATTCAAAATTCAGGACATATCTGTAATATTGCATCTTCTGGTGGGCTTATCTCCAACCCTAAAATGTCGGTATATGCGGCAAGTAAATGGGCATTAATTGGTTGGTCTGATAGTTTACGTTTAGAAATGAAACAACTGAATAAAGATGTAAATATCACCACAATCATGCCTTATTACATCCATACAGGAATGTTTGAAGGAGTAAAATCTAAAATCCCAATTCTCGAACCAGAGTCAGCAGCACTTAGCATTGTAAAAGCCATTGAGAAAAATAAAAAAATGATAACTATTCCTGGTTATATTTATAGGGTTACGCGCTTAGGTCAGGCTATTATGTCTATAAATGTCTTTGACTGGTTCACTGGTAGCGTGCTAGGAATCTATAAAACCATGGAAAATTTCACGGGTCGAAAATAATAAGCTTTAGCTAAAAACATACCTTAGTGAATGCTTTGCGCTTGTTAGTATTCTATTTCTGCTTCCTATCAAAATCTAAAAAGAACTAAAATACTATCAAAAAAGCCTTGTAAACGGACAGATTTATTTTTTTCGAGCAAAGCATTAATTTGGTATATTAGTTGTCTTACAGTGCTCTGCATCTAAAGCAAAAATGCGATAGTTAGGTGAGACAAGTAGTTAAATAAATGGAAAGAAGAACTTTTATAAAAATAACATCAGCTTCAAGCGCTGGGATCTTAGCATCTAATGCTTTTGGAATTAATTTAAAATTGGATCATACCGAAGAAAATATTGAAAACCTAGTGATTGGTTCTGGCTATGGCGGCGCTGTTGCAGCTTTACGTCTTACCCAAGCTGACAAAAAAGTAGTCATGCTCGAAATGGGCTTGAACTGGGAAAAGGAAGAGGGTAAATACAAGCCTTTTTCAGATTTAATTACGCCCAAAAACAATTCTACTTGGTTAAATAAAGCCACTCAGGCGCCTATGATGAACATCGCCAGGTTCAATAAAAAATTTACAGGCGTTCTGGATCGTATGGATTTTGAAAATATAAAAGTATATGCCGGACGCGGTGTAGGTGGCGGCTCATTGGTGAATGGCGGAATGGCGGTACAGCCTAAAAAAGCCTACTTTCAGGAAATATTTCCCGATTTGAATGTTGATCAATTTTGGGACACCTACTTTCCCTTAGCACAAAAAGAACTCGACGTTAATGAAATCTCTGATGAATACTATGAACAAACCCCTTACTATAAATTTGCACGCGTAGGAGAAAGCGAAGCTCATCATGCAGGTTTTGAAATCGTAAGAGTGCCCAATGTTTATTCTTTTGAGTATATGAAGAAAGAAGAAGCGGGAGAAGTTCCTAAATCGGCTTTAGCAAAAGAAGTCATTTACGGAAATAATCATGGTAAGCAAAGTCTTGAAAAAACCTATTTAAAAAAGGCTTTAGAAACGGGACTTCTAAACATACAAGACCTCCATCGTGTAGATTATATAAAAAAAACAGAGAAAGGCTATACGGTTTATGTAGACCTTATCGATACCGCAGGATTAGTCATCGCGAAAAAAACCATTCACTGCCAAAAACTCTTTCTAAATGGAGGAAGTGTTGGTACCACCAAACTTTTGTTGGCCTCTATGCACAAAGGGAAAATGAAAAATTTTGATAAGAGTGTAGGAAGTCATTGGGGAAATAATGGGAATGTGATGACCGGTAGAAATATGGTCAACACCCTTTTTAATCGCGTTGAGAATGAATCTACCGAATCTAATTATAGCACAGGAACAGGATCAAAACAATCTACCATTCCCGTTTCGGGCATCGACCATTGGGAAGATAAAAAACATGCCTTCTTTGCCGAAATTTCTCCGTTGCCTATGGGGATGGAAGTTTACACCGCATTATACCTCGTGATTAATAAAGTACCTGTGCCAGGTCGTATTTCGTTTGACCCCTCTATTAATGACATTCGGATTCATTGGGAAGAGAAAAACTTTAAGCATACGGTTGATAATGCCAAGTATTTTATCAAGAAAATGAATAAGGCTAATGGCGGCACTCCGTCGGGCTTATTGTGGAAAGGCGGTTATGGACCAGATATTTGTTATCATCCTTTAGGAGGTGCTGTTTTGGGAAAAACAACCGATCTTTACGGAAGAGTAAAAGGATACGAGCATCTATATATTACCGATGGGGCTTTGGTTCCCGCAAGCATTGGCGTTAATCCGTTTCTAACCATTACCGCAATCGCAGAATATTGTATGGAAGAAATTATTAAGAGTGATTTTCAGGAAGAATAAAAAGCTAAAAAACGCTGAAGAAAAAGTGTATTTTTTTACTAATTTTTCTTCGGAAGCTTCGCGGAAACAAATCCGTAAAGATTTTTATGAAAGATTGACCTTAGGTAACACCAACGGCAACACTCCTTAAAATTTAAGCTTTATGTTCAAAAAAATACTATTTTTTATACTCCTTAGTGTGGTATTTGTGGGTTGCAAAAATTCTAAAAAAGAAGTTAAAGAACTGACTAAAGCCGACTTAAATGGTTTTGGGGAGCAACAAGGAGAAGGCGAAATTATAGAGATTAATGATTCTTTAGTGATTTCTTACTACAGCAGTAATTTCAACTGCTATCCCAATTGGAAAATATCAAGAAAATATTTTAACACGCAAACGCCCACGATTACCGTCAACCCTGATGAATCTTTCAACAATAAAGAAGGCTATACGGTCTTTACGTATACCAAGTTAAAAGAAAAACCATCCCTTTGTAAAGAGTTAACACCAAAGCAAAAGAGTAGCAATACTTATAATTTCGAAACACTTTGGAATACATTTAACGAGCAATATGCTTTTTTTAAGGAGAGAAATGTGGATTGGGATGCCATCAAATCAAAATATAGAGCAAAATTCACCGATAAGACCGAAGCTTTTGAATTCTATCTACTAATGGAGAATATGGTTCTTGAACTGAATGATGAACATTCCAACTTTGACGTTCCCGATGAATTTGACGAGCAATGGCATCGACTTCAGAAAAAGAAAGGTACTACCAATTACAAGCAATTAGTGCAAAACCAGCTACTTCATCAGTACCTGAAAGCACCCAAAAAATATAATGCGGGTCAATTATCTTGGGGATTAATATCTAACAAAATTAGTTACATTCAATTAAACGGGATGGATGGATTAGCCAATTATTTCAGCGAAAATGATACAACTTGGGATACCTATTGGGAAATAACAGAAAACAGTGATGACTATCAAAAAGACTTACTTGAGGGCACAAACAAAATCACAGATTCCATTATTAAGGATATTAAAAATACCAAAGCCTGCATTTTAGACTTACGCTTTAATGGCGGTGGCTATGACAAAGTAGGACTTGCATTTTTAAGCCATTTTATTGATAAAGAATACACGATATTTAATAAAAAGAGACGTTTTAAAAATGGATATTCAGAAAGCCAAACTATCAATATAAAACCTTCTGAAAATAATTATACAAAAAAGGTATATGTATTAACCAGTCCATTTACCGTGAGTGCCGCAGAAACTTCCATTTTAGCAAGCATGAACTTTCCAAATTTTAAACGTTTTGGCTCCAATACAAATGGTGCATTTTCAGATATTTTTATATAAAGAATTACCTAATGGTTGGACGTGTGGGTTATCAAATGAAGTCTATGAGGGTATGAATGGAGAAGTTTATGAAGTAGTAGTGTAGGAATCCCTCCAGATTATAAAATAGAATACCCAAAAGAAGCGCACGAATTCTTCAAATCGATGAATGAAGAATTGAAAACTAAAGACAGAGCCATAGAAAAGGTAATTGAATTAATGAAATAATGATTACTAGAAACTACCACAAAATACAAGGCAGAAAAATATTGCTATGTTTTCAACTTTAAGCTTAAAAGTATATTTTTGAGTGGATATAAAGTCTATTATTTAAATCAAACGAGAAATGACTTCAGAAAAAAATTATATAGAAATCAATCGGCAATCTTGGAACAATAGGACCGATGCACATATGAAGTCGGAGTTTTATGATCTGCCTGGGTTTTTAAAGGGAAAAACTTCTTTAAATGATATAGAATTAAACTTACTTGGGGATGTTAAAGGGAAAAGCATTTTACATTTACAATGTCATTTTGGGCAAGATAGCATTTCGTTGAGTAGACTTGGTGCAGAAGTTACCGGTGTCGATTTATCTGATAAGGCCATTGAAAATGCTAAGCAACTTGCAGAAGATACCAACTCTACAGCAAAATTTATTTGTTGCGATATCTACGATTTGACCAATCATTTAGAGCAAAAAATTTGATATGGTGTATACCAGCTACGGGACCATTGGTTGGTTACCGGATTTAGATAAGTGGGCGAAAATAATTTCAAAATTTTTAAAGCCACAAGGGAAATTTGTGTTTGTTGAATTTCATCCGGTAGTTTGGATGTTTGACGACAACTTTGAGAAAATTGAATATAATTATTTTAATTCGGGTGCCATCATAGAAACCGAAACGGGCACGTATGCCGACAAAACTGCCGATATTACTCAAGATTTTGTACAATGGAATCACGGTTTAGCCGAAGTGTTGAATAGCATAATAAAAAACGGACTTGAGATTAATACGCTGGAAGAATTTGATTATTCTCCCTATAATTGTTTTAACAACACCATAGAAATAGCACCAAAGAAGTATAGAATTAAACATTTAGAAAATAAAATCCCGATGCTTTATTCTATGGTATCAACAAAGAAAAACACCCCCTAATAGTTGTATTTGACGAGGCAAAAAAGGCAAGCCTAAGGTGGTAGATGGCTCAAATTTTATCCACATCTACTCCCCCCAGCCTGTCGTTATTTCACTCATCTGTAGTCTCATACTAATTAAAAAAAATGGAAGCGAGTAACTTAAGAAGCGCCAAAAAGGCCGGAGAAGATTTAAAGGCACTCTATTTAGATCATAAGAAATACAAAAGTCTATCCAATAAAATAAAGGAGTGTATTCATCTTGAAATTTTATACCTACAACATAATAAAATAGAAGAACTGCCCAATTGGATTTCTAATTTCACACACTTAAAAGAACTATACTTGGGCGGAAATAGCTTCACAAGCCTTCCTCTAAGTTTTTGCTTACTTTCTGAACTTAAGATCTTAACATGTAGCGGGACGCGTTTACAAGAACTTCCCAAGAAATTTGGCAGTCTAGAAAGTTTAGAAATTTTAACTCTCGAAGACTGCCCTATAAAATCATTACCTGATTCATTTTCTAACTTAAGCAATTTAAAAAAGTTAGATATGACATTGTCTGATCTTAAATCTATTCCCCGTGATTTTAACCGATTGGAAAAATTAGAAGACTTGTCTTTTTCTATGACAGAGTTAGAGGCTTTTCCTATTAAAATTTGTGAGCTTCCCAATTTGAGAAGTCTATCCATTAGCTCTTCTAACATAAATTCTATTCCCAAAGAAATTGGTAAACTAACATCCCTAACTAAACTTACCTTGTCGGGATGTCCTATTTCTAGCTTGCCTAAAAGTATATTGCATCTTAAAAATCTAGATAGTTTAGCACTTTATAAAACAAAATTAGAACCTATAAAAACGAAAGATTTTTTGTCTCCCTTAAACCTAAGAACGATTATTATTTAAACTAAAAAACATTTTCAAAATCAAGCATCTTAGAAATCAATTAGTAAGAATACTCGCTTTGGTCATCATGGTCTTAAGCCTAAGCAGTTGTGGGTTTTGCAATATTTTATCCAAACAATTCTATTATACAGGCGAAGGCGGAGTTAGACCTGGCAAAAATAAATTCGAATTGGCAAAAACTCCTTACCTCTTAAAGGAACAAGACCTCATAAAAACAAATGCTATATATCAGTTCTGTTATAGTTGGAATGAGAAAGAATTAATATACCAAAAAACGAATTGTAACCACATAAATGCTAAGATTTCATTTATTAGATTCTTTAAGAATGGAAGGTTTTTAATGAATGATTTAAGTACTGGAAAAGATTCTCTAGAACAATATAATAATTTGAAAAGTGGAAAAATTGGTTATTACAAAATTGAAGAAAAGGAACTGATTTTAGAATATTATTCTGTGAGTCATGCAGGAATGGCTTCTGATTGTGGAAAGTATTACAAGGATAAATATAAACTGACTAATAACGGAATACAATTACAGGCGGAGAGACGATCAAATAACGGACTCTTTTTCGGATGGACCAAAGTGGAGAATGCGGGTTGGTACCTTAGAAAAAACATAAAAGGTTTAGAAGGGGTTCCTTCTTGGTAAAGAAATATGTTTTACAAACAAGAACTGAAGAAATCACAAGTTTTTTATTACTGAATTTTAAAAAGCCCGTATTCCATATGCCATCGTTTTCTACGAATTAGCTATATTTAATATCCGTTAAAGAAACCTTTGGCAACTAAATAAACTGAAGAAAATGAACAAGCTCACATTAATAATTTTGACTTTTATTTTAACTATTAGCTGTACAGATACTAAAAGGACGGATGAAAGTGATAAAAACAAAACTCTAGTTTTACAAGTTGATCGCTTGAAGATTAAAAATGATTCCTTATCGGATGTATTAAAAAAACCAACTACCGTAAAAAATTATTGGTATGATTCCGATTATGACGGAAGGGGTTTAATGGATCATGGAATTACTAATCCCAAGGAATTCATTAAAAATTCGCTTCGTGAGAACACAAATTTAATTCCGTTGGAAGCCGTTTTAGGAGGAAGCATGCGATTTGGAAAAATACAACTCTTAGGTAGTACATGGCTCATTGCCGAGTATGATGACGGGCACGTTCTAGGAAAGGCTATTTATAGCTATAAACTCCATAAAAACGGAGAATTTGAATTATTAGATGCCATCGGTCCTGAATAAAAAAAAGGAAACTTAAATTAAGAACTTGATTACAAATAGTCAATGGAGCAAGAGCCAATACCAATTATAGAACTTCTAAAATTTATCATTTTTTTAGGCTCCATCACATTTTCATTAGGGATTCTTTTTCAAGGATTTATACTTTATAAAAGTAATAAATCAATTTTGATAAGTTTGATTGTGATTATTTTTACAAGAATAGTTACGGTAATTAGTTCATTTCTTATTTGGTCTTTTTGGCCTTTTTCTTTTGATATTATGTTTTTATTTATCTTTTTACCTGCAGCATTTCCCGAACTTATTTTTAGTCCCTTCATTTTAAATCTATTCGGTATTAAAATATTCAAACAAAAAAAGTCTACGCCAAAGAATCCTATGAGGAATTAAAAAACCCGTAAATAAACATCGGCGAATTGCAGATTCTTATTTACGGGTGGTTCTACTGATTAAACATTCAAATTTTTATTAAAATTTGAAAAATCTAATAAGCATTCCATCAACGGAAACTGAAGTTATTCCCAGTTTTCATTTAAATTTTCCAAAGTTTTTACTTTTGAAAGCGTCTGCTGAATCTCCACTAATTGTTTATCTAGCACGCTTGTAATATTCTGTGGGAAATCATTATTTTTCATTTTCTCCTCGTATTCATCTACACTCGCTTTATCTCCGCGGATGCACTCTTCCAAAATACCATCATCATCTTTTCCTGTAAACGCATTTTTAACGTCTATCCAAGCGCGGTGCGCGGTACCAGTGGCGCTTCCGTCCTCTTTTGGTTTTTCATCTAAATCACGGATAATTTTATCAATTTCTGTAGCAAATCGGCTGCGTTTTACCGCCTGATGTTTTAAGAATCCTTTTAAATTTTCGTGATTAGAATCTTCTAAAGCTTTTTTAAAACCTTTTTCGGCATCGTAATTTTTTTCCAACAATTCCTGAAGGTTATCTACTAAATTTTTATGGTTATCTTCTTTTGCTTTTTCTCTGGTCGTTTTCATAATATTTTTTTTAAGTTGACTAAAGATACAAAATGAGAATCTGTGAAGTCTTAGAATTATCCTAATTAGCAAGAGCTTAACATCTGAAATCGAGTTAAATATGCCAGATAACTTTTTGCGAAAAATTATCATTGGCAATACAAACCACTAGAGATTTTATTTGTTACAGACTCTCCAGAAGTAGGATAACAAAAAGCTTTTCCTTAAGTAAATTTCAGTTAAAGAGTCACCAGAAACCAGAATTTATACTGACTTCCGTGTTTAAAATGGTAATTCAATAGATTCTGGATCAATAAAATCTTTGGAATAGGGATGTTCTAAAAAGCTTAAGGGTGGTTTCTGAAACCTAAGAATATGTTCTCTTTCAATCCCATAAACTTGCCAATAGTTGGACAACAACTGTGCAAATATATCATCACTCCACAATCCAAAAACAGGTTTACTTGCAATAGGCTTAATAGGAAGGGTTTCTACAGTAATCCCATCATCTACATGCTCAATTTTTTGTTCGGGTCTATATTGCAATATGTAATCTGAATAATGAAATCTAGCGTACAGTTCTTCAAATTGAACGGGATGCAAAACATGACCTTTCATTTTTTGGAGTATCTCTTTTTGACTCTCCCCAACAATACCATTATCCTGTAAACACGCAATAAAACCAAAGCCATTGACTCCAAAGGAGAACATCAAACTTATCGCATCATCGCGATAGCTAAAAATATCTGATGAATATTTAAGGGGAAACACTGCGATAGTCCAAGGTTTTTTTCCAATAAAAGTAACTGGTTCTATGATAGATTGCAACATTAAGTGGAAATGACCAAAGCGCTTTTTAAGATGCGGAGAAAGATTAAACTCCTTCCCTAGCCTTAACAGCCTATCTCTTTCATAAATCATCTCATAATAAAGTAGTCCGTAAACCATTCTACCTGTCCATTGAAAAAGCTCCTCCTCCTCTAATGCCGCCATTCCTTCATAGCCTTCATTATATGCGGCTCGTACTTTCACATCTAATTCTTCAAAAGCTTGCTTTACTCTTGGCGAGCATGGTAATTTAAGATCGGTATATTGATAGGACTTCGTTTTGTCCATCATTTCAATTCTTTCATCGCCTAATTTAAAATGATCCATCAACCACTCTGGAAAAACGCTCATGGTCTCTGTGGCTAGGACTCCAGAAAGGAAACAAAAATGTTCATCGAAAGTTAGATCTTGGAAGGGATTAAAAAGCTGTTGAGACATAAAAATTTACAAATTTTAAACGTTGAATATTTTTTACAAATATAGCCATAAACTCTCGTTTGCATCAAGCTATTTACCCAGAGATTACTTCAGAAATAAAATAAAATCAGTAATGATGAGTATTAGTATTCAGAAGAGAAAAATTGATTTTATTCTGGTTAAATATCACGCTTCATAAGGGTATTTAATGACTACCTTCGTTTTATATCTTTTAGGAAACCACTTACCTCTTCTCATCCCATATATAATAATCTAGAAGGTCATTAGAGAAGTAAAATTAGCTTCGCTAAAGCTATTTCAAATCTACTTTTTTAAACTTTATATACAATAGGATTAATAGAAGAGAGTCTAAGAAAAAAGCTGTAATATTGCCATTAATATATCTTTAAGACCCAAATTTATAAGAGGTCAGCCTTACAAAAACACCTGTGTATTTCATTTGCTCCTTTTCACTAGGCAGATGACCATTAATGACTGCACTTTTTTACTAATCACTAAATTTTTATGAATGAATAATAATGAAGCACAAGGATTTGAAGTTCCAGAATCCATGGGGAACATCATCAACCTTATTACTAAAAATATAAAGGTTATTCTTATTGGAATAATCCTGTTAATTGTTCTTCTGGGTTCTTTCTTTCAGATTCAACCCGAGGAAGTGGGTGTTATTACTCGATTTGGTAAATACACCAAAACCGTAGACCCAGGACTTAATTTCAAAATTCCTTTTGTGGAGACCGTATATAAAGTACCGGTAGAAAGACAACAAAAATTAGAGTTTGGTTTTAGAACCACCGACACCAATTCTCTTAATACTAATTACAGCAAAGACAATGCGCAAGAAGAATCTCAGATGCTTACTGGTGATCTCAATCTTGCTGATGTAGAATGGGTAGTTCAATATAGAATTGATGATGCTTATAATTTTTTATTTAAAGTAAAGAACCCTGAAACTACTTTGAGGTATATGTCTGAAGCGGCTATGCGCATCGTTGTGGGTGATCGCACGGTAAATGAAGTATTGACTGTAGGAAGAACCGAGGTCGCAAACAAGGTGCACAAAATAGTTCAGGATTTAAGTAATGAATATTCTTTAGGGGTAAAAATAGATCAGGTAGTGTTACAAGATGTAAACCCGCCAGATGCTGTAAAAGCCGCATTTAACGCGGTAAACCAAGCACAGCAAGAAAGAGCAACCTTGATTAATGAAGCTGAATCTGAATATAATAAAGTAATTCCGAAAGCGAAGGGACAAGCTCTAGAAACCATCCAGAAAGCAGAAGGTTATGCTGCAGAAAGAATAAATAATGCGCAAGGAGAAGTTTCTAGGTTTAATGATCTTTATACAGAATATATTAAAGCACCTGAAGTAACTAGAACAAGGATTTATCTGGAAACGATGAATAAAGTATTGCCTCAATTGGGGAATAAGATTATTACGGATGAGACTGGAAGTAATGTGCTTCCACTCTTACAGATGCAAATGCAAAAACAAGATACGCCAAATACACCAAAATAAATTTAAGCATGTCCAAAAAGAAACTCATAATATCAGGAATAGTTTTAGTAGTTCTTCTCATTGCGATTACCTCGAGTATGTATATCGTCAACGAAAAGCAGCAAGTAGTCATCACGCAGTTTGGTAGACCCATAGGAGAGGCAGTTACCACTCCAGGAATAAATTTTAAAACGCCCTTTGTTCAGGATGTCAATGTTTTTGACAAACGCTATCTAGAATGGAATGGTGACCCCAATCAAATCCCAACCAAAGACAAGAAATTTATTTTTATAGATACCTATGCGCGTTGGCAGATTATTGATCCGCTTCAGTTTTATAAAAGACTCACCAATGAAAGAGGAGCCCAGTCAAGACTTGATGATATTTTAGATGGAGAAACCAGAGATTATATCGCCAATCATGAATTAGTAGAAGCCGTTAGAAATAGCAATCGAAAAGCAAGAGTAACCGACACGCTTACTGAACCTTCTTCTGACACACTAATAGACATAAAAGTAGGCCGTCAGAAAATAGAAAAAATGATTTTAAAGACTGCTAATGAACGTGTTTCTGATTTGGGAATCGTGATTCTAGACTTTAAGATTAAAAGACTTAATTATGTTGATGAAGTACGTGAAAATGTATTTAAAAGAATGAATAGTGAGCGGTTTCGTATTGCAGATAAATTTCGATCTGAAGGACAAGGACAAGCTTCTCGAATCAATGGAGGAAAGGTACGAGACCTAAAGACCATACAGTCCACAGCTTTCGAAGAGGCCGAAAAAATAAAGGGTAAAGCTGATGCTTCTGCGGCAGCTATTTATGCGAAAGCTTATAATCAATCGGCGCAATCAAAAAACCTATATTCCTTTTTAAAGTCCATGGAGACCTTTGAGAAAACCTTTGATAGAAATACCTCTGTCATTCTCTCTACAGATAGTGAATTGTTTAAATACTTGAAATCTAATAAGTAGACCTTTTAACTCCGTATAAATTGAATTATGCTTTCTTTTTTTTGACGGAATTATGACAAACTATAAGTACAACTGCCCATATAAATCTTAATTTTTATATGGGCATTATTTTTTTATCTCCCTGCTAATCTGATTACTAGAATTTATTTTAAGTTGGCTCTTCCTCTGAAGTCTTAAACTCTAGCCTTCTATATAGTTCTATTTTTCTTCTAATGAACTATATTTAGTATCCGTTAAAGAAATGCTGAACGCTATTTTAAACCGATTTCATACTCATCTTAAACAAAATAAAATGATCAAATCAATTTTAATGTTTATACTCTGCATTAACTCCTTTTCCTTATCTGCACAGGTAGAGAAAAACTCCGATTTATATAAAGCCATTATGTCAAAAGATAGTTTACTTTTTGAGGTAGGTTTCAATAGGTGCGATATAAGTCAGTTTGAGACCATGATGAGTGAAGACCTCGAATTTTATCACGATAAAAGCGGAACTTCAGACAAAAAAGAATTTTTGTATAATCTTCGCAACGGCTTATGTTCTCGCCCCGATACGTATCAATCTCGGAGAGAATTGTTAAAAGAGAGTACCAAAATTTATCCGCTTTACGCTCATGACAGTCTTTATGGGGCTATTCAAAACGGAACACATCGGTTCTATGAAAAAATAGCAGACAAAGAGGAAAGCTTTGCGAGTTCGGCAAAATTTACTCACCTATGGTTATTAGAAAATGGAGAATGGAAACTAACCAGAAGCTTGAGTTACGCACATGACACTGAGTTGAAAGAATTAGACACTCCAAAAAAATAACGTCTTTGATGGATTGCATTCTTGGGCTTGGGTTTTATAGCTCTATTCTTATTGCTTCTTTAGAATATTTTATATTTTTACATTTAGCGACTAGCAATCCTAAAATTCATATTAAATAAAGACCCAACATGTCAGCACAAAAAGATAAGACACCTCCTAAGAAAATGAAACTTGCAGAAGGGCTTTTGCTAAGAGCAGATCTTATGAAGAAAATAGAACATCTTCAAAATAGAATTAGGCCAGTCTTAATTGTATCAGATGATAAACTTCCTCAAGAAGATCCAGAGAAATTACTAGCTCAGTTGAGAAATGCCATACAGGAGTTAGAATCTATCATCATAAGAATAAACAAAACAAACAACGAAACGCCAGTGGAAGGCGAAGGACTTCTTATGGAAGCGCTTGCCAAAAGAGATTCGTTGAAAACGCTTTCAGAAAAATTAAGAAATATAAGACACGCAGCCCAAATATATAATAATGGGGATACGAATCTTAAAACGACGATTAGCATCAAGAAATTGCAATCTGAAATGGATCAAACCGGAAGGGCATTTAGAGAGATTGATAGTAAGATTCAAGAAATTAACTGGCTTACAGAATTAATAGATTAAGCCGAAAGGCGGAATGGTCGGGGCGAGTACCAGCCCCTTTTCTAGGTTGAAGTTTTCGGGGTAAATTGAAAACTTTACCAATCGCAGGCTGCTTGGGTTGCGGCTAAAAATTACTTTTTAGGACCCATTACTGCGTACGAATTACAACTGTAAATGGTAAAACTTACTACCAGGTACTGACCGATCATTTTTTATAATTAAAGCGGAAGATTTGTAGAAAGAAGACTACCGCTTCCCTCTTCTACTAGAACTAAAAATTAGAGCAACGGCTTGGGTACCATTAAAAAAACAAAACTGAAAGAGAAGCTTTACGCCATAAAAACAGAAGATGGGGTGAGGATTGCGCTTTGGAAATTAAATGCCAAGAAGGATTTGGGGAGGCATATTTTTTTAACTCACGGTGCTTTTTCCAATAGAAAAATATTCAACGGAATCGCGACGGCATTAACAGCAAAAGGTTTTACCTGTTGGGTGATGGAATGGAGAGATCACGGAGAAAGTTCTAAAAGTGAGAAGAAATTTAATCTTGAAACGGTGGCGAAATATGATCTACACGCCAGCTTCGATTTTCTCTTTCATAAAATGGGATTAAAAAGTGTAGACTGCCTGACTCATAGTGGCGGCGGAATTGCTTTAACGATGTTTTTAATTAAGAATCCCTCTTATAAATCCTACATCAACAGCATGAGCATGTTTGGGGTGCAAGCCTTTGGAGCAGGAACAGAGCTGAAAGGAAAAGTTAGAATTCTAGTGGGTAAATATGTTGCAGCTTTACTGGGGAAAGTTCCTGCAAAATCTGCTGGCTCTACTGAAAACAATGAAACTTATTATACTTTAAAGCAATGGTTTGATTGGAATTTGAATCATAATTTTAAGGGAGAGAATGGTTTTGACTATTTAGAAAAAATGCCAAGCATCAATATTCCTATACTTTCCATATGTGCCAAAGGAGATCATTTTATTGCTCCAAAGAAAGGTTGTGAGGAGTTTCTAAACGCCTTTAAAAATGACGAAAACAAATTATACTTTTGTTCTAAAGAAAATGGAAATTTAGAAGATTACGATCACAGTCGGATTATACTTTCTAAGAATTCAGTCAAAGAATTATCCCCTCTTGTGTTAGATTGGATCAATGAGAAAAGTGAGCGTCTTTGATATAAAATGCTTTTCTATTAGATAAATTGAAGATGCCTTAGAGATCGAGTAAGTTTCTAAATCTAAAAAAATAATTCTCGTTAAAAATACCATAGCTAATAGACAGAGAGTATTGGACTTCCTAGTAATTTTGTGACTAATTTTATTAGGCCGCTTTGTTAAAAAATCCTTTTAATTTTAGTTCCATTT
>NZ_JAVHUL010000003.1 GCF_031085155.1 Mesonia profundi | reverse complement strand
GAAATGGAACTAAAATTAAAAGGATTTTTTAACAAAGCGGCCTAATAAAATTAGTCACAAAATTACTAGGAAGTCCAGTCTTCAATAGCCCCTTTCTACCTAAACACATCAATTACAGCTTTTCAAACCAATCATCAATATCTTCTATTCTTTCCAGATTTCCGTTTCGGGCTTCTTCCATAGCCGCTAAAGTAGTAGCATTCGGTATATTTCCCACGTCTTCCTTTAATACCTTTTCTATATAACTGTTTAAACTCCGATTATCTGCTTTTGCAGACTCTTTTAAGGCATTCATAAGGCTTTGATCTAACCGAATGCTTAGTTGGATTTTTGTATTCATAAGAGAGGTTCATTTTATTAACAAAGATGGCTCGTTGATTTTGCAAAATTAGATATTCTGAAAATGCTAATGAGAAGATAAATACATCTTCAAATACCCTGGCTTAATTTTTATAATTTTGATATTATAAAGAGATGAAAGTTAGATTTACAAGAATTTCTGTAAATGTTTTAAAAAAATTTATCTTCACTTTTCTTTTTAAAAGCCTGATTTATATAGATAACAACGAACTTCTTGGAAAAATCAAGTAAAAAGAATTAGAAAATTATTTTATAATTATTAACATTAATTTGTTCACAATATTGTGAACAAATATTATATTTGCAAAAGAATTAGATGACTATAGTATTTCTAAAAGATTATTTAGAAGACCTCTATGAAGGCAAAACTAAAAAGTATAAAGATTTTAAATCTAATCCTGCTTTAGTAAAACAGTATGTAAAAACAGTTAATAAACTGAAATCTGCTACCCGCATAGAACAGCTATATCAAATAAAAAGCCTTCATTACGAAAAAAAAGAAGGGAACTTAAACGGTAAAAGTGCCGTTTGGATTAACAAACAGTATCGAATCATTTTCAATGAAGTTGCTTCTAAAGAAGACTCCCTACAAATCGATATTTTAGAATTAGAAGAACTCAGCAAGCACTATCAATAATTATGAAAGCAACCGACCTAACTCCATTAATCGCTACACATCCGGGAGAAATCCTAAAGGATGAATTAGACGCTTCTGATATTTCTCAATCAGATTTTGCAAAAACAATAGGCTATAAAAGAAGTCAACTAAATGAATTCATTAAAGGAAAAAGAAACCTTAATGCAGATCTCGCTATTCTATTAGAAAAAACCTTGGACATTGATGCTGATTATTGGATGGAAGCTCAGAAAAATTATGATTTAGATTTAGCCAGGATTAAAGCAAAGGATAATGAAAGGCTTGAAGCGATAGAGCAGCTAGATTTTATTAAGGAGAATGTTGCCTATACTTTTTTTAGAAAGGAAAAAATCCTTCAAGGTGATCCAATAAAAGATATACAGGCTATTAAAGCCATTTATGGCGTTGAACATTTTGAGCAGTTCGCAAATATGCGAACTCAACCTAGTTTCGCTCGATTTAAAAAATCAACGAAATTGAAGATTGATCCTATAAATATTATAGGATGGGCTAAACTTGTGGAACATAGAGCTAGTTTTGCTTCGGTACCAGCTTTTGATTATAAATGCAAGGAGGAACTAATTAATAAACTGAAAGGTATATTAAAAGAAAATAAATATACTCTTAGAACCACACAAAGCTTACTGGCCGCTTACGGTATTAAATTGATTTTTCAGACAAAAGGAACTAAAACGCCTGTGGATGGAATTTCTTTTTGGAGTAACGGAAATCCGGCAATTGGAATGTCAATAAGGCATAAACGTCTGGATAATTTTGCATTCACATTATTTCACGAATTAGGACATATTTTTAAGCACTTGGTAAACAATAATGAGAGCCGATTTATTGATTTGGATTCTAAAAATGAGGATGAAGAATATAAAAACTCTAGCGAAGAAAAAGAAGCAAACAGGTTTGCAGAGCAATATCTAATTTCTGACAATGAATGGGAAGAGTATCTTGAAAGATATGGAGCTCGCCCACTGGATGACCAAAATATAGTTGAATACGCGGAAAAAATAGGAATTCACCCCAGTATTCTCCGGGGCAGAGCGTGCTATAAGTTTGGATTCTATAAAAAGAAAACCAGAATAGATTATAAGCTGTTTTAAATTAAAGTGCCCAGCCAATTAATAGGCATTGGTGCTGCACTTAAAAAAATCTAAAGATAAAAGCCGGACTTGCTCCGGTTTTTTTGTTTTTGATCCACTATCGTCCGGTTAGGCATTGCTATAAAAGAGAATAAGCTAATTAGTTATATTTTTACCGGACATCAATGGTTTTAAAAAATAAACCCGTTATTTTTGTAAGATCAATAACTTTTTAGAGCTATATTTCTATAGGTGATTTTTATTTTGCAAGGCTTAAACCTGGCTTACAAAGCATTTTCTTCCAGAGCTATTTTTGTCTTTCTAATTTTGAAATATAAAATAACTGCTGATAGCGATAAACAAACTAGCGCTATAATAGCCATGGCGATCACCGGCCCGTAAATATGTGAAATTTCGGCGTGGTTGAGATACAGTAATCGAAAGGTTTTTAAATAATGCGTTAGCGGAATTAACTCGGCGATAAATTGTACCCAGGCTGGCATTTGACTTAAAGGCCAGGTAAATCCGCTAAGGATAAAGCTTGGCGTAGCAACGACCATCAATACTTCTGTAGCTTTTAATTGATTAGGTAAAACAATGCTCACCAGGACCCCTATGCCACAAACGGCCAAAATAAAGACAAAAGTGCTTAATGAAAATGCCCAAAAAGCACCACCAATGATCATATTGTAATATTTTGAAAAACCATAATAGAGTAGGAGTATGCCTATAGACATAATCATATAGGGAATAATTTTAACGGCCAACATTCCAAATGGATTGGGCATTTTTCGCACCAAATCTTTAAAGGTTCCGTTTTCATATTCGGCAGCAAAGGTTAGAGCCAGTCCCAGGAGTAAAACCTGCTGAAAAACCGTTAGCAAGACTCCAGGAAGCATAAAATATAGATAGTTTCCACTGCGGATACTTTGTTTTATGATGGTGGTTTTAAAAGGTTCGTAACTTTGTGCGGCTATATATTCGGGGACTCCTTTTTTCAATTGGGATTCTATTTGAATACCCGCTTTCATCGTCATTGCAACCCCATTTACCGCCATTAAAGCAGTATTGGAAGTAAGGGTGTTGGAAGCATCTACAAAAATGGTAATCTCGGGCAACCTGTTTTGTTGGATTCCGGAAGTAAATCCGTTTGGGAGATTAACAATAACAGTGGCTTCCTCATCTATAGCTTTATTTTCTGCATCATTAAGGGAGGGTAAAACTGCTGCTACCTCAATACTCTCGGTCTCCTCGAGCATATCAATGAATTTAACACTCATTGGGCTCTGGTCTTGATCGACTACAATTATGGGCAAATCTGTGATTTTCCCTTTTTGATAAACAGCACCTATAAGCACACCGTATAAAATGGGAGCGCCTATAAACAGTAATCGCAGGACATTATTGCTAAAGAACAGCCTGAATTCCCGATTTATTAAATGTATAAATTTCTTCACTTTAATCTATTTGTCGAGTTCCAGGGAAACCGATGCTTTGGTTATCAATCCTCTTACCTCCTCGGGATTTGTAGGTTGCACTTCCACTTCAAACAAGGCTTGTTGCATGTCAAAATCGGGATAGGCAGTGGCGATGTTGGCGTATGAACTCAATGCCTTCACCATGACTACTTCACCATCAATAAGTTCAGTATCTTTATAAAGCACTTTTATTTTTACTTTTTTACCCGGTTTAATTTCTCCCAATTTACTTTCGGCAATGGTAAACCTGAAATAGACCGATTGATCTACATAACCGCTAAACACGGGATAGCCAGCCAGGGCAAGCTCCCCAATCTCCAAGTTGATGGTTTCTACAGACATATCCTGGGGCGCGGTCATATATTTTTCTCGCTCAGCGGCATCTACTTCAGAGATTGCTCCTGAGGCTTGCAATTGCTGTCCCAGGGCCATGGTTTGCTGTTCTAGACGCCCACCGGTGCGAGCTTCTTCCAATTCGGTTTTGGCAGCTTCGTATTGATTTCTAGCTCCCTGGTATTTAGCATAAACCTCGTCAAATTGTTGCTGGGGTATGAGGCTGTCCTGCAACATCTTTTCTAACCGGTTCTTAGATTTTTGGGCAAATTCAAATTGTTCCTTAAGTCCGTTTACCTTGTTTTGTAATTGGCGCAATTGGGCACTTGTAGCTCCCTTTTGGGCCATTTGGTACTGCGCTTCTGCAGATTTAAAAGCACCTTCGGCCTGTTGTTTTTTGGCATCGACTTCGGGAATATCTAAAATAGCCAAAGTGTCACCTTTTTTTACAAGATCCCCTTTGGAGACCAATATCTTTTCAACAGTACCAGGCACTTTGGTAACCACTGAGATTTGCGTCCGCTCAATTTTCCCCATAAAGGCTGGCTCAATTTTTTTGTCGGAGCAAGCGGCAAAAACAACCAGAATCGCTAAGAATAAACTATTTTTAATTTTCATTTTTGCTATAAATTTTATCCAACAACTCCCCGGTGGCCAGCAAAAGTTCTATTGTCGCTGCCCTTTGATTGAGAATTTGATTGTAATAATTTAAATTTACTTTGTAGTAATTATTTTCAGATTCCAGACGTTCTGTTAAATCAACTAAACCGGCGCGGTATTGTTGGGTAGCCAGCTGTAAATTGTTTTTGGCTATCTTAACGCGTTGGTCTGCCACTAAAACCTTTTGCTCTGCTGTTTTTAAATCAGATTGATTTTTAAATAACAGCAGCTCAAATTTCTCACGGGTATCCTTTAGCTTGGTTTTACTTATCTCGAGTTCGATCCCGGCCTTTTTTATGTTCTTGTTGTTTTCACCTCCCTTAAACAAATCCCATTGTAAACCAACGCCAACCGCAGCTGCCGGCTCCATGCGTATGTGCTCTGCTTCTAAAGTTACATCGCCGGCAATGGGTACATCTTTAAAGTCTATACTGGTGTCGAAGGCATTTAAATACGCCAAATTTCCAAAAGCAAAAACTTTTGGGAAAAAACTTCCTTTTTCTTTTTTATAAGCAAATTCCTTTGCTTTTTTTCCCGCTTCCAGGGCTTTTAACTCTACTCTTTTTTCTGCATCCAGGGAAGCCGTGCTTATCATAAAGGTTTTTAACTCATAGGCGATAGCCTGTAATTCTTGTTCGCTCATTTGGGTAAGGTAACCTAGCTTGGCAAGCAAAACATTTCTGTTTCCTTCGGCTTCAAGCTGTTTCTCTTTCAGTTCCAGCATTGCTAATTTCACTTTGTCCCGGTCATAAGGAATGGCCAGGCCATTTTCTATAGCTTTTAAAACCTTTTTATGTTCTGTTTCGAGCCGCTTTTCAGAATCTCCAATTAATTTATCCACCTCATTCAAGAGCATCAATTGGTCAAAAGTAGTAATGACTTCCTTAGCAATCTCTTCTTTACCAGCTTCAGCTAAAAAACGTTCTGCTTTTTGTTTTTCTTCTAATGCTTTTATGCCACTATTAATTTGGTTACCCGCAAAAATAAGCTGCCTTGCCGATAGCGAGCCTAGAAATACCTGGGTTTGAAAATTGGAGACGAGGGGATCTTCTAAAAATGGCGTGCCGCTAATGGGTAAATATTGGGTGGGAAACTTTGGACTCAATTGAGAATATAAAAATCCGTAGCCGCCAGAAATTGAAATTTGGGGCAATCTTTTTCCCTTCACGATCTCCATATCAAATTGTGTGTTTTCAGCTTGCATTTGCTGTATATCAACTTCGGCACTTTCTGTAATCGCTTTTTGAATGGGCTCTTTTAAAATAGCTTCAATAAAGCTTTGGGCCTGGATGGGGGTATCCAATAAGAATATCATTATAATGCCCAAACAGCTTAACTTCCTTTTCATATTAGACTGATTTACCCAATTTCTTTAAAGTTAACGAAAATATTTAATTGACAGAAGCAACCTATTTGACTATCGTCATTAAATAACAGTAGTGTCCGATAAAACTTTTTAAGAGCGGGATTTCCTTGATGGATTTCCCGCTTTATAGTAATTTGGTTTTTCCACAAACTAAATACTATGAACAAAAGTAACAACTTTAGCGGACAGCCCATCATTAAGCAACTATTAAAATTGCTTTCCCCATCAATAATTACCCGGACAGTATCCCAACACAACAGCGACAGGTATTACACCGTTTTAAAACATACGATCATTTGGTAACGATGGTTTGCGCAACTTTGAGCGGTGTTAGCTCCCTGCGTGAGCTATCCACTATATTATTGGCCTGCGAGGGGCGAATAGGACATTTGAACCTTAAACATTTTCCAAAACGCAGCACTTTGTCCGATGCCAACAAAAATCGTAGTAGCGAAGTCTTTGCCAATATCTACTATAGCTTGTTTAGGACATACCGTTCATTTTTATCGGACAGCAGTCCGTTGTCCTTGCCCGTCAAGCATTTAAAAATCGTTGATTCCACCACCATAAGCCTGTTCAGTGATATTTTAAAAGGTGTTGGCCGCAACCCTGTCAACGGTAAGAAAAAGGGTGGCATAAAAATGCACACCATGATAAATGCGCTAGAAGATGTTCCCTGTCTTATCCGCTTTAGCAGTGCCGCTACGCACAACCATACCTTTCTAAAAGAACTGAACCTGGAAAAGGGCTCTATCGTTGTCTTTGACAAAGCCTACAATGATTACCTACAATATTTGCAATGGAGCGGGGATGAGATCTTTTTTGTGACCAGGCAAAAAGAAAATGCGGTCTATAAAAGTGTCAGGGAATTTGAACTGTCCGATACCACAAGGGATGCGGTGTTAAAGGATGAACGGATCAGTGTCCAAAAACAAGAAAAAAACATTGAACTAAGGCGCATTGCCTATTGGGACAATGAAAAAGGAAAAGTGTTCGAGTTCATTACAAACCATTTTGAACTGGAACCGGACAAAATTGCCGCTATCTATAAACACAGATGGCAAATAGAGACCATGTTTAAAAGGCTCAAACAAAACTTTCCACTAAAGTATTTTCTCGGGGACAATCAAAATGCCATAGGAATACAGATATGGTGCGGTCTTATCATACAGCTGCTGATGCTGGTAATACAGCGGAAAACAAAAAGAAAATGGGCATATTCCAATATGGTGTCGATGATACGGTTTCATCTTATGACTTACATTGACCTGTTCAGATTCCTTGAAGATCCGAACAAAAAATGGAAGGAGCTTACCACAAAGCCCCCAGATAAACAATTGACCCTATTTTGACGCTGCCCCCTTGCTATTGGGTTTAAAGGAAAAAACAACGCTTTTATTGGGCGCAATGAATACTTTTGTCTAAATCCGTATTTTAGTCGGACAGTAATGGTTTTGATCCTTACCATTCCATTTAAAAAAATAACTGAAATAATAGTCTTCTAAATAACTTCCCCCTATTCCTCCCCCCCTAAAAAATCACAAAACCCTCAGCTTTAAACAGTTGAGGGTTTAATTGGTTGGCCTACTAGGGCTCGAACCTAGACTCTTCTGTACCAAAAACAGACGTGTTGCCAGTTACACCATAGGCCAATGCTGTAATGCGAGTGCAAATTTAAAATAAACTTTCATTATTCCAAACAAAAATTAAAAATTATTTTAAAAAAATATTTGCTTTCAATTAAAACCTTCAACACAGCAACTGTCTAAGTGATGGAAGTGAGACTCAGCCTTACTTTTCACAATCGGCTCATAATTCCAAAATTAAATACCATTTACAAATTAAGCTTTTATTTACTAGTGAGTTAAAATTAAATCTAACTTCTATTTTCTAAAAGCAGAGCGGCCCGCCCGAACGTACCCCTTCGGTGCGGGCAGGTCTAATATCTTAATCGATCACAATTAAAAAAATATTTTTATCTCTTTCCCGTTCTCCTATCATTCGGCATTTATTCTTAAATTCGCCAAATTGCTAGATAATATCATGAATACCTATGAGAGACTTTAACTTTAGTAAGTGGAATAAAATTACAGGATGGGCGGTTTTTGCCATTGCTTTACTCACTTACACATTAACCGTAGAACCTACGGCCAGTTTTTGGGATGCAGGAGAATATATCGCCACCTCAGCAAAACTACAAGTAGGTCACCCCCCAGGAGCACCGTTGTTTCAAATGACAGGTGCCTTTTTCTCCACTTTTGCCTCGGGAGCAGATCAAGTAGCGCTTATGGTAAATATGGTATCGGTTTTTTCTAGCGCCTTTACCATCCTATTTATGTTTTGGTCTATCAGTTTACTGGTAAGAAAAATAGCAGGACACGAAGAAATTCTTTCCCCTTCCAAAAAATTAGCTGTTTTAGGAAGCGCCCTAGTAGGTTCTTTAGCGTTTACCTTTACAGACAGTTTTTGGTTTAGTGCCGTAGAAGCCGAAGTGTACGCCATGGCAAGTTTCCTTATGGCCATCTTATTTTATGTCGGTTTGCTTTGGGACAGAGATATGTTTAAGCCTCGCGGTAATCGTTGGCTTATCTTAATTGCCTTTATTATTGGCTTGTCGTTTGGAGTGCATTTTATGGCGCTGCTTACCATTCCGGCCATCGGATTTTTATACTACTTTAAAAATGTAGAGAAAGTAACCGTAAAGAATTTCATCATTGCCAATGTGGTCGTGGTCGCGATTCTTATGTTTATCTTTAAATTGCTACTTCCTTATTCGCTTACTTTTTTCGCTGAAGCGGAAGTGTTCTTTGTCAATACCTTTAACTTACCTTTTAACTCGGGCACCATTATCGCAGCCTTAGTTTTGATTGCTGCTTTTTATTACGGACTTACGTTTACACGGAAGAAAAATTACATTCACGCCAACACCCTTATCCTTTGTACCTTATTTATCTTTATAGGATTTTCTTCTTGGGTGATGCTTCCTATACGTGCTAATGCAGGAACAGTAATTAATGAAAACAGCCCCGATAACGCTAGAGAACTTTTGGCTTATTATAACCGAGAACAATACCCAGAAACAAAATTATTCTACGGTCCGCAGTTTACAGATCTTTTTGGCGGTTTAGATGAAGATCAACCTTATATGGACGATAAACCTAAATATGAGGAAGATGAAGCCACCGGAAAATACGTTATTGTTAACAACTGGAAAAATGCCAAGCAAAACTCTAGCGATGAACATAAAACCTTCTTGCCTAGGATGTGGAGTACAGACCACATGGCCAACTATATGCAATTTACAGGCCCTATAGAATTTTCTATTCGAGAAGAATACCAACAAGAAGATCAGTTGGTTTCTACGGTCAACCAGTTTAAGAAAGAATACGCATTAGGAAAACTTACCAACGAAGATTACATTAGCTTCTTAGAACAGTTTGGCGCTTACCTCAAGATAAAAAAGCCTTCTACTGCTTCCAACTTTCAATACCTATTTCAGTTTCAAATGGGATATATGTATTGGAGGTATTTTATGTGGAATTTTACAGGAAGACAAGACGATATTCAAGGAAAGTATGATGATCTTCACGGAAACTGGCTTAGCGGAATCGATTTTATAGACGAGATGAGGTTGGGTTCTCAAGACAATTTACCCAGCGATGTAGAAAACAATAAAGGAAGAAATACCTATTTCTTCTTACCGCTTATCTTAGGACTCATCGGCTTGTTGTTTCAGTCCAAAAGAGATGTCAAAACCTTCTGGGTTTTACTGGTATTTTTCCTCTTCACAGGAATTGCCTTAAAGATATACCTCAACGAAAGACCCTTTGAACCGCGAGAAAGAGATTATGCCTTGGTAGGCTCCTTTTACGTCTTCTCCATTTGGATAGGCTTTGGAGTTTATGCCATCGTAGATAAGTTTAAAAAGTACGCTTCTCCAAATATAATGGCTCCTATAGTTACGCTAGCTTGTTTAATTGCCGTTCCCGGAATTTTACTTTCACAAAATTATGATGATCACGATAGATCTGGAAGATATACCGCTAGGTCTATGGCAAAAATGTACCTCGACTCTGTAGATGAAAACGGAATCTTATTTACCATTGGAGATAATGACACCTTTGCGCTTTGGTACGTGCAAGAGATTGAAGAATACCGTACCGATGTGCGGGTAATCAACACCAGCCTATTTGCCACCGATTGGTATATCGATCAAATGAGAAAAGCTGCCTATGAAAGTAAGGCCGTAAAAACCACTTTTGAGCACAAAGATTATCTGTATGGGAAAAATGATTATGTACGATTTATGGAAGATCCCCGCGTAAAAGACACCCTCTTACTTAAGAGTTGGTTAAAATACGTTCAAAGCGATCACGCCAGTACACAAGCCGAATTGCCCAACGGACAAACCGTGAGTACTTTCCCTACCAAACACATTAGGGTTCCTGTAAATGCTACCAACGCCATCAATAGCGGCATTGTAAAAGCCGAAGAGAAAGATAAAATCGTTCCTTATATAGATATTGAACTGCAAGGCAATGCGATGTACAAAAACCGCATCCTAATGTTAGATGTCTTAGCCAATACAGATTGGAAGAGACCTATTTACTTTACGGGAGGAAGCTTTGGAAATGATGATTATTTATGGATGAAGGATTACCTTCAGCTAGACGGAGTTTGTTATAAATTGGTTCCTATTAAAACGCCTATCAACCCTAGAGATCCATACACCATGGGAAGAATAGATACCGATAAGATGTATGATATCGTTTCTAATTGGGAATGGGGAAATAGCGGAAGCGACGATATTTATTACGATCCAGAGACCAGGAAAAATTCGATTACCTATAGAAGTAACCTAGCCCGTTTGGTAGAAAACCTACTCAAAGAAAAAGATTCGGTGAGAGCAAAAGAGATTCTAGATTTAGGAATGGAGAAAATGCCGGTAGATAAGTTTGGTTATTATCCGCTTTTAGAACCTTTTATAGACGGTTATTATGAAATTGGCGAAAAAGAAAAAGCTCGTAAAATTTGGAATCAAGTGGCTAAGAAATACCAAGAAAGCATCACCTATTATAGTAAACTATCTTTAGAAAGACAATACAATATTGGTGATGAAATCATTACCGATATTGAGCGTTACAGAAGCTTAATCGACTTACTCGTTCTTAATCAAGATGATGAACTGGTAAAAGAAAAGGCTGATGAGTTTAACAACTACCTTAAAAAGTTTAAACACTTTTACCGAGATGATGAAAACTATGATGTAGAGGAAGATTTACCTTTGCAGAATAGTCCCAATCTAGAAAATGAACTCAAGCAAGAACAACCTATCATTCGAGATAGTACAGTAAGCACTCCGTCATCATAATATGGCGGAGCTTATTCCTCTTCTCGGAAAACTGCTTTACCCTCATAGAATATGGCATAGTTCTAGGAAAGAGAAAGTGCTTTACCTCACTTTTGACGATGGCCCCATCCCCGAAGTGACTCCGTGGGTGCTCCAACTTCTGGATCAGTTTCAGGCGAAAGCGACCTTCTTCTGTATTGGAGAAAACATTCAAAAGCATCCTGCTGTTTTACAGGCTATCCTTAAGGAAGAACATCGGGTGGGAAATCATACGCTTCAGCATGTGAACGGATGGAAAACCCCTTCGGAAGAATATTTACGACAGATTCATGATACCCAACAACTCATTAATAAATACGTTTCTACTTCCGCGAAAGCGTTATTTAGACCACCCTACGGAAAATCAACTTCCTCGCAAGCCAAAATGATTTTAAAAGATTATGAAATGGTGATGTGGGATGTGTTGAGCAAAGACTACGATGCTCAAATCTCTAAAGAAAAATGTTGGAAAAGGCTTCTTAATCATACCAAAAATGGAAGCATTTTGGTTTTTCACGACAGCATAAAAGCCAAAAAAAACTTGGAGTATGTGTTACCTAAAGTTTTGGCACATTACAGCAAGTTAGGATATAGATTTGATGCGTTTTAATTGGATGAAATCTAACAAGATTTTATCGAGAGAGAGAGAGGGGTATATTTAATTTATAGAGGTCAGTAGCTAGTTGCATGGATTACTGTTTAAACCTGGGCTATATATGTCTGGTTGAGCGCAGTCGAAACCTACTTTTAGTATCCGAAAAGTTCTCGACTCCACTCGAACTGACAATAGAATATATTTTAAATAGATTAAAATCAATACGTTAGATTACAGTAAAAGTAAGTATTTAACTACTGATCTCTATTAATTTAACCTCCACTACAGTTTATCGATTAGTTACAATTAAGTCCCTGTCTTTGCCAGGCAGGTTGGTTCTTTACCAGACAACTAGGAATCAAGAAATTCTGGGTAAGCCTGCATCTGTCGTCAGACAGACCCACGAGGTATGAATTCGAAAATATTTTTTGAAAATTCGAAACAAGCCCATCCGAACGTTACACGAGCGGGCTTTGGGGAATTAAACCCTTTGGAGGGATTAAATATGTTTTTCTACGATAGCGATTAAGCTGTTGGCATCTTGTTCCCCGCTAAAACGCCATAGCATTTCTCCCTTTTTATACAAAATAAAGCTAGGCACCCCTTGAACACGCAGGGCTCCTGCTAAGGCTTTGTTTTTATCGACATCTATTTTTATGACTTTAGCTTTATCGCCTAAAGCCGAAGCAACATCTTTAAGAGTTTGGTGGGTAGAAGTGTTTTTTTCACTCGATTCGGTATAGAAATCTAGTAAAACAGGTATTTCTAGATCGATTAATTCTCCGAATTTTGACATATAAGTACTTTTTAGAAAATAAAAATAGAGAAGCACTTGCTAATTACCAAACAATTAGGAAATTGTTAAGATTCTCTAGAACCCATCGCGAGGTAAAGAAACGCGCTGGTAAGACTACTTTCTGGAAGCTTAGGTTTTATTACTCCCTGCCTTAAGCCGTTTTTCTTTTTAATTTAATCACGGTAATTTCTGGCCAAATTCCTACTCTTCCTGGGTAACCTAAATAACCAAAACCTCTGTTTACATTCATGTATCTACCAAATTCTTTATAGATGCCTGCCCAATTTTCATAACGGTATTGAATAGGACTCCATTTAATCCAACCCGGGATTTCAATTCCAAATTGCATGCCGTGGGTATGTCCGCTTAGGGTGAGCTGATAATGTTTCTCGTCTGTTTTTATCTTTTCCTGCCAATAGGAAGGATCGTGACTTAATAGAATTTTAAAATCTTCTTTGCTTAAACCTTCTGCAGCTTTATTTACATCGCCGTGTTTTACAAAACCACCTTTTCCCCAGTTCTCTACCCCAACGATATTGATTTTATCTTCTCCCCTAGTAATCGAAGTATGCTCGTTAAGCAACAATTTCCAGCCCATTTCGGCCTGAATTTCTTTCAATCTATTGAGGTTATTTACCTTTTCTGTGTCGCTGGGCCATGTCATATAATCTCCATAATCGTGGTTTCCCAAAATTGAATACACCCCGTCTTTTGCTTTTAAGGTAGAAAACAATTCGCTCCAGTTGTCCATTTCGGCAGCTAGATTATTTACCAAATCTCCTGTAAATAGAATCGTATCGCTTTCTTGCTCGTTAATGAGGTCTACCGCATATTCAATTTTCTTATGATTATCAAAACTACCGCTGTGGATATCGCTAATTTGCGTAATTCGATACCCATCGAAAGCTTCCGGTAAATCGTCAAATTCTAAGGTATAACTCAGCACTCTAAAATCGTATTTCCCTTTAAACATTCCGTAGATTAAACCCGCAAAAGGAATCGCCGCAATTCCTATAGCCAACTTCCCTATAAACACACGTCGCGAAGGGAGATGAAAAGAAGAATCTGGCGTAAAAAAGCGATGGTAGGTAGCAGAAAAAAGTCGGATGATATCTTCTCCCAGCATGAAAACTACCAGAATCAATTCCGCCGAAACAAAAGCTAATAAAAAACCAAGCGCATAACTTTTAGAAGGACTCAGCACTTTTCCTACGCTGGGCTGCACCCAATGGTATACGAAGTTGCCAAGAACTATAAATGACATCGCGATGAGAAAATATTGAAACCAAACCGACTTAAAAGCAACTTTTACGGCCTGATGGCTATAAAAAGTCATTAACACATATAAAACCACAAAAAGAACCCAACGCATATTTCTATATTTATAACATTTTTACTTTGAAATTGTGATAACATAAAATGATGATTTTTTTCTTTATACGAATTTGAAAAATAAAGCATAGCCTTAGCTGTGGTTTCGTTTTATCTTGAAGTAGAAAGGAAAAAAGGGCGTTTTATTGTTGCTATTCTAAAGTAATGATGTTTTAACGCTGCAAAACTACGCAAAATGAGCTCCTTGGCTCTTCATTTTTATATTATTTAACGCTGTGAACTTTTCCGTTTATAGCGCTTTCGCGGAAGAAAAACTGGGACAAGAAGTGCTGATTTGACGTAAAATCTTGTAGATTTGATACCTTTACATTCCATTTTCAATATCAGTTTCATGGCCAATCAAAAAAGACTTTTTTTACTCGACGCTTTCGCTCTAATTTTTCGAGGTTATTACGCGCTTATCAAAAACCCTAGAATTAATTCTAAGGGACAAGATACCTCTGCCATCATGGGCTTTACCAATTCTCTCTTTGATGTGATTCGAAGAGAAAAACCAGATCATTTGGCGGTTTGTTTTGACAAAGGAGGAAGCAAGGCTCGTACCGAAATGTTTGAAGAATACAAAGCCAATCGCGACGAAACGCCACAGGCGATTAGAGACGCAATTCCGTATATTAAAAGTATATTAACGGCGATGCACATTCCTTGTATTGAACTAGAAGGTTTGGAAGCCGATGACATTATAGGAACGCTAGCCAAGCAGGCCGAAAAAGAAAATTACCAAGTCTTTATGGTAACGCCCGATAAGGATTTTGGACAGCTGGTTTCTGAAAATGTTTTTATGTACCGACCCGCAAGAATGGGAAATGCCATTGAGATTTGGGGAATTCCAGAAATACAAAAACGTTTTGGGGTAGAACGTCCCGAGCAAGTGATTGATTACTTGGGAATGATGGGAGATGCCTCTGATAATATTCCTGGTTTACCCGGAGTTGGAGATAAAACCGCTAAAAAATTCATCACTCAGTTTGACAGTATGGAAGGGCTTTTGGCCAACACCGACCAGCTGAAAGGGAAAATGAAAGAAAAAGTCATTGCCAATGCAGAATTAGGCCGACTTTCGAGAAAGTTAGCCACCATTTTCACCGATTGTGATGTGCAATTTAATGAAGAAGAATACGAACTTTCCAAACCCGATGTAGAAGGAGTTGTGGAAATTTTTAAAGAATTAGAATTTAGAAGGCTTACCGATCAGTTTATAAAAATGTTTAATGAAGGCGGTGAATCTGGCGGTGGCTTAACGACTCCTGCGGCAACTTCAGAAAAGAAAAAAGAGGCGAAATCTCCCGCAGGGGCAGGACAGTTTTCTTTATTTGGCAACGACACTTCTAAAGAAGATGTTTCCGCAGAAAATTTTACAGGGTATAAAAACCTAGAAAACACTTCGCATCTTTATCAGTTGATAGAACCCGGAATGGCGACTCAACTTTTCTTAAAAAAATTAAATACACAAACTTCGGTTTGTTTTGATACCGAAACCACTTCCCTCGATACTTTTGAAGCCGAATTGGTAGGAATTGCTTTTAGCTGGGAGAAAGGAAAAGGCTATTACCTTCCTATTCCCGAAGACCAAGAGGAAGCGAAAAATATTTTGGAGCCTTTAAAAGAGTTTTTTAGCAATCCCAAGATTCAGAAAATAGGACAAAACCTGAAGTACGATATTAAAGTCTTGGCCCATTACGAAATAGAGGTTTCTGAACCGTTTTTTGATACGATGTTAGCGCATTATGTGATCAATCCAGATATGCGTCATAATATGGAAGTTTTGGCAGAAACTTACCTCAACTATTCTCCAAAACCCATTACAGACCTTATCGGAAAAAAGGGAAAGAACCAAAAAACCATGCGCAGCGTGGCTTTAGAAGAACAGAAAGAATATGCTGTTGAAGATGCTGATATCACCTACCAATTAAAAGAATTTTTTGATAAGGAGCTGGAAGAAACCCAAACCAAGAAACTCTATGAAGAAATGGAGTTACCCTTGCTAAAAGTATTGGCAGAAATGGAGTTGGAAGGAATTCACGTGAACCGTGAGTTTTTAAAAACACTTTCTGATGTTTTAGAAACAGACATTCTTAGCCTCGAAAAAACGATTTATGAAGAAGCTGGAGAAGAATTTAATATTGGTTCTCCTAAGCAGTTGGGCGAGATTCTTTTCGGAAAATTAGAATTGGTAGATAAACCTAAAAAGACCAAGACCGGACAATATTCTACCGGCGAAGAGGTGCTTTCCTATTTAGCAGACGAGCATCAAATTATTAGAGATGTGCTCGCTTGGCGCGGATTGGTAAAATTAAAGAATACTTATGTAGATGCTTTACCAGAGCAAATTGAACCTAAGACCGGTCGCGTTCACACCGATTATATGCAAACGGTAGCGGCTACGGGAAGATTGAGCTCTAATAATCCTAATCTACAAAACATTCCTATAAGAACAGAACGAGGCAGAGAAGTAAGAAAAGCCTTTATTCCCAGAGATGAAAATCACATCTTACTTGCCGCCGATTACTCGCAGATAGAACTTAGAATTATCGCGGCGTTAAGTGAAGAAGAAACCATGATCAAGGCCTTTAAAGATGGGGAAGACATTCACGCTTCTACGGCGGCAAAAGTTTTTGATGTTCCGCTGGAAGAAGTAACCAGAGAGCAACGAAGCAATGCCAAAACGGTTAATTTTGGAATTATCTATGGAGTTTCTGCTTTTGGATTAAGCAATCAAACCGATTTAAGCCGAAGTGAATCTAAAGAGCTCATAGAAACCTATTACAAAACCTACCCCAAGCTAAGAGACTATATGGACGAGCAAGTACATTTTGCTCGAGAAAACGGCTATGTAGAAACCGTAATGGGAAGAAGAAGGTATTTAAAAGACATCAATGCTAAAAACAATATCGTGCGCAGCGCTGCCGAACGCAATGCGGTAAATGCACCTATTCAAGGAAGTGCCGCCGATATTATTAAAGTGGCGATGATCAACATTCAGCGAAAGCTAAAAGAGAATAAGTATCGTAGTAAAATGTTACTACAAGTACATGATGAATTGATTTTTGATGTACACAAAGAAGAATTGGAAGCGCTTCAAAAAATGGTAAAACAAGAAATGGAACATGCGTTTGAGTTAAGCGTACCTCTAGATGTAGAGATTGGAACTGGCGAAAACTGGCTAGAAGCACACTAGAACTTTCCCTTCTATCAAAATCATAAACACAAAAAAGCCAGAATTTCTTCTGGCTTTTTTCATGAGCGCATCTCTGCACTTATATGGAATAGAAACTACTCGTCTTTCCCTAAATACTTATCTACAATTTCAATTACCCTTTGCTTTTCAGCGAGTTCTAATAAGCCTAAATTTACTTCGTTTACCATCTCACTATCTAGAGGAAACGCCACGCCGTAACCTTGCTTATAGTATTCCGCTTTAGCGATAAAAATCTCATCCTCTGGACCATTCTTTTGAAAATAAAGCAATTGAGGTCGGTCATAGATTACCGCATCTACTTTTTTATCATGCAACAATTTCATGGCTTCTTGAAGACTCTCAACCATCACCGGTTTAGACTTGTGTTCTTTAATAAAGCTCACTGCAGGAGAACCAGTTATGGTCGCCGTTTTCTTACCAGATAATTCTTCGATATTACTTACGGTTGAAGAACCTAGACCAGAAAGCGTAAGTGTACTCGCGATTCCTGCCACCATGGAAGTCGCAAAAATAATGGTAACCACCATCCAAACTCCGGCAATAATTCGACCCCGAAGCGTTATCGGCGCCATATCACCATATCCTGTGGTACTCATCGTAACTATGGCGAGCCACATTCCATTTCCTATTCCCTTAGCAGGATCTGCGGGGAACTGTTCTGGAGAATGGTGTCTTTCTGCCAACCAAAACAGAGTTCCTACAATAGATAAAATAAATACAAATATTCCTACCGCAATCAATAACTGCATGCTAAAAAAAGGTTTAATTCTACCCCATAATCCGGCATCCTCTACTCTAGAAGCAATCGCTAAACTGGACTGGTAATAAGGTTGTGAAAATCTATAATGCTTGGCACGCTGCGAGGTGATGCTAATGGGACCTACCATTAAATCTACCTCCCCTTTTTTAACGGCTTCTAATCCTTTGTTCACAGAAGTATAAGATACATAATCGAATTCCCAGCCTTTTTCATCGGCTACTTCATCCCATATTTCTACGGCAATTCCTTCAGAGTCTGCATTGTCAAATACAAAAGGTTCGCTTCCCGCCAAACCTACTTTTAATACTTTAGGAAGGGAATCGGTTGTTGCCGTTTGTGCATGTACTTGATTTCCAGATAAACTGAAACAAAAGATGGAAAGAATAAATCCGCAAAGAAAATTTTTGGAAGTCATAAAGTTGTTATTATGTATTAAATGTGATGTATTGTTATATTTAATCATTCAAAAATTATTTATCCGCTTCCATTTCTATAAGTAGTTTTTGCCACTCCCGAAGCTTCGGGAGAGCGGAGTCGAAAGGTTAAACAAAAGCGTCTCGACTTTAGCCTGTCTTGAGCGCCAGCCCGAAAGAATTCATTCTGGCGGGAAGACGAAAGGCTCGACGTGACATCAGAACTATTATTTGACTACACTGGAGACTAAACGAATATACAATTCAAAAATACCATTTTATAAAATATCGATAAGATATCTTTAAAGTAGTGCAAAATAGCAAAAATTCTTAAAAGTTATTTATTTTTGCAACTTTACTGAAGAAAACGCCCCAATTCTCAGGATTTCTGAGCATTTTTCTTGCATTTTCTTAAATTCAAGCGGATGTTCGTCAATGTTTTTATCCCAAAAAGGAATCATTTCATGCATTTGATCCTGCCAAGCTTTGGTCGCCGTTTTCTCTGGAAAAGCATAGGTAATAAGTTCGGTCATAATGTGTACGGCCGTAGATGCACCAGGAGAAGCGCCTAATAATGCGGTAATTGAACCGTCTTTACTATGTACCACTTCGGTTCCAAATTCTAAGACGCCACCCTCTTTTTCATCTTTTTTAATGATTTGCACCCGTTGTCCTGCAATTTTGAGTTCCCAGTCTTCATTCTTGGCATCCGGAACAAACACTCGCAGTTTTTCCATACGATCTTCGTGATTCATTTCTACTTGCTGAATCAAATATTTGGTGAGCGGCAGGTTATGCCAAAAAGCGCCCCAAAGCGAAGGAATATTATTTATCTCTATAGATTTAAACAAGTCTAAGTACGAGCCTTCTTTTAAGAACTTGGTACTAAATCCGGCAAACGGGCCAAATAAAAGTTCTTGTTTCCCTTCGATGTAACGTGTATCTAAATGCGGCGTTGACATAGGCGGCGCATCGGGTCCTGCTTTGCTATATACTTTGGCGTGATGCTTTTTAATCATCTCCTCATTTTTACAAATAAGCCATTGCCCGCTTACAGGGAAACCTCCATAACCCTCTTTATCGTCTATTTCTACTTTTTGCAACAAAGATAATGCGCCGCCGCCAGCACCAATAAATACGTGACTTGCATTGCAGTAGTATTTTTGATGTGTTTTGAGGTCTTTAATTTCGGTAAGCCATTCTACATCTTCACTCGGGTCTACATCTTCTACTTCGCATTCGGTATAAACGGGCGTGTCAAACTTTTCTTCTAGAATTTTAAAAAAAGAGCGTGTTAACTCTCCAAAGTTGACCTCGGTTCCCAACTCCATTCTTGTAGCAGCCACAGGATCTTTCTTAGACTTATTTTTTATTAAGGGAAACCAAGAGTTTAGGATGCTAGGATCTTCAGAAAATTGCATTTCTTTAAATTCGGGGTGCTGAGTCATTTCTTCAAAACGCTTCTTTAGAAAATCTACATCTTCTTTCCCTTTCACCCAACTGTGATGCGGCACCGCATGAATAAATACCTCTGGATCTTTTAACAATCCCTGTTCCACCAAATAAGACCAAAACTGCTTTGAATTTTCAAACTGCTTAAACACTTCTTTTGCTTTGCTTACATCTATAGAATCATCTTCCCGTTGTGGCGTATAATTAAGCTCACATAAAGCAGAATGTCCCGTCCCTGCATTGTTCCAAGCGGCAGAACTTTCTAAAGCGACTTGATCTAATCGCTCTACAATAAGTATTTTTAAGTCTTTATCGATTAGTTTTAACATTAACGCCAAGGTGGCGCTCATGATTCCGCCACCTACACAAATAAGGTCGTATTCTTTTTCAAACTTCTTCTCTTGAGCCATTGTATCTTGCTTTTTCCCAAAGTTATGAATTACCAGATCTAAATTTTATTAAAGAAATATTAATACTTCCGTCTTTTATCCCCGTTTAATCCTATTCTTTCTTTACGGAAGTGATATTGCCCATTATTCCGTATTATTGTATAGCCTAGAATCACAACCAGAAATCAGATGAAATTTAGTCCAGAATTTAAAGAAGCCGTTTTGCAGTTATCCGAAAAGGAAAAAGACAAACTCCTTATTCGGCTGTTGAAGAAAGACCACAATTTGGTGAATCGCTTGTATTTTGAACTTCTAGATGATAAAAATGTAGACGATCACCGCGCTATCATGGAAGAACACGTGTTAACACGAGCTAAAGAAATTGCCTCTTACGCAAAGTCACTCAATCACCTAAAAGTAATTATTCGTTTTCTTAGCGGCGATATTGCCGAGCACGTGCGCGTGACCAAAGATAAATTTGGTGAAGTCTCCCTCAACCTTTTGATGCTGAATACGGTTTTAAAATCTTCAGATCCCTTGTTCCAAAAAACGAATCGAAATCACGCTAGCAAGTTTTGTCTCTATGTGGTAACAAGAACCTTTAGGTGCTTGGTACTCATAAAAAGTATGCACGAAGATTTACTCCTAGAATTTGAAGAGCCTCTAGAGGAATTAGCCGATTTGATTAGCGAGAAACCATTACTGATGCAAACCGCCATCAACCACGGATTGGATATGAATTGGCTTAACGCCGAAAACATACCCGATGATATCGCCCAAATCCAAAAGCAGATTAAAGCGCAGGGGTTTTTGAGGTGATTTGCTGATGTGATGATTTGAAAATGAGGTTGATTTAGTGATGTGAAAATCATAGACGATGGCTGAGTGATTTTCTAAAGAAAATTGTACCGGAGTCTTCTTCTATGATTTCTTGACTATTTTAATAATGAAAATGTGGTGATGGGTTAATTTGAAAATGTGATGATTTAGTGATGTGAAAATGCACAGAAAGAAACGATGTAATAAAAAAAAGATTATGAAAGAAAAGACCGACATCCTATTATTTCATGGTGCTTTGGGCAGTCAGCAACAATTCAATATTTTAAAGAAACTGCTGCAGCCTCATTTTAAAGTGCATTCCTTCAATTTCTCGGGACATGGAAATTCTTCTACAGATCGAGAATTTTCTATGGAATTGTTTCAAAACGACGTCTTGTCTTATATGGAAGAGAATTCACTGACCTCAGCTAACATTTTTGGTTATAGTATGGGAGGTTATGTCGCGTTAAAATTAGCTATAAATTATCCCGAAAAAGTAGAGAAATTGATGACTTTGGGAACAAAAATTCGATGGGATGTCGAGACGGCCGAGAAAGAGGTTAAACTCTTGAGGCCAGAGGAGATGTTGGAGAAAATTCCGCAATTTGTGGAAATGCTAAAAAAAGAACACGGTACGGAGAATTGGAAAACTCTGGTCCTTAAGACAGCCCAAATGATGCACGGTTTAGGAAACGGAAATGCCATTGCTTTGGAGTCTCTTAAAATTGTAGAAGCGAAGGTTTTGGTCGCTCTCGGCTCTAAAGATAAGATGGTTAGCAAGAATGAATCCCAAGAATTGGTCGCAAAACTAAACCAAGGAAAATTCTTAGAAATAGAAGGCTTTAAACATCCCATAGTACAAATAGATCAAGAGCAATTAAGCGAAATCATAATTTCTTATTTTTTGAAAAAATAGGTTTAAGAAACCAATCAACAGAAAATGAAAAAGCCGGGAGCTAGCCTGGGTTTTAGATTTAGGGAGAAAAAACCCCTCCGTCCGATGAAAATAGCGGACACCTCCCCTTGAAAATAAGGGAAGGAACGTGGAAGTAAAATTAATAGTATATGGAATGTCTACATAGGTTGTGAAGAATGAATGAAACCCAAAATAAGTAAAAATTCAAGTTGCTCCCCTTGTCGAGGGGAGGTGTCCGCAGGACTGAGCTTTTTTTTATTCAACTCAAAACTCACCAACTCAACCACGCATCCCCGCGTTAAGGATTGCAATAAAAATCCTTTTTTAATCTTTGCGGGAGCAGAAGATTAAAAAAGATTGTAGTGTAAAGCCCGCCCTTAGAGTTCGGGCAGGCCCGCCCTTAGAGTTCGGGCAGGCCCGGCCGCAGGCAACGCCCAAAATCTAATTCTTATGTGTCTTTAGCGTATAATTATGCTTCACTTTGAGTTTCAAATAGTTGGAAGCGAGAACTATTAGGTAAAAAATTAACTTCTCCCCCTTGCTCAATAAATTAAAAATTGTATTTTTGCAGCCCGTTTCTCATCTTGGGAAAGGGAATGGAATGTTTAATTATTAAATACAATTAGTGTGGACACATTAAGTTACAAAACAGTTTCTGCCAACAAAAACACCGTGAATAAGGAGTGGGTTGTGCTAGACGCTGAAGGACAATCGTTGGGTCGCCTTTCATCTATCGCTGCAAAGTTTATTAGAGGAAAGTACAAGACCGATTACACCCCACACGTTGATTGCGGAGATAATGTTATTATTATCAATGCAGAGAAAATCAACTTAACCGGTAAGAAATGGGATGCCAAAGAGTATATCCGTCATACAGGTTACCCGGGTGGTCAAAGAAGTTTAACGGCTTCAGAATTATTTGGTAAGGACCCAGTGAGGCTTATCGAAAAATCTGTAAAAGGAATGTTACCTAAGAACAAATTAGGATCAGTACTTTTCAAAAATTTAAAGGTAAATGTAGGTTCTGAGCACAATCATGAAGCGCAAAAACCTAAAACTATTAACCTAAACGAATTAGTGTAAATGGAGACAATTCACAAAATTGGTCGTAGAAAGACTGCCGTTGCGCGTGTGTACCTTTCGGAAGGAACGGGAAGCATCATCGTTAACAAAAAAGAGATGAATGATTACTTTACTACTGGAACACTTCAGTATAAAGTGAATCAGCCTTTAATGTTAACTGGAAATGAAGGGAACTTCGACTTAAAAGTAAGCGTATTAGGAGGAGGAATTACTGGTCAAGCAGAAGCGATTCGTCTTGCAATTTCAAGAGCTATGTGCGAATTGGATGCAGAGAATAGATTAACGCTTAAGCCAGAAGGTTTATTAACGAGAGATCCTCGTATGGTTGAACGTAAGAAATTCGGTCAGAAGAAAGCTCGTAAGAAATTCCAATTCTCAAAACGTTAATCAATTATTGGTTTGGAGGATACTCCCCCAACCTATTAAAAAAGTATTGTTGTTATTCGTCTTAAAGACGAAGTTAGTTTAGCATCTAAATGAATAAGGCCGTGTTATTACGCCACTTATTTATTGCTATCTCAACGAACGTAAACTATTACAAAAATGGCAAATAAAGTAGAAGTAAAAGAATTACTTGATGCAGGTGTACACTTTGGTCACCTCACAAGAAGATGGAATCCAAATATGGCTCCTTACATTTATATGGAGCGTAATGGCATTCACATCATCAACCTATATAAAAGTGCTGCAAAAATGCAAGAAGCTGCAGACGCGCTTAGCAAAATCGCAGCCAGTGGTAGAAAAATCTTATTTGTTGCTACCAAGAAACAAGCAAAGGAAATTGTAGCTGAAGAGGCTGCAAAAGCAAACATGCCTTATATTACTGAGCGTTGGCCTGGTGGTATGTTAACCAATTTCGTTACGATCCGTAAAGCGGTGAAGAAAATGGATATGGTTGATCGCATGAAAAAAGACGGTAGCTTCAACTCCCTTTCTAAGAAAGAGCGTTTACAAGTAGATCGTATGAGAGCTAAGTTAGAGAAAAACTTAGGTTCTATTTCAGAAATGACTCGTTTACCGGGGGCATTATTTGTAGTAGACATTACTCGTGAGCACATCGCAATTAAAGAAGCACAAAAATTAAACATTCCAATCTTCGCCATGGTAGATACTAACTCTGACCCAAGAGAGGTAGAGTATGTAATACCATCTAACGATGATGCTTCAAAATCGATCAAAAAAGTAATCTCTTATGTTTCTGACTCTATCATTGATGGATTGAGCGAAAGAAAAGCAGATAAGGAGTCTAAGAAAGAAGCAAAAGCTACTAAAAAAGAAGACGAGCCTAAGAAAGAGAAAAAAGCTGAGCCAAAAGCAGAAAAAAAGACAGAACCTAAGCAAGAAGCAGAAGTTCCATCTAAAGATGCTGAGGACAAAAAAGCAATGAAAGATGCTAAAGAAGAAGTGGTCGTGGAGTCTAAGGAAGAAACTTTAGATAAAGCAAAAGAAACTTCTAAAAAAGAGGAAAAATAAAATAACACTTTTATAAAACTCAAAAGCAAATCGTTTAGTGATTTTATTGTAAAATAGAGTTTTCTAAACGATTTGTCTTTTTTAAATTAAAACCTAAGACCATGGCAAAGATAACTGCTGCAGAAGTAAATAAATTAAGAAAATCTACCGGTGCTGGTATGATGGATTGTAAGAAAGCCTTAGTGGAAGCTGAAGGGGATTATGATAAAGCAATTGAGGTTTTGCGTAAAAAAGGACAAAAAGTAGCTGCCAAAAGAGCCGACAGAGAGTCTTCTGAAGGTGCTGCCGTAGCGAAAGTAAATGCAGACCAAACCAAAGGAGTAGCAATCGTTCTAGGTTGTGAAACTGATTTTGTTGGAAAAAACGATAACTTTCTACAATTAGCGAGTGAATTAGGTGACTTAGCTTTAAATTTTGATACCAAAGAGGAGTTTTTAGCTGCTGATTTTGGAGGAATGAATGTTGCTGATAAACTAGTGGAGCAAACTGGGGTTATTGGTGAGAAATTAGACATCAACGCTTTTGAAGTGGTGAAAGCTGCTTATGTTGGTTCTTACGTTCACATCAACAAAATTGCTGCTATTGTAGGATTCTCTACAAAAGTAGACAATGCTGAAACTTTAGGAAAAGATGTAGCGATGCAAATTGCTTCTATGGGAGCAACTTCTTTATCTTATAAAGATTTAGATCCTGCTTATGTTACTTCTGAAACGGAAGCTAGAATTGCTGAAATCGAAAAAGGAAATATCGAGTTAGGACGTCTTGGGAAAACCAAAAAGAATGTTCCTCAATACATTTCTATGTCTCAAATTACTCCTGAAGTATTAGCTAAAGCGGAAGAAGATGCTAAAGCTGAATTAAAAGCGGAAGGTAAACCTGAGAAGATTTGGGATAAAATTTTACCTGGTAAAATGGACCGTTTCTTATCTGACAACACCACGTTAGATACAGAAGAGTGTTTGTTAGACCAAGCATTTATTAAAGATGACAAGAAAAATGTAGCAGAATACGTATCTTCTTACGGAGATGTGAGCATTACTGGATTTAAAAGAGTTGCTTTAGGATAAGCAATCTCTTATTATACAAAAACCCGCTTTCATGCATTTGAAAGCGGGTTTTTGTTTTTTATATTTAAAGCATGAAAAAGAAGCTAGTCTTAAGTCTCCTTCTACTTATTCTCTTAACAGGCTGTAGAAGTTTTATTTTAAAAACCATGGTAAGCAAATCGGTAGAAATCGAAGTGCTTTACAACAAAGAGAAAGATAAGAAACTAGTGCTCTTGCCTATGGTTCATCTCAATCACCCTGAGTTTTTTGAAGATGTAAAACATAAATTAGATTCACTTAGAGATGATGGATATAGCGTTTTCTATGAAACTGTACAACTAGACAGTACGCTGTATGCGTCTAAAGAAATAGATACCATCACTAGAAAATGGAGAAAGATTGTAGGCTTCCATCTTACCAAATATGATGATTCAGAAAATAAATCTCTACCTAGAGCTTTACGAAACAACAAGTATGTAGCTCAAACCAAGAAGAACATCGGACTCAAAAAGCAAGACCGCAAAATAGATGTTCCCATAGACACCTTAATTCAAGTTTTCGAAATTAAGTATGACGAGGTAAGACTAAGTCCGTGTGATTTTTTAACCGACCTCAAAGCGGAGTACAACTGCGGAAAAACTCCGCTTCATCAAAGAAAATACATATTGCTCAAGGTTAGGAATCAGTATATAGAAAATAAAGTACTTCAGTCTAAAGATAAAAAGATTGCTCTTGTTTATGGAAAAGATCACTTTAAAGAGCTGAAACAGAGCTTTCAAAATCAAGGATATCAACTTAAAAATAAAAAATAAGAACATAAAAGTTCCTATTCTCAAGACGTCGAAGAACTTCCCTAAGACATTAACAGGTTTTTTTTCTACAATTCTTTTACAAAATACATTTATCGCTATATTTGCACAACTTTAGCACACACAAGCCATGCAATACAAAAGAATACTTTTAAAACTCTCTGGAGAAGCATTAATGGGATCTCGCCAATATGGTATAGACCCAGATCGCTTAGCAGAGTATGCTCACGAAATTAAAACCGTTATCGATAAAGGCATCGAAGTCGCCATTGTTATTGGTGGCGGTAACATCTTTAGAGGTGTTGCAGGCGCTAGCAAAGGAATGGATCGCGTACAAGGAGACCACATGGGAATGTTGGCCACCGTAATTAACGGGCTAGCACTACAAAGTGCTTGCGAAGACGCAGGAATAGAAACACGCTTACAATCTGCTGTAAAAATCAATGAAGTAGCCGAACCTTTTATCCGCAGAAAAGCAATGCGTCATTTAGACAAAGGAAGAGTGGTTATCTTTGGAGGAGGAACAGGAAATCCTTATTTTACCACCGATTCTGCAGCCGTATTAAGAGCGATAGAAATTGAAGCCGATGTGATTCTAAAAGGAACTCGTGTAGATGGAATTTACACTTCAGATCCTGAAAAGAACCGCGAAGCAACCAAATTTGATTTCATCACTTTTGACGATGTGCTAAGAAAAGGTTTAAAAGTGATGGATACCACCGCTTTTACGCTGAGCCAAGAAAATGAATTGCCTATTATTGTTTTTGATATGAACAAACCTGGAAACCTTTTAAAAGTAGTTTCTGGAGAAAAAATAGGAACCAAAGTAAATTTATAAAACTCCATTATTTTTACGTATAATTGAGCGGGATTTAAAATATAATAAAGATGAACGAAGAAATTGATTTTATCATAGACGGAACTAAAGAAGCAATGCAGAATGCCATTGTTCACTTAGAGAAACAATTGCTAAAAATTCGTGCTGGGAAGGCGACTCCTTCTATGGTAAGTACGGTTTTAGTAGATTATTACGGCTCTAAAACTCCGCTTAACCAAGTAGGAAATATCAACACGCCAGATGCCAGAACCATTTCTATTCAACCTTTTGAAAAATCTTTAATTCAAGAAATTGAAAGAGGAATTATGAATGCAAACCTTGGTTTTAATCCTATGAACAACGGAGAAAGCGTCATCATTAACGTACCACCATTAACAGAAGAACGCCGTAAAGAGTTGGCAAAACAAGCTAAAGCGGAAGCGGAGGACTCTAAAGTTGGAGTTCGTAACGATCGTAAAAATGCGAATACCGAACTTAAAAAGTTAGATATCTCTGAAGACTTACAAAAAGGAGCTGAAGAGGAAATCCAAAATTTAACCGACACGTTTATAAAGCAAATTGATGAAACCTTTATTAGCAAAGAAAAAGAAATTATGAAGGTTTAATACGTTTTAAAAACTTAAATTTTACCTAAGAGCGGCAGTTATGTCGCTTTTTTTGGTTTTATTGCAGTGTTAATCCCGCTATAGATGAAGAAGTTTTCTTGGTGTATTTTTATTCTTTTATGCCTTCCCAACTTCATGTTGGCGCAAAGGACGCTTAAAGGTGTAGTAATAGATCAAGAGAGCCAAACTCCCATTCCGTACGCCAATATTTCCATTGTAAATTCAGACAAAGAGAACCAACTTACAGGTATTGATGGCTCATTTCAATTAGAAGTAGGTGAAAAAGACAGCTACTTAAAAATTGAATATATAGGGTCCATCAGTAAAAAAATTAAAATTGGAGTCAATGATTTTTACCTGGTTCAGCTTCAAAAAGATATTGAAAAATTAGATGAAGTTTACTTAAAGTCAACCGGACTTCTAGCCGATAGAATCATAAAGAAAGCCATTGAGCAGAAAAAATACAACGATCCAGATTTAAAGTTTAGTTCTTACTCTTTTAGAACCTACAATAAACTGATTATTGATGATCAAAAAAGCTTATTAAATATTGATCTCGACACCACTAATAGGGAAGTAAAAACTATTCTGGAAGAAGGAAGAGCTTATTTAAGTGAGCAGATAAGTGATTTTAAATTTATAAAAGATGAAGGCGTAAAACAAAAAATTGTAGCCACGAGAACGGCCGGTTTTAAAGAACCTGTATATGAATTGCTTTCTTTAAAAGTGCAATCCAATACTTGGTACAAAGAAAAATATACCGTCTTTGGCAATGATTACGCAGGACCTTTATCAAAAAGACCTTTTAATAATTACACCTATAAAGTATTAGACACTACCCAAACAGACCGACCTGCTTATGTGATTTACTTTCAGCCAAAAAGAGAGAAAAAAGTAGCAGGATTAGAAGGGGTTCTTTACATAGACACGCTAAATTATGGTCTACAAAAAGCAGTAGGACAACTAAAGGGTGAAGTAGAGATTAGCGCCGAACAAGATTTTACCTATTATCCAAAGGAAGATATTTGGTTTCCAGAAAAGCAAAATGTAATGCTCTTACCGGGCAGCGGAGGGAAAAAAGTTTCCATTTTTGGAGGTAATATTTCTCTGGGAAGTCTTCCCGAAGGAGATGAACCTAGCAACAAGCTTTTCTTAAACTCCACCTCCATCAACAAAGACATTACTTTTGAGCGAGTTGATGAAAATCTAGACAAAACTAGCTCCATTATTTTGGCGCCTAATGCCACCTCCCAACCTATTTCTTTTTGGCAAAAAAACAGAAGTATTCCCTTTACAGAAAGAGATAAAAAGACTTTTAAAAAGGTAGATAGCATTGTTAAAGATCAAAATATTAATCGGAAGATTGATGTGCTTCAAAACTTCAACATAGGCTATTTCCCTATAGGCTTTTTTAATCTAGATTTAAGAACTCTTTTTAAATTCAATGATTACGAAGGCTTAAGATTAGGAGCAGGAGGAGTTACTAATGATAAATTTTCTAAAACAGTTAGATTTCAAGGCTATGGAGTTTACGGTTTTAAAGACAGAGAAATTAAATACAATGCGGGTTTTGGCTTGTCTTTAAACAGAAAAACGAATACCTGGTTTAACCTAAGTTACACCAAAGACATTCAAGAAGTAGGAAGCTTCCATTATTTATCTGATGCCCGAGTGTATTCCTTATTCGAACCCCGACTCGTAAACATTAATTTTTATTATAAATACCGTTCTTTTCAATCTAGCATTCAGCACAACTTTTTTCCGGAGTTGTTAAGTGAATTTCAAGTTTCTAAAACCGCAGTCGATCAAACCGGCAGTTACCGCTACCTCCGTAAAGGCAGAGTTTACTCTTCTTACGATATCACCGAATTAACCGCTAGTTTTCGCTGGAGCCCTTACAGCGATTACCTAGAAGCTCCAGAAAAATCTATTGAGGTCAATGTGGGTTATCCTAAATTTTCTCTTCAGGTAGTGCAAGCAATCCCTGGAATGTTAGATGGTGATTTTAATTACACCAAAGTGGGAGCAAAGATGAATTACACCATTAATAGGATCACACAAAATAACACCGAAATCATTCTAGAAGGGGACTATGCTTTTGGAGAGTTGCCGCTCACGCATACGTTTCATGCCTATCCCAACAACCCTAATAAAGAAGGGCTCATTCCGCGTTTTTCAGTAGCAGGAAGAAGAACTTTTGAGACCATGTACTTTAGTGAGTTTTTTAGCGACCGCTTAGCGACTTTACAAATTAAACACCGCCTACGACCCTTTGAAATTTCTAAAAAAATAAAACCCGAGTTAGTTTTTATTACCCGGCACGCCATTGGAGATATCTCCAACCAAGCTCAGCACCAAAATATAACATTCAACACCTTAGAGCACGGATATAATGAAGCCGCAGTAGAACTCAATAAAATACTTTTTGGCTTCGGGTTAAGCTTCGCTTATCGCTATGGCGCATACCACCTACCCCAAATAGAAGAGAACATGAGTTTAAAGTTTACCTTTTATTTTCAGCTTTAAATCGAAAATTGAAGTGTTTATTTTGTAGCATTTTATACCTTTGCGTGCCTAATTTTGCGTCATGTCAAAGATTTTTAGTTTCGGTTTCTGGAATACCATTGCAAGAATAATTCTTAGAAATAGGATTATTATATTGGGGCTAATTTTAGCCTTTACTATTTTCTTAGGTTTTCAGTGGCAGCACATGCGGTTCTCCTTTACAGAAGCGAACCTGCTTCCTGATGATCACGAAATTAACCAAGAATATCAAAAATTCTTAGATAAGTTTGGGGAAGAAGGAAATCTTATTGTCATCGCCACCAACGACAAAGACCTTTTTACTCCGAAGAAATTAAACGCTTGGAACGACCTTAGTAAGAAACTAGAAGCTTTTCCTCAGGTAGAATATTCCATAGGGATTCAGAACTTAAAGAAGCTTCAGAAATTTGAAAACCCCAACCGCTTTGAACTGGTTCCGCTCATTAAAGAGGAAAAAATTAATGCCATTCAGGCGAAAGCCTATAAAGAAGAAATATTTGAGAAACTTCCTTTCTATGAAGGTCTCATTTACAGCAAGAAGAGCAATACCGTACAAACCGCCGTATATTTAAATAAAGATATTGTCAACTCCAAAGAGCGAAAAATCTTTGTAATGGAGCACTTGCAACCCTTGTTAAATGAGTTTGAGCTTAATAACGACCTCGACATTCATGTCTCGGGGATGCCTTACATTAGAACGCTTAACTCTCAAAACATTATCGACGAGATCCAGTGGTTTGTCTTGGGCGCCTTATTCGTGACTTCGCTTATTTTCTTCTTCTTCTTTAGATCGTTTAGAGCAACATTCATCTCTATGATTACGGTAATTATTGGAGTGATGTGGGCTTTCGGGTTTTTGGGATTACTACATTATGAAATTACGGTACTCACCGCCATTATTCCGCCGCTCATCATTGTGATAGGAATTCCCAATTGTATTTTCCTCATCAATAAGTACCAGCAGGAAATTAAAAAACACGGGAATCAGGCCAAGTCTTTACAACGGGTAATTACTAAAATAGGGAACGCTACGTTAATGACCAATGTCACCACCGCCTCTGGTTTTGCTACTTTTATCATTACCGAAAGTAAATTACTTAAAGAATTTGGTATTGTAGCTTCTATTAATATCTTGGCTCTATTTGTACTCAGCATTCTCCTCATCCCCATTATTTACAGCTATTTAGCCCCACCAAAAGAACGTCACTTAAAACACTTGGGAAGAACTTGGCTAGAAGGTTTTGTCAACTGGGTAGAGCGCACGGTAAGAAATAGAAGAATTACCATCTACATCATCACCATTCTGGTATTGGTGACGAGTATTATTGGGATTTATACCATTAAAGTTTCGGGGAGTTTATTAGAAGATATGCCCAAAGAAGCGGCATTCTTTAAAGATATAGAGTTTTTTGAAGATGAATTTGATGGCATTATGCCCTTAGAGATTTTAATCGATACCAAAAGAAAAGAAGGGGTTTTAAAGCTTTCTACACTAAAGCGGATGAGAGATTTGGAAGATTTACTTGCCGATGTTCCCGAACTTTCCAAACCCTTATCTGTCGTAGATTTAGTAAAATATAGTAAACAAGCTTACTATAATGGGAATCCTAAATATTACCAATTGCCCACTTCCCAAGAGAAGAACTTTATATTCCCCTACCTCAAAGGAATGTCTGACGGGAAGAACAATCAGTTAAATGCCTATGTAGATTCTACGGGACAATACGCGCGTATGACGGTCTTTATGAAAGATATTGGCACCGAAGAAATGGAACGTATCGAGGATAATTTGTGGCCAAAAATCAACAAGCTCTTTCCTGCAGAACGTTACGATGTGACCATGACTGGGAAAGCTTTAATCTTTCAAAAAGGAACCACTTATTTAGTGAAAAACCTTATTTTATCGCTCTCTTTGGCTATTCTTTTGATTGCCATTTTTATGGCTTGGATGTTTAGATCATTCAAAATGATAATCATTTCTCTCATCCCCAACTTACTTCCGCTTATCATTACCGCGGGAATGATGGGCTTTTTAGGAATTCCTATAAAACCTTCTACCATTTTAGTATTTAGTATTGCGTTTGGAATTTCGGTAGATGACACCATTCACTTCTTAGCAAAATACAGGCAAGAGTTAAAATACCATAATTGGAAAATCAAGAAGTCAGTGTATCCCGCTTTACGAGAAACCACCGTGAGTATGTTTTACACTTCCATCGTCTTGTTTTTTGGGTTTTCCGTATTTATGATCAGTAGTTTTGGAGGTACAGTTGCCCTTGGCGGATTAGTTTCTGCAACTTTGCTTTTCGCGATGTTATCTAACTTATTGCTGCTGCCTTCGCTGTTGCTTTCATTAGAAAAAAGCGTTTCTAACAAAGAAACCTTTAAAGAGCCTCATTTAGATATTATTGCTGAAGAGGAAAAGGAGGAATCAATCGATAAATAAATCCATTTTACCCTTAACCACTTAATAAACAAAAAAAGTAAAGATTAGAATTCATGTAAATGAATTATTAATATCATATGATTTTGTTAAATAATTTTTTTTGTTTAGCTTAGAAGTCAACTTATATAAATAAACTTCATTAAGAAAACTTCAAAACTTTAACCCTTTAAAGCTAACGATACTCTTTTTAGTTCTATCTATATTAAATTCCTGTAGTTCAGACAATGATTATGATAAAACCAATTCCTATGATAATGACAATGCGCATTCTAAAAATGAAATAAAAAATCTGAACGAAAGTACTGGTGAGGTAGAATTTACGCCTGAATTAATAAACGAAAATACTTTAGGATTACATTTTCCTTCAGAAATAACCAACTCCGATTACCATTCTTCTAATGATCTTGAAAATTTTATAGTAACTAAAAATACCCAACATGGAGAAGTAATGTTTATAGAAGGTTCTTATCCTACTAGAATTGATGAAAATGGAAACTTAATTTGTGATATAAATATTGAAATATAATTGAATGAAAAGGATTTTTTATATAACTATCTTTATGTTGGTGACCTCTTGCATTAAAATTAGTTTTGAAACAAAAAACAATGCTTCTGAAGAACTTTTACCCTCAGGAGCATATTTAAATAAAGTTTCTGATACACAAAAAGTAAAAAAGTCAAAGTTCTATTATGTATCAAAAGCTTCAAGCCCAGATTTTATAAACAATATGGAAGCATCATTAATTTCTTTTACAAAAAATAAACAATCTACTTCAATTGATAAAATATTGGTAAAAGATGAAAATGGTAATGAAGTTCCATTAAATACTTGTGATAATTTTACTGCAATAGATAATTCTGATATTGAAAATTTTCTTTCTAATGAAAAGACTTATAAAGGAATGGTTTTAAAAAGTATTGAATCACAAGAAATCTATGATTTTCCTAAAAATAAAACAACCACTATAATTCTTTACACTACAAAAATGGATGGTTTACAAGATAAATATATTAATTTAGCAAAACATCTTTATAAAGAAGAAAATATAGACTATATATTTATATCCATGGATTTAGAAAACTTAAAAAACATTCCAGATGTATGGGAGGAAACCATTTTTTAAATCTTAATATATTTATTTTAGTACTTTTCTCTGGCTATAATATTTCAGCTCAAAACCAATCTTTAGAAAAAGGAGAAGTTTGGGTAGAAGCAAAAGCAGGATTATCTTTTTATAACCGAGAATTGGCAAGAATCAACAACAATAATATTGATTATCAAGAAATAAATAATAGTTTACGCCTAGAGTTTATTCCGCAAGTAAATTATGCTATTGCCAATCGGTTATTCATTGGCGGGCAACTAGGCATTGGTTACGATTCTTTTGAAGTAAAAGAAATAGATAAAAATAACACTTCGCTCAATTATAAAATCGGGGCACAACTACAATACTACTTCTTAAAAATTACACCTCAATTTTACCTTAAAAGTGAAATAGGTGTTAATTATAACCATTATCGTGTCAACCCAGCAATAGAAAATCTTGATACCCAAACGAGCAATTACTTAAAAACCTATCTAGACGCTGGTTTTAGTTTTTTACTAGACGAAGATTGGATGGTTTCCATTTTCTTTAAAGACATAGTCACTTACCATTCTAACACGCCAAATTTTGAAAACCGTAAAGACGTTGAATCCAGCGTTATTTTTCAAGATTTTATACGTTTCCCTCATTTTTCAATCAGTTATCGAATAAATTAGCACGTAGCACTTCTTTTACCCCTAACTTCTTGCTAAGCTTAGGGCTAAAAATTATATTTGTCGCTCAAATTAAATGAAGATGAAACATACCAAAATTGTAGATGTAATTAAAACCGATCCGGTTTTACAAGAAATTTATGTAAAAGGCTGGGTACGTGCTTTTAGAAGCAACCGCTTTATCGCCCTAAATGATGGTTCTACGATTAATAATTTACAATGTGTTGTAGATTTTGAAAATACTCCCGAAGAAACCTTAAAACAAATTAATGTTGGAGCTGCCGTAGCTATAAAAGGTACACTTAAAGAAAGTGAAGGGCAAGGACAAAAAGTAGAAATCGAAGTACAAGACATAGAAATCTTAGGAAAAGCAGATCCAGAAGAGGTTAAGAAAACTATTCTTTCTCCTAAACGTCATTCCTTAGAAAAATTAAGAGAACAAGCACATTTACGCGTGCGCACCAACACCTTTAGTGCTATTATGCGAGTGCGTTCTAAGCTTTCTTTTGCTGTTCATCAATACTTTCAGCAAAATGGCTTCAATTACGTAAATACACCTATCATTACAGGTAGTGATGCCGAAGGAGCCGGAGAAATGTTTAAGGTGACCAATATGGACTTAAACAAGGTGGCTAAAAATGAAGACGGAAGCATTAATTACAAAGAAGATTTCTTCGGAAAAGAAACCAACCTTACCGTAAGCGGACAGTTAGAAGCCGAAACTTATGCGCTGGGGTTAGGACAAGTATATACCTTTGGCCCTACTTTTAGAGCCGAAAATTCTAACACTTCTCGCCATTTAGCTGAATTTTGGATGATTGAACCTGAGGTTGCTTTTTGTGACCTTGACGGAAATATGGATCTTGCCGAAGACTTTATCAAATACGTTTTAGAATACATTTTAGAACATTGCGATGATGATTTGGCCTTCTTGGAAAACAGATTAATTCAAGAAGATAAAAGCAAACCGGAAGCAGATCGCGCTCCCATGACCTTGCGTGATAAATTAAAGTTTATCACCCAGAACAATTTTAAACGCGTCAGCTATACCGAAGCCATAGATATCTTAAGAAACTCTAAACCCAACAAAAAGAAAAAATTCAATTATGTGATTGAAGAATGGGGAGCAGATTTGCAGAGTGAACACGAACGCTTTTTGGTTGAAAAACATTTTAAATGTCCGGTAATTTTATTTGATTACCCCGCCAATATCAAAGCCTTTTACATGCGCTTAAACGAAGATGGGAAAACGGTAAGAGCCATGGATGTACTTTTCCCAGGCATTGGAGAAATGGTAGGAGGTTCTCAACGTGAAGAGCGTTTAGACGTACTGCAAGCCAAAATGAAAGAGCTAGACATCGATGAGGAAGAATTATGGTGGTATTTAGACACCCGTAAATTTGGAACTTGCGTCCATAGCGGATTTGGCTTAGGTTTTGAACGCTTGGTTTTATTCGCCACAGGAATGGGGAACATTAGAGATGTGATTCCTTACCCTAGAAGTCCGCAAAACGCCGATTTCTAGAACAGAATTGCTTTGCAGTATTGTCATTCCGACGAAGGAGGAATCTTTAGTCTTCTGCTACAAACATCAGAAATAATAAAGCTAAAAGCCAGATTGAAATTCAATTTGGCTTTTTTTATAGGTTACTTCTCATACCTTACTTTGATTTTTACAACTGGAGTGAGGTAAAATTTCTTCTCATTACCTAGAACTGTTTTCGTTACTCGATGTTTTTTAGAGCGGTGTTGCCAATTATTTCCGCGGTAGCTCATCCAAGCTCTATTATTTTTTTCTCGCGAATAAATTAATTTAGGATAAGTCATAAATTGGTTATCGCTCCCCTCAGTTGGGTTAGGATTAATAGTTTCAATGACAACGCATATTCCGTTTTTAAGGAAAGGAATAGCAAACTTACTTAGCTCTATGCTTAATTGTTGCTTTGTATTTCCATCAGGTTTTATAACAAGATTTTCATAGGAAAGCAGCGCTCCGGGTTCATCTTTATCTTCATCATAGTTATAAAACTTAATTCTAAACCAAGTTAATTTACTGTTATAAAATAACTCCTCTTGTTCCCCAACCCAAAAACTAACTTCTTCTACTTTTCCTTTTTTTTCTTTTTCATTAGGAATATAAATGGCTTGCTCCATTCCAAATTGGACGCCAATTTTGCTCGAAAACCATTTTTTTCGTAATCCTAAACGGTGCTTACTTCCGTATTTTTTCCTTTTCACTTGCAATACCACTTCGTCCATAACTTCGTAAGTAGTTTCTAAATAAATTTCTTGATATTCTTGAGCTTGCTCTAACAAGGTTCCAATTGAAATTTTTTTAGACTCATAACCCAAGTGGCTGATCAATAAGCTATCTTGTTTATACTTTTCTAAGTCTAAGGAAAATTCACCTTTAGAATTGGTATTTGTACCTATTTTTTTATCTAAAATACTTACATTCACATAGCCCAAAGGCTCTTGTTTCTCGGCAGATTTTAACTTAGAAGTAAATACTTGAGCTGTGGACAAAATGGGATATAAAAAAAGAAATAGGATTAATCGCATCAAATATATTTTAGGTTAAAGATAAAAAATAAATGACGTCCTCTAAGGCTATAGAAAAACATACTGTTCCCCACATAAAAGAAGCTATTCGATTGCAAGAATATGCTTCCCAAGTTTTTGATTTACTCAACTCTAGAAACGCGGTAAAAAAAGCACTTAAGAAAGAGCGAATTCTCCTTAACGGAAAAGTGGCGCGTACGGCCGACTGGATTCAGGAAGGACAGGAATTACAGCTTTTGGAAGAACCGGTGAAGCCAAAAAAAATCTTCCAACTTTCGTTTTCAGTAGTTTTTGAAGATGATTTCTTAGCGGTGATTGAGAAACCTTCAGGGTATCCTACCAACGGAAATTACTTTAAAACCATAGAAAATGCACTCCCTTTTAACCTGACTAGTTCCACTCAACCAGATGCGTTGGTTTATCCGCTTCCGGTACACCGATTAGATAATCCCACTAGCGGATTGTTGCTCGTTGCCAAGACTAAATCCGCGCAAGCGCAATTATCCCTTGCCTTTGAACGCAAAGAAATCAGCAAAACTTACTTGGCGATTGTAGAAGGAAAATTTAGCGAAGAAGAACAGATCATCAACGATGAACTGGACGGCAAAGCTTCGGAAACCCTTGCAAAAGCTACTAAATTCTATCAAAAAGAAGGAAATGATTTTAGCTTGGTAGAATTAAATCCGCTTACGGGAAGAACGCATCAATTGAGAAAACATTTATCTATGCACGGCTTCCCTATTGTGGGAGATGAAAGCTATGGCGCCAAATTTTTTCTTCAGAAAGCAATTTATTTAACCGCTTATAAATTGCAATTCAAACACCCCATAACTTCTGATACTCACGCGTTAGAATCTCAACTTTCTAAGCGATTTTTAAAGTTTTAAGCCTCTTCTTATACCTAAATTGAAGCTTAACAAAACTTTGGTAAGAGAACTATCAGCTTTTTCGTTACTTTTGTAGGTATAATCCTATGATTTATGCTTAAGCAGCAACTAAATTTTAAACTTTCACAAAAGTTATCTCCGCAGCAGATTCAGTTAATGAAACTGATACAACTTCCTACGCAAGCTTTTGAACAACGTGTAAAGCAAGAGTTGGAAGAAAATCCTGCCTTGGATAGTGGGAAAGAATCTACCGATGAGTATGAAGATGAGTTTAAAAATGAGGAGATGGAAAGTGATTCGGAAATCATTGAAACCGAATCTGAAATTGATGTGGACGAGTATTTAAGCGATGATGAAATCCCAAGTTATAGAACGCAAGCGAATAATTACAGCAAAGATGATGACGAAAAAAGCATCCCTTATGCGTCTGGTATTTCCTTTTCTCAGCATTTAAAAACGCAATTGCAAACCTTTAGACTCGATGAAGAGGAAAAGAAAATCGCCGAATTTCTTGTCGGTAGCGTAGATGAAAGTGGTTATATACGTAGAGAAACCAGCGATATTGTTGATGACCTTGCTTTTACTCAAAATATTTACACCGATGAGGAGACGGTAGAAAAAGTTTTTAAATTGGTACACGAGCTAGACCCTGCGGGAGTTGGAGCACGTTCGTTACAAGAGTGTCTACTTATTCAGTTAAAGAGAAGAGAAGCCACTCCGTTAGTGGAGTTATCTATCGATATGATGGAAAATGCTTTTGAACAATTTAGTAAGAGGCATTACCAGAAACTGATTTCTAAATTTAATATTACCGAAGATCAATTGAGGGAGGTGATTGACGAGATATCACACCTTAATCCTAAACCCGGAGGCTCTTACTCTACCAATACTAGAATCGTAGAGCACGTAGTACCCGATTTTACCATTAAGATTAAAGATGGAGAGTTGGAATTAACGCTTAACGGAAGAAATGCCCCAACGATGCATGTTTCTCGGGAATACAATAACATGCTGAAAGGCTATAAGGAATCCAAAGAAAAAAGCAAGAAGCAGAAAGATGCCGTGATGTTTATCAAACAAAAACTGGACTCTGCCAAATGGTTTATAGAAGCAATTAGACAACGCCAAGAAACCTTATTTGTGACAATGAATGCCATTATGCATCATCAATATGAATATTTTATGACCGGTGATGAGCGCGATCTGAATCCCATGATTTTAAAAGATATCGCCGAAAAAATTGATATGGATGTTTCTACCGTAAGTCGGGTGGCAAACAGTAAATATGTGGATACGCCTTATGGTACCAAATTGATTAAAGAATTCTTTTCGGAATCGATGACGAATGATCAAGGAGAAGAGGTTTCTACCTTAGAGATTAAGAAAATCCTAGAGATGAGCATTGAGGATGAGGATAAGAAAAAACCTCTAACCGATGATAAACTGGCAAAAGTATTAAAGGAAAAAGGCTACCCTATTGCTAGGCGAACCGTAGCAAAATATAGAGAGCAATTAGATATTCCTGTAGCAAGGCTTAGAAAAGAAATTTAAATTGCTTTTATGCGTGTATTCATTAAATCTGCTTCTTACTTCCTACACCCCATATTAATGCCGTTATTGGGGAGTCTACTCTATTTTGTTTTGACACCTAGATTTTCACCGGACCCTATTGCTAAAGCAAAAATTTTAGCGATTAGTATTCTTACCATTTTTATTCCTATCGTTTTTTTCTTTTTGTTAAAGAATTTGAAAATCATACAAAGTGTTCATTTAAGAAGTGTTCAGGAAAGAAAGATTCCTTTATTGTTTTTTTGCATCATACTATTAACGGTCAATAACTTTATCTTAAAAAGTTATGAGCAAACCGAGCTTTACTTTTTTTTTACTTGTATTCTTTATTCCAATATGCTCGCGTTGATTCTAGCTTACTTTAAAGTGAAAGCTAGTTTACACATGATGGGAATTATGGGAGTGCTTGCTTTTATTACCATGCTTAGCTTTTTGTATCAAACTAATATGATTTATCTTATTTCGCTCTTAATTTTCTTAATGGGGTGGATTGCTACTTCAAGACTGCAGCTAAAAGCGCATACTGGAAAAGAATTAGTGTGGGGTGCTTCAATAGGAATTATTCCGTATTTAAGTTTACTCTGGTATTAAAGGATATAAAACATAATCCCAATCTTAAGGGGATTTAGCCCCACTTCTTCTACTGTATCGCCTAAAGTTCCATCAAAGAAGGGATTTAAACTGTAATAGACATTAAAATTAAAGGTATTATAGCCAAAGGTAAAAGTGAGTCCGTACCTAAAATTATCTAGCGCATTGAGGTGCTTATCTCTAATTTTAACATCACCAGCAACGTAGTTTGCTTTAGACCAAAATACATAGCCCAATCGCAATCCCGTATAAATCCTCCAAAATTTATAATCGGAAGCCGTAGAAGTTCTCCAACGGTATTCTAAGGGCATTTCAATAAGGTAGTTGGTTAATCTATTGGTATCGTAGTTATTTTCGATGACATCAAAAGTGGTTTCGTTTTCCTTTTCATCGATCAGTAAATTAAAGCCGTAAGAATTGATAGACATTCCCAAACCAAGCCCTATGGCTTTATTTCTTCTTTTATTAATAGGCATATCCCGCGTAAACCCAAAATGCAAACCTCCAGAGAATCCAGATTGTTTTATTCCCTCTGGGCGATTAAGCAACAAATTAAAGCCAAAGCCAGCATAGAATTGATCCTCGCGGTACAGACTATCTACTGCAACAGAAGTAGTGTCTATCGCCTGGATTTCTTGCGAAAAGCTGGTCGCAAAAAAAAATAAAGCGAAACAAAGGAATAGCACATTTTTCATAGAGGAAAGATACTTAAAACGAAAGTATAAAAACTAGTTATGCCCGACTAAGATGTTAGACCCTACGTTTTAGATCATAGAAGCTAGCCTTAACATTAACCAACTAGTAAACAATTGTTTAATTTATAAAAGTTATTTAATTTCAGAAATATTAACCGAATATAAGAATGTTTTGTTTCCCGCTCCCATCATTAAGGCGACTACACTTTTAACGTTTTTAACCGAACACTAATATATAAAAACAAAAAACATCCAATTGAAATTGGATGTTTTTTGAGTTAAAAGTTAAAACTTGTTAGTTCATATTTTGAGAAGCTTTACCATTCTTAGTCGTATAATTCACTCTATAAGCTTCTGCTTTTCTTAATTCATATTTGATATCTGCTACAAGACCCATATTGGTTTTTGTATCTACTTTAAGAGAAGTAGTTAATAAATTCTGTAATTCTTCTCTCTTAGATTCTCTTTCCGAAATAATAAATTCTTTGATATCTGAAACATCTGCAAACTTATCATTTAACTGAACCCGGGCTTCTTTACCAAATTGTCTTTGATAACGTTCGCTAGGTTTCCCCGCATAAACATACATTACCAAATCTTTCTTCTCTAGTTTTTCAACTTGATCTGCAAAAGGCAAATTATTCTCAACCATTAAAGTAGTATCCCTCATCGTGGTTGCCACCATAAAAAAGAACAGTAACATAAATACAATATCTGGCAGTGAGGCCGTTGATATAGCCGGCAAGTCTCCGCTTTTTTTCTTTCTAAATTTAGACATAATGAATTTTTATTTGTCTTTTATTTTCTCTCTTTAGGTTCAGCTTCCGATAAGTTTAAAGGAAACATAGCTCTAATAGTTTTAATATCTTCTTCCAGCTTTTCTTTACTTCCTCGGTATTCTGAATCGTTAAAGTCTCTTTCCATCTTCACAAAAGATTTTCCAAACAAACGATTGGCTTCTCTATTTCTTAAGAAATTAAAAGCCGCAACCAATTCATTCTGTACGGCAATATATGCGCCATACTCGGTTTCTCTATCGTTTTGTAAAGAAACTACTGCTTTTAAAGGATTATCTGATGAAGCTGGATCTCTACGCCCCTGACAGTAATTACAATCTTGACCTCCATTATCTAGGAAATCAATTGCAGCCTGTCTTAGGTCTTTAAGATTCATTCTTTCATCCTCAACCAATAACTCTTCATTTGCATTCACCAATACAATAAAAATATTTTTCTCTTTACGTGGAGGTGGATTTTCTGGAACATCTTCAATTGGTGGCAATTTACTATTGATCCCAGCATCGGTTTCTATAGTAGTTGTCACCAAGAAAAAGATAAGCAGTAAGAAAGCAATATCTGCCATCGAACCTGCATTTACTTCTGGTGCATTTCTCTTTGCCATATTTAAATTCTTACTTAATTAATTTTTTAACTCCCGAAAAAATCATTGCTCCTACGGCGATTGCTGCCAAAATATAGAAGGTTCTAAGACCAGCACCAATCCACTGAGATTCAGTAGCAGTAAGCATTTCTCCATTCTTCATTTGCGTTGCTGTTCCGTCTGAGAGGAAAAATGCAATAGCAATAACTACTATAAATGCTCCTACAGAAATCAAGGTGTTTTTCACATTACCTGAGAATAAATCCTTAATTACAAAAACTGCAACAATAAGCAAAACTATAGCAAGAACTGCGTAAGCAAGCATCATCATAGGCTGCACTAAAGACTGTTCGCTTGTAGCAAATAGCCATATTCCCATAATCAATGCAACCACACCAATTATTAGGGTTAGTATCTTTAAAATTTTATGTAATACCATTATCGTTGTATTATAGGTTAATTACTCAATTATTTTCTTCTCTTGTAATCTACTAAGATATCTATTAAAGTAATAGACGCATCTTCCATATCGTTTACGATACTATCGATTTTTGCGATAATGTAGTTATAAAAAACTTGAAGAATAATTGCAACAATAAGACCAAATACAGTGGTTAGAAGTGCTACTTTAATACCTCCTGCTACTAATGAAGGTTGCATATCTCCTGCGGCTTCAATTTTATCAAAGGCGTCAATCATCCCGATTACCGTACCCATAAACCCAAGCATTGGCGCTAAGGCAATAAATAAAGATACCCAAGAAACGTTTTTCTCTAATTGTCCCATTTGAACACCTCCATAAGATACCACTGCTTTTTCTGCAGCATCTATACTCTCGTCGGCTCTATCTAAACCTTGGTAATAGATGGAAGCAACAGGTCCTTTTGTATTTCTACAAACTTCCTTTGCAGCTTCAACTCCTCCGCTGTTTAAAGCATCTTCTACGTCTTGCGCTAACTTCTTAGAGTTCGTAGTAGAAAGGTTTAAGTAAATAATTCTCTCAATCGCAATGGCTAAACCAAGAATTAAACATAAAAGTACGATCCCCATAAAGCCGGCACCACCTTCTATAAAACGTTTTTTAAGCTCCTGATGAAAACCTAGGCTTTCTTCTCCCTGAGCCGCTGATCCTGCCTCATCGTTATCTTGTACAATATTCGAAGTTACGGCTGGCAATGTGTTTACACTATTAGTCGCGTTTGCAGTAAGGCCCCCAAAGACCATAATTGTTGCGATTACCAGAATAGAAAATAATCTTTTCATTACTTGTTGTCTTAATTAATTATTAGTTAAAGGTTTAAATATATAAAAATTTTTGTTCATTTTAAAAAGCAGAGAGGAAGGGATTCGAACCCTCGATACGCTATAAACGTATACACGCTTTCCAAGCGTGCGCCTTCGACCGCTCGGCCACCTCTCTATACACCGCTACGACTGCCGAAACGAAACGCTAAATAATAAAAAAAAATTAAGTCTCAAAAATAAGTGACGTTAATTTTATGCCATTTCTCCTCTTAGCGATGTTTCAAATATAGTCTTAAAGACTTTTCGAGACAAATCTTTTGGCAATAAATACATTAATTTGGCTACAGCAGCTTCCGTTGTCATGTCTTTTCCAGAAATTACACCTATCTTTTTGAGCTGCGTACTGGTCTCATAATGTCCCATAATCACACTGCCTCCAGCACATTGCGTCACATTTACAATTTTAATTTCGTTTTTTATCGCTTCCTTTAAGAGATTGATAAACCAATCTTCTGTACACGCATTTCCACTCCCATAAGTTTCTAAAACGATTGCTTTTAAGTTTTTTGCAGACAATATATGAGAAACCATCGCCTCATTTATTCCCGGAAAAAGCTTTAAAATGAATACATCATCTTCCAATTCTTTATGAACAATGAGGTTTTTTTTTCGATTAGGCTCCTTTAATTTAGGTTTATTCACCCATAAATTTACCCCAGATTCTGCTAACGCAGGATAATTTAAAGATGCAAAGGCGTGAAAGTTTTCAGAGTTTATTTTGGTAGTTCGGTTGGCTCTGTAGAGTTTATATTCAAAATACAAACCTATTTCAGTAATCACATTCTTACCATGTTCTTTTAAACCAGCCAACTGAATGGAGGTAATGAGATTCTCTTTCGCATCGGTTCTTAAATCTCCAATAGGCAACTGCGATCCCGTAAAAATAATAGGCTTATTAAGATTCTCTAACATAAAACTGATCGCTGAAGCGGAATAAGACATGGTATCACTTCCGTGCAAAACGACAAACCCATCATAAGCCTCATAATTCTCCTCAATCACCTCTACAATTTGCTTGTAATACTCGGGATTCATATTAGAAGAATCAATAGGCTCCTCAAAACTAACGGTATCTATGCTGTGCTCTAAGAGTTTCAACTCGGGGATATTTTGCAATAACTCATCAAAATTGAAGGCTACTAAGGCACCGGTTTCAAAATCTTTAATCATCCCAATAGTACCACCGGTATAAATCAATAAAATCTTAGAGTTATTTTCCTGCATTATTTATAGAGTTTAAAAACGTCTAACGCATTTTTTGACGTGATTCTTGCTATTTCTTCAACCGGCAAGTTATAAATTTCTGCTAGCTTTTCGGCCACATACACTACATAACTGCTTTCATTTCGCTTTCCGCGGAAGGGTTTTGGCGATAAATAAGGCGCATCGGTTTCCAATACGATATGTTTTGGATCGATATTTTCTAAAAACTGATCTATTTTTCCGTTTTTAAAGGTCACTACCCCGCCAATACCTAATTTCATTTGATAAGACAAAGCTTGTTTTGCTTGTGCTTCAGTTCCTGTAAAACAATGGAAAATTCCATAAAGCTTTTCGTCTTTTTCTTCTTCTAAGACTTCAAAAACTTCCTCAAAAGCATCCCGACAGTGAATTACAATGGGTAAATCTTTACTTTTCGCTAACTTAATTTGCTCCCTAAAAGCTTCTTGCTGAATTCCTAAAGTAGACTTGTCCCAATACAAATCGATTCCTATTTCGCCTACCGCACAAAAATCTCTTTCGGCAAATTGGTCTTTTACGTGCTGTAATTCTTCTTTATAATTTCCCTTAACGGAAGTAGGATGAAGTCCCATCATTAAATGCATTTCTTTGGGAAATTGTACTTCCAAATCGTACATCGACTGGGTGGTTTCTGAATCTATGGCGGGCAAAAAGAATTTCCCTACTCCTTTTTGTAGGGCACGTTGTACCATTTCTTGTCGGTCTTCCGCAAAAGCGTCACTATATAAATGGGTGTGGGTATCTATCAACTTCATAAAAGATTAATTTTTAAGCGAAACATGATTTGCAAAACTAATTGATTTTCTTCGGCTATCTTTGCCAAAAAAAGAAGAATGTCTACGTTACGAAAATTATTAAAAGAAAAAGAGTACATCCGCATTAAATTAAAGACCACCGCTACCAATCATTTAGAGGTGAAAGCGAAAATAAACGGAGTGGAAGGAAATTTTATCTTAGATACTGGCGCTTCCAGTTCTTGTGTAGGACTTGACACCGCCGAATATTTTAAACTCTTTACCGAAGATAGCGATGTAAAAGCGGCTGGAGCCGGCGCTACCGATATGCTGACACAAGTTTCAGTAAAAAACGAACTGAAGATTAAAGGTTGGAAAAAGAAGAAAATAAGCCTGGTTTTGTTTGACCTAAGCCACGTGAACCAAGCCTTAGAAAACCATAACGCCGACCAGGTACACGGCATCATTGGCGCCGACATGCTTGAAAAAGGAAAAGCCGTGATAGATTATAAAAACAAGTGTTTGTATTTGAAGTAAGTCGATTAATTAGAATCTAGAGCCTAGACCGCTAACCGCCCGTACCCTTTCGAGCGGGCGCTATTAGATATTAGACTCAATATCGAGCAACTACTAATCAAATACCGCATAAAATTCACTTCTTTTCAGTTCAGTATAGAAAAAAATAATTCAAATTTATAGAAACAAAAAAGCCGCTTTCAACTGATTGAAAGCGGCTTTATATATAATTATAGTTTACTTAAAGCTCTAAAGCTTTCTTTACTTTATTATCCATTAATAACTCTTCTGGGCTTTCTAAAGCTTCTTTAATCGCTACTAAGAAACCAACAGACTCTTTCCCGTCAATAATTCTATGGTCATAAGAAAGTGCTAAATACATCATAGGACGTATTTCTACTTCACCATCAATCGCCACAGGACGCTCAATGATATTATGCATTCCTAAAATCGCACTCTGTGGAGGATTAATAATAGGAGTTGAAAGCATAGATCCAAAAACACCTCCGTTAGAAATAGTAAAGGTACCACCTGTCATTTCATCTACAGTCAGTTTTCCATCTCTAGCTTTAAGCGCTAAGCGTTTTACTTCGCTTTCTACTCCTCTAAAAGTAAGGTTCTCTACATTTCTCATTACCGGCACCATTAATCCTTTAGGACCAGAAACCGCAATACTAATATCTTTAAAATCGTAAGAAATCATTTCCTTCCCGTCGATCATACTGTTAACCGCAGGATACATATCTAATGCTCTTACTACCGCCATGGTAAAGAAAGACATGAACCCAAGGCTTACCCCGTGCTTTTCTTTAAAGTCTTCTTTGTATTTCTTTCTTAAGTTAAAGATCGCTGACATATCGGCCTCGTTAAAGGTCGTTAACATCGCGGTTTCATTCTTAGCACTCACTAAACGTTCTGCTACTTTACGACGTAACATAGACATTCTTGATCTAGACTCTCCTCTGCTTCCATTTCCTGGAGTTCCCATAGAAGGATTTGCATTTACAGCATCTTCTTTTGTCACTCTTCCATTTTTACCTGAACCATCAACGTCTTTAGCGTCCATATCTTTTTCAGATAAAATCTTTTTAGCTGCTGGAGAAGGAGTTCCACTAGCGTAGTTTTTATCGTCTTGTTTTTGTTCTGGAGTTGAAGTTTTAGAAGGAGTTTCGGCTTTAGCTTCCGCTTTATCGTCTTCTTTCTTCTTATCTTCTTTCTCTTCCTTAACGTCTGTTTTTTCCTCTTTTTTATCAGAAGTGTCTTCTGAAGAATCGCTTCCTGGTTTTTTAGCCTCGGTATCAATTAAACATACCACTTCTCCAACCTGCACTGCATCTCCTTCTTCCGCCTTAAACGTAATGATACCACTTGCTTCTGCAGGCAATTCTAAGGTCGCCTTATCGCTATCAACTTCTGCTATTGCTTGGTCTTTTTCTACATAATCGCCATCTTCTACCAACCATTCTGCAATTTCAACTTCTGTAATCGACTCTCCCGGTGAAGGGACTTTCATTTCTAAAGCCATAATTTCTATTTATTTCGGAATCGTATTTTTAAAATTAATCATTTACTGTTTTATCGAAAACACTTTCGATAACTCTTGCGTGTCTTCTCTTAAATCTCGCAGAACTCCCTGCTGCAGGTGCTCCATAAAACTTTCTACTACAAACTCTAAACTTACGTGCATCGTCTAAATGCAACAATAAGTGACTCCAAGCTCCCATATTTCTTGGTTCTTCTTGAGCCCAAACGAGATCGTCTGCGTTTTCATATTTATTAATAATCTCTTTGATTCTAGCCGATGGCAATGGGAACAATTGCTCCAACCTTACCAAAGCTATATCGTCTCGTTCTAATTCTTCTCTTCTTGCCAATAGATCATAATAGAATTTCCCCATACAGAAAACTAAGGTTTTCACCTTTTCTGGGCTCATCTCTTTATCATCTATTAAAGTTTGGAAAGATCCTGTAGCTAATTCTTCTTTGGTAGAAGTAACCTTAGCGTGTCTTAATAAACTTTTTGGCGTAAATACGATTAAAGGCTTTCTAAAAGCCATTTTAATCTGTCTTCTTAACAGGTGATAGAAGTTAGCCGGAGTAGTACAGTTAGCCACATACATATTGTCTTTTGCACAAAGCTGTAAATACCTTTCCATTCTTGCCGAAGAGTGTTCTGCCCCCTGACCTTCATATCCGTGTGGAAGCAACATTACCAATCCGTTTTGCAATTTCCACTTATCCTCTGCGGCAGAAATATATTGGTCAATCATAATTTGCGCTCCATTACTGAAATCTCCAAACTGAGCTTCCCATATCGATAACACATTAGGATCTGCCATGGCATATCCATAATCAAAGCCAACTACACCATACTCTGAAAGTAAAGAATTGTAAATATAAAAATGCCCTTGCTCCTCTGAAATATGATTGTGCAAGTTCACTTCTTCTTCACTCTCTTCTACTTTTAAGACCGCATGCCTATGTGAAAACGTACCTCTTTCTACATCTTGCCCCGTCATTCTTACGTCATGTCCTTCTTCTAGTAAAGTACCATAAGCAAGCAGTTCTCCCATTGCCCAATCTAAGCTGTCTTTCTCAAAGTACATTTCACTTCTCGCATTGATTAACTTAGTCACTTTACGCAAGAATTTTTTATCTCCTGGAAGCGTTGTGATTTTCTTCGCTATGGCATCTAATTTATCTTGATCGTAGGTAGTATCTACGGTCTCCATCATATCAGCTTCTGTACCATAAGAATATCCTTCCCACTCTTCTTGCATAATTGGAGTAATAATGGTAGTTTCTTCTTTTCTAGAAATTTCTAGATCTCGCTCTAATCTGTCTTTATATTCTTTCTCAATTTCTTTCACATAACCTTCTTCAATAACTCCCTGCTCTATTAATTCTTCAGCGTAGATATCTCTAGGATTGCTATGCTTAGCAATTGCTTTGTATAATTTTGGTTGTGTAAATCTAGGTTCATCTCCTTCGTTATGACCATATTTTCTATAGCCTAACAGGTCGATAAACACATCTTTACCAAACTTCATTCTATAATCTAACGCAAACAACATCGCGTGAACTACCGCTTCTGCATCATCTGCATTTACGTGAAGTACTGGAGAAAGTGTTACCTTAGCTACATCTGTACAATAAGTAGAAGAACGCGCATCCAAATAGTTAGTGGTAAAACCAATCTGGTTATTAATCACAACATGAATACTTCCCTGTGTCTTATACCCATCTAACTGAGCCATTTGCACGGTTTCATAAACTACTCCTTGTCCGGCAATAGCGGCATCTCCATGAACAATAATAGGTAATACACTTTTTGGGTTATCCAAATAATGCCTGTCTTGCTTAGATCTTGCGATACCTTGCACTACTGGCGCTACGGTTTCTAAGTGAGATGGATTAGGAGCAATATTCAATAAAATTCCCTTTCCGCTGTCTGTTCTACGGCAAGAAGTCCACCCTAAGTGATACTTTACATCCCCGTCAAATACTTTTTGTTCGTAATCTTTACCATCAAATTCACCAAAAATATCTTTAGGATTTTTTCCGAAGATATTCGCTAGTGTACTTAATCGGCCTCTGTGAGCCATTCCCATTACAAATTCTTTTACTCCTTTTTCGGCTGCGCTTTCAATTAAGGCATCGATACCAGAAATAAAGCTTTCGCCTCCTTCTAGAGAGAATCTTTTTTGACCTACATATTTGGTGTGTAAAAAGGTCTCAAAAGAAACGGCTTCATTTAACTTCTTAAGAATTTGTATTTTTTCATCCTTAGAAAATCTAGGATGATTTTCGTTTATATTAAGTCGCTCTTGAATCCATTTGATTTCTTCTGGACTCTTAAGATACATATATTCTATCCCTATAGAGTGACAATAAATCCTATCTAAATGATTTATAATCTCTTTTAAGGTAGCTTTCCCTAATTTTAATATCTCTCCGGCTGAAAATTTAGTCTCTAAATCTTCTTTTGACAATCCAAAATTTTCGATTGCCAAGGTAGGCTCGTATTTTCTACGTTCCCGTACTGGGTTTGTTTTTGTAAACAAGTGCCCTCTGGATCTATATCCATCAATGAGTTGAACTACCCTAAACTCCTTAAAAACGTTTTCAGGGATATCTACTGCTTGATGAGAAGAGGTGTTGTTTGGTTGCGGTGTTGATTCGGTTTCTTCGCCATGAGACGATTTACCAAAGTCAAACCCTTGAAAAAAAGCTCTCCAACTAGGCTCTACACTATCGGGGAATTGCAGATATTGATCATATAACTCTGCAAAATATGCGGTATTGGCCGCATTTAGAAATGAAAATTGATCCATAAGAGGAATATACTGTTGTGTTTTAAAAACATTTCAAAAATACAATTTTTACTAAATATAGCGCGTCTCAAATTATAAAATTCTCTTATAATTGATAAGTTTTTACTGTTAGGATGTTTTTATATACCCAAGTAGACTTAAACCGACCTCGTCATCAGCAATTCTCCAAACTCTTTAAAGGGTTTTTTCTTAGTTTCAGAGATATTCATTTCCTCCAATACCTTAAATGCTTTTCGCGTGTACTTCTCTATTTCCGCTTTAGCTAGATTAGCCGCGCCGCTATCTACAAACAGCTGCTTTACCGTTTCTATCTTTTCCTGCGGATTTTGAGGAGAAATCGTGTATAAGTGCTCTAGTTGTTTTGCTTCGGCAGTAGAACTCTCTTCTAAGGTCTTTAAATAAAGGAAGGTTTTTTTGTTTTCAATAATATCTCCACCTATCTGTTTCCCAAAGGTTTCTGGATCTCCAAAGGCATCGAGGTAATCGTCTTGTAACTGAAACGCAATTCCCAACAAGCAACCATATTCATTGATTTGCTGCCTACAAGCATCTTTTGCATGAGCTACAATCGCTCCCATTTCTAGTGCTGCCCCCACCAGAACCGCAGTTTTGTATTTGATCATATGAAGGTATTCCTTTAAGTTAACATCATCACGCGTTTCAAAGTCTATATCATATTGTTGCCCTTCGCAAACCTCCATTGCCGTTTTACTAAACAACTTGGCCAGTTTCCTAAATTGCTCCCCTTCATAGTTTTCAAAAAGCTGGTAAGCATTAATCAACATCGCATCACCAGAAAGAATTCCTGTATTGATGTCCCATTTTTCATGCACTGTTTTTTTTCCTCTTCGCAAAGGCGCGTCATCCATAATATCATCGTGCACCAAAGAAAAATTATGAAAAATCTCTACTGCCAAAGCAGCATCTAAGGCTTTTTGAGAAGTAGAACCGAAAGCCTCTGCAGACATCAACACCAAAATAGGACGCAATCTTTTACCTCCTAGATGAAGGATATAATGCATGGGTTCATATAAATTTTCAGGTTCCTTATGAGTTAGTTTGCTTTCTAAATAGGTTAAAAACTCTTTCCTATACACATTAATATCTTTCATGCTTTTGATAAAATTTTCAGCTAAAATACCATAATTGTACTTATTTTAAGCCTGCTATAGCTTACTTTTTATACTTACTCCCCTTCTCTCTTCAAAACCCTTACTTTTCTCTTCATTCAGCAGGAAGGTAGAGAATCATAAATTTAGCATAAAAACTAAGAAAACTTTACGGGTATTAAAAGTTTCTGTTATACTTTTGCGCCGATTATGAGAGAAAAGATTTTAAATAAGGCTACTGAAATGTTTTTAGACCTAGGGTTTAAAAGCGTTACTATGGATGATATTGCCGAAAATTTAGGCATATCGAAGAAAACAATCTATGCGCATTACAAAACCAAATCTAAATTGGTAGAGGCGTGCTCCATAGAATTATACAACAGCATTACAGAAGGTATTGACGAGATCATTGCTGAAGAGCTTAACCCCATCAATGAAATTTTATGTATTCACCAATACATTCTAAAACGTTTACGCGAAGAAAAATCATCACCACAGTACCAATTAAAAAAATACTACCCCAATATCGATAAGAATTTACGTCTTAACAAGATGGTTCGCATGAAGGAATGTGTGGTCTGCAACCTCAACAGAGGTGTAAAAGAAGGGCTTTATAGAAAAGACATTCGAGTAGATATTGTATATCGTTTTTATTATATGATGCTTGAAGGCATTAAAAACAGTGAGTATTTCCCCGAAGAAAACTATCCTACCTCCTTTTTAGTTAAGCATTTTTTAGATTATCATATTCGCGGAATCGTTTCTGCAAAAGGACAAGTCATCTTAGAAAAACTAGCAAAAAACCCAATTCATGAAAATTAAACTCACCTGTTTATTATTTCTCGTTTCCTTTTCTTTCTTCGCTCAAGAGAAACAAAAGGAATATAGCTTTAGCCTAGATGAAGCTATAGAACGCGCCTTAGACAGTAGCTATAACGCCATTAATGCAAGAAGAGATATTGAAATTGCCTTAAAGAAAAAGTGGGAAACTACGGCAGATGGTCTTCCTCAAATTGAGGCCAATGTGGATTACCAAAATAGTTTAAAACGCCCTGTACAATTACTCCCTGCAGAAATTACTGGAGGTCCTCCAGGGACTTTCATTCCTATTCAATTTGGGACTAAGCAAAACCTTAGCGCTACGGCAACTGCTACGCAACTTATTTTTGACGGTTCATACCTTGTGGCTATAAGGGCTTCTCGTACTTTTTTAAATTACACGAACACCAATGCGCAAAAAACCGCTTTGGAGATAAGGAAAAGTGTGATTGATGCCTACGGAAATGTGCTTCTTGCGCAAGAACTGGTAGACATCCTAGAGAGCAATCAAACTACGCTTCAAAAAAACTATGACGAGACCAAGAAGATTTTTGAAAATGGATTGCAAGAAGAAGAAGCCGTAGAGCAAATACAAATTACGTTATTGCAAATTACCAATCAATTGAATAATGCCAAAAGACTGGTGGTGATTACAGAAGATATGCTCAATCTTACGCTGGGAATTCCCTTAAAGAACGACATCACTCTAACCGATGATTTAGATAATCTAGCTGAAGAAAACATTAGTCTTGAACTCATGAACGTGGACCCTACGATCGAGGAGAATGTAGATTATCAACTGGCTCAAAACCTTATTGAGCAAAGAGAACATGAATTCAACTTAGAGCGTGCAAAAGCATTACCCAGCCTTAGTACGTTTATCAATTACGGAACTACTGGAAACAGTGAAACCTTCAGCTTTTTAACTAATGACCAAGAATGGTATCAATCTTCCATCTGGGGCGTAAGTCTTAACATTCCTATTTTTAGTTCTCTTAAGAGAAGCGCAAGAACCGCACAAGCCAGAATTGCTTTAGAACAAGCGCAAACGCAATTTGAACAATCTAAAGAACAAATACGCTTGCAGATGAACAAAGCAAAAAACGATTATCAATTTGCGATTGAAAACTACCGTACGGCAAAACAAAATTTAAAATTGGCAGAACGTATCGAAAACAAAAATCAGATTAAGTTCTCTGAAGGTCTTGCTACTAGTTTTGAACTTCGCCAAGCCCAAACACAATTATACCAAACCCAACAAGAGTTTTTAGAATCTATGCTAGAAGTATTGAACTCTAAAGCAGAACTAGAAACCGTTTTAAATACACCTAACATAAGCATTAGCAATCCATAATCATCATGAAAAAGACAATTTTAACTTTATGTATAGCAGCAAGTCTTTTTTCTTGCGGAGAGAAAGAAAAATCGATAGATGATGTCATCGATACCGGGGAAATTTCTCAAATAAAAGCCAAAAAATCGGAGTTAACCTCTAAGCAAACCAAGCTTAAAGCGGAAATAGAAAAGCTTAACCAAGAAATTGAAAAGTTAGATACGGTAAGCCGAAGTGTTTTGGTTTCCATAGAAAAGTTACAAGACAGCGTTTTTAAGCATTATGTAGAAATACAAGGAGATGTAGAAACCGATAAAAATATTATTCTTTACCCTGAATTTTCTGGAGTTTTATCAAAAATCTATATTAAAGAAGGCGATAACGTAAAGAAGGGACAAATTCTAGCCAAGATTGACGATGGCGGTTTATCCAGCCAGTTAGCACAATCTGAAACACAATTAGCTTTAGCAGAAACCACGTTTGAGCGTCAAGGAAGACTTTGGGATCAAAAAATTGGATCAGAAATTCAATTCTTGGAAGCCAAAACCAATTTTGATGCGATGAAAAATTCAGTGAACCAATTAAGAGCTCAATTGGCTAAAACTACCGTTAAGGCTCCGTTTTCTGGAACAATAGACAAGGTATTTTCAGATCAAGGAGAAGTGGTTTCTCCGGGTGCCAATCAGCTTTTTAGATTAGTGAATTTAGATGAAATGTACATCGTAGCCGAAGTGCCAGAAACTTACCTAGGAAAAATCCGTAAAGGAAGTGACGTAAAAGTAGTTTTAAGTTCTATTGGAAAAGAGTTTGAAGGGAAGGTAGAGAAAGTTTCTAATTACATCAACCCCAACAACAGGAGTTTTGAAATCCGCATAAGCGTTCCTAATAGCAATGGAGCGGTAAAACCTAACCTTATTGCTACCGTAAAATTAAATGATTATACGGCGACCAATGCCATTACAATTCCGCAGAATATCTTACAAGAAAATTCTAAAGGAGAAAAAATTGCTTACCTGTTTGAAAGTAAAGACGGTAATAAAGGCGTTGCTGAAAAAATTATCGTAGAAACCGGGTTAAGTTATGACAACAAAATTGAAGTAACCAAAGGTCTAGAAAGCGGCCAAACTATTATTGTAGAAGGCACGAGAACGATTAGAGACGGTCAAGAAGTTAAAACTAAACAATAGTTATGTCTAATAAAAACACCTATAAAGAATTCCCTATATCTTCTTGGGCCATTAGTAATAAAATGACCGTTTACGTCATTATCGCTATTGTTCTCTTGGGCGGCTTACTCTCATACTACAGTATGCCTAGGGAGGCTTTTCCAGAAATTGTTGAGACCAAGATTTATGTAAGCTCTGTTAACCCGGGGAACTCGGCTGAAGATGTAGAGAAATTTATTACAGAACCGCTCGAGGAAGAGTTTAAAGATATTGCTGGGGTAAAAGAAATTACGTCTACCACCCTACAAGATTACTCTATTATTATTGTAGAGTTTGAAGAAGATGTTCCTGTACAGGATGCTAAAATTAATGTAAAGGATAAAGTAGATTTAAGTAAAGCAGAGACTACGTGGCCTACTTTAGACAATGGTGCCAAAGTAGAACCCAATGTGTTTGACCTCAATATATCTGAGGAGATGCCCATTTTAAACATTAATGTTACGGGAAACTATACGGTACCTCAGCTTAAAGATTATGCCGAATATTTACAGGATAGAATAGAACTTTTACCCCAAATTAAAGAAGCCACCGTTCGTGGAGCCGAAGATAAAGAGGTAGAAATTGCAGTAGATATTTATAAAATGACGGCATCAAAAGTAAGTTTTGATGACATTATTAACGCCGTAAAATATGAAAACAAAACCATTTCTGGAGGGAATATTACCCAAAACGGGGTACAAAAAAACATTCGGGTTACTGGGGAAATAAATAACCCTAAAGAGCTAGAAGGCATTATCGTAAAGAGAGAAGGTGGTACTATTTACTTAAGAGATATTGCCAATATCAATTTTAAAGAGAAAGACGCTACCACATTCGCTAGAGAATATGGCGAGCCTGTAGTGATGCTCGATGTAAAAAAACGAGCAGGAAAGAATATGATCGAAGCCGTAGAGCAAATTAAAGATCTAATCGCGCAAGAGAAGGAGGACTATTTCCCAGAAGGCTTACACATCTCGCTTACCAACGATCAATCTATTAAAACCGAAAACCAAGTAAACGATTTGGTTAACAACATTATTTTTGGGGTAATTTTAGTGGTTGGCGTTCTTATGTTCTTTCTAGGCTTTAGAAACGCATTATTCGTAGGGATAGCCATTCCGCTATCTATGTTTTTATCCTTTATCGTTCTTTCCGGTTTAGGCTACACGCTAAATACCATGGTATTATTCGCCTTGGTAATGGGATTAGGAATGCTGGTAGATAATGGGATTGTGGTAGTAGAAAACGTATATACCTTAATGAGTCAAGGGGTGCCAAGAATTAAAGCAGCAAAAGAAGGTTTGGGTGAAATCGCCTGGCCTATTATTGCTTCTACGGCAACGACTTTGGCTGCATTTTTCCCCTTGGGATTATGGCCAGGAACGATTGGTAAGTTTATGGTAATTTTTCCCATCACCCTTTCTATCGTATTAAGTTCCTCCTTATTTGTGGCTTTGGTCATCAATTCCATGCTTACTTCTCAATTTATGAAGGTAGAAGAAGAGGATGTAAAAAGAAAAAGAGCGATTACGATTACGGCTGTTTTAGTAATTGCAGGACTTATCTCCTTAATTATGGGATTTGTAACCGATTCTGGTTTCCTAAGAGCAATGGGGAACTTAGCCATCTTAGCAGCAATTTTACTGTGGGTTTACCGTTTATTTTTGGCCAAAGCCGTAGATTACTTTCAGTATAAGTCTTTAAAAAAGTTAGAAGATTTTTATGAACGTTTCTTAAAATTCGCTTTACGCGGAAGAAAAGCTTACGTGTTTTTCTTTGGAACCTTTATCATGCTCATCCTAAGTTTTGTGCTTATTGGTTTGGTACAACCCAATGTATTGTTTTTTCCAGAGAACCAACCTAATCAGATTATCACTTACATCGAATATCCTGAAGGTACCGATATTGAAAAAACTAATCAGCTAACTAAGGAGATTGAAACCAAAGTTTATGCTGCCATCAAAAAGTACGAAGATGAGGATGGTTACAATTATATGGTAGAATCGGCTATTTCTCAAGTAGGACAAGGTGCTGGGAATCCACAAACCGATGGCGGACAGCAAAACGAAATGCCACACAAAGGAAAAATTACACTTTCTATGCGAGAGTTTAACCTTAGGCGCGGCGTAAAAAGTAGTACGGTCTTGACAGAAGTAAGAGATGCGGTTAAAGGTTTCCCAGGAGCTTCGGTCATCGTAGAAAAAGACGCAGCCGGACCTCCTTCAGGATATCCTATTAATCTAGAGATTACGGGAGAAGACTATGATAAGATGCTCGCTGAAGCGGAAGACATTCGTACTTATATTCAAAATCTTAATATTGATGGGATTGAAGAGTTGAAAATTGATATCAACAAGGCAAAACCAGAGGTAGATGTTACTGTAGATCGTAACAAAGCGGGGAGATTAGGAATAAACTCTTCACAAGTAGGTCAAACTTTACGTAGAGCAATTTACGGAGAAGAAATTTCTACCTACAAAGAAGGAGATGACGATTACGAAATCAACGTAAGGTTTCAGGAGGACATTAGGTACAATGAAAATGCGCTTTTCAACCAGCCTATTACCTTTAAGAATCAAAATACGGGAGAGATTGTGCAAGTGCCTATTTCCACCTTAGTGAAAAAAGAGCAAACTTCTACTTTTAGTGCTATTAAAAGAAAAGATTTAAAGAGAGTGATCACCATTTACTCCAATGTACTTAACGACTACAATGGCGGAGAAATTGTAAAACACTTAAAGTCTGAACTTAAAAATTACGAAATTCCTAGCGACATTAGTTATAAGTTTACAGGAGAAGAAGAAGAGAAAGAAGATAATATGGCTTTCTTGGTAAAAGCGCTTATGATTGCCCTTGGCGGAATTTTACTCATCTTGGTAGCACAATTCAACTCGCTCTCAAAACCTATCATTATTTTAATGGCGGTAGTTTTGAGTTTAGCTGGAGTATTCTTAGGGCTTATCGTTTTCCAAATGGATTTTGTGATTATTATGACCATGATGGGAATTATTTCCTTGGCGGGAATTGTGGTAAACAACGCCATTGTACTCATTGATTATACTCAAATTCTCATAGATCGTAAAAAACAAGACCTCAGCATAGAAGACGAAGATCTTTTAACGAGAAAAGAGTATTTCGAAGTGATTGTAGCGGGAGGAAAATCTCGTCTAAGACCAGTATTGCTTACGGCAATTACTACAGTTTTAGGTTTAATTCCGTTGGCGGTTGGTTTAAACATTGATTTCTTTTCTTTGTTCACAGATTATGACCCTAAAGTATTTATTGGAGGAGACAACGTGATCTTCTGGGGGCCTTTAGCGTGGACTGTAATCTTCGGATTGGTTTTCGCGACCTTCTTAACTTTAATTATCGTTCCGGTAATGTTCTACTTGAGCAACCGAGCAAAAATTAGATTTAGAAAAAAGAGAGGCAAAGAATTACGAACTTCTTAATTAAAGAAGCTAAAGCATAAAGCTACAGAGGCAGAGTTAAAACTAACCATTTTAAGTCTGCCTCTTTTTATTTTCCGTAGAATCTATTCCATTAGCTCACATTTATACATTTAAGACATTCTTCAAAAAAGAATTATGTTTGTATAAACTTAACCTCAGCTTATGAAACATTTTTTACTCAGCGCTCTTTTTGTTTTATTAAGTATTATCTCCGTTCATAGTCAAACCACAAAAAAGGTTTTATTTATTGGGAATAGTTATACTTCCGTAAACAATTTACCTTTATTGGTAGAAGAAATGGCAAACAATACCGACGATATTTTAATTCGCGATGCGAACACCCCAGGAGGTTACCGATTCATGGATCACGCTAGCAATACGAACACGCTAGATAAAATAAATACAGACGATTGGGATTATGTGGTTTTGCAGGCTCAAAGTCAGGAAACTTCTTTGAGCGAGACGCAAATGGAAAACGAGGTATATCCTTACGCAGCTTCTTTAAGCGACGCGATTAGAGCCAATAATGAATGTTCTCAACCTCTATTTTACATGACTTGGGGTAGGGAAAATGGAGATGCTAGTAATTGTGAATATTTACCGTGGGTATGTACTTATGAAGATATGGATGATGCTATTCGTGATACCTATATGTATATGACAGAAGACAATGATGCAGAGGTTACTCCTGCAGGTGCCGTATGGAGGTATCTACGAGAGAATCACCCATTCATCAACTTATATTCGAGCGACAGCTCACATCCTTCTCTAGCGGGTTCTTATGCCACAGCCTGCGCTTTTTATACGATGATTTATAAAAAAGATCCTAGTTTAATTACTTGGGATTCTAGTTTACCTGCGGCCGATGCCAATACGATAAGATTGGCCACTAAGACTATAGTATACGACGAAATTACGGATTGGGATTTTACGATCAATCCAGCACTTTCAGATTTTACCGAAACCATAAACGATACCGAAGTTAATTTTACCAATACCAGCAACGATTACGATGCTGTAGTATGGGATTTTGGTGACAGCAACACGTCTACAAATGATAGTCCGGTTCATAACTATACCGCAACCGGAGAGTATATAGTGACATTAACCACAACCAAATGCGGTAAAAGCCATACTAAAACCAAAAGCATTACTATAGCTAATTTAAGTCTTGAGAACGTTGGGATGCGAGAGGTACGTCTTTACCCTAATCCTGCTTCGACTTTTATTTCACTAAAGTGGAAAGAGAGTTATAAGCAAGTCAAAATTTCTATTGCTGACCTTAACGGAAAAAAAATTACGCATCAAACTGCAAACGCTTCCGCGGAAGCTAGCATAGATATTTCTAAGCTTCCTCAAGGCATGTACTTTATAAAGATAACTACAGAAGCTGCTTCTTACACGTCTAAATTTATAAAGAAGTAAGTTTTACTTCCGTAAAGAAGAAATTAATATCAGCCTTAAAAGCAAACCACAAAAAAAGCTTCCGTTTATCGGAAGCTTTTTTTATAAATCTATGTGGGTATCACTTAGTTTATTCCGCTAAGTTTATAGGTTAGCCCAACTCCCAATACTTCTCTCACCTGAAATCCTTTAACGGCGTTATCATCATAAATCGCTTGAAGAATGAAGCTAGCAGAAAGAAAATCGTTGATCTTCATATTGATATTTCCTGTATAATCGATATCTACATTTTGAGGATCTTCTAAATAGTTAGCATATAAGCTTAAGATATTTTCAAAAGTAACATTCTCTACCAACTTGAATTTTGCGTAAGCACTTATAGATGCGCCAAATTCAAATCTTGTTGATTCTCCCTGATCTACTCCGTAGTAATCACCATCTGTATATCCTGGAGTACTTGTAAAAGCATCATCTACAAAAATAAGTCTTGCTGTTGCTGGAGCGATGTTTACACTTAAGTTATCATCCTTTTTCCATAACATGCCAGGTCCTGCTTGTAAATAACCCGGAGATAAGAAATGAGTAGTTTCTGTTCTTATTTCTTCTTGTCCTATTACATCTCCAGAGATAGGATCTAAAACGTCTACATCACTATACTCGTAACCTTTAGAGAATTGAGTTTTAAAGTTTAAGAAAAAAGAGTAATACCAATTAGATTCGTTGACCTGCTTCCCTACGATAGAATTTAGCTCTAGACGATCATTGGTTTTACGCGTAAATTCTTGATCCTTACTTTTAGTAAGTCCGTAATCTGCTAATAATCTATTGTCCCAAGTAATGTCTTCTTTTTTGTAATTTAACTCATAAGTTAGGTTAAGATTTCCAGCATAGTTAGAAGTACCTCCTCCTTGCCATTCATTATTAAAAGCCGCTTGATTAAACAATAAAGAAACGTCTCCAGAACCTACCCAACCATCTGGTCTTTCTTCTTTCTCCTCTTCTTGAGCGTAAATAACTTGATTGGCTGTAAACAGCACTAAGAGACTAAATAATACTTTTTTCATGTCGCAATAATTAATTTTCAAATTTGCGGCAAACATAAGTGTTTTAGCAATTTAAGGAAATAAATTTAAGACAATTTTGGCTTTTTGTAGAGAGGAACGGAAGAACAAGCCTCACCAAACATCAAACTCTTAACCATAGGTTGCAGGTATTGAGCCAAAAGTAAATAGGCATTTTCTGGCACAGGCTTACTACTACAGCCTTTAATTATCACCATTTTATCTTTTAAGTGAGACCAATCTTCTTGTTGCAGTTTTTCTGCATATAGAATAGACTCTAAAGCTGGTAAATCACCTACTACTATTTTTTTTGCATAAGGCTGAAGGTAGGTCGTGATTAAAATGTAAGCCCACGAAGGAATAATAGCATCCGTACTGCAAGAAAGTGCTACCAACGTGTTATTGTATACTGACCAATCATACTCTTTTAAGGTAGCCCTAAACTCTTTTTCACGAAGCACAAAGCCTTCATAAAGCCATTGACTAATGTCAATCTGCTCTCGGTTACCCGCTAAATAGTAATCTTCTAAATTAACCGTAATTAATTTACTGTTGGCGACTTTATTGATGATTTCGTCCATAAATAAAATTAAAGCATTCCTAATTCTAGTTTTGCTTCTTCGCTCATCAACTCTTGCGTCCAAGGGGGATCAAAAGTAATCTCTACCTCCACATCATTTACTTTGTCTATAGACTTGATTCTTTCTTCTACTTCCTGCGGAAGAGATTCTGCTACGGGACAATTAGGAGTTGTTAAGGTCATCAAGACTTTAACGTCGTAGTGTTCATTCACAAAAACGTCATAAATCAATCCTAATTCGTATATATCTACAGGAATTTCTGGGTCAAAGATGGTTTTGATAACCTCTACGACTTTTTCTCCTAACTCATTGGTATCTATTGCTTCTATAGCCATAATTCTTTTGTTTAATTGAGCTTGGCTTGATAAGCCAATGCATACATTTTTATTTGTTTAACCATACTCACCAAACCATTAGCTCTGGTAGGTGATAAATGTTCTTTTAACCCAATTTCATCAATAAAATGGGTATCGGCATCGATAATTGCCTGAGGTTTTTGATTCGTAAACGAACGGATTAAAATCGCAACAATTCCCTTGGTAATAATCGCGTCGCTATCTGCCGTAAAAACCACTTTATCGTCATTTAATTCAGCGTTAAGCCACACTTTACTCTGGCAACCTTTAATTAAATTCTCCTCTATTTTGTGAGACTCATCTATTAAAGGAAGGGACTTTCCTAAATCGATCATATATTCATACCGTTGCATCCAGTCTTCGAACATTGAAAACTCATCGACAATCTCTTCTTGGATATTTTTTATACTTTCCAATCGCTTATTTTTTTCCTTTTAAAATTACATTTTTATTTTCATCTAACAGTAAAATCTCATCGGCTTCATATTGATAAGATGCTACTTCAACCATAGCTTTTAAGAACTTAGATTCTATAGGCATAAACGTACAGTACATTTCGGTCACCATCGCATTTCCTATGATAAGACTCCCCTCTTCCATAATCATGGGAGCTGAATATTTATTACAGCCCGTACTTCCGGTGACCCGTTTTAACTGACTGTCAAAATTCATATCTACACGGGCTTTATCATCTATAGATTCCCCGTAAAGATTAATGACATCGTACTTTCCCAATGGCAATTCTACCATAGCTCTCTTAGGTGCTTTACAAGCATTCATTCCCAAAAAAATAACCAAAAGAATTCCTAAATACCTCATGACAACATCATTTTTGCTTTTTTCACACTCTCTACCAAGACATCAATCTCCTCTTTGGTATTGTAAAAAGAAAAAGAAGCTCTTACCGTTCCCGGAATCTTATAATAATCCATAATAGGTTGAGCGCAATGATGACCTGTTCTTACCGCCACCCCTAATTTATCTACAATAGTACCGATATCGTAAGGGTGAAGACCTTCAATATTGAACGAAATCACAGCCGTTTTTTCTGCGGAAGTTCCGTAAATTCTTAATCCTTCTATTTTTAATAATTCTTGTGTCCCGTAAACTAATAGTTCATGTTCATAGGCAGCAATCTTGTCGAAACCTATCTCATTCATATAATCTAATGCCACTCCAAAAGCGATTCCGCCACAAATATTGGGCGTACCTGCTTCAAATTTGTGAGGTAAGCCAGCGTAAGTCGTTTTTTCAAAGGTCACTTGGTCAATCATTTCTCCGCCTCCTTGGTAAGGGGGTAGTTTTTCTAACCAGTCTTTTTTTCCGTAAAGAATACCAACTCCTGTGGGACCACACATTTTATGTGCAGAAACGACGTAAAAGTCGACATCTAGCACTTGAACATCTGCTTTTATGTGCGGAGCTGCTTGTGCGCCATCTAATAAAACGGCAGCACCAACTTCTTTTGCTTTGGCAATAATTTCTTTAATGGGATTGATGGTTCCTAAGGCATTGGAAACATGATTTACAAACACCAATTTGGTTTTTTCTGTAAACAATTCCGCGAAAGCGAGCTTATCTAACTCCCCTTCTTGCGTCATAGGAATCACCTTTAATTTAGCGCCCGTTCTTTCACAAAGCATCTGCCAAGGAACAATATTAGAGTGATGTTCTAATGCCGAAACCAGCACCTCATCTCCTTTTTTGATCAAAGAAGAGAATCCGTTGGCTACTAGATTAATGCCATGGGTAGTCCCTGCAGTAAAAATAATCTCCTCTTTATGCTTGACATTAAAATGCGCTCTTATCTTTTCTCTGGCTTCCTCATAAGCATCGGTCGCTTCTTGCGAAAGGCTATGAACGCCACGATGAATGTTGGCGTTGTAATTTTGGTAATAATCTACGATCACATCAATAACTTGTTGTGGCGTTTGCGAAGTGGCGGCATTATCAAAATACACCAAAGGCTTCCCGTTCACTTTCCGTGAGAGAATAGGAAAATCTTTACGGATTTTATCAATATCTATCATGGCATGTTTTTATGATGCATTATTACTACTGATTTGATTACAAATCAAATCCTAAATTTACATTCAATTTGTTGGCGATCAGTTTGTTGATACGTTGTTTGATTTCTGGAATTTTCACACTATCCAGTACATTATTAGCAAAAGCATACATCAACAAAGCCCGAGCTTCTTTAGCAGGAATTCCACGAGTTTTTAAGTAAAACATCGCTTCTTCATCTAACTGACCAATGGTACAACCGTGGCTACATTTTACATCATCTGCAAAAATCTCTAGCTGTGGCTTAGAGTTGATGGTCGCTTTATCGCTTACCAAAATATTGTTGTTACTTTGAAAAGCATTGGTTTTTTGTGCTTCTTTTTCTACGAGCACCTTTCCATTAAAAACGCCTGTAGATTTATCTCCATAGATCCCCTTGTAGTCTTGATGACTTTCGCAGTTAGGTTCTATATGATGCACCAAGGTATTGTGATCTATATGTTGTTTCCCTTCGGTAATCGTGATTCCTTTCATGGTAGAATCTATTCGTTCTCCACGTTGAAAGAATTGCAGGTTGTTACGCACTAATTTTCCTCCAAAAGAAAAGGTATGTACTGAGCAGAAACTTTCCTGTTTTTGTTCCACGTAAGTGCTATCAATTAAAGAAGCAGAACCCTTATCATTCTGAATTTTATAATAATCTAATTGCGCTCTTTTTTCGGCATAAATTTCGGTAACCGAATTCGTTAAAACAGGATTCTCGGTTAAACTCTGGTGACGTTCAATAATTTGAACGTGGGAATTTTCTCCTACTACAATTAAATTTCTTGGCTGAACCATTAAGGCTGCTTCACTTCCCGTTGAAAAATTAAGGATTTGAATAGGCCGATCTGCCATCGTATTTTTAGGAATATTGATAAATGCTCCTTCTTTAGAAAATGCGGTATTCAACGCATTTAAGCCAGAGTCTTTTGGAGTGATTTTATCAAAATAATTATCAATGATAGCCTTATATTTAGGGCTATGTAATGCAGACGACATTAAACACGCATCTATTTTATCGTGCGTCGTATTTGACAGTTGGGAAGAATAAATCCCATCTATAAATACAATGCAATAGGTGTCTATATCATGAATAAAGTATTTCTTGACGTCATTATAGTCTATAGCGCTCTCCTTTTTAGGAAAAAGGCTGTAATCTTCTTTTAAGATTGAATTTAAAGAAGTGTATTTCCAATCTTCTTCCTTTTTACGAGGAAAACCAATTGTTTCAAAATCTTTAATGGCTTTAGTTCGCAATTGATGCACGTCGTTATTGACATCTACTTGCTCTTCAAAAGCAAAAAAAGAAGAGATTAATTTATCTTTTAATTCCATGGGTAATCTTGACTTTGCTCCCTAGAAAGGGAATTGATGTTGTTACAATTTTACGTTAATGAGAAACTTTTTAGCCCTCTACTTTCACTTCTTCTTTGATCCAGTCGTAACCTTGCTCTTCTAATTTATGTGCCAATTCTTTTCCTCCAGATCTTACAATCCTTCCGTCAAGCAATACGTGTACATGATCTGGCACGATATAATCTAACAAACGCTGGTAGTGGGTAATCACAACCACCGCATTGTCTTTACTTCTCAATTTATTCACTCCGTTAGAAACGATACGAAGCGCATCGATATCTAATCCAGAATCGGTTTCATCTAGGATAGAGAGTTTTGGCTCTAACATCGCCATTTGAAAAATCTCGTTTCGTTTTTTCTCTCCTCCCGAAAAACCTTCATTAAGAGATCTCGATAAAAATTTACGATCAATCTCTAACAATTCAGATTTTTCCCGAATCTTTTTCAGCATCTCTTTTGCTGGCATATCCTCTAAGCCTTGCGCTTTTCTAGTTTCGTTAATCGCCGTCTTCATAAAATTGGTGACTGAAACTCCAGGGATTTCTACAGGATATTGAAATGACATAAACACTCCTTTGTGCGCACGTTCATCGGCTTCCAACTCAGAGATTTCTTCATCTTCTAAAATGATCTCTCCTTTAGTTTGCTCGTATTCTTCTTTACCAGCAATTACGGAAGCCAACGTACTCTTACCAGAACCGTTAGGCCCCATAATAGCGTGTACTTCTCCCGCATTAATCTCTAGGTTGATTCCTTTTAATATCTCTTTACCTTCAACACTTGCGTGTAAATTCTTTATTTTTAACATCTTTATTTTCCTTTTACTTTAATCGCTTCTTCTCCCGTTGGAGCCGAAACTTTTAAAATTTCTTTAATTTCTATAATTTGATCCCATCCTTCTTTTGCCGGATTGGGTTTTACTTTTGCTTTTACCATCACAGGAACCATATCAAAGTCTTCTCTTTTTAATGGTTTTACCTCTTCGGCTAATTTCATACTCATCGAATCTAATTCAACGCCGTAGATAAAGTCATTTCCTTTTAATACTGCAGCATCGGCTATATAGATAAACTCACCTTGCAAAGCTACGAGTCCATCTGTTTTCTTGATCTCCTCTACTTGCGTAGTATCGTTTTCTTTTACTTCTTCTTTTTTAGCGTCTTGTTTACATCCTATAAAGAAGACAGCCAATAAGCTGGTGATCATAAATGCCTTTCTCATATCTTACGTTTTTATCCTACAGATCCTTCTAATGAAATTTCTAATAATTTTTGAGCTTCAACTGCAAATTCCATAGGGAGTTTATTCAGCACCTCTTTACTAAAACCATTTACGATTAAGGCAATAGCCTTTTCGGTATCAATCCCTCGTTGGTTACAGTAGAAAAGTTGATCTTCCCCAATCTTACTCGTGGTTGCTTCGTGTTCTACGATAGCCGATTTATTTTTAGCTTCAATATAGGGGAAGGTATGCGCTCCACACTCGTTACCCATTAATAGGGAATCACATTGTGAGAAGTTTCTTGCATTTTCTGCTCTGCTGTTAATCTGCACCAATCCTCTATAGGAGTTTTGTGAGTTTCCTGCAGAAATTCCTTTAGAGATAATAGTACTCTTGGTATTTTTCCCCAAATGAATCATTTTGGTTCCCGTATCTGCCTGCTGAAAGTTATTGGTTACTGCGATAGAATAAAATTCCCCAATCGAGTAATCTCCTTTTAAGATACAACTAGGATACTTCCAAGTTACGGCACTTCCAGTTTCTACCTGCGTCCAGCTAATTTTTGCACGATCTTCACACAAACCTCTTTTGGTTACAAAGTTGAAAACTCCTCCTTTTCCTTCCGCATTTCCTGGGTACCAGTTTTGAACGGTACTGTATTTAATCTCGGCGTCATCTAAAGCGATCAATTCTACTACCGCCGCGTGTAACTGATTTTCATCTCTACTTGGCGCAGTACATCCTTCTAAATAACTTACATAACTCGATTCATCTGCCACCACCAAAGTTCTTTCAAACTGACCGGTGCCGGCTTGGTTGATTCTAAAGTAGGTAGACAATTCCATAGGGCATCTTACGCCTTTTGGAATGTAACAAAAAGAACCATCACTAAATACCGCCGAATTTAACGCGGCATAAAAATTGTCTGAAGTAGGCACTACCGTCCCTAAATATTTTTTCACCAATTCTGGATGCTCTCTAATCGCTTCAGAAATAGGACAGAAAATAATTCCTTTTTCCGCTAAGGACTTTTTAAAGGTTGTAGTTACCGAAACGGAATCCATCACCACATCTACTGCTACTCCCGCTAATTTCTTTTGTTCATCTAAAGAAATCCCTAACCGCTTGAAGGTATCCAGCAACTCTGGATCTACATCATCAATACTGTCGTATTTGGGTTTATTATTAGGCGCAGAATAGTAAGATATATTCTGAAAATCTGGCTTCTCGTAATGTACGTTAGCCCAATCTGGCTCCTCCATTTTCTGCCAAACTCGGAAGGCTTCCAAACGCCATTCAGTCATCCACTCTGGCTCTTCCTTTTTCTTAGAAATAGCTCTTACAACATCTTCATTTAAGCCCACGGGGAACGTATCAGATTCTACATCAGTATAAAACCCATACTCATACTCTTTGGTCTTTAATTCTTCTCTTAAGTCGTCTTCTGTAAACTTATTCATTTTTAAAGTTTTAAAGCTATCAAGTTATCAAGTTTTAAAGTGCTTTTGATAAATAACTTATCAGTCCACTTATCATTTTTGATATCTCCGTAACTTTTATGTTTAACATTTCAAACTGCTCTTCATCAACATATTTTAAATCATAAGCTAAATACAATTGAGAACGAAATTCTCCAGCAGATGCTTTAGCTATATATAGAAACCTAATAAACTCTTTATTGGTTTCTCTTTCAAATCCTTCGGCAATATTGGAAGAAATTGAAATACTCGATCTTCGTATTTGGTCTCTTAGCGCAAAATCTTTCGAAAAAGAATTGGCTTTACTCGTTAGTTGATATATTTCTTTATTTAACTCCCTTGCTTTCTTCCAAGAATCTATTTCTTCAAAAGAACTAAACCTTGCCATACCTTCAACTTTTCACTTTCAAACTATTTATAGAGAGAAACTCTCTCCGCAACCACAAGTTCTTTGTGCATTAGGATTATTAAATACAAATCCTTTTCCGTTAAGGCCTCCCGAATATTCTAAAACGGTTCCCAACAGGTATAAAAAGCTTTTTTTATCTACGATAAGCTGTATTCCGTTATCTTCAAACACCTTATCTTCATCTACTCGAGTTTGATCAAAGTTTAAATCGTAAGATAAACCAGAGCAGCCACCGCTTTTAACACCTACACGAACAAAGTCCTTCTGGGAGTCAAAACCTTCCTCTGCCATCAAATGACCCAGCTTTATTTTAGCTTCTTGACTAACCTTTATCATGCTTTATTTAAATTAATTCTAATTAAGAAGCAAATATACAATATAAGAACCTGAATACCATATTTGCATAGATTAATATATGTTATTGTTTAATAGGATTTGGCTATAATTTTTAAAGGTAATCATTTGAGAAATTAGACCAACTGCCAAGTCAGTACTTTACATAGACTAACCACTTTGTTTTACTGCTTTGAACTTACATCTTAAAAAGACAGACTTAAATAACAAACTCTTCTAAAATTCTAAAAAATAGCTGGTTACAAGATATTTTAAATTTTTTACGGAAACCGTGCCATACAATTCATTCCAGTCGTAATCATGAAGCATATGCTTCCTATTTTTATAGACTCAATAAAGACAAAATCAATTTAGAAGTTTAAATGGATACAATAATTTTTTAATTGTATGTATCAGTGTCCGATTTAAAATAGCATAAAGCTGATGACCCTTTGAGGCTATGAAATCTAAAATGATTTATCGAGGACGATAGGATTATTTTGACTAAAAAATTACTGTTTATCAATTGGGAACAATTATATTTTGGTTCTTAGTTCTAACAGCCCAGCAGTCTTGGTTCTTTATCAGCCAACAATGATTATATTTATTAAAACAAAAAACGAAATTCCTATTTTATGAAAAAACAAATACTCTACGTGATTACCTCGCTTATTTTACTCTCTTGCGGAGTTCAAAAGTTTGAAGATAAGACCTATGAATACTCAGACGATATTACTTTTGAAATTAAAGCAATGGCTAATATTTCAATGACAGAAAACGTTACCCCCTCAATTACCGACACTACTTATATTACCAAGAAGGGATCTCGATTTAAAAGAATGATTATTAAATTTAATAATCATTCTAACATGGAACAAACCATCGATTTTAGTAAGTTTTATCTCCTCAATGATAAAAACCTAAAATACAAAGTGCATTTTGTTATGCAATATGGAAAGGCTTATGGCCGCAATATTCAAATTAGGCAAAGAACATTAAGTGCCAATAAGGAAAGATCATTTTTAATGGAGTTTCATCCGGCTTTTGCAAAAGGAAAAAACCCAAAAGCTTTACTCATCGAAGACCCAAATGTTGTCACAAGAGATAAAGTTATCCCTCTACTGTATTTGGATAAAGATTAATTCCGCATCAAGATTTAACCCGACAAAATTTTACGGACAAGCTTCTCCAGAGAGTCTAGATTTAAAACTCAGCAAAACAATTAAAAACGTAATTAAGGAAAAACACTTGTAAACTATACTTTATATTATTTTGACTGTTTAATCTATCGAAAACTCTTATTTTTGCCGTCTATTCATTTACTTTATAGAGAAAGCATATGTTCGAAGATAATAGCCCCAAAACAAGTTTATCTGAATTAGGAGAGTTTGGTCTTATTGATCACCTTACCCGATTCGTAGAAATCTATCAACCTTCAACCCTTAAAGGAATTGGAGATGATGCTGCCGTTATTCATCACAAAGATGAGGCAACCGTAGTCACTACAGATATGCTGGTAGAAGGCGTTCATTTTGACTTGGCTTATATGCCGTTGAAGCACTTGGGATACAAAGCCGTAATGGTGAACCTATCTGATGTGTATGCTATGAATGCCGAAGCGACTCAAATCACCGTTTCTATTGCGGCTTCCAATCGTTTTCCGGTAGAGGCTTTAGAAGAGCTTTATGCGGGAATTACACTAGCGGCAAAAACCTACAAAGTAGATGTGGTAGGTGGTGACACCACTTCTTCCACTTCGGGATTAGTGATTAGCATTACCGCTTTAGGAAGAGTAGATCCTAAAAAAGTGACCTCACGAGATGGCGCTAAGCCTAATGATTTACTAGTGGTCACTGGCGATTTAGGAGCGGCCTATATGGGATTACAAGTCTTGGAACGCGAAAAGCAAGTCTTTAAAGTGAACCCTAACGCCCAACCCGATTTAGAACCTTACGCGTATTTGGTTGAAAGACAATTAAAGCCAGAAGCCAGAAAAGACATTCCAGATCTATTGGCGGCTTTAGAAGTGCAACCTACCAGTATGATTGATATTAGCGACGGACTTTCTTCTGAAGTGATTCATATTTGTAAGAGCTCTAAGGTAGGCGCTAATATTTTTGAAGAAAAAATACCTTTAGATCCTGCAGTGATTTCGGTGTGTGAAGAATTTAACATCGATAGCACCACCATCGCTTTAAATGGAGGCGAGGATTACGAACTTTTATTTACTGTAGATCAGAAAGATTTTGATAAGATCAAAGCAAATCCTAACCTTACCATCGTTGGACATATCACCGAAGAACGCGAAGGCATGCACTTGGTCACTAGAGGCAATCAAAAAATCCCGATCAAAGCTCAAGGCTGGAATTCTTTTGACGACGAAAAAGAAGAGGATTAATTCCATTTAGAAAATGTTTTTATTAAATCAAAAATCTCGATCTGGCTCTTCAAAATGAATTCTTTCGAGCTGACCTTCCATGTATTGACATAAGGCCAGAGATTTTAGATAAATAGTATTGAGTAGTATATATATCACTCACCACTCATTAGTTTCAATAAAAGGAGAAATCCTATTAATCGGAGATTGAAGATTTTTTCACTTTCCACTTACCTCTCACTACTAAAATCTCAATACTCAATACTAATTACTATTTCAAACCATCCCCTTAATATCATTTCCCCAAGTAGGATAAGCAAAAATCATGGCTTTCAAATCCTCGCACGTCAGTCCGCTGCAAATGGCTATCGTAAATAAATTAATGATTCCGCCAGCCTCCGGACTTATAATATGAGCGCCCAAAATCTTTTTGGTTTTCTTGTCCACAATGGTTTTATAACCATAATGACGTTCGTTAATACGTTTGGCATTAAACCAATTCAGATCCATTTTTTCTTCTACCACAATTTCATATCCTTTTGCTTTAGCCTCGGCTTCTGAAAGTCCGACAGATGCCAATTGCGGACTTGTAAACACCACCGATGGTTGTGGTGGGTATGTAGCTTCTTCCTTTACGCTTTTCCCAATGAGCTGCGAGATCACTACTTTGGCTTCTTGGGATGACAGCGGAGTTAAAGGCAAGCCTTCACTATCTGACACATCGCCGCAAGCATAGACATTTTTATTGCTGGGATTTTGCAGGTGTTTATCTACACTCACCCCTTTTTTGGTAAAGCTTACGTTTCCTTTCTCTAAGTCTAATTCATCTATAGAAGGCACTCTACCGGCGGTGTTAAACACCAATTCAGCTTTAGCTTCAATAATTTTATCGCCTTGTTTTGCGCTTACGCGGAAGTATTTCTGCAATTTTTCAACTTTACTCACTCCGGCGTTAAAAATAAACTCAATTCCCAAATCTTTTGAAGCTTGGGTTAAAGGGTTTACAATGGCTTCATCAAAATTGGTAAGCGGTCTCGGGGACATATCTATCATAGTTACTTTTACGCCCATTCTCGCGGCAATATGAGCAAACTCCATCCCAATATAACCTGCGCCAATAAAAATCATGCTTTCGGGTAGTTTGGGGAGATCTAGAAAATCATCGCTAAGCAAAGCCAGATCTCTTCCAGGAATTTTCAATTCGAGTGGTTTATTTCCTGTCGCGATCACAATCTTTTTCGCACGTACGGTTTTTCCTTCTACAGAAAGTGTGTTTTCATCTAAAAACTGAGGCGACTGATGATACATATGAATACTTAAAGCCTTCAAATCACTTTCTGTCGCAGCGGGAACAGCATCTACAAACTTTCTTTTGTATTGCTGTAAATCTTCCCAGCTAAACTCGGGCATTTTGGTAATCCCTTTTCCCATCATTTTTTGTGAGCGATCCAATATTTCCGAAAGCCCCACGAGTACTTTTTTAGGGTCACAACCTCTGTTGGCGCAAGTACCGCCAAATTCGCGATTATCGGCAATAGCCACTTTTTTTCCTGCTTTTACACAAGCTTTAGCCACGGTTTTTCCCGCAGTTCCTGTTCCTATAACCAATACATCGTACTCTTTCATGTGTCTAAATTTTTAAAAACAAAAGATACGAGTATTACTAGGTTTTGGCTGTTATGGAAATGGTAAAAAACGACTTTTATAGTCATTTCTGAATGGTAAACTCATCAAAAAGAAGTATTTTAGAGAGAAGTTTCTTCCCGTATGCAAAAGCAAACCAACATAAAAAACTATCTAGAAGGTCCCGAAATGACCCAGTTAGTGGTAAAAGCGCGGGAGATAAAAAATAGCGGAAAGATTTTTTCTGATATCTATGACGCCAAAGGCTGCCAATATGTAGATTTAGTACAAGAAGGCGGCGGGGTTTTGGGTATTGCGCTCGTAGGCTATACCTATATTTTAGAACAGGCAGGAATCAGGTTTTATAGCTTAGGAGGAACTTCTGCCGGAGCTATTAATGCTTTATTTATGGCAGGAATGGCTAATATTGGAGAGCCGGTTTCGATGAAAATCCTGGATGCGCTGAGTCAGAAAAATTTCTTCGACTTTGTAGATGGTCCAAAAAGAGTCAAGCATTTAATACAGCGTAAAGTAGAGGAACGCGGTGGTTTATTTTGGAATTTACTTTTTAACAGCGTTACTATTTATTACCAGCTACGATATCGTTTAGGACTCAATCCAGGCGAAAAATTAGAAAATTGGATTGATCATCACCTCAGGGAAGCTGGAATTAATTCTTATGCCGACTTAAAACAAAAACGAACATTGGCTTCTCAACTTTACCACCGCGAGAACAAACCAATATCTAAACCTAGACTAGCCATTATTTCTTCGGAAATCACCACGCATACCAAAGTAGATTTTCCAAGAATGGCACATTTATACTGGAAGGATGTAGAAAACATCCATCCGGCTCAATTTGTGAAAGCCTCTATTGCGATTCCTTATTTTTACTATCCATTTGTAAAAAAAGATATTCCTGATGCAGGTACCAAATCCCATAAAGAGTGGATGACTTTTGCTGGCTATCGCGGAGAAGTCCCTCCCGAAGTAAAATTTGTAGATGGTGGTTTGCTTTCTAACTTCCCCATCAATATTTTTCATACTAAAAAAATTCCTTCACTCCCTACCTTTGGCGTAAGGTTAAGCGTTTACCGAGAAAAATACAGTTCTACCTCCGGCGCATTTAGTTTGGGCGGCGCGATGATTAGCACCATGCGTCAAATACACGATTATGATTTCCTCTTGCGCAATCCCGATTATAAACAACTAATTTGCCACATCGATGCCGATCTTCAATACAACTGGTTAAACTTTAATATGTCTTTCCAAGATCAACAAAACCTATTGCTGATGGGCGCACGAAAAGGATTAGCATTTCTTCAAAACTTTGACTGGAATGCGTACAAATCCGTCAGGGAAAAAATACAAGAATGCTAAGATTCATCAGAGAAAAACCCGAAAATATTTAAAAATTTCTTAAATTGTTAGGTGAATAGCAACTAAAAGGGATGTTTTATGCTTGTATTGTTAGATAACGGTCACGGCGGACTCATAAACGGAGTCTACCAAACTCCCGGAAAGAGAAAACAATGGAACGAAGGCATCATTTACGAAGGTGAATTTAATCGCGCTATCGTTAATGGCATTATTGAAGAACTCACCCGTTTGCAAATACCCTACATCAATATTGCTCCAGAGTATTGGGATGTTCGATTGGTGACTCGGGTGAAACGCGCCAATGCTTATGCACATTTACCCTGTTTTTATTTGAGTGTTCATGCGAATGCTGGCGGAGGGGAAGGCGCAGAAATTTTCACCTATTACCGTCAAACAAAAAGCGATGCGATTGCTACGGTCTTTGGAGAAGAATTTAAAAAAGAATTTCCTTCTGAAAAATTGAGAACCGATTATAGCGATGGCGATTTAGATAAAGAAGCGTCATTTTATGTGCTTCGGAAAACCATGATGCCCGCTATTCTTACCGAGAATTTTTTTATGGATAACTGGAGAGAGTTTTCAGAGATTCTAAACACTCCTCAAGGGAGAAAAAAAATTATCGATTACCATATAAAAAGTATCCTTCGGGTGCGGGAAGAGTTGTTTTGAAACTTCAATTAAAGCTTATGAAAAAAATAAAAATTATATACAGCCTCTGTTTCATGAGTATTTTCTTAGTGTCTTGTGAAGGACTAAGAACCGCAGCATTTGACCAATACTCCTACCAAAAAGCAACCGAAATTAAAGTAGAAGCCGCCAATTTATTAGACAGCGCTGTTTACCCTTATGCAGAACACGAACAGAAAGTAGAAAAACTGCGGGAAGACTTACAAAAAATTATAGAATACGAGAAAAATAAATCCTATAACGACATTAGCTTAGCGATGTGGCAAATCCTTTCTGATGAAGAAAAAAATCTACTCGCGGGTTTGCTAAAGCGCTGGGAAAATCAACAACAACTATCCCCTGCTTTTGTACAAGAATCTAAAGCCCAAGTGATGGAGGCCATCAATTTGATTATAAAATATGAAGCTGCGAAAGACAAGACTTCCAAAGCGCAATTACAAAAACTCATTAATACCTACTAATTATGGATTTTGAAGAACTATTAAAAGAAATGCGCAACAGCCTCTTGCTTCTGGTAAGAGAACAATACGCTGACTTTTCAAAAGCCGGAGAAGACACCGTTACCCAATTTTTAGAAGATGCTAGAGAAAAACTCAGAAAATGGACGTTCCTCTTGGCGGAAGAACTCATCACTCCCGCAGAATATGAATGGCTTTTAAAAAGCCAAAAAGATCTTTTTTTGATGCATACTTTATACAGTGCAGGAATCTCAAAAATTAGACTGGGTATTTTTAAAAACAAAGTCATCAATACCATTACCGATGTTGCGATTAAAGCTTTGTTGTAGTCACTAGGACAGATAAATCCCTTAAAAAACCATAAACAAAGCGTTAAAAATAATTAGTACTCTTGTGAACTAAGTTAGAAGGAATTACCTTTGACGGAATGAGTTTATCTAAGATTACCGAGAAATTTTCACGGCTCCCGCAACAGCAGGAACTGGAAAAAGCTATTGCCCAGCCCAAAGAAATCACTGCCAAAATACATGCGAAAGGTCTCGTGGGTTCTGCGCTCTCCTTCGCTGTAGCCAATGCTTTTAAAGCTTCAGAAAAACCTTTTTTACTCGTGTTTAACGACAAAGAAGAAGCGGCTTATCACCTCAACGATTTAGAACAGCTAGTGGGAGAGAAAAACGTTTTGTTTTATCCCGGCAGTTACCGCAGGCCTTACCAATTGGAAGAAACCGATAATGCCAATGTGCTATTACGGTCTGAGGTGCTTAACCGCATCAACTCGCGTAAAAAACCAGCGGTGATCGTTACCTATCCAGACGCCTTGTTTGAAAAAGTGGTGACCCGAAAAGAATTGGATCGCAGCACGCTCAAAATTAATTTGGGCGACGAACTCTCTATAGATTTTGTGAATGAGGTGTTGTTTGAATACAAATTTAAACGCGTAGATTTTGTAACTGAACCTGGGGATTTTTCGGTGCGGGGAGGAATTATTGACGTATTTTCTTTTAGCAACGATGAACCTTATCGCATAGAGTTTTTTGGGGATGAAGTAGATAGTATTCGTAGTTTTGATGTAGAAACGCAACTTTCTACAGAAAAGGTGAAGAAAATTTCGGTGATGCCGAATGTAGAAAACAAACGCCTAGAAGAAATTAGGGATAGTTTTTTACATTATATCGCGAATAAAACCGTCGTTTTCATTAAAAATCTCGATTTATTAGGCGCAGAACTCGATAAATTATTCGGTAAGGCCGAAGAAGCTTTTCAGAATCTTTCTGAAGATATCAAGCATAGCGAACCAAAAGAATTGTTTTGCAGTACCCAAGAAATTCAGCAGCAACTGGATGAATTTTCTACCGTAGAATTTGGTAGTCAGGCGTATTTAAATCCGCAGCAGCGAATAGAATTTCATACCAAACCTCAACCTTCTTTTAACAAGAATTTTGACCTACTCATAGAAAACCTTAGACAAAACCATTCCGCAGGGTATACCAACACTATTTTTTGTGTGAGTGCCCAACAAGCTAAACGCTTTCACGACATTTTTGAAGACCAAGGGGAAGAGGTGCATTATAAAACCATCGTGTTTTCTATGTTTCAAGGTTTTGTGGAAGAGGATACCAAAACCGTTTGCTATACAGATCATCAAATCTTTGAACGTTACCATAAATTCCATCTTAAAAATGGGTATGCCAAGAAACAGGCCATCACCATAAAGGAATTGACGAATCTGGAAGTGGGCGATTATGTAACGCATATTGATCACGGAATTGGGAAATTTGGCGGACTCCAAAAAATAGATGTCGAAGGAAAACAACAAGAAGCCATCAAGTTGATGTATGGGGAGCGGGATATTTTATACGTTAGCATTCATTCGCTTCATAAAATCTCTAAGTTTAATGGGAAAGATGGGAAACCGCCAAAAATCTATAAGCTTGGAAGCAAAGCTTGGAAGACTTTAAAAAATAAAACCAAAGCTCGCGTAAAGCATATTGCCTACAATCTAATTGAGTTGTATGCCAAAAGACGCCTGGAAAAAGGATTTGCTTTTGGCCCCGATTCGTATTTGCAACATGAATTGGAAGCTTCATTTATCTATGAAGATACGCCAGACCAAAGCACGTCTACCCAAGCGGTAAAAGAAGACATGGAAAGTGAACGCCCTATGGACCGTTTGGTATGTGGGGATGTAGGTTTTGGAAAGACCGAGGTTGCCATTAGGGCGGCTTTTAAAGCGGTAGATAATGGCAAGCAAGTAGCGGTTTTGGTGCCTACTACAATTTTAGCTTTTCAGCATCAACAAACCTTTACGGAACGCTTAAAAGATTTACCAGTATCTGTAGATTACCTAAATAGATTTAGAACCGCCAAAGAGCGTAAACAAGTACTCGAGGAACTGGAAAACGGGAAAATAGACATCATTATTGGAACACACCAGTTAGTGAATAAAAACGTCAAGTTTAAAGATTTAGGCCTGCTGATTGTAGATGAGGAGCAAAAATTTGGCGTGGCAGTAAAAGACAAATTAAAGACCATCAAAGAAAATGTAGATACGCTTACGCTTACAGCAACGCCTATCCCGCGTACCTTGCAATTCAGTTTAATGGCGGCGCGGGATTTAAGCACCATTAATACGGCTCCACCCAACCGTTATCCTATAGAAAGCCACGTGATTCGTTTTTCTGAAGAGACGATTCGCGATGCGGTTTCGTATGAAATTCAGCGAGGCGGACAAGTATTTTTTATTCATAACCGCATCGAAAACATTAAAGAAGTGGCCGGAATGCTACAGCGTTTGGTTCCCGATGCGAAAATTGGCGTAGGTCACGGCCAAATGGAAGGTAAGAAACTCGAAAAGCTGATGTTGAGTTTTATGAATAATGAATTTGACGTGTTGATTTCTACCACCATTGTAGAAAGCGGTTTGGATGTAAGCAACGCCAATACCATTTTTATCAATAACGCCAATAATTTTGGTTTATCAGATTTGCATCAGATGCGAGGACGCGTGGGACGAAGCAATAAAAAAGCTTTTTGCTATTTTATCACTCCGCCTTATTCGGTGATGACCGATGATGCTCGGAAACGCATTAGCGCTTTAGAGCAATTTTCTGAATTGGGTAGCGGCTTTAATATCGCGATGAAAGATTTAGAAATTCGGGGTGCCGGAGATTTATTAGGAGGCGAGCAAAGTGGCTTTATCAATGAAATAGGCTTTGATACCTACCAAAAAATATTGAGTGAGGCTATTGATGAGCTAAAAGAAAATGAGTTTAAAGACTTGTACGCCGATCAAGAGAAGCCAGAAAATAAGGTGTTTGTAAAAGAAACGCAGATTGACACCGATTTTGAAATTCTTTTCCCCGATGATTATGTGAACAACATTAGTGAGCGCTTAAATTTATATACCAAACTCAACGAATTAACTACCGAAGAAGAACTACAAGAATTTGAAGTGGGACTAAAAGATCGTTTTGGAGAATTACCTACAGAGGTCGTAGATTTATTAAATAGCGTGCGTATAAAGTGGATTGCTTCGCAGATTGGGATTGAAAAAATCATTCTAAAGAAAGGCAAGATGGTTGGTTATTTCATCGCAGATCAGCAATCGGCTTTTTATCAAACCACCACCTTTACGAAGGTTTTGCAATTTGTGCAAAGTCATCCGCAACAATGCATCATGAAAGAAAAAGACACCCGTAAAGGCTTACGTCTTTTACTTACCTTTGATAAAGTGACCACGGTAGAAAGAGCCTTAGAAGTTTTACAGCCGCTAAAACCGAAAGAAGCTGTAGCAGAAAAGGTTTAATTTTTCTTTACGGAATTGTTTAAAGGCTAAAAGTAAAATAACCGCTTAAAAATGTAAAAAAGCATCTTCCAGATGTTCCAATCTGGTGCCGCTCTTATTTTTAATAATAGCTACAATATCAAATCGCACGTCCACGTCTAAATCATTTGCATTCACATAGTGGTCAATGGCTTTTACCAGTTGCTGAATTTGCTTAGGTTTCACAAAGTCTTGAGGATTTCCAAAATCTGGTGTACTGCGGGTTTTAACCTCAACTGCACAAAGGGTATCTTTCAGTTGAGCAATAATATCCACTTCCGCTTTTTGAAATCGGTAGTTGCGTTCTAAAATTTTATAGCCTTTTTTCAGTAAAAAATCTGCGGCAAGCTGCTCTCCTTTATTTCCTAAATCGTTATGCTCTGCCATTTTTTTTAATTTTCCTCTTCTAAGATACTCAAATTAATTCAGTTGTAATTCCCTCCGATAAATAGGTTTATTTGCTAACTTTGAAATTGCTTTTTTAAAAGCACCTCCCTAAATCTAATATGATGAGAACAAGTCTAGTTATTTTAAGTTTAATATTGAGTACCAACCTAGTTATGAGTCAGCAAAAAATGACCCCAGAAACCTTATGGAGCCTAAAGCGTTTAAGTGTAATGGGCGTAGATGAAGCCCAAAAGAATATCTATTACAAATTAAAAATTCCTAATGTAGAAGAGAATAACTTTGACACCGAGTTTTATAAAATATCCATTACAGGCGGTTCTGCTACCAAAATTAGCGAAGATGCCGTAGAGGTAGTATCCAAGAACATTTCTCCTAATAAAAAATATGAGCTCTTTGACAAAACAGTACGTATAGAAGAGGTAACGGGAAAAAATCGTTATAAAAATCTACCCAAATCCAATGCTTATGTATATACCGATTTGGATATTAGACACTGGGATACGTGGAATGACGGTACTTATAGCCATGTTTTCTACAAAGCAAAAGACGCCAAAGAGGAGGAAGGTATCGATGTGATGCCAGAGGAGCCTTATTATAGTCCACAGCGCCCATTTGGCGGGGATGAAGATTATATTTGGGGTCCAGATAGCGAACACATTTATTACGTAAGCAAGAAAGTAAAAGGGAAGGCATACGCACAAAGCACCAATACTGATATTTACAAGTACAACCTTAAAACAAAAAATACCGAAAACCTTACGGAAGAAAATAAAGGTTATGACATGCAACCTGCCTTTTCTAAAGACGGAGCGCTCGCCTATTTACAAATGAAAACCGAAGGCTACGAGGCCGACAAAAATGATATCATCATTTTAAAAGATGGTGTAAAGCAGAATTTAACCGCACAATGGGATGGTACGGTTTCTAGCTTTACATGGAATAAAGATGCTAAAAGCGCTTATTTTACGGCTCCAGTAGATGGTACTATCCAATTGTTTGAAGTGGATTATCCCGGCAAAAAACGAAAAATGCCCCAAGTAAAACAACTTTCTAAAGGGGATTTTGATGTAAAAAGTATCGTGCTGCAAAAAGAGAATAAGCTCTTCGTAACGCGAACCGATATGAATCATGCAGCAGAGTTATTTACTTTCGATTTGAAAACGAAAAGCTTTACACAACTCACCCACATTAATGATGAAGTTTATAAAAGCTTGGATCTACCCAAAGTCGAAAAGCGTTATGTAACCACCACCGATGGAAAAAAAATGCTGGTATGGCTTATTTTACCGCCTAATTTTGATGTCACCCAAAAGTATCCAACCTTGGTGTATGCGCAAGGCGGACCTCAATCGCCACTTTCTCAATTCTACTCCTTTAGATGGAATTTTCAATTGATGGCTTCTCAAGGTTATGTCGTGATTGCACCAAATCGTAGAGGAATGCCAGGACACGGCGTGGAGTGGAACGAAGCGATTAGTAAAGATTGGGGCGGACAAGTAATAAACGATTACCTCAGCGCTACAGATGAATTATCCAAAGAATCTTTTATAGATGAAAACAGGATGGCAGCCGTAGGCGCTAGCTTTGGAGGCTATTCTGTATTTTACCTTGCCGGAATGCATAACAAACGCTTTAAAACTTTTATTGCTCACGACGGTGTTTTTGACACCAGAAGCATGTATGGAACCACCGAAGAATTATTTTTCGTCAACCATGATTTTGGAGGTGCCTATTGGGAAAAAGAGAATGAGGATGCTCAAAACACGTATGGAAAGTTTAATCCCATCAATCACGTGGCTAAATGGGATACGCCTATATTTATTATTCAAGGAGGAAAAGATTATCGAGTACCTATTGAGCAAGGTTTGGGAGCCTACCAAGCAGCACAATTGCTTGGTTTAAAAAGCAAATTGTTATACCTCCCCGAAGCAAATCATTGGGTTTTAGAACCTCAAAATGCCTTGGTATGGCAACACGAATTTTTTAATTGGTTAAAAGGTACTTTGTAAGAAAGCAGTCTGAATTTTAAACATTGCTGCTGTATATTTAGGATTCACTTTCCAAGTTCTCTCAAAAAAAAGACAGACACCATCTAAATTGATGATGCCTGTCCTAACAGCTTAGCTTGATTAGTTAGTTTAACTTATCTATTCTGAGAGAATTCAAGTTTTCTTTTAGCTGATTCTGTCATTGGTTTTGGCTGAAAGTTGGTTTCTACCTGTGCAGGTCTTGAAGAAGAACCTTCTGGTACTTCAAAAGAAAAAACAGGGTTTATATCATTTTCAATTCCTGAACCACCTCCATTACTAGGAAAGTCTACGGGGAAAGTTGCATTAAACGGATTTTGTGTAGAAGTTGGAATCTCCACTCCGTTTAGATAAACCGATGCCACATAATTTGTCGCAATACTTGGGTCGCAATTAGAGTACATATCTACATATACATAATACGTACCAGCATCTAATTGTGCTTCTTCAGGATAGGTAATATTTTCGTTGTTAATCCCATCAATAGAACAAGCTGGATTAGAATCTAAATCTAATTCTCCACCATTGCTGCTATTCATACTTCCGTAGTAAATATGTTCTCCATCGGGCTCAATAAGGTGTAAATCTACATCTTTATCATTATCAAAAGAAAGACTAACTTGTAAAGTACCTGTCCCTACACTGGTCACCATTAAATTAGCAATAACAGCCTGACTCACTTGATTATTTTGGTCTAAATAAGCCAAGCGAACGCTAAAGTTCTCCTCTTCATTTAACTGACTAATCTTTAAGATAAAGCTTTGATCTAAGTCAGAACTACTCTCAGGAGTAAGCTCAAAGTATCCCAATTCATCTACAGCACCTATATATATTCTCTCTGCAGGCGTACTGGTTTGAATCGTTGCGTAAGAAGTTCCTCCAGGAATAACATTGGTATTCATGTTGAGAATCTCTAAACTAGCCTCTGAACTTGCCGTGGGGAAATCTCTATTCTGCAAAATAGCATCTTGCACGTTAAACAAATTGTCAACGGTCGCATCAATTTCATTATTAGCATCGTCATCGCTACTACAAGCACTAAAAGCAAGTAATACGAAAACTAATAATCCATAAGTAAGTATCTTTTGTTTCATAACTATAAAATTTAGTTTTTAAATATTTAACTAATTTAACACGTTATTCTTACATATACTAATCAGAATGTACGAATAGTACGTAATAATGTATATTCTGTAGAGATCTGCTTATAGATTACTTTTTAATTTTATCCTAATTATTATAAATCAAGTTGAGGGAGATCATAAAAGCATTTACAGAGGTACTAAATTCTTTTAAAGTTTATAACTCAAACTTAATCCGCCGTAAAAATTCCGATTGTTACCAGGGTAGAAATACCGAGATTCTTTCCCTCCAAAACCAACCGCATTGGGAAGAATGCTTGCCGCATAGCTTTCGTTTAGTACATTATTTATACCTAGATTAAAATCCATCTCAATTTTCGGAAGCAACTGTAAACGATAAAATGCTTTTAGATTCAGCAATTGATAAGCATCGCTATAGACCAAATTTTCATCATTCAGAGGAATTTCAGCAACCCAAAGCGCATTGGTATTTAAGCTGAAATGTTTAAAAATAACGGCATCTACTCCAAGGTTAATTTTATGATCTGGCATTCCGGTTAATTCATTACCGCTAAAGTCTTCTCCTTCATCGTTAAAATCATCAAAGGAATACGCATTTAATTCCGCGGAAGCGTAAGTTTGAAACTGAAAATTTTGGTTTAAATTCCAGTTGTATCTTAATAAAAACTCTAAGCCATTATGATTGGTTTTTCCCGCATTCTTTCCTATATATTGATCATTTTCTACACGTTCGGCCACGAGTAAATCACTCACTTGAATGCTATACAAAGCCAATTCGATATATAAATTTTTCTCCCAAGAGCCTTTAAAACCGAGTTCATAATTCCATCCTATTTCTGGTTTTAACGTGTTGTTGATATTCCCTCGCGGAGTCAAAGTTTCGTCCACCGTGGGAATAGAAAATCCTTTGCTTAGATTTATATACACATTTTTCTGCGGAGTGATTTCGTACAAGGCTGCTGCTCGCGGAGCTACAATGCTTTCAAATTTCCCTTCACTTGTGGGCGTTGCGACTTCTTCCGTAAAGAGATTGGTTAACGTGTAATTGGTCGCGTTGATATTGAGCCCGCCAACCAACTTTAATTTTGGTAAAACTTGGAGTTCTCCTTGCGCAAAAACATTGTAATAATTACGGTTTTGCTCAAGATTGCTAATCATTACTCCACGCACACTTCCTTGATTAGGAAACTCTTCGTATAAATTTTCAAAATTGCTACCCGAGTAATTCTCCTGAAGAATCTCTGCCCCAATACTGGCTTTTATAGGAAGTTGAAACACCTGATCTCGATACGTAAAACGCGTTCGTGCGCCTAGATTATAGGCTTTTTGTTTTAAAATATCGAAAGGTCGAGGCTCGTAAGCATCTTTATAATTAGTGAAGAAACTGGTAGTTTGCGCTAATTTCTCTGAAAATTGGTATTCGTAAGAAATTCCTAGCAGAAAACGGTCATAAGATTCATAACCCTGAGCAGTTTTCCAAGTAAAAGCAGCTTGCCGCGGATTTTCTTTAAATACCGACAAACTGATCGAACTCGAGATATAAGCTTTTAAGCGCGTGAAATTTCCTAAAATATGAAGTTGAGACTTTTCTGAAATTTGAATACTGCTATTAAGATGAAAAGTTTTTCGATCATAATCGGCATTTTCCCGATAACCTTCTTGCTTTAAATGGTTGTAGCTCGCAAAAACCGAAGCATTTTTCTTCGCATATCCTAAGCTCGCCGTTTGCTTTTGCAATCCATAACTCCCAAAAACACTAGAAAGTTTGGTAAAAGATTGATTCTCGCTAGACTGAAAAGGCATCACTTGAATCACGCCGCCTAAACCAGAGCCGTACAGACTAGAATTGGGTCCTTTAATAATTTCTACACGATCTACCGCTTCTAAATCAATGTCGTTCAAAACGGTTTCTCCGTCACCTGTGCTTAACGGGATTTCGCTAAAATATGCTTTCACGCGATTAGTGCCATATTGTGCTCTAGAACCAATCCCCCGAATCGTAATTCTATTGGTATTTAAAGCGCCCGCTTGCGTATAAACTCCGGGAATCCGATTAAAAATTTCGGTGAGCAGGTTGGTTGATCCTCGGTTGAGTTCGGGTGTTTCTAAGAGATTTACCGCAGCTGGGGTTTTAGTGAGTTCTCCTTGCAAACTAGGTGCTTTCAAAATAACCTGATCCAACAGCGTACTATCTTGGTATTTTTGCGCTTGAGCATTCCAACAAGAAAAGATAACGAAAACAAATCCGTAAAGAAAAAATGGTGATTTCAATAAATTGGGGTTTTTAGACGAGGTAAAATCTTATTTACTTGTTTATAAATAAAATCTATTTATCTGCCGAAACGCGCCAAATAATTCCCGAATCATCATCGACCACCAATAGATCTCCTTGCTGAGTCTGAGTTACGCCAACAGGTCTTCCCCGCACTTCTGAAGCTTCTTCATTCGCAATAAAACCAGTAAGGAAATCTTGCGGCTTTTGAGGCTTTCCGCTGGCATCAAAAGGAATAAACACCACTTTATAACCGCTCAATACCGAACGATTCCAAGAACCATGCTGACCTACAAAAGCTCCGTTTTTATAGTTGGAAGGAAAACTTTCTCCCCTATAAAAAGTAAATCCAATCGAAGCCGTATGTGCCCCCAGTGGTACATCTGGAACTATCGTTTTTTCTACCATCTCTGGATGCGGATCTTCTTCCCAACGCGGATCTCTAATTTGTCCGTAATACGCATAAGGCCAACCGTAAAAACCACCTCCTTTTACACTAGTTGCATAATCGGGCACCAAATTATCGCCTAAGTTATCGCGTTCATTGACTGCTGCCCAAAGATCTCCCGTTACAGGATTCCAATCGATTCCAATAGGATTTCTAATTCCTGAAGCATAGGTTTTCTCGCCAGAACCATCTGGATTAATTTCTATAATTCTTGCACGACGCTGCTCTTTTTCCATTCCATACTCCCCCACATTGCTCGAAGAACCAACGGTAATGTAAAACTTGCTTTTCTCTTTATTAGTAATGAGATTACGCGTCCAATGGTGATTGTAACCTCCTGCAGGAAGCTCTATAATTGTTTCTCCTTCTCCTTTCAACTGATTTGCTCCTTCTTGATAAGGAAATTTCACTACGCCATCTACATTGGCTACATAAAAATGCCCATCATAAATCAACATCCCAAAAGGCTGATTAAGACCTTCCTTAAAGACGTGCTTTTCATCGGGAGAACCGTCGTTATTGGTGTCTCTAAAAAGAATGATTTTATTGGCACTAGTTTTAGCACCATCAGATTCTGCTACGAAGGTATCGCCGTTTGGCCCTATATAAATCCAACGCGGATGTTCTAGGTCTTCAGCAAATCGTGTTACGGTAAAACCTTGCGGTGCGGTAGGAGTTTCTCCCTCTTGCCACCCCACGTTTTTAGAAACTTTAGCCACTGCTTCAGTTGCAAAAGGAGCCTCTAAAGTAAGTTCACCAATGGCAGTTTTCACCGTTGTGGCAGTACTGTCTTGAGCGATTTCTTCTTTCTTATCGTCAGAAATTTTGGTGTTGTTTTTACAACTATACGTGAAAAGAGCGGCCATAATTAAGCTGCTAAAAAGGAATTTTGTTTTCATGGAATTGAATTTGTTACTAAAGTAGAGGAAAAAATGGTAAAATACAGTTGGCAACAGGCTAAAAAAATAGCTTTGACAAAAATATTGAATATTAAATAAATTGTATATTTGATAAAAATGCAACTTATGGACATTGAAACACGAAAAATAGAATTTGTTCAGGAGTTTTTAAAACTTCAAAGCGAAGAGGTAATATCAAAATTTGAAAAAATCCTAAAAAAGGAAAAAGAGTCCTCTAATGATTCTATTGAAAATTCAATGACAAAAGAGGAATTAAACGCTCGAATTGAAAAATCAGAATCAGATTTCAAAAACAAACGATGTAAGAAAACCTCTGAACTTTTAGAGAAATATCGATAATGGAATTGGAAATAATCTGGGCGGAATTTTCCGAATTTCAACTTGATAAAATATTCGAATATTACAAAAAAGAAGCAAATTTTGATATTGCATTAGAAATTATTGAAGGTATTTTAAACGAACCTGAAATACTCAGAAAAAATCCATTTGTTGGACAAAAAGAACCGCTTTTAAAAGAAAGAACAATAGAATATCGCTATTTGGTTTATAAAAGTTTCAAAATCATTTATTCTGTTGATGAGAAAAATGCGAAAATTAAAATTGCTGACGTTTTTGGTACAAGACAATTTCCAGATAAGATAAAAAGAAAGAAATAAAGACAGTTACCAGCACCTTATATATCATATCTGCATTTCTTCTCAACAGAATTTGATTATAATTGGAAAACCTTAAGTCTTTTGATTTGGATAGTTGAGTGCCCGAAAAATACTGCCTAACTTGCACGATACTGGTGATATAAAAACACTTAATTAAACGAATAATCTACTGATAAAAATATTAAAAGTAGCTCACGTGACTCTCCTTAGCCTCCACTTGCAATCTTACTTTTCTTCCCAAAATTAAGGCTTGATTGTCTTCTATATGTCCCGCAAGAAAATTAAAAGCTACTGGAAAATCGTATTCGGCCGTGATTTCGGCGATAATCTCCTTTGCGGTTTTGCCAAAAGGAACAGTATTGTCATTCATATCATTCATTCCGCCAATAATCAAGCCGCTAATTTGATCAAACCAGCCGTTACGTTTCAGGTTTTGCATCATTCGGTCGATATGGTAAAGATATTCATCCAAATCCTCTAGAAACAAAATTTTTCCTTTCAGATCTAAATCCGATTCACTTCCGATAAGGGAAAAAAGAACCGACAAATTTCCCCCTACAAGTTCTCCCTTAGCAACGCCTTTTCTGTTGAATTCCGAAGACGGAAAATGATAATCGAAATCTTCTCCAAATAAAGCTTTCCTTAAAGTTTCTCGGCTCGCTTCACTTTTGGTTTCTACACCCAAACACATCTGTGCGTGTAAGGTAGATATTCCTAAGTTATTGATTTGAGAATGCAAGGCGGTAACATCGCTATAACCCACAATCCATTTTGGATTTTTTGAAAAGTTAGAAAAATCGAGTAAATCTAAAATTCGCACCGTTCCATAACCTCCCTTAGCACACCAAATCGCTTTGATGTTGGGATCCTCCATTTGTTGTTGCAAATCTGCCGTCCGCTCTTGATCAGTTCCAGCAAATTGATGTTCTTCCAGTCCAATGCTAGATCCCATCATAGTAACTAAACCCCAAGATTTTAGAAGAGAAATTGCGGGTTGCAATTCTTCTGGAGTTACTTTTCTAGCTGTGGCGACGATGGCAATTTGGTCTCCTTGATTAAGTTTTGCTGGTATTTTCATAGATATCAATTTCAGAAAATGAAAGATAAAAAAATCTCTTCATTTCCCTAGTAACAAATCAAGAAGGATGGATAAAAAATAACACGCATCAACACGAGTGAAATTTAGTTTTGTGGAGTTTATTTAAAACGATGCTTTCCTTACCTTTGTGGCCTATTAAAAATCAGAAAAAATGAGCACACCCAAAAGATATACCATTACCGCCGCATTACCTTACACCAACGGACCCATTCATATTGGGCACTTGGCTGGAGTTTATGTCCCTGCCGATATTTACTCTCGTTACTTAAAAATGCGAGGAGAAGATGTGGTTTTTGTTTGTGGTAGCGATGAACACGGGGTGCCCATTACCATAAAAGCTAAAAAAGAAGGGATTACTCCGCAAGATGTAGTGGATAAATATGACGGAATTATCCGTAAATCTTTTCAAGATTTCGGAATTGAATTCGACAACTATTCTAGAACTTCGGGAAAGACACATCACGAAACGGCTTCGGCATTTTTTAAGAAATTGTACGAAGACGGCAAGTTTATAGAAGAAGTAACCGAGCAGTTGTATGATGAGGAAGCTAAGCAATTTTTAGCCGATCGTTTTGTGGTGGGAACCTGCCCTAAATGTGGTTACGAAGAAAGCTATGGTGATCAATGTGAAAAATGTGGTACTTCTCACAATGCCACCGATTTGATTAATCCAAAATCGGCGATTACAGGAAATATACCTACCTTAAAAGAAACGAGACACTGGTTTTTACCCTTAGATCAATATGAACCTTGGTTAAAAGAATGGATTCTTGACGGACATAAAAAAGATTGGAAGTCTAATGTTTACGGTCAGTGTAAATCTTGGATTGATGATGGCTTGCGTCCGCGTGCCGTAACTCGGGATTTAGATTGGGGAATTCCTGTGCCCGTAAAAGGCGGCGAAGGAAAAGTACTTTATGTGTGGTTTGATGCGCCTATAGGATATATTTCTGCCACCAAGGAATGGGCAGAACAAAATAATAAAGATTGGGAGCCTTATTGGAAGGACAAAGACACCAAACTGGTGCATTTTATAGGGAAAGACAATATTGTTTTTCACTGTATCATTTTTCCTACGATGTTAAAAGCTGAAGGAAGTTATATTTTACCCGATAATGTGCCTGCCAATGAATTTTTGAATCTCGAAGGCAACAAGCTTTCTACTTCTAAAAATTGGGCGGTTTGGTTACACGAATATTTAGAAGATTTCCCAGGCAAAGAAGATGTGTTGCGTTATGTGTTAACGGCCAATGCACCCGAAACTAAAGACAACGATTTTACGTGGAAAGATTTTCAACAACGTAATAACAGTGAGTTGGTCGCTATTTTTGGGAATTTCATTAACCGTGTGGCGGTGTTGACTCATAAATATTATGAGGGTAAAGTTCCCGCTGCTGCGGAATTAAAAGAAATAGACGAGCAAACTTTAGCCGAATTAAAAGCTTATCCTGCCGTTATTGCAAGTTCTATAGAGAAATATAGATTTAGAGAAGCTCAAGCCGAAATGATGAACGTGGCTAGATTAGGAAACAAATACCTAGCCGATGAAGAGCCTTGGAAAACCATTAAAACCGATGAAGCACGTACCCAAACTGTGATGTATGTAGCGCTTCAAATCGCTGCAGCTTTAGCCACTTTATGCAAGCCCTTCTTACCGTTTACTTCTACCAAACTGAATAAAATGTTAGCCCTAGAAAATGCGAATTTTGATTGGAATTCCATCTCTTCAGAAGAAGCTTTATTAAAAGAAGGGCATCAAATTAAAGAAGCTGAATTGCTTTTTAGTAAAGTGGAAGATGAAGAGATTCAGAAGCAATTAGACAAATTAGAAGCGACTAAAAAAGCAAATGCTGCCGAAGTTAAAGCCGCAGAACCTCAAAAGGAAATCGCTACTTTTGACGATTTTACCAAATTAGATTTACGTGTGGGAACGATTGTGGAAGCCGAAAAAATGCCGAAAACCAAAAAATTATTGGTCTTAAAGGTAGATACGGGAATCGATGTGAGAACCATTGTTTCTGGAATCGCCGAAAGTTTTAAACCCGAAGATATCATAGGAAAGAAAGTTACAGTTTTGGCGAATTTAGCACCTAGAAAATTACGCGGCACGATGAGCGAAGGGATGATTTTGATGACCGAAAATGCTGAAGGAAAATTGGTATTCGTAAATCCTGATGAAGAAAAAATGAACAACGGAACGGTCATTTCTTAATTTGTAGAGGTGATTATGTACTTAAATACTCGAATATAAAAGATAGCTATGATGTCAGGTTGAGCGGAGTCGAAACCTCTTGTTGAAACCGATTAGATCATACCGCGACACAGCTTACCCTACTGTAAAGATGGGCTCTGCAAAAGCTTTTATAAAGGGAAAATATATGCGGAATTAAATAGTAGACTTTTTTTAAATCTACCCTAATAAACAATCATGCTCAAAATCAGTTTTCATCCTAGTTACATTCATCCGCTGCCTGCACGGCATCGTTTTCCTATGGAAAAATACGAATTGCTACCTCAGCAATTGTTGTATGAAGGAACTTGCGAAGCAGAGAATTTTTTTGAACCCGAAGTTTTAAACGATAAATATTACCTAGCCGTTCACGACCCCGAATATTTTTATGATTTTATCAATTTAAAATTAAGTCAGAAAGAGATACGAAGAACGGGGTTTCCGCTTTCGCGGAGTTTAGTACATAGAGAATTATTAATTGCGGGAGGAACCTTACAAGCCGCAAAGTATGCGTTAGAGTATGGCGTGGGAATGAATATCGCAGGAGGGACGCATCACGCGTACACCAATAGAGGTGAAGGTTTTTGTATGCTTAACGATCAAGCGATTGCCGCAAAATACCTACTAAACAAAGGCTTGGCGAAACAAATCTTAATCATTGATTTAGATGTGCATCAAGGCAATGGTACCGCAGAAATTTTTAGAGAAGATGCTTCGGTGTTTACCTTTTCCATGCACGGCGCAAAAAATTACCCTTTTAAGAAAGAAGAGTCTAATTTGGATATTGGATTGCCCAATGAAACCGAAGATGAAGTTTACCTAGAAAAATTAAAAACAACTTTACCGAATTTAATTGAGCTGGTAAAACCCGATTTTGTGTTTTATTTAAGCGGTGTTGATGTGTTAGCCACCGATAAATTAGGAAAGTTAAGCTTGAGTATTGCTGGTTGTAAGGAAAGAGACCGCTTTGTGCTACAACTTTTAAAAGATGCACAACTCCCAACCCAAATAAGTATGGGTGGCGGTTATTCTAAAGAAATTAAATATATCGTAGAAGCACATGCTAATACGTATAGACTAGTGCAAAATATATTTTTTTAGCTTTTCCAATTGTGTCCGTGCAAGGCCAAAGCCGTTTTTAAAACATTCTTCTGACTCACTAAACCTATGATTTTGTTTTGGTGGCAAACAGGAAAGCGTCTTATTTTTAAGGTAAGGAATTTGTTAGCCAGGTCAAATAAGTGCATATCTGGATCAACAGTTTCCACATTTTTAATCATATAATCTTCTACATTAGTGGCTTCCATGGGTTGGTTGTAATACCGCGATTCAGAAATTTGTTTGATACAATCCCCTTCAGAAATAATGCCTATTAACTTACCATCTTCATCCACCACGGGGCCACCAGAAATCCCCAATTTCACCAAAGCTTCCATAACCTCTAAAATAGGTTGACCTTTTTTAAACGTGGTAATATCTTCTGTCATAAAATCGCGCACCGTAATTTTTTCTGCCTCAGCTGCTTCTTTTCCTACATGATTCCCTTGAAAATTTTTGATTCCCATAATTTATTTATTTTCAGTAATTTATACCAATTTAATTTTGAAATGTCGTACAGAAAACGAAGCTGCTTTTTCATTCTATGACGCTGCGATTGGTTTGCATAGGCATAGCTATTATGAGCAACCCGTCCGACCGGAACGGGCGGGGGAAATAGAACGGAAAATGAACGAGTTTAAATGCGACATTACATTGTTAATTTGGTATTAAATATAGCGAAATCAGTTGAATAAAGAAAATGAAATTTGTAATAAAGAAAAACGCCCCGAAGACGGAGCGTTTTTATACTTGTTAGAACCTAAGTGGTTAGCATTAAGAAACAATAAATGTTCCTGCAATCGCAAGTACTTCATCCATAGTTAACGGCTCGTCAAAAGCTTCTGTTAAGGCATTGTCTCCCCCCAGAGAACCAAATGCCCCAGAAAGCTCCACTCCTCCTTGAGAAGTGTTTTCTTCCCCTGCATAAATCGCACTAAATGCTGCTGGAAGTGTATTTTCATTTTTGGTAATTAAACCTTTTTCTCCTCTCATTCTTCTTACTTGTGAAGCATGACGTGCTTCTACAGAGTGAACTTGAAGTGCATAAGTCAATAAGGTGTTGTCATTTGCTAATGCTCCTGCTTGACCTTTAAAAGCTCTTACTCCCGTATCTTCAAACCCTTGCGCTAAAGCCATGAAAGTTTCATAGTTTTGAAACGTATCAAGATTTAATCCTCCTGGTGCTCCTGTAAAATCAAAAGTAGGCTTCAAATCACCATCAGAAAGTCCTAGTGCAGTTACAAAGAAAGATACGTGAGAACTTTCATGATTAAGAATAGTTTGGAATACCGTTCTATCTTCTTCTGGGATTAAACCATTAGTATCCATTCCTATTTGATAAAATTCACGCTCTAAATATTCTAAAGAAAGAGCAAATTTTAGCACATCGTTATTATCTGCCATAAACGCAGCTGATGCCATTGAATTGGTGGCGGCTTTCGTAGAGTTACTTGTTGCAGCCATTGCAAAAGGAATAGAAGCCATAGCGGCATTTTTCCCTATATCTTTTAATTGTTGCAAAGAATCTCTTCTAGAGCCTTTGGCACTCAAGGCTTCTCTATCTGATAATGTATCTAAAAATTTTATAAAATTCATAATTTTGTTTTTTAAGTTGATAAATTAATTACGATGTAGGTAAATTATTGGCAGTAAAGGCTGTGGTGATAAACCCAAGATTTCCTACGGCAGCTAAAATATCTGCTGGTAGAATAGCTTTATCATAAGAATTACCAGTTCCTCCAAGATTTACTAAGATATCATCGCCAGCAAAATCCATTGACCCTGGGTTGACAAGATCACGAAAAGCAGACGCGTGTCTAGCTTCTACAGAAACTATTTTACCTGCTAGTCCTAGGTAAGCTTTCCCTGCATCATTACTTACATCAATTAATTGTCCTGCTCCGTTGTAAGCAGAAACTCCTGTATCTTCTAAAGCTACAGAGGTAGCTAATACTACATCTCTACTATTAAAGTCTACCGAAGAAAAATCAAAAGATAATTCTGGCAATACTTGGTCTGCCGAAACTACACTACTAATGGCAGTTTTAAAGAATTCTCTGTGAATGGCTTCGTGGTAATATACATCGTCTAAAAGCTGACGTTCAGTTCCACTAGTTCCTGCATAATACTGTCCTTCTCTGACTTTAGCATAAAAAGCAGCTTCTAACTGTTCTAAAGCGTAGGCATAATTTAAAATACCAAGATTTCCACTTCCTAAATCAAAGACATTTGGATCTGGATCTGGATTCGGATTCGGGTCTGGATCTGCTGGCACAAAATCATCATCATTACTACACGCCATTAAAAGACCCGTTCCTGCAAGAGCAAGACCACTCACTTTTAAAAATCTTCTACGGTTGTTATCAACCGTTTTTACATTCATTTTCTCATTTTTCATAATACTTAAGTTTTGTTGATCATTAAAACTTACGTAAGAAGGAAAGCCTTGGTTTTATTTTAGGTATATTTTTTTATTTTTTATTTATCCCTATCGTTAAAAAAAGTGATTATTATCGATTTTTCAGTCAACTACTTGTTGTTTTTACAGTTAATCCAGAGCATCTTTTAGAATCAAATAAAAATGTAGACAAAAAATAATACAAATCATTAATAACCTTGAGCTAACATAAAGCTGCTGTTACTTATGATTTGTATTTTATAGTTCTAGAGAAATAAAAGACGTGCCTATTTATTATTTAACATCAATAGTTCTTGACAAACTATTTCAGTAATATATCTTTTTTCTCCCGTTTTGGCCTCATAACTTCTAGAAGCTAACTTTCCTTCCACCATCACTTCTTTTCCTTTAGATAAATAGTTTTCTGTGATTTCGGCTAGCTTTCCCCAGGCTATAATATTGTGCCATTGGGTATCGGTTATTTTTTCTCCTTGTGCGTTCTTATAGGTTTCGTTGGTGGCGATAGAGAATTTCGCTAATTTTTTACCGCTTTCTAAAGCAATAATTTCTGGGTCGTTTCCTAGGTTTCCGATTAACTGTACTTTGTTTTTTAAAGAGTTCATAATGATAAGATTTAAGATGTTGATTTTCATTCGTTCATTTCAACAGTACAAAGATGAGGACTCACTCTAGTTTTATTCGTCTGATAAATAGTTGTTTACGTTTAATTTCGTTTCCAAACGTTTGTAGTCGTTTAAAAACGTATTAATTCTGATGAGAATTGAATAACTTTACAAAATGGAAGAATTACGTGTCAGCCTCATACAAACCGAAATCCTTTGGGAATCAATTGAAGAAAATCTTCTTCGGTATACCGAAAAAATAAAGGATCTCCAAAACACCGACCTCATCGTATTGCCTGAAATGTTTAGCACCGGCTTTACTATGAATCCCATTCCTGTAGCCGAAAAAGAATCTGGAAAAGCGGTGCAATGGATGATCCAGATGGCGACTTCCAAAAAAATAGCGCTCACCGGAAGCTTGGTCATTGAAGAAAACAAAAAATATTACAACCGTCTTTTTTTTGTTTTTCCTGATGGTAGTTATAAGACCTACGATAAAAAACATTTGTTCTCCTTAGCTAAGGAACACGCCAACTATTCCGCGGGAAGCGAAAAAATAAGTATTGATTATAAAGGATTTAAAATTTGTCCGCTTATTTGCTACGACCTGCGTTTTCCCGTTTGGGCTAGAAATGTAGAAGATTATGATGTGCTTATCTTTGTCGCTAATTGGCCCCATAAAAGAGTGAAAGCATGGGATGCCTTGCTAAAAGCGCGTTCTATAGAAAATATGTGTTACACTATTGGCGTAAATCGCGTGGGAACCGATGGAAATGATCTTTTTTATAGCGGCCACTCTGCCATTTACGACATTTTGGGAGATCAAATCTCTGCTCCATTTCAAGAAACCGAGTTGATACAAACCATATCTTTAAGTAAAAAATCTATATTGGAAGCCAGAAAGAATCTAGGTTTCTTAAGAGATCGTGATGAATTTAATTTAAAATAAAACTCTCATTAATATCCCAATTAGCACGCATTTCTACCATCTTAGGAAAATAGATAAGCGTTTCGGGTTTGGTTTGCTTCAGGTAGTTTCCTGAATCCCATTTTCCGTTATTATTTTTATCGTAGATAAGTCTTACCCTATACTTTCCAGGCTTTATAAATTCAAAATAAAACGAACTGCCCTCTTCCGCCTCATGAATCTTTTTTTCAATCACTTCCCCCTTAGTATCAACCAACTCTACTATAATAGGATAGGTTTTTACGTTAGAAACATTCAACGTCAACGTACCTAAATCTGCAATGGCGGGAGTTCTCACTTTAAAGTTCAAAGTGTCGTTTGGCGTATCATAGAAATCCGTAAAGGCATTGGGTAGCATTTGAATACTATAAATTTGCTCTTCTTCTTTCTCAAAGTCCAGCATCAGTTTATTTTCTAATGCCAACAAACGCGGTGTAGATTTCACCGCAACAGAATCTTTGTTGAGAATGCTTATTTTGCTACTGTCTACCTCCTTTAAAGGAATGTTGACATAAATCCCAAAATCTTCCTTTAGTCCGAGGTTGCTGGTATTAAGTTTTTTTATTTCTAAGCTATCTTTATACAACTCCTTCATCCTAGTAACAAGCGTGTCTTGATAGTTGTTTTGAGTTAAAGTTGCCACTAAACTGTCTTTCTCTATGGCAGGTTGAAACCAAAAATGCAAAGAATCTTTGTCAAAATCTTTAACGAGTCTTGTGCTAAATTGAGCCGGATTTGGATCTAAAATTTCTAGTTGAATACTGTCATTTAACTCTCCTTCATAGCCATAAACCACTCGATTTGCTCCCATTTGTTTTGTTTTGCTTACGCGGAAGTCTTTCTGCTCCATAAATATGCTAAACTCCAAGGATTTATCTGTAGGTAAGCTAAGCGTATCTTGTAAAAAATCAATTTTATCTTCGGAAGGATTAAAGAGGTAATTAGAATTTTTATCTTTTAAAGCGATTACCTTATACTTTCCTGCTTTCATATTTTCAATCTGAAAAGTATGTGTAGAATCTTGCGTATATCCTATATAAGTGGGCGGTGATTGATACACCAAAGAATCTGAATATTCCTGATCAATTTCATAAAGCAACACCGAAATAAACTCGTCTGTTTCTGCTTCAAAAGCATCTTTTATTTTCCCCGAAACTTGCAAAGAATCAATATAGCTTCCGGTAGAAAATACATATTTAAAAAACGGCAATGCATTTTCCTCGTTGTTGTCTATAATGCTGTTTCCAAAATTAATCGTGTAGGTGGTATTCTCTTTTAAAGAATCACCCAATTTAATGGTGACGTACTTTTTTGGATTTCCTTGTGGGGAGATCACAGGTCTGGGATCTATGGGCGGTGAAATAATAATTTGCCGCTGCGCATCTTCCAGCTTTATATACTCGTCAAAATAAATTCTAATTTCTTCTCCCTTAAAGCTGGTGGTGAAATTCTCTGGAGTTGATTTTAAAAACACAGGAGGAATGGTATCTAAATCTCCCCCTGTAGGCATTCCTCTTTTGGCGCAATTAAAAAATGCCGAAAACACCAAAAGACAAATCAAAAAATATAAAACACGCTGTATTTGCATAGCCACAAATTTTACGCAAAGAAACGATTATTTTTCTAAAATATCCTTTTATAAAGTAATCGCCATCGTCGCAATGCTTAGTTGCAGATTTGGAGCTTGCAACAATATTTGAGCACAAGTTTCTAAGGTAGTCCCTGTAGTAATAATGTCATCTACCAAAAGAATATGTTTATTAGCGATTAAAGCTTCATTTTGAAGTTTAAATAAATCGTGTTTCATTTCGGCACGCGCACTTCTATTTTTAAACACTTGTGTCGCCGATGGGGTTTCTTTTACCAATACCTTATCGGAATAAGAACAACCCAAATGTTTCGCCAAATTCTCTCCAAAGCCAGCCACTTGGTTGTAACCTCTTTCTCTCAATTTCTTCGCGTGTAAAGGTACCGGAATCACTATATCGAAGGCTTTTGCCCAAGCAACGGTTTTTAACTCTTCTCCTAACCAATCTCCCAAAACAAAACTAATTTCTTCTTTTTCCTTATATTTTAATTGATGCAGAAGCTTTTGTGTCATATTTTTTTTGTGAAAGACAAAAAGAGAAGTTATGTTTACCAAAGGAATTCTACCATAGAATACTTTTTTAGCAGTATTTTCGTTTTGGTAGTGAAAGTTGGTCGTAGGAAGCTGATACCTGCAATACAGGCATATCATTTTTTCCTCCTCCAGTAATGCTGTTCCGCAGCAAACACAAGCTTTAGGAAAAACAAATTCTAAAAAATCGTTAAAGACATTCAATTAAATTGATTTTTATTAACCTCAATTTAATCAAAAATAGAGTAAGTATCTGTGTATGAGCGAAAAAAAAGACAATCGTGTACTTAAAATCTTAATAGGAGTACTTAGCTTATTTTTATTGGTTTCTATTGTTTACACTTTCAGTTTCTACCAAGAGAAGGAAGAAAATGTCGAAATTATTTCCAAAGAGAAGAATCGCTTAAAAAACGAATTAGACCGACTACAGAAAAAATACGAAGACATTGTGATTGACAATTCTTCTTTAAAGAAGGAACTTACGAAAGAAAAGAAACGTATTTCTACGCTATTAAACTCTCTGGATAGTTCTAAAATGACCAATAACCAGTTACAGCGTTATAAAATTGAAGCAGAACTTCTTAGAAGACAGCGACAAAAATTACTAAAAGTAGTTGATAGTTTTTCTCAAAAAAACAAAGCGCTTCAAGAAGTAATCGATAGCACTTCTAGCGTACTACAACTCAATCAGCAAAAATCTGACTCGTTAAGTTTTGAAAAACAAGTCTTGGAAAGTCAGGTAGAGAAAGCTTCTGTTCTTCAGCTAAGCAATTTAAAAGCAGAAGGGGTTTACATCAAAGATAAAGATGAACTTCATCCCACCAATAAAGCAAGCAAAACCAAACAACTACGAATTTGTTTTACTTTATTAAAAAATGAGTTGGCTTCACAAGGATATAGGCAGGTATTTATTCAGGTTATTAATCCTAAAAACAAGCTTTTAGGATCCCAAGAACTAGTTTCTTTTGGAAATAAGCATTTAAACTATAGCGTTGTCAATACAATTCTTTATCAAAATAAGAAATTAGAAACCTGCATCCTCTTTGAGGTTTCACCAGCAAATATCATTCAAGGTCGTTACATTGTGAATGTATTTGACGGAGAACATCGCATGAAAACAAGCACTTTTTTCTTAAAATAAAAAACTTCAAGGCTAAACCTAAATTTAAGTCCGTATAATTATTATTTTTGTGCTATGGCAAAACAACAAGACACTTTTAAGCAAGTTATATCCCATGCCAAAGAGTATGGGTATATTTTTTCGTCTAGCGAAATATACGATGGTTTAAGCGCAGTTTATGATTACGGTCAAAACGGAGCAGAACTAAAGAAAAACATCAAAGAGTATTGGTGGAAAAGCATGGTTCAAATGAACCAAAACATTGTAGGCTTAGACGCGGCGATCTTAATGCACCCCAAAACCTGGGAAGCTTCTGGGCACGTAGATGCGTTTAACGATCCGCTTATTGACAATAAGGATTCTAAAAAGAGATATAGAGCCGATGTTTTGGTAGAAGATTATGCCGAAAAAATCAATCAAAAGGCTCAAAAAGAAATCAATAAAGCCAAAAAGAGGTTTGGTGATGATTTTAACGAAGAGGAATTTGTAACGACCAATCCTAGAGTGATTCGTTACCGCGAAGAACAAAAAACAATTTTAGCGCGTTTGGCAAAATCCTTAACGGAAGAAAACCTTGCCGATGTAAAAGCGCTTATTGAAGAGTTAGAAATTGCCTGCCCAGAAACCGGATCTAAAAACTGGACCGATGTAAAGCAGTTCAACTTGATGTTCGGCACCAAATTAGGCGCTTCGGCAGATTCTGCTACAGATTTGTATTTAAGACCAGAAACCGCTCAAGGAATCTTCGTCAACTTTGCGAATGTGCAAAAAACCGGAAGAATGAAAATTCCTTTTGGAATCGCACAAATAGGAAAAGCCTTTAGAAACGAAATTGTCGCGAGACAGTTTATTTTCCGCCAGCGAGAATTTGAACAAATGGAAATGCAATTCTTTGTTCGTCCGGGGGAAGAACTTAAATGGTTTGAACATTGGAAAGAAACCCGCCAAAATTGGCATGCTTCTTTAGGTTTGGGAGAAGATAATTACCGTTTCCACGACCATGAGAAAATGGCGCATTATGCTAATGCCGCTACTGATATTGAATTTAATTTTCCTTTCGGATTCAAAGAATTGGAAGGAATTCACTCCAGAACAGATTTTGATTTAAAAGCCCACGAAAACCTTTCTGGTAAAAAATTACAGTTTTTTGACCCAGAACTCAATAAAAACTACGTTCCCTATGTGATCGAAACTTCGATTGGTTTAGACCGTATGTTTTTGGCTGTTTTCTCTAGCGCATTACGCGAAGAAACTTTAGAAGACGGTTCTACGAGAACGCTTTTAAAGCTGCCTTCTATTTTGGCTCCTATAAAAGCTGCTGTTTTTCCATTGGTGAAAAAAGACGGTTTACCCGAAATTGCTCAAGAAATCATAGAGGAGCTACAATGGGATTTCAACGTGATCTATGATGAAAAAGACGCGGTAGGAAGACGTTACCGTCGCCAAGATGCTAACGGAACGCCGTTTTGCATTACCGTAGACCACGACACGAAAGAAGACGGACAAGTAACCATTCGTCATCGCGATACGATGGAACAAAAACGAGTTCCAATTTCAGAAGTAAAGGGAATTATAGCACAAGAAGTAAGCTTTAAAAATTGGATGCAGAAAGCATAAGTTTTAAAGCTAGATAAACAAAACCCGCTTAGAAATAAGCGGGTTTTGTTGCATTAAAAATAAGCCCTTAACTGCACACTCCCAGTATGGATGGCTTTGGCGTTTTCGCTTTTTCGGCCAAAATAGGATAGATTGAGGTCGAGATAATTGGTGAGTTTTCGTTGCGCCAACAGCGTCCACGTGAAATTTTTATTGGGTTGTAAACCTTGCAACATTTGGTAGGCAACGGGAGAAAAAGCACTGCCTGTAAACTCATTAAAAATATAATTAAACTCACCACTCAGCGCATATTTTTGAGCATTGGCAAAATTAAAAGAAGCACCTAGTTTTTGCTGTTGTAATTCTTCTTGGTTTCCCAAACTATTGGTTTGAGTGTTGTATTGGTAAAACACATCAAAACGCGTACTCCTAGAAAGTAAATAAGAGACCTTAGGATTGGTGGTGTAGCTTAAAATATCATAATTACGGTTACCAAAATTCTCTGAAGTACTTACCGTCGTCGTGGTTTGGTTATCAAAGTTAAACAACCAGCTTTCTTGCACTTTATGGTTAAATTTTAACTGATGACTTTCAATATCGTTTTCTTGAAAGCCTGTAGAAAGCAAGTTTTTGGCTCGGCTAGAAATATAAGTGTAAGACGTGGTGTAATTTTGCTTCCCCCGATTAAAGAAAATCGTATTCCTAAAATTAAGGTTGACAGCAAGCTCCTGACTCCCCGTATCGTTAAATGGATTCAAGTCAAAATTATCTCCCTCGCGTTCTATCTTTCGGTCTACCAAATAGGAAGTCTGATTGTAAAAATGTTGTAAAAACTTCTTGGCACTCGCATCATCGCTTAATTGCATAAAATTAAGCGTCACCACCTGGCTAAATTTATTCTGGTGCGTCTTTAAAAAAACCTGATTAGGAAGCAATACCCTTACATATTTTGCTTGGTCTGGATAAGGTGAAATTTCAAACTCTTCTAACTCCTGCAAGCCGTTATCGTTGTAATCGTTCCAGGTATATTGTCCCTCGCCAGGGTTTACTTCCACGTAAGTGAATTCTTGCTGCGCCACAGTTCCACTATTGGTTTCGTAAGCGGTGTTAAGACTTAGCACTTTGTTGAACAAAAACTGGTTGTACAACACCCGAGAGTTCAGCGATTGCTCATCTTCTACATTTTCTTCCTCATTAACCAACTTCCTGTAATTTGCAAATATAGAAAGTTGCGTATTTTCATTTTGTATCAATTGAGATTTTAAATAGTAGTTGTTAGACCGGCTCACACGCTGTAGATTATTGTTGCGCAAACTGTCGTTTACCCGATGACGATAACCTATTTCAGCATAAACCGCGGTACTGTCTCCCTCTCCCGCAAATACTTCGTAACTATTAAACCGCTGACTGATACCCGTTAGTTGCTGCGTCTCGTTTTCTTTCTGCTGATTGTCTTCTAGATTTAAGCGCGTTCCTGCCCAAACTTTACCAAAATCGTACACTGCAAAAGCATTCATGCGTGAAAATTGGGAATCGAAGATTTCAGATTCACTTTTTAAATAGCTTCCGTAAAGTTGCGTTCTCAGTTTCCCAATTTGATGCTGAGAAGTAATAATATGGCGAGTTCCGCTATAATTTTCTGAATAATCTAACTGTTCAAAACGGTATTGGGAGCTTCCGTTGTGGAGGGTTTTAAAATTGATTCCAGCCTGAATGTAATTTTGATTCCCTAGCGGATTTACTAAATTCCAATCCCTGTTAAATTCCACATTATACAAAGGTTCGATGCTCTGAAAATCATTTTGTATGTAATTTATTCCGGCGAAAGCCTCAACAAGCGAAGAATCTTTAAACCGAACCACGCGTTGATTCACTTCCACTCTTCCCGCAAACCCATCATTGTCATCATTATCTAATTCAGAAAACAAATTTTCATCGTTATTGCTGGCGGCAAATTCAAAATTAATCTTTGTTTTTTCTGAAGGTTGGTACTTTCCATGCACCACCCCAACTTGTAATTTGGTGGGTGCAAAAAGCCTAATGACAGGCTCATAATTTCCTTGCCGAATCCCGTTTACCGGAAGTACATACTCATAAATTCGCGTGATGGCACTCGCATTGGTTAAGACGTAATTTCCTTGATTTTCTCCTACTTTACTGAAGCGCACCTGAAAAAGATCCTCTTCGGGATTCGTAGAATACACAAAGACTTCTTCCCCATTTACGAGTTCTTTGGTGTACAAAACTTTGTTTTCATCAAATGTATCGGGTACGGCACTGGGCGCAATCATTTGGTCTATATTGTCTCCTGCACTGGCTAAGATTAGCGCTTGCTCTTCGTTTAAATTTTGCTGTAATGGCTGATTTTTAATGTCATTTTCTGAATACACAAACGCGCCAATTTCTAGCTTTTCACTGGTATGTTTTCCTCCACCTGTTGCGACTACGCGCGAATAATTACGATCTGAATATTGATATTCTACCGTGATTCTCATTTCTGAAGTGATGGGATAGGTTGCGTTAAAAACAATCTCTCCCGCATTATAATCAATGATATAATCTTCATTTTCTCCCCTTTCTAAACGGATTCCATTCACAAAAACCGACTCACTTCCAGAAACAATAAGTACAAACAATTCGCCATTGGGCCCCGTTAATTTATATGGCCCTTGATTGCCTTCTTGCGCTTGAAATTGATTTCTGGTAAACACCCCTTTTACCAAAGCCCCGGCGGCAAAAACTTCGGTTGTATTGCCATTGGGGTTGAGCGTGGCGCCAAGCGAAAGTCCCTGAACCTTTTTATGATAAGAAGCAAAATAAGAATCGTCTTGTACCAAATCTACATCTCCCGCTCTAATGTTCCAATTTTTGCCGTAAAGCTCAATAAAAATCTGATCGAATTCGTTTAAGTTTTGAGAATATCCACTCTGCTGGATGGGAATATTAGAGTCTTGCAAGGAAGCCCGAAGGTTAACATTATCTGATATTTTCCCCGTGATTTGTAAATCTAATTCAGAATCCAAGACCGCATTTTGATTGGTTCCCATGGTAATCCCTCTAGAAATACTTCCGCTAGTTGTTAATCCATCAAAGGGAACAAAACTTCGTTGATTTTTCTCTTCGCCCAATTGGTAAATTCGGTTAACGCGGTTTTCATTCCCTACAATAATATTGGGGTCAAATTGGTAATAGCGTTTGGTAAAATAGTCAGGATATTTTCTATAGACTACTTTAATAGAATCGTTTTGCTTCCGTAAAGAATCATTGAGAATAAGATAACTTTTGGAAAAATCTACTTGGTAGGCGGTAGAATCAAGTAACTTCTTTTGGGAGTTGTAAACTTTAAACTTAAAAGGATTTATGCTTACTGAATCTATAGCAATGGTATCGCTGACCGCTAATTTTTTTTCTTTAAAATCGCCCTCATACACCTGTGCTTTTACAGCAAATGTCAAAAGAAAAAGAAAAATGAAGCTAAGCGCACGCATATGAGGTAAAACTAATGCTTTTGCTAAATATTTTATGACATGCCCATCAATTTTTAAGAAACAAGCAATCTTAACCCCTACATTATTCTATTTTTGTAAAAAAATAAGTTTATGGTCGTTGTTTCCTATAATGTGAATGGCATTAGAGCCGCATTAAGAAAAGAATTTATCACTTGGTTGACGCATGCAAATCCAGATGTGGTTTGTCTGCAAGAAATTAAAGCCAATCCAGAGCAATTTGATGAAAAAGTGTTTCATGAAATTGGTTATAAATATTGCTATTGGTATCCTGCACAAAAAAAAGGCTATAGCGGCGTGGCGATTTTAAGTAAAACCGAACCTAATAATGTGGTTTACGGAACAGGAATCGATTATATGGATTTTGAGGGAAGAAGCATACGAGCAGATTTTGACGAGGTATCGGTGATGAGTTTGTACTTGCCTTCGGGGACCAATATGGACCGGTTGGAGTTTAAGCTTACATTTATGGATGATTTTCAAACCTACATTAATCAGTTGACGCAAGAGATTCCTAATTTGGTGATTTCTGGAGATTATAACATTTGCCATGAAGCCATAGACATTCACGATCCTGTGCGTTTAAAGAATGTGTCTGGATTTTTACCGGTAGAAAGAACTTGGTTAAGCGGGTTTTTAGAAAGCGGATTCACGGATTCTTTTAGACATCTAAATCCGGAGCGGGTAGAATATTCTTGGTGGAGTTATAGAGCCAATGCCAGAGCAAATAATAAAGGCTGGCGACTAGATTATCATTTAGTGAGCGCTCCCTTACAAGAAAAAATAAAAAGAGCCGTTATCTTACCAGAAGCAAAACACAGCGATCATTGTCCTGTTTTGGTTGAAATCAATTAAACTCATTACCTATGCAAAAGAAATTTTTTATACTTCCGGCACTTATTTTATGCCTTGGGGTTTCTTGCGTTCCTGCCAAGAAATTAGCCGATCTTGAAGATCAATATTCCGAACTTGAAAATAGAAATAGTGTTTTAGAAAGTAGATTAGCCGATTGCCGAGAGGAAAAAACACAAACGGGGCAAAACTTTAAAGATTTAAGCCTCTCCAATGAAAATCTAAAACAAGAAATTAAGGAGTTAAAAAATGAGTTAGGTTTAAAAACCAACAACCTGAATCAACTCCAAGATTCTTACAACGCTTTAGAATCTAACAGTTCTGCTAATCTCGCCGAAAACTCTAAACGCAATCGCGAACTTTTAGCTCAATTAGAGAAAAAAGAAAAGGCCTTGGCCAATGAACAGCAACGACTAGAAAAACTTAAAAAAGATTTGGATTCGCGTTCGCAACGGGTGGACGAATTAGAAAGTTTAATCGCCGCTAAAGATGCCAAGATGCAAGCTTTGAAAAAGAGTGTTTCTAATGCCTTAATGAATTTTGAAGGCAAAGGTTTAACCGTAGAGCAACGCAATGGAAAAGTATATGTCTCTATGGAAAACAAACTCTTATTTAGCAGCGGAAGCTGGGCTGTAGGAACCCAAGGACAACAAGCGGTAAGACAATTGGCTAAAGTTTTAGGAGAAAACCCAGATATTAATGTCTTGATAGAAGGCCATACAGATAATGTGCCTTACGGCGGAAATGGAGTCTTTAAAGACAATTGGGACCTTTCTACCAAAAGAGCTACTTCCATTGTGCATTTATTACAACAAAATACGAAGATCAACGCCAAACGCTTAACCGCTGCCGGACGTGGAGAATATGCTCCTATCGCACCAAATACTTCGGTGACAGGAAAAGCGAAAAATAGACGTATTGAAGTGATTTTAACGCCGCAATACGATGAGCTTTCCCGTTTGTTAACCGACGAGCAATAGGAATTACGAAAAGCTAGGGAAACGAGCGAGGAATCTTTTGAGAAGTCTTTGGATGAAAGCATGAAGACATTTCGACTCCCTGCCCGTTCCATTCTGGCCCGCCCGCCAGAATGAGTTCTTTCGTGGCGCTCAATGTGGCAAGTTGTCTGGAACGACAAAATATTTTTTTAGTCCTTCAGAAGAAAACATGAGATTTCTACTTCGTAGAAATTGTAAATGTTAGGACTAAATATAAGAAACAGATGCTAAAACAATCTCACCTAAATAAATCCACTTCGGGCAGATTCAGTATGACAGGAGAAAAAACTCTTCGACTATCGCTCAGTGTGATAAGACAAGCGAAGTACAAGAACCCTCTAAAGAAGTTTTAGAGGGTTTTTAAACATAAGGCTAATTCTAAGAAGCTATCGCTTTAGGGTAAAATGAGATTTAAAAATCCTTTCATTTCCTTTATAAGTGAACACCACTTTAAACCAATAATCATTAGAAGGTAAGTTTTTACCGTTTAAAGTACCATCCCATCCTCTTTTTCTAGGACTAAGCGTAGTGATTAATTTCCCGAATCTATCAAAAATATAAACTTGAGCTTCAGGATATTCTCTTAGGTCTTTGATGTTCCAAAAATCATTTATTCCGTCGGTATTAGGCGTAAAGAACTTAGGGTATTTTATCACTTCTACTTCTTCTACAACTTCCCCACAACTACCTTCTACTCCGCGGACTCGCACCGTGTGGACACCTGGAGTTACATCATAAAACTCGTTGTTTTGTTGAAACTGTCCATTATCTAATTGATATTCTAACTCACCAATTACACCCTGTACAATAACTTCTATCACGGCTATATCTTCAAAAGGCTCGGTGACGTTAATATCTATAATAGGCTCGCTCGATTCGGCTATAGTAACTGTCGTGGTTTCATAACCACAATCTGAAGCTGAGATAGGGTTTAGAACAATACTTTCAACCGTATATTCTCCGGGCTGAGTTACTTCATAGTTCTCTCCCGTATGCACTAAAGTTTCGTTTAAATACCAATAAACTTCAAACTCACTTTCTGACAATCCCGATGCTAAAAAGACGGGAGAAATCACTTCTCCGGTTTCAGGATTTTTACAAATTACACCGCCGTCTATTTGAAGAGCTAACAAAGGATAAATAGTAATTACTATCGTTTTTTCTACCACACATGATGGGTTTCCTTCCGCGGAAGCGTAAATATAAATTGTATAAGTTCCCGGCTCATTAAAGAAGAGTTCTTCTGGAGTTAATAAATCTTGCTGATTGGGAGAACTATAGAAATTGACTTCTGCATTTGCAACGCTAATCGTTGATAGGTCGTAACTACTACAAGTTTCGATATCTTGAAATTCATCTAGATTGGGCATAGGGATAACTTCTATTTGGAAAGTTTCCTCGCTTTCACAAGCAAAACGGTCTGTAGTTATTGCATACACAAAGATTTCTTGTGAAGTAGTAATTGTAAGTCCCGCTTGAAGCATATCACCTTCTCCTCCACTTTCAGTATAGTAATTCCCTGCTTGTAAAGGTGGTAAAACATAAGCATCACAAGCCTCTACATCTTCAAAATTCCCCAAATCAATACCATTTATATAAACCGTAAACGAATTTTGATTATCACAGGTATCAAGTTGCGGCCAGCTGTTATAAATGAATATCTGCTGCGTGGTATTGATAAAATCTCCTTCTTGTAATTGCTGACCCATTCCGTTAGCTTCTGTATAGAAGCTTCCCTCAGTTAAAGGAGGCAATTCGTAGGGATCACACGAGTAAATATCAGTAAAATCTTCAATGGGAGGTAATGCCAGTACCTCTACCATAAAGCTAGTTTCATTGCTACAAGAGTTTTCTAGATTATTAATATAAATCGTAGTCGTTTCCGCGACAGCGTCACCTTCAAAAAGTTGATCCCCTCCTCTATTAGTCGCTGTAAAGTAGTCCCCATTTGCTATATTAGGCAATACATAAAGATTGTCTTCACACGCCAATACATCATTAAGACTATCTACTTGCGGAATAGGATTGACCTCTAAATGGAATTGTTCATTTTCTGTACAGTTGGGACTCGTGGTTGTTTCTACAAAATAAAAAACGTCTTGCGAGCTCGAGATAACTTCTCCCTCTGGTATAGAATCTCCGTTTCCTCCTGCCTCTGTAAAATAGCCTCCTACTTCTAGGTTGGGCAAAGTGTAAGTCCCACAAATATTAAGGTCTTGAAAATCTGGAGTAATCCATACCTGAAACGTGTGCTGGTTGGTACAACTCCCATCGTCATTAAAAACATAAAGAGTTTGGGAGTTAGTAATCTCATCTCCTGGAGACAATTGATTTCCTCCTCCGTTTGGTTGTGTAAAATAAGTTCCGTTTTGCAAAACTGGCAATACATGTGAAGTACAAGTCACCACCTCTGCAGGTTCATCTACTAAGGGTAGAGGCAGTATAGTGATAGGAAAAACTTCTTCTTTACAAAAAACGCCGTCTATTTCTACATATAAATAGATAATTTGATTGGTCGTAAAAATAGTCCCCGGATCAATGATTTCTCCACTTCCATAAGGTCCATCTAGTTCCGTATAAAAATCTCCTGCTGGCGGGGAAGGAACTTCCATTTTTTCGCAATATTCTTCTTCAATAGTATATAGCTCCATTAAAGTTACGGTGAAACTAATCTGATTAGAGCAGCCATTGGCATCTGGACCGCTATAAATAAAATAGGTTCCCTCCTCATCAATCACGTCTCCAGCAAACATCATATCTCCCGTCCCTTGCGAACCTGTATAGTAATTTCCATATGTAATTGGCGGTAAAGTATATTCACTACATTCAATTATGTTTTCAAATGGATTTAATAAAGGCAAAGAATTTACAATAATTTCAAAGTTTCCTATCTGAGAACACTCAGGCATATCGCTATTTTCTACCCTCATCCAAATTGTCTGTGAATTATTGCTAATTGTAGGAACATAGTTTTCTGCATCTAAAATCGGCTCAGCATTAGTTTCTGCTTCGATATAAGATTCGTAGAAGTAGAAATTATAATCGTTAGCATTGGCAACAATATCTGAATTGTTTTGATTTAAATCTACTACAAAATTCATACTAGGCGTTTCGCATAATTGAATATTTGGTGGGGTTAAAACAATAGGGTCATTAACCAATAGTTTAAAATTGTATACCGCATCACAATACAAATTAGTATCTAAAGAGATTAATTTGATATAAATAGTTTGGTTTGCTTGTCCGTTATAATTAGGAAGTTGATCCTCAGGAATCGGATTATTGATATTTAGATCTTGTTGAGAAGCATAGTACACTATTTCGTATGCACCTGCAGAAATCTCCAAATTCTGGTAAGAATTATCTAACAGATTAAAGGTATAATTTCCTAATGCATCATAACAAACCCTTAGGTCTTCTGGTGCTTGAGTAGAAGTTTCCGTAAAGATAATTTCATCAGTTAATTCACAACCCGAAATGTTATCTGAAACCACAACACTGTAAGTAGCAGGAGTGGAAACCGTTAACGAATTTCCGTTTTCTCCTGGAATTACAGCTCCATTCATTCTCCAAGTATGAGAATAGTTTTGAGTGCTTAAACCAGTGGAAATAGTCTTTTCACTTCCCTGACAAAAGCTGGTATCTGCTCCTAAATTAACATTGGTATCAAAGCTTCCTGCGGAAAGAAAAATTGCAGAATCAAATTCTGAATCATTAGAATCTCCTATCACCAATCTAATTCTATACGTATTACCTGGGGTTATTACCGCTGAAGCATTCATCACCTTCGTATAGCCTCGCATATTCACCGTAGATAGTGCAGGCTCATCTACATTGTACACATCAAACAAAGAAGCATTGTTTGAACTACACGAATTATTGTAGGAACGATCTTTAATATTCTTAACAGAAACTGGCGTTTGGGTTCCTGGAACTAGCGCAAGATTGGTAGTTTCTCCTGTAGTCAAATCGGTCAACACAAAAGCAAAAACATCACTAGACACACATTGCCACATTCCATATTCATTGGAAGCAAATAAAAAGTCGAAACTAAATTTTTTTGATAACGGTGTAAACTCGAACTCAAGAAAGGCAACATCAGTAATGTCTGTGTTTTGTCCCGAGGCATTGTTTAATTCTTCTAGATAGGAACTACTATTGGTATTCTCTTGAGAACTCAAATTGTTCCCAGTATAGATACCTGCTGTATAACTTGCATTCCCACTTCTTATAATAATTCCTTCTGAAATTGGAAAAGCCCCAGAGTTATTATTAAAATAAGAAATTGATTGCAGCGAAGAAACCAAGCTATTTGTAACATTAGCACAGGCATTATCTAGTAAAATATTTACTAATTCTCCAGTAGTATTGTTTTGATCAACACTTATACTTTGTCCAATACCAACATAGGGAATTAGAAATAACAAGGGGTAAAGCAACTTCTTCATAGACATCTAACATTACAATCTCGATAAATATAAACGATAAAACGTAACTTTTAAGAGGTAAAGTGTAAAAGCCTTACTTTTCTATGCTAAGGGTTATTAGTTGAAAAAGATAAACACTTAACCTAAACGTATGCAAATATATGGTTCGCAGATTAAAAGAATAGAAGTGAAAAGGGTTTATTTAATAATTTTTTCCATCGCCTCTATGGTGATAGGCTTGGTAAGGTAAGCTTTTACCAGATCGCACGAAGCGACCTTTAATTGATCACTTTCTGAAATGGAAGAGGTAGAAACGTAAATTTCGGGAGATGTGCTGTTATTAGTAATTAATTCTTGATACCGCTCAATAAACTCCCATCCATCCATTTTGGGCATATTAAGATCTAAAAATATCATATCGAAAGAAGAATCTTTCTGTTTAAAAAACTCCATCGCTTCCTCTCCATTATGAAACGAGTGGACTGTGACTTCTTTATTTACAATATGGATTATTTTCTTTAAAAGAAATTGATATATTTTATCATCATCTATTATACATATCTTCATAGCCTAATTAAAAAAATAAATTAAATACACTTCCTTTTCCCAATTCGCTTTGAACAGTAATTTTACCTCCTAGGGCTTCCATTTGGCCTTTGCTAATAAATAACCCTAAACCTCTAGACTCAGTATCTTTTGAAAATGTTTTATACATTCCAAATAATTTTTCGCCATTTTTCTCAAGGTCAATGCCTATCCCATTGTCTTTAATTTTTAATACAGGACGGTCTTTTAGTACTAAGTAATCTATAAGGATTGTAGAAATGCGGTCTGGGTGTTTATACCTAATTGCATTAGAAATAAAGTTAAGCAAAATACTTTCAAAATAGGCCGGGTTGAAACTAATTTTTATTTCTGCAGGCACATTGATGAGAATTTTTACATTTTTTTGGGATATCTCTACTTGTAGAACTTCTAGAACGCGTTGTATGTATTTTCTAACTAAAATACTCTCTATAAATATGCTGGTATTATTTTGAATATTAATGACATCATTTAAATCAAACAATGTGTCATCTAATGCCTGGGAGACAGAACTCAACATACCAAACATTTCTTTCTGTTCCTCTGCATGATCCATATCTAAAAGCAAATAAATTAAAGATTGAATGTTACTTGCATGCGATCTTAAGTTATGAGATACAATATAAGAAAAATTAATCAAGCGTTGATTTTGTTTCAAAACCATGTCATAAGACTGATTCAGCTCTTCTTTAATTCTTTTTTCACCGCTTATGTCAATAAGAGTTCCTTTTAGCTTTATTACTCTACCCTCTTTGTTTATCTCATTTTCTAAATGTCCCATCACGAAGATAAGACTACCATCTGGAGCTAAAATTTTTGCTTCATAAGGTGAACTACTTCCCCCATCTAATAGTGTCTTTAATTTACTTATATAGCGTTGAACATCTGAAGGGTGAACCTTTGAAAGCACAAACTCTCCTGTCAACTTGGTGTCATTTGCCACTCTATAAATCTCATACATGGTTTTAGTCCATAAAATCTCGTTCGTATCTATATTCCATTCCCAATACCCCAATTGGGCAATATGAGCAGCCATTTCCATCCTAGATTTTAATTCTTTTAAAGCAGATTGAGTTTTATTTCTTTCGGTAACATCTTCAATAATAAAAATATAGGTAGGTGTATCTATGTGTTTCAAGCAAGTAATTGCCATCCTCATGTTATTTTTGTCTCCCCCCTTTTTTATAAAATCAGTTTCTAACTTCCCCCCGCTTTCTAACAAGGTTTTCAAATCTTCTGGCTGTTGACAAATAGCATCAAAAGTAATCCCGTGTATTTCTTCTAGGCTATAGCCCAACTTGTTTAAAAAGTGTTCATTTGCAGTAATAAACTTATGATTATTCGCAGCGATGTGCACAATTCCAATAGGAGCTCGATTAAAAATTGTCTTAAATCTTTGTTCAGAGTTTAAAAGTTTAACGGCCTGATCATCTACTTTTTGTTGTAGTTTTAAAAAATTGGCAGTAAACCAGCCAATCACTATTGAAAATAAGAACGCTGCAACAGTTAAAGACAATAAAGGTAAGAGTAAGTGGTCTTTATTTTTTGAATATATATAAATATTCCAGTCACCATCTTCTATATAAACTTTATGAGAACTACTAGAGTCAAAGGCATTCTCTTGTCCATAATAGAAAGCTTCTTGAGAAGAGTTTTTGTATACTTTAGAGAGTTTAAAATCAAATCCTTTTTTAGAAAATTTATTAATTCCAGCATTTTCAATAAAATCTTTCTTATTGATAAGAACTACAGAAAAACCCCAAAACTCATTTTTAATAAAAATAGGGAGCCTACCTACCACTGCCTCTCCTCCTTGTATTAGATTTATAGGCCCTGCAAAATGCATGTTTTTATCGATTATTGCTTTTTTCGCTTCATCATTTAATTTTGAATCTTTAAGTATATTTAATTTTAAAGCTTTTCGATTGGGCACATAAGGATAGACATGAGATATGATTCCATTAGGCACTAGTTGCAAACTACTAATCGTAGTGCTTGAAGAAAGAATCTTTTCTGCAACCTTATTAAAATTTTCTGGCTCACCTTTGTCGTTGATGGTCAAGGCTAAAGTTAAAGCTGCCATATAACCACTTTTAAAAGACTGCTCTATATTTTGTTCTACAAAGGATAATACTTCCGCCTCTTTTTCATTTTCTTGATCTTGAGAAAGAGAATATTCTTGATAAATAATAAAAGAAAAAACTAATAAAACAGCAAAGAAGACGGCAAAACCAGTAATCTTAGGACGATTAATAAACCAAGAGAAAAATACATTTAATTTATTGCTCATCGATAGGAGAAATTTCTTAAGCTATAACTTGATATAATAGACCATTTATACAAAAGTTTCGTAAGTATGTTGAATAGGAATTCTATAAATATATCATTTTTTTTAGCTTAACCTTCTCTCGCTTAATATAATTTCAATACCTTCCTCCTAAGAACACTGAAAAATAGCGCTTCGTCTCAAGATAAAAATTTATGAAAATTGTTTTAAGCTTTATGCTCTTCACCTCTTCTTTTTGTATGGCACAACAAGAATTTCAGCAAGCTTTACAAAAATATAATGAGGAGAGTATCCCCTACATTAAGGTAAAAGAACTTCATCAAGAACTAGAAAAACCTAATTTGATAAGTATTCTTGATGCCCGTAAAGTAGAGGAATATCAAGTAAGCCACCTGCCTAACGCCATTTTTGCAGGTGATAAAGAATTTGATATTCAGCAGGTTCAAAAAAGAATGTCTTCTAAAACTTTATCCATTATCGTCTATTGTACCATTGGAGTCCGATCAGAAAAAATAGCAAAGAAGCTAAAAGAAGCAGGCTATCACCAGGTAAAAAATTTATACGGAGGCATTTTAGAATGGAAAAATAAAGGCTACAAACTCTACAACCTCCAATCTAAACCTACCGATAGCGTTCATACCTACAATAAAAAATGGAGCCGTTACTTACATCAAGGAAAACCCGTATTTTAAATGTCTAAAAACTTATTACTACTCTTTACTAGACACCCAGAATTGGGAAAATGTAAAACCCGTCTTGCCCAAAAAATCGGAGATCAAAAAGCCTTAGAAGTGTATTCTTATTTGCTTCAACACACGGCGAATGTCACCAAAAATATAAATGCAGAAAAGCAAGTTTGGTATGCCACCCAACCCTTAGAAAATGATATTTGGAACCCTAGATATTATACGAAAAAGGCTCAGCAAGGTGAAAATTTAGGAGCACGTATGGCTTACGCTTTCGCGGAAGGCTTTCAAAAAGGCTACAATAAAATTCTCATTCTAGGCAGCGATTTAATAGATCTCAACGCAGCACGCGTTGAAGATGCGTTTACAAAGCTGGATGAAACCGATTTCGTGTTAGGCCCTGCAGAAGATGGTGGTTATTATTTATTAGGCATGAAAAGCTTCCGTAAAGAAATTTTTGAAAATAAAAATTGGAGCACTCCCAGCGTATTTAACGATACCTTAAGCAGTATGGGAGATAAATCTGTAACTTTGTTGGAGACACTTAACGATATTGACGAATATGAAGATATGCAAAAGCACCCCACACTAATGAATTTATTATAATATGCAACACATAGAAGAAACCACCAATTATTTAAAACAAAAAGGATTTGAAAATCCCGAAATAGGAATTATTTTAGGAACTGGCTTAGGAAAGCTATTAGAGGAAATGGAAATCACTCATGAAGTGAGCTACAACCACATTCCTCATTTTCCTACCGCTACGGTAGAATTCCATAAAGGAAAACTTATTTACGGAATTATTGAAGGAAAAAAAGCAGTCGTCATGCAAGGTAGATTTCATTACTACGAAGGTTACAGCCTAAAAGATGTGACGTTTCCCGTAAGAATTATGCATCAATTAGGCGTTAAAAAATTATTGGTTTCCAATGCTTCGGGCGCCATTAACCTCAACTTTAAAAAAGGAGAGCTCATGCTTATTAATGATCATATCAATTTATTAGGCGATTCTCCTCTCGCGTTTAAAGGCGTTTCTAAATACGGAGAGCGCTTTGTAGATATGAGCGAGCCTTACGATAAAAAAATGAGCGATAAGCTGCGTCACATCGCCAAAGAAAATAACATTCCTTTGCACGATGGCGTATATGCTTCCGTGGTGGGGCCTCAATTAGAAACCAAAGCAGAATATCGGTATTTAAAAATTATTGGCGCCGATGCCGTTGGAATGAGCACCGTACCCGAAATTATTGTCGCCAATCACCTCAACTTACCCGTGATAGCAGTTTCGGTATTGACAGATGAATGTGATCCAGAGCATTTAGAGCCTGTGAACATTAAAGAGATTATGGCTATGGCCGCAAAGGCTGAACCTCATATGATTCAACTTTTTAAAGAATTGATAAAAGATTTATAAGTGATGAGCTATTTAGAAACTACTAAAAACGTTTATAAAGATGCAGCACTTAGCCCAGATGTAGGTTTATGCTGTACCACCAATCCTGTTTGGGAATTACCGGGCTTAAAAATCCCGAAAATTATGCAAGAAATGAACTACGGCTGTGGCAGTACCGTTCATGCAAGAGATTTAGCCAACCAACCCAAAACATTATATGTTGGTGTGGGTGGCGGAATGGAGCTTTTACAATTTGCGTACTTTTCTAGACAAGAACAAGGCGTAATTGGGATTGATGTGGTAGATGAAATGCTGGAAGCTTCTCGCAAAAATTTTAAGGAAGCCAAGGAAGTTAATCCTTGGTTCAAGTCGGGATTTGTAGATTTACGTAAAGGAGATGCGTTAAATTTACCTGTAGAAGATGAAAGTATTGATGTTGCCGCTCAAAATTGCTTATTCAATATTTTTAAAACTGAAGAACTTAAAATGGCGATTGCCGAAATGTATCGTGTGCTAAAGCCTCACGGAAGATTGGTCATGAGCGATCCTATTTGTGAGCAAGAAATGAATGATACTTTACGGAATGACGAACGTTTGCGTGCCCTTTGCTTAAGCGGAAGCCTTCCCTTAAAAGAATATGTAAAAATGCTTACTGATGCTGGTTTTGGAACCATAGAAATAAGAGCCAAGAAACCCTATCGAATTTTAGATCCCAAAAACTATCCTACAGACGAGCTTATCTATATTGAAAGTATAGAAGTGGCTGCCATTAAGGACCCTATGCCCAAAGACGGACCTTGTATTTTTACGGGAAAAGCAGCTATTTATTACGGTGATGAAGATTTTTTTGATGATAAAGAAGGGCACATTTTACTTAAAAATCAGCCTATCGCCATTTGTGACAAAACAACTGAGGCTTTAAAAAGCTTAGATAGAGATGATATTTTCTTCAGTGAATCTACGTATCATTATGATGGTGGCGGTTGCTGTTAGAAAGTTTTCAAACCAAACAGTTTAAAATAAAAAGCCTTTTCAATTTCTTGAAAAGGCTTTCTTATTTTGCTTCCGTAAAGCTTAGTTTTTATATCAATTTGAATACGTAATGTCGCAATTAACTTGGTATTATACTCTAGAAATTTCAAGAATCTCAAAAGTCATTGTTCCATTAGGAACTTGTATTTCCGCTTTATCGCCTACCACTTTTCCCAGTAAACCTTTCCCAATGGGAGAATCTACAGAGATTTTCCCCGACTTTAAGTCGGCTTCACTTTGAGCCACCAACTTATAAGTCACTTCCATTTTATTGGTGGTGTTTTTTATTTTTACCGTACTATGAATCAATACTTTTGAAGTGTCTAATTGTGATTCATCAACAATTCTTGCGTTAGAAACCACCGCTTCCAATTTAGAAATTTTAAACTCTAACAAGCCTTGCGCCTCTTTGGCGGCATCATATTCGGCATTTTCACTTAAATCTCCTTTGTCTCTAGCCTCCGCAATGGCCTGAGAAGCATTTGGTCTTTCTACGTCTCTTAACTGGTTTAATTCGTCTTTTAATCTTTTTAAACCTTCTGCTGTGTAATAAGATACTTTACTCATAACTTCATCGTTTATATAACAAAAAGAATCCCACTCACATGGGATTCCTGTAACAAACAAAGATAATAAATTTTAACAAGCTTAGCAATTATATTAAATTGCGGTCTAAAAACCCCTTTCTCATGAAAAAACTCCTTATCGGAATTTTATTTCTTTCCGTGATCACCGCCTGCAGCAGTGATGATACGCTTAACAACAATCCTAATTTATTGGATGTGAATGTCAACTTCCAAATCGATTTAAGCTTACCACAATACAATAGCCTTAATTTTCCTTCTAGTCCTGTTTATGTTCCCAATTATGGAAATGCAGGTATCGTGATTATGAAAAATGGAGCCGACTCCTTTGTCGCTTTCGATGCCGCCGATCCCAATCATCCTAGAAAAAATGAATGTGTAGCCATGGAGCTGAACGGTATTCACATCTTTTGCGGTTGTGAAGGCAATACCTACGACTTATTTACAGGCGGAGTGGTTGAAGGAGACGAAGAAAATTTAAGATATCCTTTATTTAGATACCGCGTGGTTCAAAATGGTAACGGCTTACTGAATGTAAGAAATTAAATTTTCTTTCCTCTCGTATAAAATTAAAAAGCAAAAAAACCTGAAATTAAATTTCAGGTTTTTTTGCTTTTATCTCTATTTACCGTTTCACTATTTTAATGATACTTTTTCCTTTTTCGGTTTCTGTTTGTACAAAATAAATTCCTTGACTTAACTGTAAAACATCATAAATAGATTGAGTTTCATTAAATTTTAATACTTCTTTTCCGTTAACGGAAAAAATACGCACTGATTTTATTTCTTTTCCCTGCTCCATCTCCAACTGAAAGTTACTCACCACAGGATTTGGAGAAAGTTGAACCTGAAGCTTGTTCTTACTTACCACTACCAATTGCTCATTACTGTAAATAGCCTGAACACCATTAGCGTTTGTTATAGTTAATTCTATATAAGTAGATTGATTATTAAAAGTGTAGACATAGGGATTAAACCCTGGTAAACCTAGATTTGTAAAATCTTCCATAAATATTTCTTCAAAGTCTATAGCATATGCTGGCACACCGCCGCAATCTAGAGGAGTACCAGTATTATTGATATTAAAACTTTGATTTTGGTTGTAAGTTAGATCCGTATTTAATGGATAACAAGGAGCATCAAATAAACAAGAAGGATTATTGTCCTCAAATATTACAGTGTAAGAATTTTGATAAGCTACAGGTGGTGGAAAATCATTGCCGTTAATGACCAGTTTTTCTAAATACCATGTATAGTCTTGTAAAGGAGCTACTTGCGCAAAACCCTTAAAACTGAACAATAAAATAATCAAATAGGTAATTTTTTTCATAATTAACTGGTTGTGTTAGCCTTATAAAGGTAAAAAAAAAAAAAACGGTTTAGAAAAATCTAAACCGCTTTTTAAAATTCAACATGGGCTAAAACTTAGAATTTTAATGTAATTCCCGCTAAGAAATTAATCGTCGCTTGTGGGTAATATCCTGCGCCTTCTTTAGTTTCTATTGTTCCTGGATTAGAATAATCATCCTCAAAAGAATAATAGTATCCATTAGAGATATATTCTACATCAAAAATATTGTTGACCATTCCCGTGAAAACTACTTCTTTAAATAAAGACGATTTTTTCCACACATATTGGATGCTAAGATCATTGATAAAATAGCTTTCTAGTAAAGAGGCTTCAGATTCTATATTGCTCATATATTGCTCGCCAACAAACTTACTTAGGAAGTTGAACTGTAAATTAGAAATGGGCGAATAACTAATTCTATTTCCCGCCACTATTTCAGGAGAAAAAGAAATACTGGTATCTCCAAAGTCTTGAAGTTCGCCATCAAATTTGGTATTAAAATCTCTATTTTTATTTCGGCTTAAAGCCACATTAGGATGAACGCTCAAATTAGGTAAGAGCTTTACCGAAGCTTCTATTTCTACTCCTAAACGGTAAGAGTCTCCACTATTTTCGCGTACCGGTTCCCCCGAATTATCAATACCTCCCGTTAGTACCAGTTGGTTTTTATAATCCATATAATATAGGTTCGCATTTAGCTGAAACTTTTCCGCTTTTAAACGATATCCCAACTCATAATCGGTTAGTTTTTCTTCCTCTGGCTTATTGGCATTATTAAATAGAGCATTTTTATAATCGGTTCTTGTTGGTTCCCGATGTGCTATCGCCAAAGAAGCGTACAACTGATTGGCTTTATCTAATTTATAAGTCAATCCCACTTTGGGATTAAAGAAAGTAAAGCTATCATCTATAAGCAAATCTACGCCTTCATCTAACAAGCCGCTGGTGGAATAACTAAGAGTTCTTAATTGCAAGTCTCCAAAAGCTTTAAAGTTTTCAAAAATAGCGACCGTTGCTTTTCCGTAGATATTAAAATCAGTTTTATTGGCTACATTAAAATAATACTCGTTATCAGGATCTAGATTCTGGGCAAAGCGCGTATAAATAACTTCTCCAAAATGATCGCCTTCGTATTTATTAATTCCTCCACCCAAAATCAATTCCATTCTTTGGTCTTTATAAGTTCCGTTGAAGGTAAGTCCGTAAAAGTGATTGTCCAGCCAAGTTCTATTCACCAAATCTGAAGTACTTATTTCAGTTCCTTCGGAATTAAAATCGGGTAAACCGAAATCTACTAACACGGCATCTTCTTGGTATTCTTCATAATAGCCTTTCCCTATCGTATAATGCAAACCTAAATTAGTGGACCAATTAGCATCGTATTTTTGATCCCACAGCAATTGAAAATGATCTTGCTGGTAGTTATCGGTTTGGTTGTCGTAGTACTTGGTATTTCCATCTTCATCGGTATATTCCCCGGCAGGATTATGTCTTCTATCCTCTTTCAATTGATCTTCCTCAATCCCGTACCAAGCTTGATAAGTTTTTTGTTTTCCGCCAAAAACGAGAGCTTTTACCAGCGTATTGTTATTCACGTAAGCTCCTTGTAAAAAGTAAGATTTCAATTCAGACTCGGCGCGATCTATATAACCATCACTTTTTATGAGAGAAGCCCTTCCGGCGAATTCCCAATGTTCATTAAATAAACCTGTGCTAAATTTTGCGGTGTGTTTATGCGTGTTGTAAGAGCCGTAACTATTAGAAATTTCTGCGTAAGCTTCTTCCCTGTAACGGTCTGTCAAAATATTAAGACTGGCACCAAAGGCTCCGGCTCCGTTAGTAGAAGTCCCCACGCCGCGCTGCAACTGAATGTTCTCTACCGAAGAGGCGATATCGCCTAAGTTGACCCAAAATGAACCCTGACTTTCAGAATCATTATAAGGAATCCCGTTAATGGTTACATTAGTTCTGGTAGCATCGCTTCCGCGAACGCGCAAACTGGTGTAACCTACTCCGTTTCCAGCATCTGTAGTAGTCACCACAGAAGGCAGGTAATTCATCAACACAGGAATATCCTGACCTAGATTACGCTGCGCAATTTCCTCATTACTCAAATTGCTATAAGTAATGGGCGAGTCGGCAGCGACCCGAATAGAAGAAAGGAAAACCTCATCTAATTGTTCTTGCGCGTTAGACATATTAACGATGATGTGTTGATCTTTAAATGCTTTGACTTCTAGAGTTTTTGAGTTTCCGTAGGTAAATTTTAGCTGATAATTTCCTGGGAAAACGTAAAATTTAAAAGCTCCATTAAGGTCGCTAATCGCAGCTTGGCTAGTTCCTATTATTTCTACGGCTACATTTGGTAATTCGTTAGCATCTTGAACGACAGTTCCAGAAATAATAATTTTGTCTTGAGCAAAGACAAGTGTCGTAAATAGTAAAGACACTGCAAATAATACATTTTTCATTCGTAATACATTTTTTACGAATAAAAGGGGCGATTATTCTTTGGTTTAAAATTAAATAAAAAAATCCTGAAGACTTTTTAAAAGTCGTTCAGGAGCGCATACTACAAAAGTCGCTAGCAAACTTTTGCATTTCCCTTGGCAGCATTACCTGCCCAGGTTCATTGGGTATGATCTCAGCCTAAAAAGACACCCCTTTGAGATATAAAACAAAATTAATCTTATTTTTTAATTTATCATAATTTTAATTGCTTTTTAAGCAAAGGATTTTATTTTTGAATATGCCTAGAAATACCAAACGCTCCATCACCTTTAAAGTTGTTATAGGATACCTCCTTTTAACTGCCTTTACCGCTATTTCTATTTGGTTTATTTACAGCAATGTGATTGGTTTAAACAGCGCTAATAAACTAAGCAACGATAACCAACAAAAATTGTTACTCATGAATGAGGCCGTGACCAATGTATACGCTGCCGAAGCCATTAGTAGGGACATTATTCAAAATCAAAAGCCCGAAAACTTACCTCAATTTAAGCAACAATTAGACACTATTTCTTCTCTCATAAAAAATCTTCAACAAGTTTATAAAGAGAATGAAATTATAAACGAGCTGGATAGTTTGCAAAACCTTTTGCTTCTTAAAGAGCAAAACTTGCACGAACTCCTAAAAGTGAGAAAAAACAATTCGAGTGAGAATTATTATGATCGCGTGCTCAACAATCTTCAAAAAGTAAATTATCTATTTGAAGAAGACAATTACAATGAGCTTCTTAAAGATTACAATCCCGAAGCCAGACATGCGATGGTGAAATGGTTGGAATACGCCAAGAAAGACAACGCACAAAGATTAACGCAACAGTCGGCAGACTCCTTGATTAACACCGTAAAAAACGTGCTGAGTGAGCTCGAAGTTGAAGAACGAAGGTATCAACAAGAGGTGATTAAAAAAGAGAATGAACTACTAAAAAATGACCAAGAACTTTCTTCACAGTTAAGAAAAATCAGGTCGGAGATGGAGCGAGAGCAAATACAAAAATCGGTGGAGCAGGTAAACAATTCTAGTGCCGTAATCGAGGAGACAGCAACCATCATTGCCGTATTGGGAATTGCTTGTATTCTTACGATTATTTTTTTTGTTGTCCTCATTATTAGAGACACCAATAGTAGCCAGCGTTACAAAGAGGAGTTGGAAAAAAGTAAAGCTTACGCGGAATTCTTACTCAAAAGAAGAAAACAAATTATGGCGACGGTAACCCATGATTTACGCTCTCCCCTAAATACGATTATGGGCTACGCAGATTTACTGAAGAAAACCTCTTTATCTGACAAGCAGCAATATCACTTGGATCATCTTAAAAAATCCTCTTTCTATATTTTGCATTTGGTGAACGACCTTTTGGATTTTTCAAAACTCGAAGCTGGAAAAATGACCATAGAAAAACTACCTTTTCAGCCTAAAAGTATTATTGAAGATAGCATCCAGACCAGTATCCCTACGAGTATCAAAAACAACTTGGTGATTCACACTTCCTTAGACAAAACCACAGAAGAAACTTTTATGAGCGATCCTTTTAGGATTCAGCAAGTGTTAACTAACTTATTGGGCAACGCCTATAAATTTACGGAAGAAGGCAGTATTCACATCAAAGCTTCTATTGCTTCCAAGACTAGAAAAATAAAAAAACTTCATATAGAAATTAGCGATACTGGGATTGGCATTTCTCAAGAACAACAAAAAAATATCTTTGAAGAATTCTCCCAAGCCGATTCTCGAATCGAAAAGCAATATGGCGGTTCTGGGTTAGGCTTAGCAATCACAAAAAAGATTGTTGATCTACTTAAGGGAAGCATACGTATGGAGAGTGAACTGGATAAAGGAACCACTTTCTATATTGAATTCCCCATAGAAACCACTTCACAAACCAGTATTGAAACCGAAGAAATCTCTATCAAAAACACGCAAGGACAAAGAGTTTTGATTATTGACGATGAACCGTCGCAGCTAATGCTCACCAAAGAAGTAATTTCTCAAGCTGGGTTTAAGGTAACGACTGCCAAAGACGGAAAAGAGGCTTTGGAGATTCTAAAAAAGCAAGTCTTTGATTTGGTGATTACCGATATACAAATGCCAAAAATGAACGGTTTTGAATTGATTAGAAAGCTGCGGAAGATTCCTAAATTTAAAACGCTTCCGGTTATTTCATTATCTGGAAAAACCGATGTCCCCGATGAAATCTACCTCAAAAAAGGGTTTACGACCAACTTTATAAAACCTTTTAATGCGAACGAACTTTACTTAGAAATTGCCAATATTCTTGATTTGGAAGTGTCTAGAAGTTTGGTAAAAGAAAAGCTTGCAAAATCTTCCGAGTCTTATGATGTGTCGGAATTACTTCGGTTCACCGAAGGAGATCGAGATTCCTTAAAAGTGATTTTGAATAGTTTTATAGAAAGTTCTCAGCAAAATTTAGACGCTTTAAGAAAAGCTTCCGCGGAAGCGAATCTTCAACAAATTGCCTTTATCGCACACAGAGTCTTACCTATGCTGCGTCAATTAAAAGCCGAAAAAGTGGTCGTATTCTTTGAAAAATTAGAGCACCAGCAACAACATAACCTGCAAGCAGAAGAAGTGATGACGATGCTAGAGAAGGCTAAAAAAGCCTTAGAAAACTTATTAGAAGAAATCAAAAAAGAAGTTTAAAGCTCGATGTTATACTGCTTTAATTTATTGTAAAGCGTCTTGCGATCTACATCTAAAATTCGTGCGGCTTTGCTCTTGTTTCCGCCTGCTTCTTCTAAAGCATCTAAAATCAATTGTTCCTCATTATGATTTTTAAACAACTTGTAAGATGAGGCTTTAGAAGTGTGGGTTACAATATTTTCGGGTAAATCTTTCTTTTCTATCACTTTGGTTTCCGATAGTAAAACCGAACGTTTGACGCTGTTTTGCAATTCTCGCAAATTTCCAGGCCAATCATAATTTTTTAACGCCTCTAAAGCTTCATCAGAAAAGCCTAAGCTTTCTTTCCCCAACTGCTGATTTGCTTTGTCTAAAAAATAATTAGCAAACAACAACAAATCTTCTTTTCTATCTTTAAGCGCCGGCACCTGAATGGAAAACTCGTTAAGACGGTGAAATAAATCTTGTCTAAAGTCACCCAATTCTACCGCTTTTTCTAGATCCTCATTGGTGGCCGTTATCACCCTAATATCTACCTCTATTTCTTTATTGCTCCCTACGGGTTTCACTTTTCTTTCTTGCAATGCACGTAGCAGTTGCATTTGTAGGTCATAGCTTAAATTCCCTACCTCATCCAAAAAAAGTGTTCCGTGATTGGCGGCCTCAAAATGACCTATTTTATCATTAATCGCACCTGTAAAAGACCCCTTTACATGTCCAAAAAACTCACTAGAAGCGATTTCTTTGGGAATGGCTCCGCAATCTACTGCGATAAACACTTTCTCTTTACGTTTACTTTTTTTGTGTATGTTTTTGGCGACATATTCTTTTCCCGTTCCACTTTCTCCAATAATCAATACAGACATATCTGTAGGCCCCACCAACTTGATGTAGTCATTTAGTTTGTTAGAAGCATCACTTACTCCAGCCACATAACTGTTGCCTACTCCCTCTTCTTTTTGAACAGGTTCTTCTTTATTATTTTTTTGAGGAGTTGAAACACTCTCTGCAGAAGAGTCTTCTTGCAATGCCTTTACTGCTTTTTGAATCAAATCCAGCATTTGCTCTGGATTAATAGGTTTCGAAATATAATCGAAAGCTCCCTTTTTCATCACTTCAACCGCTTTGCTTACCTCGGCATAACCCGTCATAAGAATCACTTTTGTGGCCAATTGCTTTTCCTTTACCATTTCTAACAGCACCGTACCTTCTTTCTCTGGCAATCTTACATCGGCTAGAATAACTTGAAATACAGCATCATTCAGCTTCCTAATAGCATCTTCACTACTAGAGCAAGTGGTTACCTGATATCCTTTTTTCTTCAAAAAGGTTTCTAGCATTTTACCAAATGCCAAATCATCTTCTACAATTAAAATGTGCTGCACGAAAAGTATTTTTTTACAAATCTATTAATAAGCTTAATAGTCTGCCTCAAATTTATCATAAAAAAAGACCCTTTACAATAAAGGGTCTTTTTCATCTCAATCTAATTAACTGGGGGTAGTTAATTTTCTTTCGGGTTTAAGCGGTTGGTTTAATCCACTCTCCATCTGCATTAGCATAAACTGTTTTAGCCTCTGCTCCTTCAGCCTTAAGAACTAACTTAAACTCTCTTTTCTTATTGATATAGGCTTTTTCAACGTCTGCGCCTCTAAAATCTTTAACTATCGCTTTTTTAACAGCATCTGGAAGCTTATTGGCCTCTATCTCCTGAAATCCATCCTGTACAGTTTCATGTACTTTCTCTGGAGCTTTTTGTACTTTTTCGGTTTGTGCATTTGTATTGGCTGTTGCAAAAAACATTGCTACTACTGCGGCGGTCATCATTAACTTTTTCATAATCTTCTGTTTTAGTTTTTAAATTAAAGTTTTAGTTGGTTATTCTTTGTTGGTTAATTTCAATTAATACAATAGGAATACTATGCCACAGAATTTCGAAAACACTTAAAACAAATCAAACCCCTAAAAATAAACCTTCTACACTATTGTCACATCTATTTGAGACATTGATGCTACTTGTAGAAAATAAAAAATTCTACAGTTGACTGTAGAATTTTTACACACTTTTAAATCTAAAAACTACAATTTGGGTTTTTTGCGATTGACTTTTAATTGAGATTTTCGTTTTTTATTTTCTAAGCGCTTCTTTTTGGAAGCCTTACTCGGTTTTGTTTTTTTACGCTTCCGCGGAATATGAAGACCTTGCTCTATGAGTTTTAAAAACTTTTTAATAACTACTTCCTTGTTTTTATGCTGACTTCTACTGTGATCTGAAGAAAGCTGAAGCACTTGTTCTTTGGTAAGCTTAGCCGATAACTTATCCTGTAAACGTTCTTTTTCTTCTTCCGTAAAGAGTTGAGTATTTTCTAAGCTCCAACTCAGCACTACTTTCGTGCTCGTCTTGTTGGCATGCTGCCCTCCTGGACCACCGCTAAGCACCGCTTTAAAATCTACTTCCTTTACGAGTTCTTCTTTAGAAAACATATTAAGTTTGAGGTTGGTGTGATGTTTTTAATAGATCGACTACTGTTTTCACCGGATTAAAAGTAACCAAAGGCACTTCTACAAAAATAGTATTCCAATGCGCCATCGCACCATTCCATAAACCTGGAAGTTCTAAAGCTTTTAAAGCTTTTCCGTCTTTAGATTTCTCTGAAATAAATCCTTTCGAAGCATCTACAAAATCTAATAAATCAAATTTCTCACCCTGGTAATTTTTTAATCCGCACACTAAATCTACCGGATTAAAATGCGTCGCTTTTGCAGCAATATCTTGCTGACTCTTATTATTAGCATCGATTTGTGCTCCTTCTACAATTTGTAATGATGCTTTTCCTGCGGCATCCAATACCCAAAACGGACCACCACCGGGAGCGCCTTCATTTTTCACCATTCCACAAACGCGAATAGGACGGTTTAGAAGTTCTTTCGCTTCCGTAAAACTTTTAATTTGTTCTTCTGAATGAAAACAAGAAGACAAAAGTTGGTTAGCTTCGGCTAAAGCTTCAGGATCTTTTGCATCGATTTTCTTTAAAACCTGAAACACTTTTTCTTGAATTTCTAATAAAATTCCGCCAAGGGCTTTTTTATAATCAACAATCTCATTCAAATATTCGTGTACACATACATTGTCTATGTTTTTTATAAAAACAAGATCGGCTTCTACTTGATTAAGATTTTCGATTAAAGCGCCGTGACCTCCTGGTCTAAACAGGATTTCTCCATTTTTCTCTCGAAAAGGTTGGTTGTCTATGGTTGCCGCCAGTGTATCTGTATTTTCCTGTTGATAGGAATAGTCCACACAAAAATCATTCTCGGGATACTTCTTTTCTATCTGGGCTTGTGCTTTTTCAAACTTATCAAGATGCTTTTTGGCCACCGTAAAATGCAAATGAGCCACCTCTTCATTTTGAGTATAATTCATCGCTTCTAAGAAATGAATTTCGAAAGCGGTTAGAATTTCATCTCTATACTTATGAAAAGGCACCAAACCTTTAGGGTAACTTCCGTAGCCTAAATTAGCTTCATTTAATAAATTTTGAACAAAAGGAAATGCCAAATCATCTAGGTTTGACTTTTTGTCTAATTGCGCATAATCGATTACTTCTTCATAAAAAGGAAGCTTCTCTAGCTGATGAAAAAACTTGGTTAATTCATTCTTACGCGTTCTGGCAATAAACTCTTGCAGGCTCTCCTTTTCGGAATCAAATTCTTCTAAAAAGAAAAATAAATTCTTAAACATTCGGGTTGCTGCTCCACTGGCGGGAATAAACTTCACTTTCTTTACGGAAGCCTTTTCTAAACGATCCACCCAACTTTGAAGCTGATTATCATCTAGTTTCATAATTCCGCTTCCAATACAAGCTGGAGCTTTTAAATTCTCAAAAGCAATTCCTCTTTCAAATTCTTGCAATTGTTTCTCTACCTGCTCTACCGCTATTCCTTTTGCTTTCATCTGCAAAAGATCCTCGTCTCTCCAAGTGTTACTTTCCATGCTCTTTCAATAAATTTTCTACCATCGCAATAGCCTTTTCTAGGCGTTGTTGCTTTGTTCCTTTTAAAACTTGATAAGGTTTTTCATTAACCTCTAACGAAGCTTTAAATACCTTATACATATATTCTCTTTCTTGGGGTTTATCCCTTAAATCGTCCTCTTCCCAAGGCGTATCTATATACGTGAGCAAATATAAATCATATTGATGCGCTTTTATGACCTCTTCAAAAACTTTAGAGGTAAAACCTTCATAATATACTTGCGCATACGTATAGGTTTGAAGCACATTGGTATCTATAAACAATACTCTATTTGCCTTTGGTGCTAGTCGGTTTTCAGCAGCTATTTGTCCTTTCGCAATAGGAATTAGATCTTCTTGCTCACAAGCTTCGCTGCAGTTATCATATTTTTCTTGCAAATAATTTCTAGCAAATTCTGGCACCCATTGGGTATTAAAATAAGCTGCCAATTGTTGTGCCAAAGTGGTTTTTCCAGTAGATTCTGGTCCGTAAACCACAACTTTTAAACAGTCTGAATCTTTTTGAACAAGAGTTTCTTCCATGAGAAATATCCTAAAATAGCTATTATGATTAAAAAGACATATAGAAGCGCGCTAAAGCTTAGTCCTTTATAGAAATACAAAGGAACCGAAATGATGTTTCCTATGAGTAAATAAATCCAGTTTTCAATTTTCTTTTTAGCCAAGAGCCACATTCCCACAAAGAAGAAAGCCGTGGTAAGAATATCTACATAAGATGGCCAGCCCTGCCATTTATCAAATGTTTGATATACCAAGCTTATCAAAATCATACTTCCTATAAATATAGCTGCAATGGTTTTGTTTTCTTTCTTAGTTACGCTGGTGATCGGCGTAACGTGTGTACCATCTACTTTTCTCGTCCACACATACCAGCCGTAGACACTCATACTAAAATAGTACACATTAATAATCATATCGCCCAACAAGCCATAGACGAACAAAATATATACGTATAGCAAAGTGCTGACAATCCCCGTAGGATAAACCAGAATGCTATTGTTTTTAGAATAAAGCACACTCAGTATGCCAAAAAAAACACCAAACAGTTCTAAGACTATAAGGTGCGTATCGATTCCTTGGTATTGAGAAAAAAGCCAATCAAAAATGGGGCTCATAATCGCGACGGTCAGATTTTACTATTTTCATATAAATAAGTCCGCGTTCTACCGCTTCTAACGCATTTTTCATTTCTTTATTCAAGACCTTCATCACCTCATCATAATCTCCATACACTTGCGTGCTTAACGGATTTTCTTTGACTTCTAAATCTGAATCTCTAAGTGCATCGATAAAATTGATAATCGCTGGCTCATACTCATCTTGAATGGGAGTAAGGGTTAACTCTACTGATATTTTCATGGGATCTATTTTATAAATTATCTTTCTTAAATTTTTGTTGAATTTGCTAAGGGTTATTTCTTGAGGCTTCTTATTTACAAAGGCAACGCATAAACACAGGTAAAACCTTCAAATTCTAAGTAATCAATTTTGAAGGATTCTTCTTTTCCTTGGTAATTCACCTTGGCAGTCGTTTTCATTTCATCAAAATCAAAATCATCTACATAGATATGATGTAAAAAAAGCAATCCGGGAACACTCATATACTTATAAATAGATTCTTTTGCACCCCAAACAATAGTTAACTTTCTAATAATCGCGTCGTCATTTGCTAAGGTACGGTATTCCTTAAGTGGTGTAAATTTATGCGCAATCTTCATGATTTTCTCTCGCTGCTTTTCGATATCGATACCAATGGGTTGATCACTAATAATAATTCCGGCAAAGGTAAATGAATGTGTAATCGAAATAAATTTACCATCTTTAAGGTGAGGCTTTCCGTGATCATCATAATACAAATCGTGATCTACATAGCCTTCCGCAGCCAATAAATGCCTAATACACATAAAACCTCTGCGGTGAAGATCGCTTTTCATGCTATCTACTCGGTTTCGGCAATGCGGAGTCAATTCAATCCCCTCACTAAGCCATTCAAAACTTTCTTCTATCTTCCAAATGAGAACTTTAGTAGCCTCATCAATTGTTATTGTTTTGTAAAGAGCCATGAATTTAGATAGATATTATGTATTTTTGTCACACAAAATTGCTTAATCACAAATATAAGAATATGAGTACGAAAACGGTAACATACACGCCATATAAAGTTAAAGATATTTCTCTAGCCGCATGGGGTAGAAAAGAAATGGAGCTTGCTGAAGCAGAAATGCCAGGATTAATGTCTTTAAGAAAAGAATATAAAGACGAGCAGCCTTTAAAGGGTGCAAGAATCGCTGGGTGTTTACATATGACCATTCAAACTGCGGTTTTAATTGAAACGCTTACCGCTTTAGGAGCCGAAGTAACTTGGAGCTCTTGTAATATTTTCTCTACACAAGATCAAGCTGCTGCTGCCATTGCAGATACTGGAGTTTCGGTCTATGCTTGGAAAGGGATGAGCGAAGAAGAATTTGACTGGTGTATAGAACAAACTTTATTTTTTGGAGAAGATCGCAAGCCGCTAAATATGATTTTAGATGATGGGGGAGATTTAACCAATATGGTTTTAGACCGTTATCCGGAATTGGCAAAAGACATTAAAGGTCTTTCTGAAGAAACGACTACTGGAGTTCACCGTTTATACGAGCGTGTGAAAAACGGAACGCTTCCTATGCCAGCCATTAACGTAAACGATTCGGTAACCAAATCTAAATTTGACAACAAATACGGATGTCGCGAGAGTGCTGTAGATGCTATTCGCCGTGCTACCGATGTGATGCTTGCAGGTAAACGTGTAGTTGTTTGTGGCTATGGAGATGTTGGTAAAGGAACTGCCGCTTCTTTTAAAGGAGCTGGTTCTATTGTAACCGTTACAGAGATTGATCCTATTTGTGCTTTACAAGCTGCAATGGACGGTTTTGAAGTGAAGAAATTAGAAACAGTTTTACCAAAAGCAGATATCGTTATTACCACTACTGGAAATAAAGACATTGTAAGAGGAGAACATTTTGAAGCGATGAAAGACAAAACTATCGTTTGTAATATTGGTCACTTTGACAATGAAATTGCTGTATCTTGGTTAAATGACAACTTTGGAGATACCAAAGATGAAATTAAACCACAAGTAGATAAATATACCGTTAACGGAAAAGATATTATTTTATTAGCTGAAGGTAGACTGGTTAACCTTGGTTGCGCCACTGGACACCCTAGTTTTGTAATGAGTAATTCCTTTACGAATCAGACGTTAGCACAAATAGAGCTTTGGAAAAATACAGATCAATACAAGAACGACGTATATATGTTACCGAAGCACTTGGATGAAAAAGTAGCCCAATTACATTTAGAACGTATTGGTGTTGAGCTTACTGATTTGTCTCAAGACCAAGCAGAATATATTGGAGTTGAAGTAAAAGGACCTTACAAACCAGAATATTACAGGTACTAATTAAGAGTATTATCATCATAAAAAAATCCCTTCAAGTAACTTGAAGGGATTTTTTTTGCTTAAAACGGCTCAACACAAAAAGTTGTGGAGTAACTAAAAATTAGGGAACTTTGAAATAAAGATTTCTATGTCCTCAGATTCATTATTAGCTATTGCCAATTTATTACTTCCAGAAGTACTGGTCACCTATTTTGATTTAACAAAGCATGAGATTAAAGGCGAAGAACTGCACTTTTATTTCACAGAACTAAACACAGTTCCTGACGAATATAGCGGTGCCAAGCTTCATTCTAAAGGCTTCTTTGCGCAAGCTACGGTTCAGGATTTTCCCATACGAGGTAAGAGCGTTTTTTTACATATAACCCGGCGTAGATGGTTTAATGAAGCTACTGGGAAAGTAGTTACCAGAGATTGGGATTTAGTAGCAAAAGGAACTAGGATAACTAGTGAGTTTGCTACTTTTTTAAAAGAGGTCTGTAGGTAATAATGCTACTAGCACAGCGGTTGTAGCTAAATTCTTTGGTGTCAACCCTAGAAGCCTGCAAAGGCAATATAAAGATTATCTAAGCGATTTTAAATCTTGGGATCAAAAACAACACGCAACAGATTGGATTCTATTTGCCGAAAATATTGGAAGTAATCTATCTCTTGATGAAACAGCTTTCTCTAACGGAGATCTCTACACCATACTAACCAATAAAAAAGCAAAAGGAAAGAAAGGAGCTTTAGTAGCTATGATTAAAGGAACCAAAGCCGAAGTAGTTATAAGCATACTCCATAAAATCCCCCTAAAACAAAGAAAGAAAGTTAAAGAGGTAACCTTAGATATGGCAGGCAATATGGGGCTTATCGTCAAAAAAACATTCCCAAGCGCAACCTTGGTGATAGACCGTTTTCACGTCCAGAAACTGGCATTGGATGCACTGCAGGAAATCCGAATCAAGCATAGATGGGAAGTTCTCGACTCAGAGAATGAAGCTATAGAGCACGCCAGAAGTAAATCTATAAAATACACTCCAGAACTCCTCTACAATGGAGACACATTGAAGCAATTGCT
>NZ_JAVHUL010000029.1 GCF_031085155.1 Mesonia profundi | reverse complement strand
TTATAGCTAAAACAAGTTACTGATTATCAGTAAGATGAACAACTTTTTTCTTTTAAATCATAATGCACAACGGGTTAATTAATTATTTTTTTATACATAATCTCCAATCTTTTTCTGATTAATCTTCCTCAATCTCCCCAGTATATTTGTCATATTCGGGATAAAGGAAATTGTTATAGGGAAAACGCGTAACATGTATTTCTCTTACCGCTTCGTATACTTTTTTCCTAAACTCTTCGATGTTCTCCTTATTAAGGGCAGAGATAAATAAAACATTATCACCTAAGCGATTCATCCAAGTGCGTTCCCACTCTTCCAAAGTGTTGTGAGCGGGAGTTTTTTCGGTAATTAAATCATCTTCTTCAATTAATTCGGGTTCATAAGCATCAATTTTATTAAAAACCATCAATATCGGTTTATCGGCACTTTCAATTTCATCTAAAATTTGGTTCACCGAAGCAATATGATCTTCAAAATTAGGATGAGCAATATCAACTACATGTAAAAGTAGGTCGGCTTCTCTCACCTCGTCCAAAGTAGATTTAAAAGACTCCACCAGTTGCGTAGGTAGTTTTCTAATAAACCCAACAGTATCGGTTAATAAAAATGGCAAGTTCCTAATCACTACTTTACGTACGGTAGTATCTAAAGTCGCAAAAAGCTTGTTTTCGGCAAAGACTTCACTTTTACTAATCACATTCATTAAAGTAGATTTCCCTACGTTGGTGTACCCCACCAAAGCAACTCTTACCAGCTGGCCGCGATTTCCTCGCTGTACCGCCATCTGTTTATCGATGGTTTTTAGCTTGTTTTTAAGCTGAGAAACTTTATCTCTTACAATACGTCTATCCGTTTCAATTTCGGTTTCTCCCGGTCCTCGCATTCCAATCCCACCACGTTGTCTCTCTAAGTGTGTCCATAAACCAGTTAATCGAGGCAGCAAATATTCGTATTGCGCCAACTCTACTTGGGTGCGTGCGTAGCTAGTTTTAGCGCGTTGTGCAAAAATGTCAAGAATAAGATAGGTCCTATCTATTACTTTACATTTTAAAATTTTCTCAATATTTTTTTGTTGCGCAGGACTTAATTCATCATCAAAAATAGCGGTTCCTATATCATGTTCTTCTACAAAAACTCGCACCTCGTCCATTTTCCCTGTTCCTATAAAAGTTTTCGGGTTGGGCACATCGAGTTTTTGAGTGAATCGTTTTAAGACCTCACCTCCAGCGGTATAGGTTAGAAATTCTAGTTCTTCTAAATATTCTTCGGATTTTTCCTCATCTTGAAATTTATGGATAATCCCAATTAAGACCGATTTCTCATATTCAATTTCTTCTTTCTCTATCATTTAGCTCTTATTTAGAGTCAAAAATACGAAAAGGATTTTTATAGCCGAGAAATTTCTTTAACGAAAATTATTTAACAACTTTTTGTTAAGAAAGAGCCAATTTTTTGTATATTTAGCGTCATTATTAACAATGTTAATTGCTAAAAAATATATATCCCATGAAAAAAAAATTACTTCTATTAGGTGTGATTTTCAGTTACCTCTCATCCTTTGGGCAGATAGGTATTATAGAAAATTTCGAAAACGGAATACCTGCGGAATGGACGAGTAGTTTTCTGGCAAGCGCAACTCAAGCTTGTTCAGGACAAAGTGTTCGTGATAATTTGTATTCGAGCACTAATGCTTCAGGTAACTTAACCTCTCCCAATATTTTGGGACAATCAAATGCTACAGATTTGACCCTTAGTTTTGATTACAAAATTGTAAATTGGTCTGTACCCACAAACGCTACTCCTGCAGGATGGGGGAGCTTTTTAGTAGAATATTCTACTGATGGAGGAACAACTTGGGTCAATGTAGATACTATAGATGATTCTAACCATGTGGTTTCTGCAGAATGTGCTACAAAAACCTATACCGTAGCAGCTGCCGATTTGCCAGAAGGAACAGATTTTCAGTTAAAACTGGACATTACTTGGGCTAGTGGAGATTATTATGTGTATTATGATAATATCATTGCAACGCAAGAAACTGATGAAGCGCCAAGTTGTGATGCTTTGTTGAGTAATCCAGTTGATGGAGCTACAGATGTAGTTGTTGAAACTAACATTAACTGGTCTCAAGCTTCAGGTTTACCTTCTGGATACTTTTTAAGTATCGGTACAACTTCTGGTAGTACAGATATTTTAGATAACGAAGATGTAGGGTTTACTTTATCTTATGACTTGGCAACTAACCTGTTATTCGATCAAGAATATTTTGTAACGATTGTACCTTATAATGACAATGGAGATGCAACAGGATGCGAGGAGCAAAGTTTCACTACAGAAAGTGCCCCTCCACAAGGAACTGTTTGTGAAGATGCTATTCCTGTAACGGAGCCGCTTCCTTATGTTACTACAGATAGCACCTCAAATTATGAAGATGATTATAGTGGTTCTCCTGGTACAGATTGTGGAAGTGCATCTGGTTATTTAAATGGAGATGACGTTGTATATGAATATACGCCAACAGAAGATACTTCTGTAGATATAATTTTATCAGATTTATCGGGTAACTATGTCGGAATGTTTATTTATTCTAGTTGTGAAGATATAGGAACTGCTTGTCAAGATGGAATCGCTAATGGTTTCAGTTCAGATGATATGGAGATTCAGGATTACGTGGTTACAGGTGGAGAAACCTATTATATTTTAATATCTACCTGGGCAGCGCCACAAACTGTAGATTATACCTTATCTATATTAGAGAATACGTGTATTAATCCTACGGTAAGCTTTGAAGTAGTAGGAAATTGTATTGATGGACCTGAATTTTTTGTAGAAGTGGATATAACAGATATTGGCGATGCAGAAGATCTAAATATTTCTGATGGGACCACCACAGAAACTATCGATGCACCTGACTTATTATCTTTTGGACCTTATGCAAATGGGACAGACGTAAATATTACGGTTAATAATAATCAAGATGTTAGCTGTTTTATAGATAGTCCAACCTTAACCCAAGAATATTGTACAGAGACTTACTTAGATTGTGCTGTAGATGGTCCTTTTAATGTGGTCTACTGTTATGATAGTGGGGAAGTTTACGAAATTACTTATATAAGTACAGATGGGACAACACCTTTAAACTTGAACGTAAATTCTGGTAATGTAGAGAATAATTATGATGAGTTTATTGTATTGGATAGCGATGGCACGACAGAGCTTTATAACGGTTACGGAAATACAGGAGATTTAGCCGGATTGAGTTTTCAATCTACAGGAGCAGAGATCACAGTAAAAATTACACCAGATGGTAGTGGTTCTTGTCAATCAAATAGTACTTATGATTCTTTAGATTATACGGTGGCTTGTGCCACTTGTGTAAATCCTCAAGTTAACTTTGAGGTGGTTGCAGATTGTGCTGTAGATCCTCAGTTCTTAATTGATGTGGAGATTACAGATTTAGGAAGTGCAACAGATTTGATCCTTTCAGACGGAGATACAGCTAATGATCAAACGATTGCTGCGACAGGTACTTATACTTTTGGTCCTTATGTGAATGGAGACTTGATAAATATTTCTGTCTTAAATGCAGACGATATAAACTGTGAAATTAACAGCGGTGATCTTACGCAAGAATATTGTACGGCATTAACTGTAGAATGTGCTGCTGGTCCACAAAACGCAAGTTTTTGTTATGGTAACGACGAAACCAATGAAATTGTATTTACCAGTGATGATGGGACGGTGTTAAACCTTACTATTAATGCTGGACAAATGTCAACTTTTGGAGATGACTTTATCATTTTAGATAGTGATGGTACTACCCAATTGTATAATGGAACAGGAAATGGTGGAGATTTATCGGGGCTTACCTTTCAATCTACAGGAGATAATATTACGGTACGATTAATATCTAATGGTTTTACCAGTTGTGAAAGTAACGATTATACACCAATAGATATTACAGTAGCTTGTGCTACTTGTGTGAATCCTCAAGCGACATACTTTAAAGACTGTGACCCTGCTAACCAAGAATACTCTATTGATGTAGAAATAACCGATTTAGGTTCGGCAGGTTCTGTTGAAATTACAGATGACCAAGGAAGTGCACCGCAAACCTTGACTACGGTAGGTATTGTTTCATTTGGTCCTTATGCTTATGATACCGATGTGGTCATCACTACAGAAAATTTAGATGACCCTAACTGTGTCATAAATAGTGAAATAATTAATTCAGACGCCTGTCCTCCAATCCCTTGTATAGAAGCAGAACCTTTCTGTTCTGATGAAGGTCTACTCTTTCCAAACGTAGACAATAGCACTGGGACTACAGCACCTCCGGGAATAGATTACGGTTGTTTATTTTCACAGCCTAATCCCGTATGGTACTTTTTGCAAATACAAGATCCTGGAGATTTATCTATCGAGATGGTTCAAAACACGTCTTTTGATGATAATGGAAACCCTAACGGTACAGGCTTAGATGTAGATTTCATCGCCTGGGGACCTTTTAATGATGTAGATAGTGCGTGTAATGGTTTAACGGTACAAAATCAAGTGCCAGATAGTGCTGCTGGAGATGGTTGTAGTTATTCTGCAGCTCCAGAGGAAACTTTCGGAATAGAAAATGCACAGGAAGGAGAAGTGTATGTGTTGTTGATTACTAATTATAGTGGGCAACCAGGTTTTATAACGCTTAATCAAACCGGAGGAGACGGTTCTACAGATTGTAGTATAATAGATGAAAATACTACGTATGCCTGTGGAGATGATCCTGTAACCTTAACCTCTCAATACCCAACAGCACTAGCTTATGTATGGTATATGCAAGATGCGAATGGTGATTTTAATGTCATCGATGGAGAGGATACTATGGATCTAACGGTTGCTGAAGAAGGTATTTATAGATTAGATACCTTTAACAACGCAGGAGAATTACAGCAAGAGATATTTACGGTAATTTATTCTGAAGGGCCAGACCTTTCAAATGTTGATGATACAGTTTCGTTCTGTGGTTCAACTTCTACAACTTTGGATGCTACTATTGCTAATCCTGGTGCTTTTGATGGAGTTACTTATCAATGGTCAGATGAAAACGGTCCTTTAACTGGGGAAACTCAAGCTACATTAACCGTAACGCAAGCAGGGTTTTATACGATAGATGTTTCTGGAGTGGTATTAGACGATGATGGAAATGCAACAAGTCAAACTTGTGATTCTTCTATAACTATAGAAGTTACCACAGCAGATTTTACGGTGGATGCTGGAGCAGATCAGTCTGCATGTGATGCAGAAGAGGTTAGTTTAATCGCAGCAGTAGCTGGAGCAGATACTGCAAATGCAACTTATGACTGGGTTAATTCTTCAGGAGATAGTGTAGGGAGTACAGAAACGATAACAGTAACCCAAGCTGATGTTTATACCGTAACGATAACGATTGATGGTTGTGTGGCTTCAGATGATGTGGAAGTTATTTTTAACAACACCCCTTCTATAGATTTGGGTGGAGATATTTCTACTTGTGATGTAGGCGGAGTTACCATTGATGCTACTCCGGCGATGGGCGTTGGGGGTGTTACATTTGAGTGGACGTATAACGGGACATCAATTCCAGAGACTGGTGCTATAGTAAACGCTGTAGATTATGGATTTGGGACCTACACGGTAGAAGCTTATAGCGATGCTGCTTGTGCTGCAAGTCATAGTATTACGATAAGCGAAGCAGACTATACGGTCAACTTAAGTGCAGACCAAGAACTGGTAGCGACGGTGCTTAACTACTGTGAAGGTGAAGAAAGTGTACCAAGTTATTCGATTACATTTACGGCCAACATTGATGGTATTGATGCTTCTTTATTGAGCTATGCTTGGTATAAGAATGGAAGCTTAATCAGTGATGCTGCAGATGAGCCAACATATACTGCTAACTACACAGAAGATGTAGCTGCTATGGATACCTACTCTGTAGAAGTATCTTTAGATAGTTGTGTAGTAAACAGTGAAGCTTTAGGTGTAGACTTAACCATTGCCCCTTACGAAGGAGGTTGTGTGATTAGTGAAGGACTTTCTCCAGGAAACCTTGACGGAATGAATGACTGTTTAGATTTAAGCTTTTTATCAGATAGAACTGGAATTAAGAATATTCAGATCTTCAGTCGTTATGGACGCGTGGTGTATGAGAAGAGCAATTATGTAAATGATTGGTGTGGTCAAGACAAGGACGGCGACGTGCTTCAAACGGCTACGTATTTCTATGTGATTGAGTTCACTTCACCAGATCCTGTGTATGGAAAGGTGAAGAAAGGCTGGATTTATTTGAACAGAGAATCTAATAACTAAAGATAAACAAGAAGACAATCTGGCTGGAGTTGTAATACTCTGGTCAGAAGTTTTCTCTTTATATAATCGCAAAACCCAAAACAAACAAAACTAATGAAGAAACTATATATAACCTTGTGTGGTATTTTCTTGCTAGGGAGCATGGATGTATCTGCGCAGCAAGACCCGCAGTATACCCAATACATGTACAATATGAATGTGGTGAATCCTGCTTATGCAGGTTCCAAGGAGAGCTTGAATATCGGTTTATTATACCGTGATCAATGGTCGGGCTTTGATGGAGCACCTAAGACCTTTACTTTTTCTGCACATTCTCCCATAGGCGAGAATACAGGATTAGGACTCTCAGCTATTTCAGATGAGATAGGACCGGTAAAAGAGACTAATGTTTATGCAGATTTCTCTTACACCTTAGATTTTAACACCAGTGGGAAGTTAGCCTTTGGTATAAAAGCCGGCGCAACCTTCCACGAAGTGGGACTTACTAACTTGCAACTTCAAGATGGTAATGGGGATTTAGGACCTTTAGATCCTGCATTTTCAGCCAACCTTAATGAAACCTACCCTAATATTGGAGCTGGTTTTCTTTACTATACCGATAATTGGTATGTGGGAGTTTCTGTTCCTAATATGCTAAAGTCAACGCATTTGGATGCAGACCCAGACGGGCGTGAGTATGGTAATGAAGAGCTTCACTATTTTGCTACGGCAGGATATGTTTTTCAATTGTCAGAGAATTTGAAGTTTAAGCCAAGTACTTTGGTGAAGAGTTCCTTTGAGTCTCCTTTATCTTTTGATGTGAATGCAAACTTTTTGTTCTACGATCGCTTTGAGATAGGAGCCTCTTATCGTTATGAAGATGCGGTAAGTGGATTGATGAGTATTCGTGCGACCGACTGGATGCAGATAGGATTTGCTTATGATCATTCTATATCAGATATTGATCAGCCTTCTTATGAAGCCTTTGTGATCTTTGATGTTTTCTTTAATAAGAAGACTTACAGATCTCCACGTTATTTCTAAACCCCAAACAAACGCAAGACACTATTAATTATGAGAAAAAGATATTATATAGCCGCTGCCCTACTGTTTATGTTTAGTGGCGTGGCAAATGCACAAAAAAAGTCTACGAAAAAGGCAGACAAGCATTACGACCGATTAGAATATGTTGAAGCCATAAAGGACTATGAGAAATTAGTTTCTAAAGGTGATGCAGATGCTTACGTTTACGAGCGCTTAGCCGATTCTTACTACAACCTTTACAATACCAAGCAGGCGGAACGTTACTATAAGCTGCACTTAAAAGCAAGCTCTAATGCAAGCGCAGAAGCGCATTACCGTTACGCTCAAATGCTAAAGGCGAATAAGAAGTTTGATGCTTCTAATGCTGCGATGCAAGATTTTGCAAGCAAAGCCCCGAACGATGAGCGCGCAAAAGCTTTTAAAGCCAACCCAGACTACCTTCCACAACTTTTAAATGGGGAGCCAAGGTTTGCAGTGAATAAATTACAACTCAATACAAGCTATCAAGACTTTGGAGCCTACGCAGTAGGTAACAAGCTTTACTTTGTATCGGCACGTAATAAGTCTAGAAGAGATTATGGGTGGAACGACCAGCCTACTTTAGATATATATGAGGCAACCAAGAAAGGAGATAGCTATACGGATATAAAACTGCTAGATGGAGATGTAAATTCTAAGTACCACGAAGGAACGGTGAGCATCACTCCAGATGGAAAGACGATGTTCTTTACCCGTAATGACTATTCAGATGGAGACTATGAGAAAGACTCTAATGGAATAGGGCAGTTAAAGGTATACCAAGCCAAGTTGATCAATGGGGAGTGGGATGATATTCAAGAAGTATCGTTTAATGACTCAGAATATTCAACAGGACATACGGCAATTAGCCCAGACGGGAAGACGCTTTACTTCTCTAGCGATATGCCCGGAGGTAAAGGAATGTCAGACCTTTATAAGGTGGAGATTAAAAGCAATGGTAGCTTTGGAAGTCCACAAAATCTAGGCGCAGGTATCAATACCGAAGGAAGAGAAGGTTTTCCATTCGTAGATAGCGAAGGGACGCTTTACTTCTCTAGTGACGGCCAGTTAGGCTTAGGAGGTTTAGATGTTTTTTACGCGAAAACTTCGGGCGATGGCTTTGGAGCAGTGAAGAACGTAGGTCAGCCGGTAAATAGTAGTGGAGATGACTTCGCTTATAGCTATGATGTTGAAAAGGAGACAGGCTTTGTAAGCTCAAACCGCGGGGCATTAGAAGGGAAAGTAGCTAATGATAATATTTACCGTGTAGATCAAATCCAAATCGTGGAAGAGATTATGGTGGCAAGTACGGTGATCAATGAAGAAACAGGAGCAGAGATAGCTAATGCTCAGGTGGTAGTTTATGATTCCCAAGAGAATGAGATTGCCCGTGAGATGACTAATGATAATGGAGTGGCTAACTTTACATTGATGGCTAATGAGCCTTACGTTTTTCAGGTAAATGCAGAAGACTATGAGAGCAATGCTTCTATGGTTGGAGAAGATGCCGAAGGAGAAGTAGATTTAGTAATTGAATTAAGCCCTATAGAGAAAATCATCCAAGAAGAAGAAGTGGTGTTGAACCCTATTATGTTTGATTTTGATAAATCTAATATCCGTAAGCAAGCAGCTTTTGAATTGGATAAGCTGGTAGCAGTGATGAAGAAATACCCAGAGATGAAAATCAAGGTAGAAGCACATACCGACAAGCGTGGAGCAGCGAATTACAACCAGCAGTTGTCTGAGCGTAGAGCACAAAGCACGGTTCAATATGTAATCTCTAAGGGGATTGATGAATCGCGTATTAGCGGTGAAGGGTTGGGAGAGTCTGCACCAAAAGTGGACTGTGACTCTTGTACCGAAGAACAATTTGAACTCAATAGAAGATCTGTATTTAGAATTATAGAGAAATAAGTATTTAAATACTAGTATTGGTATTAATCACAAAAAGTCTTAACTGGATTGTTAAGACTTTTTGCTTTTTTAACTATTATTTAATAAAATTTTATATCTTGAGTCCTTAACCCTAAAATACTTAACCGTGAAGAAAAACCTACTATTAATCTTTATGATCATGTTTAGTTATTTGTCTTCTTTTGGGCAAATTGGTATCATGGAGACTTTCGAAAATGGAATTCCGCCAGAATGGTCGGGATCATTCCAAACAACTGCTATAGAAACGTGTAGTGGTGATAGCGTTAGGAAGAATTTTTATGAATTTAACTCTGTCGGAAATATTACAACTCCGAACATAGTTGGACAATCTAATGCTACAGACCTAACGCTAAGCTTTGATTACAAGATTGTAGATTATTATGCAGCAACAGGCCCTACCGCAGCAGGATGGGGTAATTTTACGATAGACTATTCTACAGATGAAGGTGCTACTTGGATTAATATAGGTACTATAGATGATTCAAACCATGTAGTATCTGCAGATTGTGCTACGAAAACATATACTATTGCTGGAGCAGATTTGCCTACGGGATCAGATTTTCAGTTAAGGTTTAATGCTACTTGGACAGCGGGAGATTATTTTTTATATTATGATAATATTTTAGCTACGCAAGTGACTACTCAGGCTCCTAACTGTGACGCTAATTTAACGAGTCCAGCAGATGGAGATGTGGATGTGGTAATTGATAGTAATATCAACTGGTCTCAAGCCACAGGAATTGCTACAGGCTACATCCTTAGTATTGGTACCTCGGCTGGAGCTACAGATATCTTAGATGCAGAAGATCTTGGTTTGTCCACTTCTTACGATCCTGTGGATAATTTTACCTTTGATCAAGAATACTTTGTGACTATCGTTCCTTACAATGCGAACGGAAATGCAACCGGATGTGTAGAGCAAAGCTTTACTACAGTAACGCCACCTTCTACAGGGTCTTTGTGTGAAAATGCCATTCAGGTGACAGAACCTCTTCCTTATGTAACCAATGATGATACTTCCCTTTACGGAGATGATTATTCAGGTTCTCCAGGAGCAGACGGATGTAGTACTACGACTAGTTACCTGAATGGTGATGATGTTGTGTATGAGTATACGCCAACAACGGATACTTCCGTAGATATTATATTATCAGACATTACTTCAAATTATGTAGGGATGTTTATCTACTCAAGTTGTGCAGATATTGGAGTAGGGTGTCAAACAGGTTTGACTAACAGCTATGGTAGCGATGATTTAGATATTCAAGATTATGTGGTTACTGGAGGAGAAACCTATTATATTTTAATTTCAACTTGGGCAACACCTCAATCTACAGAATATACGCTAACGATTACAGAAAACACATGTATAAATATAGAAGCTGAATTTGATGTAGTAGATATCTGTGATGCAGATGCTGGTACAGAAGGATTTACGGTAGAAGCGAATGTGATAGATCTGGGAGATGCTACAGATGTAACAATTTCAGACGGAGATACAGCAAACGATCAAATCGCCTCTGCGCCAGGGATCTATACTTTTGGACCTTATGCAAATGGTACAGATGTTACGATTAGTATAGATAATAACCAAGATTCCAACTGTTTTGTGTCTAGCGATACCTTAAGTCAATTTGCTTGTCCTCCTCCTAACGACGAATGTAGCGAAGCAATAGAGGTTACTGCGAATAGTACATCTGAATGTACTTCTACACAGCCAGGCACTATAGCAGCTGCAACAGCTTCTCCAGAAACTAACACTTGTTTTGGCGAGTCAAATGATGATGTGTGGTTTTGGTTTGAAGCAACTGCAGAGAATCATGCTATATCTTTATTAAATATTACAGGATCTACCACCAACTTAAATCATGCGGTTTATGAAGGAAGTGATTGTGATAATTTAGACTTATTATATTGTTCAGATGATTTTAACTCAAGTTCAAGTGCAGCTAATGGTTTAACCATTGGAGAGATTTATTACATAAGAGTATACTCTGCAACGCCAGCACCAGACCAAACTTCAGCTTTTGATCTTTGTGTATCTACATTGTCACCACCAATTACTACGAGTACAACTGAATATACCGTAGAAGAGCTGGTGTTAGACGTTTTAGTTGATAATCCTTGTACGCAGGTGACCAATATTACATCGTCTACAGGAACAGATTTTGGAACTACGAACGGGATAGGTTATTTTAATCAAAATGGTTCTAGTTTCCCAATGGAAGGCGGAGTGCTAATGAGTTCGGGTGATGTAAATGATGCCCCAGGTCCTGAAACAGACATTCAATCTGGTGGAGGTTATGACTGGCCAGGAGATGCAGATTTAGAAAATGCTGTACCAGAATTAGACTCAGGAGATTCACATAATGCTTCTGTGATAGAATTCGACTTTGTGCCATTTATTAGTGAAATTAGTTTTGATTTCTTATTCGCTTCAGAAGAGTATGGTACTTTTCAATGTAATTATTCAGACTCTTTCGCTTTCTTGGTGACTGATGAAGATGGTAATACAGTGAATATTGCTGTTGTTCCTGGAACTACAGATCCTATTTCGGTAGTTACCATTAGAGATGAAGTGCATAACGATAATTGCTCTTCAGAAAATGAAGAATACTTTGGTGAATATTATGGAGATACAGGTATCTCTCCTATTACTGCTCCCATTAACTTTAAGGGAAGAACAACCATGATGACGGCTGAAGCAAATGTTGTTCCTGGTCAGCAATACCATTTTAAACTCGTAATTGCAGATAGGGGAGATCCTTCTTATGACTCTGGTATTTTCTTAGCAGCGGGTAGTTTTGATTTTGGTGCTATAGATTTAGGAGATGACCTTACTGTTGTAGACGGTAATGCAAATTGTACTGGAGATCCAGTAACATTAGATACAGGGATTGTAGATGCTTCAAATGCGACCATTGAGTGGTATTATGAAGGAAACCTTCTTGTGGAATTAGATGCAGATGGAAATCCAATTTTAGATGAAGATGGATTTGAAATTCCTATCTCTACGCCTACTATTGAGGTGACTGAGCCTGGTGAATATGCGGTAGCCGTAGTTTACTTTGGTGCATGTGGTCTTACAGATGTAATTAATATTGAATTTTTTGAGGCTCCTGAATTAGATTTAACTACCGATAGTACTTTTATATGTGGAGGAGGTTCAGGGGAGCTAGATGTAGATGTGCTTAATGAAGCACAATTCAATGCTGTATCTTATGCTTGGTTCTTAGATGGAGTTGAGATTGTTGGAGAAACTGCAAGTACGCTTGTTATTACTGAAGCAGGGGAGTATGAAGTACTGGTTACATCAGATGGTGGTTGTGAAGCAACCGAAACTATTGTTATTGACTCTAGTAATTATGATGTTTCTTTTGATGGTATAGAAATACCTTGTACACCAGAAGGAGAATCGAATAGTTTTGTTCTTACCCCAGTAGTCACAGGTGTTCCTGCTGATGAATTGGATAATGTAGAGTACTTATGGAGTACCAATGAAACCACTCCATCTATTACGATAACCCAAGATGGGAGTTATACGGTGACTACAACTTATAATGGTTGTGAAGCAACCGAAACATTTGTAGCAAGCTTTAGGAACACCCCTTCTATAGATTTGGGTGGAGATATTTCTACTTGTGATGTAGGCGGAGTTACCATTGATGCTACTCCGGCGATGGGCGTTGGGGGTGTTACATTTGAGTGGACGTATAACGGGACATCAATTCCAGAGACTGGTGCTATAGTAAACGCTGTAGATTATGGATTTGGGACCTACACGGTAGAAGCTTATAGCGATGCTGCTTGTGCTGCAAGTCATAGTATTACGATAAGCGAAGCAGACTATACGGTCAACTTAAGTGCAGACCAAGAACTGGTAGCGACGGTGCTTAACTACTGTGAAGGTGAAGAAAGTGTACCAAGTTATTCGATTACATTTACGGCCAACATTGATGGTATTGATGCTTCTTTATTGAGCTATGCTTGGTATAAGAATGGAAGCTTAATCAGTGATGCTGCAGATGAGCCAACATATACTGCTAACTACACAGAAGATGTAGCTGCTATGGATACCTACTCTGTAGAAGTATCTTTAGATAGTTGTGTAGTAAACAGTGAAGCTTTAGGTGTAGACTTAACCATTGCCCCTTACGAAGGAGGTTGTGTGATTAGTGAAGGACTTTCTCCAGGAAACCTTGACGGAATGAATGACTGTTTAGATTTAAGCTTTTTATCAGATAGAACTGGAATTAAGAATATTCAGATCTTCAGTCGTTATGGACGCGTGGTGTATGAGAAGAGCAATTATGTAAATGATTGGTGTGGTCAAGACAAGGACGGCGACGTGCTTCAAACGGCTACGTATTTCTATGTGATTGAGTTCACTTCACCAGATCCTGTGTATGGAAAGGTGAAGAAAGGCTGGATTTATTTGAACAGAGAATCTAATAACTAAAGATAAACAAGAAGACAATCTGGCTGGAGTTGTAATACTCTGGTCAGAAGTTTTCTCTTTATATAATCGCAAAACCCAAAACAAACAAAACTAATGAAGAAACTATATATAACCTTGTGTGGTATTTTCTTGCTAGGGAGCATGGATGTATCTGCGCAGCAAGACCCGCAGTATACCCAATACATGTACAATATGAATGTGGTGAATCCTGCTTATGCAGGTTCCAAGGAGAGCTTGAATATCGGTTTATTATACCGTGATCAATGGTCGGGCTTTGATGGAGCACCTAAGACCTTTACTTTTTCTGCACATTCTCCCATAGGCGAGAATACAGGATTAGGACTCTCAGCTATTTCAGATGAGATAGGACCGGTAAAAGAGACTAATGTTTATGCAGATTTCTCTTACACCTTAGATTTTAACACCAGTGGGAAGTTAGCCTTTGGTATAAAAGCCGGCGCAACCTTCCACGAAGTGGGACTTACTAACTTGCAACTTCAAGATGGTAATGGGGATTTAGGACCTTTAGATCCTGCATTTTCAGCCAACCTTAATGAAACCTACCCTAATATTGGAGCTGGTTTTCTTTACTATACCGATAATTGGTATGTGGGAGTTTCTGTTCCTAATATGCTAAAGTCAACGCATTTGGATGCAGACCCAGACGGGCGTGAGTATGGTAATGAAGAGCTTCACTATTTTGCTACGGCAGGATATGTTTTTCAATTGTCAGAGAATTTGAAGTTTAAGCCAAGTACTTTGGTGAAGAGTTCCTTTGAGTCTCCTTTATCTTTTGATGTGAATGCAAACTTTTTGTTCTACGATCGCTTTGAGATAGGAGCCTCTTATCGTTATGAAGATGCGGTAAGTGGATTGATGAGTATTCGTGCGACCGACTGGATGCAGATAGGATTTGCTTATGATCATTCTATATCAGATATTGATCAGCCTTCTTATGAAGCCTTTGTGATCTTTGATGTTTTCTTTAATAAGAAGACTTACAGATCTCCACGTTATTTCTAAACCCCAAACAAACGCAAGACACTATTAATTATGAGAAAAAGATATTATATAGCCGCTGCCCTACTGTTTATGTTTAGTGGCGTGGCAAATGCACAAAAAAAGTCTACGAAAAAGGCAGACAAGCATTACGACCGATTAGAATATGTTGAAGCCATAAAGGACTATGAGAAATTAGTTTCTAAAGGTGATGCAGATGCTTACGTTTACGAGCGCTTAGCCGATTCTTACTACAACCTTTACAATACCAAGCAGGCGGAACGTTACTATAAGCTGCACTTAAAAGCAAGCTCTAATGCAAGCGCAGAAGCGCATTACCGTTACGCTCAAATGCTAAAGGCGAATAAGAAGTTTGATGCTTCTAATGCTGCGATGCAAGATTTTGCAAGCAAAGCCCCGAACGATGAGCGCGCAAAAGCTTTTAAAGCCAACCCAGACTACCTTCCACAACTTTTAAATGGGGAGCCAAGGTTTGCAGTGAATAAATTACAACTCAATACAAGCTATCAAGACTTTGGAGCCTACGCAGTAGGTAACAAGCTTTACTTTGTATCGGCACGTAATAAGTCTAGAAGAGATTATGGGTGGAACGACCAGCCTACTTTAGATATATATGAGGCAACCAAGAAAGGAGATAGCTATACGGATATAAAACTGCTAGATGGAGATGTAAATTCTAAGTACCACGAAGGAACGGTGAGCATCACTCCAGATGGAAAGACGATGTTCTTTACCCGTAATGACTATTCAGATGGAGACTATGAGAAAGACTCTAATGGAATAGGGCAGTTAAAGGTATACCAAGCCAAGTTGATCAATGGGGAGTGGGATGATATTCAAGAAGTATCGTTTAATGACTCAGAATATTCAACAGGACATACGGCAATTAGCCCAGACGGGAAGACGCTTTACTTCTCTAGCGATATGCCCGGAGGTAAAGGAATGTCAGACCTTTATAAGGTGGAGATTAAAAGCAATGGTAGCTTTGGAAGTCCACAAAATCTAGGCGCAGGTATCAATACCGAAGGAAGAGAAGGTTTTCCATTCGTAGATAGCGAAGGGACGCTTTACTTCTCTAGTGACGGCCAGTTAGGCTTAGGAGGTTTAGATGTTTTTTACGCGAAAACTTCGGGCGATGGCTTTGGAGCAGTGAAGAACGTAGGTCAGCCGGTAAATAGTAGTGGAGATGACTTCGCTTATAGCTATGATGTTGAAAAGGAGACAGGCTTTGTAAGCTCAAACCGCGGGGCATTAGAAGGGAAAGTAGCTAATGATAATATTTACCGTGTAGATCAAATCCAAATCGTGGAAGAGATTATGGTGGCAAGTACGGTGATCAATGAAGAAACAGGAGCAGAGATAGCTAATGCTCAGGTGGTAGTTTATGATTCCCAAGAGAATGAGATTGCCCGTGAGATGACTAATGATAATGGAGTGGCTAACTTTACATTGATGGCTAATGAGCCTTACGTTTTTCAGGTAAATGCAGAAGACTATGAGAGCAATGCTTCTATGGTTGGAGAAGATGCCGAAGGAGAAGTAGATTTAGTAATTGAATTAAGCCCTATAGAGAAAATCATCCAAGAAGAAGAAGTGGTGTTGAACCCTATTATGTTTGATTTTGATAAATCTAATATCCGTAAGCAAGCAGCTTTTGAATTGGATAAGCTGGTAGCAGTGATGAAGAAATACCCAGAGATGAAAATCAAGGTAGAAGCACATACCGACAAGCGTGGAGCAGCGAATTACAACCAGCAGTTGTCTGAGCGTAGAGCACAAAGCACGGTTCAATATGTAATCTCTAAGGGGATTGATGAATCGCGTATTAGCGGTGAAGGATTGGGAGAGTCTGCACCAAAAGTGGACTGTGACTCTTGTACCGAAGAACAATTTGAATTCAATAGAAGATCTTCTTTTACAATCGTAAAGGAATAAGATTCTAGGTTTATAAATAAAAGCTCGTCTAATTCGTTAGACGGGCTTTTTTCATGCTTTATTTCAGTAGAAAAACTTATCCGTTTATAGAAAAAGGAATTTCGGCGGTAAGATTCTACATATTATTTAAAACCGCGTATATTTGCAACAAAATTACATAACCCATGAGTAAACTTTTAATTGTAGGAACTGTTGCTTTTGATGCTATAGAAACGCCTTTTGGAAAAACCGATAAGATTTTAGGAGGAGCTGGAACTTATATAGGTTTAGCAGCCGAAAAATTTGGTGTCGATAGTGCAATTGTTTCAGTTGTAGGTGGAGACTTTCCGCAGGAATATTTAGATTTATTTCAGCAAAAAAATATCAACACAGAAGGTTTGGAAGTTGTTAAAGACGGTAAAACATTCTTTTGGAGCGGTAAATATCACAATGATATGAACTCTCGTGATACTCTAGAGACCCAATTAAATGTATTAGCAGATTTTCAACCTGTGGTTCCTAAGAGTTATAAAAATGCAGAAGTGGTTATGTTGGGAAACTTACATCCACTCGTCCAATTGAGTGTGATTGAACAAATGAATAGCCCTAAGCTTATCATCTTAGATACCATGAATTTTTGGATGGATAATACCTTGGAAGAACTTTATCAAGTGATTGCAAAAGTAGATGTCATTACAATTAATGATGAAGAAGCTAGGCAGCTTTCTGGCGAGTATTCTTTAGTGAAAGCGGCACGTAAGATTTCTAAGATGGGTCCAAAATATGTAGTAATTAAAAAGGGAGAACACGGCGCTTTGTTATTTCACGAAAATGAGATGTTCTTTGCACCCGCCCTACCTTTAGAAGATGTATTTGATCCAACAGGAGCGGGAGATACTTTTGCTGGTGGCTTTGCAGGGTACTTAACCCAAACTAATGACACTTCTTTTGAGAATATGAAGAATGCGATTATCTACGGCTCGAATTTAGCTTCTTTTTGTGTAGAGAAATTCGGCACCGAAAGAATGATCGATTTAAAAAGCAACGAAATAGATAAGAGATTAAAAGTTTTCAAGTCTCTTACTCAATTCAAAATAGATTTAAACTAAACAAATGCCCTGCCTTGCGCAGGGTTTTTTGATACCTATACAACAACACAAACCCCAAAGGGATCTATCATTATGAGCGACGCTATAAAACACGAATGTGGAATTGCACAAGTAAGACTTCTAAAGCCCCTAGAATACTACAAGGAGAAATACGGAACCGCATTTTACGGGCTAAATAAAATGTACCTTATGTTAGAGAAACAACATAACAGAGGGCAAGATGGTGCGGGATTGGCAAGTATAAAATTAGATACAGAGCCAGGAGAACGCTATATAAGCAGAGTACGTTCTAATCAGGCGCAACCTATCCAAGATATATTTGCTCAAATTAATGATCGTATTAATGAGGAGCTCATTAAGCATCCTGAATATGCCGATGATGTAGCGGCTCAAAAAAAGCACATTCCTTATATAGGAGAGGTCTTTTTAGGACACGTGCGTTATGGAACTTTTGGGAAAAACAGTTTAGAAAACGTTCACCCATTTTTACGTCAAAATAACTGGATGCACCGTAACCTTATCGTTGCTGGGAATTTTAATATGACCAATGTATCTAAGATGTTTGATAACTTGGTAGAGCTTGGGCAGCATCCTAAAGAGAAAGCAGATACGGTGACGGTAATGGAAAAGATTGGTCACTTTTTAGATTCTGAAGTTAGAAAACTTTATAAAAAATTAAAGAAAGAAGGCTTCTCCAAGCAGGAAGCTTCTCCACATATTGCAGAGCAGTTAAACGTAGCAAAAATCTTAAGAAAATCTTCTAAAGATTGGGATGGTGGTTATGCTATGGCGGGACTTATGGGTCACGGAGATTCTTTTGTGCTTAGGGATCCAGCAGGAATACGACCAGTGTATTATTATATGGATGATGAAGCAGTGGTAGTAGCCTCAGAAAGACCTGTCATACAAACGGTGTTTGATGTTGCTTTTGAAGATGTAAAAGAACTGGAGCCAGGACACGCTTTAATTACCAAGAAAGACGGAACAACTTCCATCAAGAAAATTGTAGAGCCTTTAGAAAGAAAAGCTTGTTCTTTTGAACGCATTTATTTCTCTAGAGGAAGTGATGCCGAAATTTATCAAGAACGTAAAAATTTGGGTAAATTCATTATGCCAGATGTTTTAAAAGCCATCGATTATGACACCATCAACTCGGTGTTTTCTTTTATCCCCAATACAGCTGAAACTTCTTTTTATGGAATGGTGGAAGCCGCTCAAGATGAATTGAACCGACAAAAAAATGAAGCGATATTACAGGAGAAAGAAAATTTGACAGATAAGCGCCTTACTGAAATTCTTTCTCATCGTTTGCGTACCGAAAAAATCGCGATAAAAGATGCGAAACTTAGAACCTTTATTACAGAAGATAGTAGTAGAGATGATTTGGTGGCACACGTTTATGATATTACCTATGGTGTGGTAAAACCAACCGACAATTTGGTGATTATAGATGACTCGATTGTGAGGGGAACTACCTTAAAAATGAGTATTTTAAAGATGTTAGATAGATTAGGGCCTAAGAAGATCATTGTAGTTTCTTCTGCTCCTCAAATACGTTTCCCAGACTGTTATGGTATTGATATGGCTAGGCTAGAAGATTTTATTGCTTTTAAAGCGGCATTAGCTCTTTTAAAAGATCATAATAAGTATGGTATCATTGAAGAGGTGTATAAAAAATGTAAAGCCCAAACCGAATTGAATGATGCTGAAGTGCAGAATTTTGTAAAAGAAGTGTATGCGCCATTTACCAATGAGCAAGTTTCAGATAAAATAGCCGAACTGCTAAGCGACAATTCAATGGATGCAGAAGTGAAAGTAATTTATCAAACGGTAGATAAATTACACGAAGCCTGTCCTAATAACTTAGGAGATTGGTACTTTACGGGAGACTATCCTACGGCTGGAGGAAATAAAGTAGTGAACAGAGCTTTTATAAACTTTTACGAAGGAAATAACGAAAGAGCCTATTAAGTGTTGATTTAAAAATAAAATTCAGATTATTTAAAATAATGTGCATTTTATTTTCATAAATACATAAGAATAGTGTATATTTATAATTCCATAACTAAGTAGGTTAAGTTTATGGTAAAATTTGGGGCAAAAAGGTGGTTATTTTAACCACCTTTTTTTTCATTTTATACCATTTTGAAACCTCGATTTATTAATAAAAAGGAAATGATCCCCTCATTAAAACTCTCTTGCTTAACGCTATATTTTTGCTTTCTATTTTCTTTTGCCACTTGGGCAAAAAATACTCCTGCGCAAGCTATAGATAGCATATTAATAGAACGACCTTTAACTTATAAAGACATCAATGATCAATTAAAATTTTTTCAGAGGGATTCTACAAAAGTAAAAAATGCAATTGCGCGTTTTAAAAAAGAGAAATATTTTACGGGAGTAAGTTATGAGTCTATAAAATTAGGAAATATTTATAGAAAGCATGCCTTGTATAAAAGATCTTTAGCCATGCATCAAGAAGCCTTGACTTATGCGAAAAGGGCTAAGAATCAAGAGTTTGAAATCTTTAGCTTAAATATGATTGGTGTAGATTTTCGAAAGATGAATGCTTACGAATCCTCTATAGACTTTCATACGAAAGCCTTAGCTATTGCAGAAAAAGTACAGAATCCATCTAATGGAATTTTAAGGAGTAAGGAGGTTTCTTATAATTCTATTGGGAATGTATATATCTTGCTAGAGCAGCATGATCTAGCTATAGAGAGTTTCAAAAAGGCCTCGGCGATAGCAGAAAAATCGGGTAACCGCTGGTCGGTTTCTATCAACAACGAAAATATTGGTAAGACCTATGAGAAAATTGGGCAGTATGATGAAGCAATTCTTTACGTAGAAAAGGCCTTGGTAATAGATACTGAATTAGGAAATCATTTTGGAAGAATGATTTGCTATAACCGTTTAGCAAGCATTTATCTTAAAAAGAACAATCTTCGGAAAGCTAAAGAATACATAGAAAAGGCTACACCCATTGCAAAAAGTGTGAATAGTGATTTTTATATCTTGCTCATTGCCATTAATAAAGGGAAGCTGGCCTTTGCAAATAAAATGTATGACGAAGCAGAGTCTATTTATCTCCTAAGCCTGGAAGAAGTTCAAGAGAAAGACTTAAAAGATTTACAAACCAGTCTGCATAAGTATTTATCTTTACTTTATGAGGTAAGTGGTAAGCCTGCTGAAGCTTTGATGCATTATAAAAAATACCAAACGTTAGAAGCCGAATTAACCGGTTTAAAGAAAGCACAGTATATCAATGATTTAATTATAAAGTATGAGTCTGTAAAGAAATCAGAAAAAATTAAAAATTTATCTGCCGAAAATAGAATTAGTGAATTAAAGCATCAGCGACAAGAAAACGTTTGGATCATCATTTCTATTTTAGCCAGTTTGGCTTTAATAAGTGTCTATTTATTTTATAGACAACGTCAATTAAAATCAGAAAAAAATATATTGGATCTTGAACAGCGATTAATGCGCTTTCAAATGAACCCGCATTTTATATTTAATGCGCTTAATGCCATTAAACTGTACGTGATTCAAAACGAGAAAAAGAATGCAGTTTACTACCTCAATAAATTCTCTAAGCTGATGCGGAAGATTTTAGAGTCTTCTTTATCCAAGCAAGTTCCATTGACAGAAGAGTTAGATACGGTAGCGCTTTACCTTCAAATAGAGAATATAAGATTTAACGAACAAATTACCTCTATAATAGATATTGAAACCGACTATGATTTAGATAAGGTTCCTGTGCCTTCCTTATTTTTACAACCTTTTGTAGAAAACTCTTTATGGCATGGCTTATTGCCCAAGAAAGAAGGGGAAAAAGTAATAAACATTTCTGTAGAAGAACAAAAAAATCATTTATTGATTGAGGTAAAAGATAATGGAATAGGTAGAAAAGAAGCAGAAATAACTAAATCAAAAAGAAAACTAGATAAAAAGTCGGTAGGGATTACGATCACGAAAGAATTACTTGATAACTTTTATAAGAAATACCACTATGATTGTTCTATTACCTATACAGATTTAGTAGATGCTCATGGTGATTCTACAGGTACACTAGTAATTATCGCTATTCCTAAAAAATAAAAAACTGCCTAAAAAGTTAGTTTTGATTTTCTATTCCGCGGAAAACGAAAAAGAGCAAAAGTTTACTTGTTAGGCAGTCTGTACTATGAGCTAAAAGGGAACCTATTTAGCTTCTGTGTATTTTTCTCCCACTTTTTTCCAATCGATTACATTAAAAAATGCATCAATATAGTCAGGTCTTCTGTTTTGATAGTTTAGGTAGTATGCGTGCTCCCAAACATCTAATCCTAAAATAGGGTGACCTCCACAGCCTTGTCCTGGCATCAATGGATTGTCTTGGTTTGCCGTAGAGCAAACTTGTACTTTTCCTCCTTTATGTACACAAAGCCAAGCCCACCCAGATCCAAACTGAGTAGCGGCAGCTTTAGAAAATTCTTCTTTAAAAGAATCAAAATCTCCAAAAGCCTCATCAATAGCTTTAGCAAGATCTCCAGTAGGTTTTCCTCCTCCTTTTGGAGACATTACCTCCCAAAATAAGTTGTGATTGTAAAAACCACCACCATTATTTCTTACTGCTTTGTTTTCCATATCTAGGTTGGTAAGAATGTTTTCAATATTCTTTCCTTCAAGATCAGTTCCGCTCACCGCGGCATTTAATTTTTTAGTGTAACCTGCATGATGCTTCGTATAATGGATTTCCATTGTTTTCGCATCTATATTAGGTTCTAATGCATCGTATGCATAGTTAAGTTTTGGTTGTTCAAAAGCCATAATTATATAGTTTTAATTGTTAAAAGTAAATTTTCAATCAAATTTAACTATTAAGACACACTTTAGAAATTATATAATGTTATAAAATACTTAAATACTAAATCCTTCTTCTAAAGCTTAAGGATACGTTTACATTTCTTATTTTAGTAAAAAAATTATACGTGTTGCAAACTCCCGGTCCTATTCCTTTTTATGTCTTTAACGCTTCTGCCGGTTCTGGTAAAACCTTTACGATTGTAAAAAAATACCTCAGCCTCTTATTTCAATCTTCTCAAAAGGATTTTTATAAGAATATTTTGGCCATCACCTTTACCAATAAAGCTGTAGCCGAAATGAAAAGTAGAATTATTGAAGCTTTGCGCGCTTTCGCGGAAGAAGACACACCAGCTAAATATGTGGCTTTACGTGTAGCTATTGAAGAAGAAACCCAGCTAACGGCTGAAGAAGTGCATCAAAAAAGCAAACTGATCTTAGAGAGTATCTTACATAATTATGCTGCTTTTGAGATTTCAACCATTGATGGATTTACCCACCGCGTATTGCGCACCTTCGCTAAAGATTTGGGGATTGCCATTAATTTTGAAGTAGAAATGGATACCGGTTTGGTGTTAAGCGAAGCCGTAGACCGAATTATAGAAAAAGCAGGAAAAGACCAACAGCTTACCAAAATCTTGATTGATTTCTCTTTAAGCAAAGCCGATGATGACAAAAGCTGGGACATCGCAAAAGATTTAAATGAGATTGCAAAACTTCTCATCAATGAAAACTACATCGAGCCTCTTGGTATTCTACAAAAATATGAGTTAAAAGATTTTAAAACTTTCGAAAAGCTGCTTCAGGAGAAAGTGAAATTGCTATATGAGATCGCTAAAGCGGAAGCGAATAATTTTATGGAACTTATGAATCAAAATGGGTTAGAAACTAAAGATTTTAGTTCCGGGTATATTCCCAAGTATTTTCAGAAGGTAATTGATAATGACAATTGGTATCCTACAGGCAGCAAGTGGCAGCTAGATATAGAAACCAATACGCCTTATGCAAAAAAACAAACCGACGATAAAAAGAGCGTGATGGACGCACTTTTACCGCAGATTGCTGCGCAATATAGAATGGTAGAGAAAGCTGCTTTTCAACAAGAGTTTTATAAGCAGGTCTTAAAAAATCTGAATTCTTTATCCTTATTAAATGCGATTTCTCGCGAGGTAGAATTGCTAAAACAAGAACGGGATATTTTACTCATTTCAGATTTTAATAAAAAAATCAGCGAAAGCGTAAAAAATCAACCGGTTCCCTTTATTTATGAACGATTAGGTGAACGCTATCAAAATTATTTTATAGACGAATTTCAAGACACATCAGAATTACAATGGAATAATTTAATTCCGTTAATCTCCAACAGTTTGAGTTCGTACTCTTCCACAGGAAAACTGGGAAGTTTACACTTAGTAGGAGATGCCAAGCAGTCTATTTACCGTTGGCGAGGAGGAAAAGCCGAGCAGTTTATCGATTTGAGTAAGGAGCAGGAGGGAGTGTATAACAATCCATTTTCGGTTTTAAAAATAGTGGAAAATCTACCTTCAAATTGGCGAAGCAAAGCAGAGGTAGTCAACTTTAATAATGAATTTTTTGCACACGCGGCTTCGTATATTGAGACTCCAGAATACGAAGATCTTTTTTTAAATGCAGCACAGAAAGTAGAAAAAAAAGAAGGAGGTTATGTACAGATAGATTTTATAGAGGCCGAAAATGCTGAAGAGAAAGATGAAATCTATCCGCAGAAGATTTTAGAACTCATTAAAAATTTAGAAGAAAAAGAGTACCGCAAAGAAGACATTTGTATTCTGGTGAGGAGAAAAAAAGAAGGATATGCCATTGCCGAATATTTAAATGAACACGGAATTCCTATTATTTCTTCAGAAACCTTGTTGGTAAATCAGTCTAAGGAAGTGCAATTTATCAATCATTTGTTGCAGCTTAGTGTTTATCCTTTAGATCAACAAGCTAAGTTTGGTGTGTTGCATTATTTATGGGAGCATCAATTAAGCGAATTAGATTTTTTCACCTTCGTAAACGCAAAACTTCCCTTAATTGGACAAGAATTTTTTGATGCTTTAGAAGAACATCAGCTGTTTTTTAACCTTGCTAACTTTCAGAAAATTCCTTTTTATGACGGCGTAGAATATGTGTTGCGTAGTTTTAGACTTGATGACAGTTCTAATGCTTACGTGCAATTTTACTTAGATTTTGTGTATGAATTTACACAGAAGAATAGTGGAGGCATATTGCATTTCTTAGAGGAATGGGAACAGAAAAAGGAAAGGTTAAGCATTGTGGCGCCAGAAGGACAGGATGCTGTACAAATTATGACCATTCATAAATCTAAAGGTTTGGAGTTTCCTATCGTGATTCATACGTATGCGAATTCGGCTTTAGATGATACCCTTAAAGATTTTTTATGGGTAGAGTTGCAAGACGATAGTTTGCCTATTCCATTAGGTTACTTGAGAGCTTCCAAAAAACTCTTAGATTTTAAGGGAGATGCGGCCGCAAAATACACTCAGCTGCTTAGAGAAAAACAGTTTGATGTGCTTAACGTACTTTATGTGGCGTTTACGAGAGCTAAAAATCAGCTTTATATTTTATCTGAACTTGAATTGGACAAAAATGATCTTCCGAAGAAAAATAAAACCTCCGGAATTTTAATTGATTACTTAAAACTGAAGAAGAAGTGGGACGATTCCTTGAGTTATTCTTTTGGAGAACTCTCAAATCAGCAAGAAGTAAAAGAGGAGCAAGAAGAATTGATCTATCAAGAGATGATTTCTTCTGCGCCTACACAACATGATATCGATGTAGTGACCAAATCTGGCGTTTTATGGGATACGCATCAAGAAGCTTCTATAGATTTTGGAAACACTTTACACGAGATTTTAAATGATATTCGGGTTGTAAATGATGTAGAAAGTGCTTTAAAAAAGGCCGTTCAGTCTTCATTAATAGAAAAAAAAGCAGCCTCTCTTTATAAAGATTCGATTCTAAACTTAGTGGAGCATCCAGAGCTTAAAGCTTATTTCTCTGAAGAATATATCATTTATACGGAAAAAGAAATTTTGTATGAGAGAGAGTTCAAGCGCTTAGATCGATTGTGTATCAAAAGGAAAGAGGCGATTGTGATCGATTATAAAACAGGAGCTTTTTCTTCTACCCATGAAAATCAAATCAATACTTACGCTTTGGCTGTAGAAGGTTTAGGATATAGCGTTACAAAGAAAATATTAATATACCTACACGACACAGCTGAGCTAAAGATTGTTTACATTTGAATTTATTAAAATTATTAAACCATGTATAGTAAAGAAATTAAGGATTACCTACAAAATGAATTGAATGAGATTAAAGAAAATGGTCTCTATAAAAAAGAAAGAATTATTACGACACCGCAAGATGCTGTCATAAAAATTGATACAGGGGAAGAGGTGATTAATTTTTGTGCCAATAATTACTTGGGGCTTTCTTCGCACCCAGAAGTGATTCAGGCGGCAAAAGACACTTTGGATTCTCATGGCTTTGGAATGAGTAGTGTTCGTTTTATTTGTGGAACACAAGACATTCACAAGCAATTAGAAAAAGATATTGCTGATTTCTATGAAACGGAAGACACTATATTATATGCTGCGGCTTTTGATGCCAATGGAGGTGTTTTTGAACCTATTCTTACTAAAGAAGATGCAATTATTTCAGATTCTTTAAACCATGCTTCTATTATTGATGGGGTTAGGCTTTGTAAAGCTGCACGTTACCGCTATGAGAATAGCAATATGGAAGACTTAGAAGAGCAATTAAAAGTGGCTAATGAAAAAGGAGCTCGTTTTAAAATTATTGTAACCGATGGGGTTTTCTCTATGGACGGCTTAGTGGCGCCATTAGACAAAATTTGTGATTTAGCAGATAAGTATGATGCTTTGGTGATGATTGATGAATGTCATGCGACTGGATTTATTGGTAAAACCGGAAGAGGAACCTTAGAAGAGAAAGATGTAATGGGTCGTATTGACATCATTACAGGGACCCTGGGAAAAGCAATGGGAGGAGCAATGGGGGGTTATACCACAGGAAAAAAGGAAATTATAGATATGTTGAGACAGCGTTCTAGGCCTTACTTATTTTCCAACTCTTTAGCGCCAGCGATTGTAGGAGCTTCTATTAAAGTGTTTGAAATGCTTTCTAACAATACAGACTTAAGAGATAAACTGGAAGAAAACACCAAATTCTTTAAAAAGGAAATGAAAGATGCAGGTTTTGATATTATAGATGGAGACTCTGCCATCGTTCCTGTTATGCTTTATGATGCTAAACTTTCTCAAGAAATGGCAGACATGCTTTTAGAAGAAGGTATTTATGTGATAGGCTTCTTTTTTCCTGTAGTACCAAAGGATAAAGCGAGAATACGAGTGCAGCTTTCTGCAGCGCATAGTAGAGAAAACTTGATAAAAGCGGTAGACGCATTTAAGAAAGTTGGAAAGAAACTAAACGTGATATAAGCAGGTTTATAAGCGCATAGCTGAAAGTGTTAAGAAAATTTTATTATTTTTTCTTTTTTTAATACTTAACAAGCGATTACTTTTGTTGATAATTAACACTTAAATTAAAATTTATAATATGAAACATCTTAGCAGATTTTTATTAGTTTCATTGTTCTTCTTAGGTCTTACAACTGTACAGGCACAAGATGAGAACAATCCTTGGGCAGTTGGTATTGGTGTCAACGCCGTAGATTTTTATCCTGTAGGGGAAGATGCGCCTCAGGGTGGAATGTTTGATGAATACTTCAACTTTGGAGATCATTACAATATATTGCCTTCAGTTTCAAGAGTTACTTTAGGTAGATATGTTGGTGCAGGCTTTTCAGTTCAACTTGCGGGTTCTGTAAACAGAATTGATAAGTTTGGAGATGAAAGAAGAGATGATTTATCTTATTATGGAGCAGATGGAGCAATTAGATATAGTTTTAAAAACCTTATCAATGAAGAAGGATGGTTTGATCCTTACTTAGGTATTGGTGGAGGTTATACTTGGATTGATGATGACGGACAAGGTTCTGTAAACGGAACTCTAGGTTTTGACTTTTGGTTAACTGATAACATCGCCTTTAATATCCAGTCTACTTATAAAGATGGATTAGGAGATACAGACTTAGATCATTTCCAACATTCAGCTGGTTTTAAATTGGCTTTTGGAGGAAAAGATACAGATGGTGACGGAATTTTTGACAAGAACGATGATTGTCCAGAAACTCCAGGTTTAGCTGAATTTAATGGATGTCCTGACTCTGATGGTGATGGAATCCAAGATAGTGAAGATGATTGTCCTAATGAAGCTGGTTTAGCTGAATTTAACGGATGTCCTGATACTGATAGTGACGGAATCCCAGATCCTCAAGATGATTGTCCTACTGAAGCTGGATTAAAATCTTTAAACGGATGTCCTGATGCTGATGGTGATGGAATTAAAGACAGTGAAGATGATTGTCCTGAAGAGGCTGGTCCTGCTTCTAACAATGGTTGTCCTTTTGAAGATCGTGATGGTGACGGTGTATTAGATAAAGATGATCAATGTCCAGATGTTGCTGGAACAAAAGCTAACAATGGTTGTCCTGAGGTTACTGTAGAGGTAATCAACGAATTGAATGAATATTCTAAAACCATCTTATTTGATCTTAACAAATCAAGTATTCGTAAAGAATCTTATGATGCTTTAGAGTCTATTTCTGAAATTATGGATGAGTACCCAAGTACTATTTTCCACATTGAAGGACATACAGATAGTCAAGGTAGAGATGCTTATAACTTAAAACTTTCTAAAGAAAGAGCAGCTTCTGTAAAAAATTACTTAATAGAAAAAGCTAATATTTCTGCAGATAGAGTTACTTCTGAAGGTTACGGTGAGGCTAAGCCTATCGCAACTAACAAGACTGCAGCTGGAAGACAGCAAAACAGACGTGTAGAAGTTTCTTTAGAGAAGAACAGAGATAAGGAGTAATTATCCTTATTGCATAACAATAAAAACCGCCTCCTACGAGGCGGTTTTTTTATTTGTTGTAAGTTTCAAGTGAACTTAAAGGTTAGATTGTAATTTACATAAAAGTGGAGTACTTGAAATTAAATTCAGCATAGAAAACGTAAAGATTCCAAGACTTAGTTTTTTAAGATAACTTATATGTACTTATCCAAAAAGAAATTCTACTACCTCTTCTACACGAGAAGCTAATTCTACTTTAATTGCATATTTTCCTGGATTTAATTTATTTTGAGTAGAAACCACGATAGTTTCAAAACCTAATTTCTCTGCTTCTAAAATACGTTGTTCTATCTTAGGAACGGGTCTTACTTCTCCTGCTAAACCAATTTCTGCAGCAAAACATATATTCTTCTCTATAGAAATGTCTTCGTTAGAAGAAAGAATAGCTGCAACAACGGCAAGATCAATGGCAGGATCGTCTACAGAGATTCCTCCAGTAATGTTTAAAAAGACATCTTTGGCTCCCAATCTAAATCCAGCTCTTTTTTCTAACACCGCCAAAATCATATTAAGACGTTTAGCATTGTAACCTGTTGTAGAGCGTTGAGGCGTCCCGTAGACAGCGGTGCTTACCAAAGCCTGTATTTCTATCATTAAAGGTCTTAAGCCTTCTAAGGTTGCCGAAACTGCCGTTCCGCTTAGCTCTTGGTTGCCTTTGGTTAATAATATTTCCGAAGGATTACTAACTTCGCGTAAACCTTCTCCTAACATTTCATAAATACCCAATTCGTTTGTAGAACCAAATCTATTCTTGTGAGCACGTAAAATTCTATAAACATGATTACGATCCCCTTCAAACTGTAAAACGGTATCTACCATATGTTCTAAAATCTTTGGGCCAGCAATACTACCCTCTTTAGTGATATGCCCAATAAGCAATACGGGAGTGTGTGTTTCTTTGGCAAATTTAATAAGTTCTGAGGTGCACTCTCTAATTTGTGAAACACTACCGGGTGAGCTTTCTATAAAGTCGCTGTGTAGAGTTTGTATGGAGTCTATGATGACAATTTCTGGTTCTAATTTTTCAATTTGTTGAAAAATGTGTTGGGTTTTTGTTTCGGTAAGAATATAGCATTCAGAAGGATTAGGATTGACACGTTCTGCTCGCATTTTTATTTGCTGTTGACTTTCTTCTCCTGAAACATATAAGGTTCTATACTTTAGGTTAAGAGAAACCTGCAGCAATAATGTACTTTTCCCTATTCCTGGTTCTCCTCCCAATAGTGTTAAAGAGCCAGGGATGAGACCTCCTCCTAATACGCGATCTAACTCAGCATTATTGGTAGAAAGTCTCCTTTCTTTCTCGTATTGAATATCTTTTATAAGAGCAGGACTGGCGGTTCTTGATTTTTTAGCGCTGCTAGAGGGGCCTTTCCAGTCTTTGGTGTCCTGTTTTTGAACAACTTCTTCTACCAAGGTGTTCCACTGTTTACATGAGGAACATTGTCCTTGCCACTTAGCGTGTGCGTTTCCGCAGTTTTGACAAAAGAAGGTAGTTTTAGTTTTAGCCATTAGAAAATTTTAAGTTAAAATATATAAAGTTTACAAGCCAAAATGCTCTTTAAGAGAGTTAATTTTTTCTATCATCATATCTTTGGTTAAGTAAGAAGCTTCGTTTAATGAAAATGCACTGCGGTATTCTTTGTGGGCTTTTTTGGGTCTTCCATTTTCTTCATAGAAGCGAGCCAAGAAATAACTACCAATCATACTATTAGGATGTTCTTTTTTAGCCAATTTGCCTAAATTTTGATATTGATCATATTTTTTCTTTTTTTCGATAGCCGAAGAGATGGTCATAAAATCACTAATACGTATCTTAATTTGTAGCTCGTAAAGGTTTTGAATGATTTTATATTTATTTTCTAAATATTCGACAAATGTCCCTTTGGTGCTTAATACCTTTTCTTCGTAATCTTTGGAAGAAATAGGTCTATAAACAGCAAAAATATCTTCTATGGCTTTCGGGATCGCTCTTCCTACTAAAGAATAATGCGTTCCTCCTTCAATATTATCACTATAGAAATAGAGGTTGTCGTTATTAATTTTTTTTAGCTTATCAATCATTTGAGAATTAGCTTCTTTTAACTCCTCGGCATCATCTGTTCCTGTGGCTATATAGTACCAAATTTTATCTTTGGAAGCTGAAAGAACTATAGAAAGATTACTTTTAATCACATCGGTATAATCTGGACTTAAGTTAATGTAACCGTCAAAGATCGGACTTTTCTTGAGTAAGTAATAATTCATAAAGTTGGCGGTGCGATCGTGACCTATAATAATCTTAAAGTCAGAGAGGCGATAATTTTTTTCTAATAAAGGTAAAAGTTCACCCCCTATAAATTCAAAGAAATCGGCTCCTTCATCTACAGGAAGCTCATTTTTTTTATCATATTTGGTATCCTTCATTCTACTTTTAGATTGATTGATACCTGCCACTAAGGATTCAGGCATATCTTCCCAATAACTGTAATAATCTACATTCCCGGCAACAGGCTCAAAAAGGTAATCTCCGTCTAAAACTAGAACCAAAGGATAGGTTTTTTTTGTATTCGATTTATAATTCCGCGGCAGCTGTATTTTAATTTCTCGCTGAGCTTGAAGTTTTTCAGATTTTAATATTTTATATTCTACTTGACTGAAAACTAGACACGGAAAAATTAAAGGTAAGCTTAAAAATAAGAAAGACGTTTTCATAAGGTTAGCTTTGAAATTGTCTTATAATATAAGAAAAATTTATTTTTTATTAACCAGTGGCATTAGTATTATGGATAAACCGCCAATAATCAAGTTTAAAAGTGTTTGCGAGCCCCATACTACCCAACCAAAAGCTTCTCCTGTTTGTTGATTTATTCCATAAAGTGCAAGGACAGCTCCTATGGCGATAGGGTAGACACCAATGCCTCCATTGGTTACAGAGATGGCAAAAGATCCTACGACAAAAGCAACTAGGATTTGTCCCATGTCAATTATTGAAGCTCCTGGCACGGCAAATTTGATGAGGAAAAACATAAGAAGATACATTCCCCAGATAAAAAAAGTATGAAAAATAAAAGCAAATTTATTCTTCATGCTGAGAATGCTTTTCATTCCTTCTAAGATGCCTTTGCCAAAGTCTCTCACTTTAACGATGATGGGAATAGTCGATTTTTTAAGAAGTCTTAAGAATAAAAGTCCTAATGAAAATAAAATAATTAAAGCTAAAACTCCCATGAACGGATTAATTTGATAGTTATCCATGACCATGAGGATGTACTCGGTTTGAGAGATAAAAGCAATGCTTAAAATGAGTAATAGCATAATTAAATCGGCAACTCTTTCAGAAATAATCGTTCCAAAAGCTTTTTCAAAAGGAATCTTTTCATAGTTCGCGACGCTTGCAGCTCTTAACACTTCTCCCGATCTAGGAATACCTAAATTGGCCAAATATCCAGACATTACAGCCATAAAACTGTTATGAAGTTTTATTTTGTAACCTAAAGGGGCGAGTAAAAATTTCCAACGATAAGCTCTAGAAAGATGAGATGAAAAACCACAGAATAGCGATAGGAATACATAAAACAGATCTGCATGAATAATATTTTCATACAACTGATTTCTTTCTTCTTCGGTAGAGCGGTAGATAGAGATGGTAATTAAAAAAACTCCCAGCAAAAGTGGGAGTATAATTTTAAGGCATTTTATGACTTTCTTTTTTTTCAAAAGAAGACTTTAGTTTAAGAGGTTGTTCTCTTCATTAGGAAAAACAATGGCGGGTTTAAAGCCTTTTGCTTCTTCCATCTCTATGATGGCGTAAGTGATTAAGATAAGAACGTCACCTTTTGCTACTTTTCGTGCAGCGGCTCCATTTAGACAAATTTCTCCAGAGTTTCGAGGTCCGGGAATCGCATAAGTCTCTAATCTTTCGCCGTTATTGTTATTTACAATTTGAACTTTTTCGCCTTCCACAATATTGGCGGCGTCCATGAGGTCTTCATCAATCGTGATGCTCCCAATATAATTTAAATCAGCACCGGTAACTTTTACGCGGTGAATTTTAGATTTTACAACGTGAATTTGCATTTTTTTGTGTTTAAAACTTTTAGTTTAGTGCAATGTTATCAATTAACCTTACATTATTAGCATAAGCGGCAATAAATGCGCGATATTGTTCTTTTTTGTTAGAAAATGGCTCTAAGGTATGAGCGTTAGCTACTTCAAAGTATTCCAATTTTAACAAGGGATGTCGCTCAAAAGCAGTTTTAATGTCCCTCTCTATCTCTTTAACAGATTTTGTGCCAAAGTTTGCTTTTGCTTGTTGTAATGTTTGATAGATAAAGGCAGATTCTAGTCGGTCTTTATTAGATAGTAATGCATTTCTAGAGCTTCTTGCCAACCCACTTTTTTCTCGGTTTATTTTGCAACCAATTACTTCTATAGGCAGCTTGGTGAGTTCTACCAGTTTTTTTATGATTAATAATTGCTGGAAATCTTTTTCTCCAAAGAAGGCTTTGTGTGGTTTTACCATCTCAAATAGTTTTTTCACAATCGTCCCTACCCCGTCAAAATGACCGTTTCTATATTTTCCTTCCATAAAGCTTGCGACAGGTCCAAAATTAAACTGAGAAGAAGAAATATTTTCGCCGTAAACTTCATGGGCAGAAGGAGCAAATACAATAACATTTTTAGGAAATTTAGATTTTATTAATTGAATGTCGCTATCTAGAGTTCTAGGGTATTTTTCTAAATCATCTTCATTATTAAACTGTGTAGGATTTACAAATATGCTAACAACCACGAGGTCACATGCGCTTTGTGCAAATTCAATTAGCGAAAGGTGACCTTCATGAAGAGCACCCATAGTAGGAACAAAACCTATGGTTTTATTAGTTTCTTTTTGGGCAGATAGATAGTTTCTAAGTGCGCTTTTTTCTTTAAATAGTAGCACGTGTTTGTTGTTTAGGTTGTGCAAAATTAATATAATACTGGTAAACTGCATAAAATTTCGTAATTTTGCCTGTTTTTTATAGTTAATAGTAACCGCAATAGTATATCATTTATGAAAGATAAGCGCATCTTGTACGTTTCTTCAGAGGTAATTCCTTATTTACCAGAAACCGAAATATCATCCATGTCATTTGAGGCACCTAGAATGATCAATAATCAAGGAGGGCAAATTCGTATTTTTATGCCAAGGTTTGGTAATATTAATGAAAGAAGGCATCAATTACACGAAGTTATTCGCCTTTCTGGAATGAATTTGGTAATTAACGACTTAGACATGCCTTTGATTATTAAAGTCGCTTCAGTTCCTAAAGAACGCATGCAGGTTTACTTTATTGATAATGAAGATTACTTTAAAAGAAAAGCAACCTTGACAGATGAAGATGGCAATCTTTTTGAAGATAATGATGAGAGAGCTATATTTTTTGCCAAAGGAGTGATTGAAACCGTTAAAAAGCTAAACTGGTCTCCAGATATTATTCACGTTCATGGCTGGTTGGCTTCCTTGCTTCCGCTTTATTTAAGAAACTATTATGGACATGAGCCGCTTTTTTTAAATTCAAAAATTGTTACCTCTGTGTACAATAAAGGCTTTGAAGGAATGTTAGATGAAGAGATGCAAAAGAAAGTCTTGTTTGATGGATTAGAAGACGATGTGGTAGCTCATTTAGAAACGCCTACTTATTCTAATATTATGAAAACAGCTATCGATAATTCTGATGCTTTAATTAAAGGAAGTGAAGAATTGCCAGAAGAGTTGGAGAAGTATTTAGAAGATAAAGGTTTGCCAACTTTAGAGTACAAAACTAAAGAAGAATTTGCTCAAGCATATCAAGACTTTTATTTTACAGAAGTCTTAAACGAAGAAAAAGAATAAATATATGAAAGAATTAGGCCGGTTAGTATTACTTCTTTTAGGAGTAGTTTTAATTACCACCTCTTGTGAAGATGATTTTGCAGCAGCAGGAAGTAACTTAGTCAACGATAACAATTTTGATGCACTTCTGTACGATGCTTCCCAAATAGAAGTAGCGACAAAGCCTTTAATTAAAATGCAATCTAACTTGTTGAATAGTTATTCGATTGGGTTTTATAATGACGGAGTTTATGGAGATTACTCTGCCAGTATTTTGACACAATTAAAACTTCAAAATCCAAGCCCTAGTTTTGGTGCATATCCAGCTTTAGATAGTGTAATCTTGTCAATTCCCTATTACAGTCGACCGATAGGTCAGAATGAAGATGGAGTTCAATTTAAATTGGATTCTATATACGGAAATAATCCAATTGACTTAGAATTTTATAGATCTAATTATTTCTTAAGGAATGAAGATCCAGAAGATGATTATGAGCCACAGGCTTATTATTCAAATCAGCAGGAAACTTTTGAAGGCTATTTAGATCCTCAGCCATTTTTTACGGTAGAAGACTTTAAGCCATCTCCATTAAAGGTGAGTTACAGAGAAGTCAACTCTAAAGGAGAGTTTGACACGATTTTGGCGAGCCCAAGAACGAGAATCGAACTTCCTCGTGAATATTTTCAGGAATTGATATTGGATAGAGAGGGCAGCTCAGAATTGTTGAGTGACTCTAATTTCAGAAATTTTTTTAGGGGTTTATATATAAAGCCTGTAAATACCTCAGGAGCGGCTACAACCGCTTTGTCCTTGCTAGATTTAAGGTCTGAAGAAGCGAAAATTATCTTGTATTATAACACTTCTGAAGTGGAAGATCCTTCTGAAGAGGAAATAGAGCAAAAAGAATACTCTTTACTTTTTGGGTCTAATATCGTAAATGTTATCAATACAGATAATCAAACTATTCCGACAGGGGATGGAATTTATTTAAAGGGAGGACAGGGGTCTATGGGAGTTATAGACTTGTTTACAGATCCTTCAGAGTTAGAGACGCTAAGGGATTCAGATTGGTTAATTAATGAAGCTAATCTTACGTTTTATGTAGATGAAAATCAAATCAGTGAAGATCATAATCAGCCTCAACGATTGTTTATCTATGATGTAAAAAACAATAGGGTTTTGCAAGATTATACTTTTGATGTGAGTGCCAATGATAATAATCCGCTTAAGTCTAGATTAATCCACTTGGGTAGATTAGATGAAGATGATAACGGAAAAAGGTTTTATAAATTAAAGCTTACTTCTTATGTAAGCGACATTATTAATAAAGACTCCACCAATACAAGACTTGGATTAATGGTGAGTAATAATGTAAACATATTTAATCCTGTAAAAGTAGAAGTCGAAGGAGAAGAAAATGTAGATGAAGATTATCAATTAGAGGTGGTACCTTCTCCCATGTTATTGACCCCCCAGAGTACTGTTTTATATGGTCCAGATGCACCAGAAGGGAACAGATTGAAACTAAATATATATTATACCGAACCAAATTAATTATGTGTGGAATTGTAGGTTATATAGGGCATAGAGACGCTTACCCTATTGTTTTGAAAGGATTGCAGCGCTTAGAGTATAGAGGTTATGATAGTGCGGGAATTGCGCTTTATGACGGGGCTAACTTAAATGTTTGTAAGACGAAAGGTAAAGTGCTTGATCTTAAAAATAAGATGGAGGCAGAGAATATTACTGAAGGGAATATAGGAATAGGGCATACAAGATGGGCAACTCATGGGGTGCCTAATGATGTGAACTCACATCCTCATTATTCTAACTCGGGAGATATCGTGATCATTCATAACGGGATTATTGAAAACTATGCTTCTTTAAAACAGGAGTTAACTTCTAGAGGTTACACCTTCGAATCTGATACCGATACGGAAGTCTTGGTTAATCTTATTGAAGATGTAAAGAAAAAAGAAAATGTAAAGTTGGGGAAAGCAGTGCAAATTGCTTTGAATCAAACTATAGGGGCATACGCTATTGCGGTATTTGACAGAAATAAACCAGATGAGATCATTGTCGCTCGCTTAGGGAGTCCGTTGGCTATTGGAGTAGGTGAAGATGAGTTTTTTATCGCTTCAGATGCTTCGCCATTTATTGAATTTACCAAAAGTGCGATTTACCTTGAAGATGGAGAGATGGCGATTGTTCGCTTAGGAAGAGAAGTGAGAGTGCGCAAGATTCAGGATGATACTATGGTAGTTCCTTACGTTCAAGAGCTTCAGATGAACTTAGAGCAGATTGAAAAAGGAGGTTATGAGCATTTTATGCTAAAAGAAATTTATGAGCAACCTAGTGCCATCGTAGACACGTATAGGGGAAGGATGTTGGTGGATAAAGGCATAGTAAGAATGGCAGGAATGGACGATAATATCGAAAAGTTCACTAATGCTAAACGTATCTTAATTGTGGCCTGTGGTACCTCTTGGCATGCAGGTTTGGTAGCAGAATATATTTTTGAAGATTTTGCTAGAGTGCCTGTTGAAGTGGAATATGCTTCAGAGTTTAGATATAGAAACCCTATTATAGATGAAAATGATGTGGTTATTGCTATTTCGCAATCGGGTGAAACGGCAGATACCATGGCAGCAATTAAATTGGCAAAATCAAAAGGAGCTTTTGTGTTTGGAGTATGTAATGTAGTGGGGTCTTCTATTTCCAGAGAAACTCACGCAGGGGCATATACTCACGCAGGACCAGAGATTGGAGTAGCTTCTACCAAAGCTTTTACTACACAAATTACGGTGTTGAGTTTAATGGCGCTTAAATTAGCCAAGGCAAAAGGAAATATGAGTCACGCCGATTTCCATTATCATTTGCAAGAATTAGATTTAATTCCTAAAAAGATAAAGAAAGCCTTGGAATCTAATGAACATATAAAAGTAGTAGCTAAGAAATATATGAACGCTGCTAATTTTTTGTACTTAGGAAGAGGTTTTAACTTTCCTGTAGCCTTAGAAGGCGCTTTAAAGTTAAAAGAGATTTCTTACATTCATGCAGAAGGTTATCCTGCTGCGGAAATGAAACACGGACCTATTGCTTTGATTGATGAAAATATGCCGGTGGTGGTTATCGCTACCAAAAAGGGGCATTATGAAAAAGTGGTAAGTAATATTCAAGAAATAAAATCTAGAGACGCAAGAATTATCGGGATTGTTACCGAAGGAGATAAAGATGTAAGGTCTATGGCAGACTATGTCATTGAAGTGCCAGATACCATCGAAGCATTTACCCCCTTACTAACAACTATTCCGCTTCAGCTTCTTTCTTACCATGTGGCAGTAATGCTTGGTAAGAATGTAGATCAGCCTAGAAACTTAGCAAAATCCGTTACGGTAGAATAATATTTATTTTTCAAAATTAGGGGTGTTTTATTTCATAAAAATAATCTATCTTTGCAGCCGGAAAAAGAGAGCATTTTTTCCTTTATTAAAAACTATAAATTAAACAATTAGATAATGTCTAAAGTTACAGGTAAAGTTGCACAAATTATTGGTCCTGTTGTTGACGTTGTGTTTAGCACAGAAAACGCTGAGTTGCCAAAAATTTACGATTCGTTAGAGATCACTAATAAAGATGGTTCTATATTGGTTCTTGAAGTTCAATCCCACATTGGGGAAAACACCGTAAGAACAATAGCCATGGACTCTGCCGATGGTTTAAGCCGTGGGACAGAAGTTTTGGCTACAGGTAACCCAATCCAGATGCCAATTGGAGATGATGTTTACGGACGTCTGTTTAACGTAACAGGAGATGCGATTGATGGTCTTGGAAACCTGCCAAAAACAGGTAAAGATGGTCTCTCTATTCACCGTGAAGCTCCAAAATTTGAAGATTTATCTGTATCTCAAGAAGTTTTATATACGGGAATCAAAGTAATCGATTTAATTGAGCCTTATGCAAAAGGAGGTAAAATTGGATTATTTGGAGGTGCAGGAGTAGGTAAAACAGTACTTATTCAAGAATTGATTAACAATATTGCAAAAGGTCACGGGGGTCTTTCTGTATTCGCAGGAGTAGGAGAAAGAACACGTGAAGGAAATGACCTTTTGAGAGAGATGCTAGAATCTGGTATTATTAAATACGGAGATGATTTTATGCACTCTATGGAAAGTGGAGGATGGGATCTTCAAAAAGTAGACAAGTCTGCGATGAAAGATTCTAAAGCTACCTTCGTTTTTGGACAAATGAATGAACCACCAGGAGCACGTGCTCGTGTGGCGCTTTCAGGATTAACAATTGCAGAATATTTTCGTGATGGAGCAGGAGAAGGGCAAGGAAAAGATGTACTTTTCTTCGTAGATAACATTTTCCGTTTTACACAAGCAGGTTCGGAAGTGTCAGCACTTTTAGGACGTATGCCATCTGCGGTAGGTTACCAACCTACATTAGCTACCGAAATGGGAGCTATGCAAGAACGTATTACTTCAACTAAACGAGGATCGATTACTTCTGTACAAGCCGTTTATGTGCCTGCAGATGATTTAACAGATCCAGCACCAGCAACCACGTTTGCTCACTTAGATGCAACCACCGTACTTTCTCGTAAAATTGCAGAGCTTGGTATTTATCCAGCGGTAGATCCGTTAGATTCTACGTCAAGAATTTTAACTGCAGATATTTTAGGAGATGAGCATTATAATTGTGCACAACGTGTAAAAGAGTTGTTACAACACTATAAAGAATTACAAGATATTATTGCTATTCTTGGTATGGAAGAATTATCTGAAGAAGATAAATTGGCCGTATCTCGTGCAAGACGTGTGCAACGTTTCTTATCTCAGCCTTTCCACGTAGCCGAACAGTTTACAGGATTAAAAGGAGTATTGGTAGATATTAAAGAAACCATCAAAGGATTTAATATGATCATGGATGGGGAATTAGATAAATACCCAGAAGCTGCTTTTAACCTTAAAGGAAGCATCGAGGAAGCGATAGAAGCTGGAGAAAAAATGTTAGCCGAATCATAAAATTAGATTAGAGAGATAAGACTTTAGGGATTTGAGAATCTCAAGTCATAGCTCGCATCTTAATACGATAATACTATGCATTTAGAAATAATAACCCCAGAAAAAGTTTTGCTTAGCGCAGAAGTTGAATCTGTAGCCGTTCCTGGTGTAGATGGAGAATTTCAAATGCTTAGCAATCACGAAGCCATCGTTTCTGTACTTATCAAGGGAGAAGTGAAAATTGGTGGAAATGTAAGCTTAACGGAAGAAGTTAAAAATGACTTTACCACTGGAGAAGATGGAAGGTTAGAATACCACATTAAAGGTGGCGTTTTAGAATTCAAAAATAATAAAGCTATTGTTTTAGCAGATTAAGAGCACGTCTTGTCTAGTCCTAAATAATCGATACAGATTAATAAAGGATTAAATTTAATATTTAAAGCTGAACAATGACTTCATT
>NZ_JAVHUL010000028.1 GCF_031085155.1 Mesonia profundi | reverse complement strand
TTGATAATTCTTCTTTCCTTGCATACAGTAAGATACGAAAAAAATGTACCTTTAACAATACTTGTGCAACAGGCACACCGGCTATAGTTCATTGCTTCTGACTTTGCTCGCGGAAAGTTCTCGCAAATTTGCTATCTTCGGTTTGCGGCGGAAAATCCTAGCGGATTTTCACGCAACGAAACCATAGCCAAACTCGTTGGCGGTAATTCTAAAGCTGCATGATCCATCCATGATGAAAAAGATTGACATTGAAAATTGGAACCGTCGTGAACATTTTGAGTTTTTCTCTAAGATGACGAGTCCTTATTTTGGAATCGTAACCGAGGTCGATTGCTCGAAAGCTTACGCATACTGTAAAGAAAACGGCTATTCATTCTTTGCATATTACTTATTTAAATCCATGAAAGCTGTCAATTCAGTCGAAGAACTAAAACTCAGAATTGTTGATCAAAATGTTGTGTTGTTCGATGAAATTCATGCCGGAACTACGATAGGAAGGTCAGATGGAACATTTGGTTTTGCATTTGTAAATTTTTCAAAAGACTTCGCAAGCTTCAATCTGGAATTGCAATCCGAAATTGCCGCTGTGAATAATTCCACCGGTCTTCGTCTCAACAATGATGATATTAAAAAGAATTTGATTCGCCATTCGACGTTCCCATGGCACAAGTTTACTGCATTGCTTCATCCAACAAATTTTGATAAAACTGAATCAGTTCCTAAAATTACCTTTGGAAAATTCTTTGTGCAAAATGACCAAAAGCTTCTTCCAATTTCAATTGAAGCACATCATGGATTAGTTGATGGTTTACATCTATCAATGTATCTCAACGAATTTCAGCGCGAATTAAATCTTGGAGAGTAAGAACTACCGCCAACATTGCATAGCCGCAATGCCTGCTTTTTAGCTTCGTCAGAAGCTACTCAGGTAAATCAAATTTGCGTTCTCTAAGAATATTTATCTTAAAATCCCGCACTACGCATAGCCGAGACCGTTGGCAACCATTTGAACTCACTCAAACTTATGACAAAAGAATTATATAAAGAAATTGATTTAATAATATCGGATTTAATAAAAAAAGACTTTATAGTTACCAACAAAGAAACATCCAAATTATATGACCAAGGAATATCTTTTTTAAAATCAAACGGACTTATAAAAATAGAAAGACATAATAATATATATGTAGCTAACTCTGAAGATATATACGATATAAATAAAATTGGAATAAAACAATATTTGGAAAACAAAGAATTTGACAAAAAACTAGATTCCGACATAAAAGAAAAAACTCTTTTCGATTTAAACAATAAACATTTTATAAACTTTATATTTTTAGTTTTTGGTGCTTTTTTAGGTTGGTTTCTTACGAATATTTCGGAATCAAATAAAGAAACACCCAACATAGAAAAATTACATAAAGCAATATCTGAAAAAAACGATTCACTAATTCAGACTCAACATCACCTAAACGAAAAAAACAAAATAATAATTTCTTTAAAAACTGAAATAGACTCTGTAAAAAAGTAAAAACGTGGCACAACAAAATGCTGTGGTGAAAACAAGTAAAAAACAAATCATTAGATAACTCTCAGTTAACTAATAAAGATCATAAACCTAAATAGCTTTAATCTCAATGATGTCATCCAGTTTTGTTGAGTAATTTTGACTAAGATGATCCTGGTGCATCTTCCACCTGTGTTTTAGATCTTGGTTGCCAAACTTAACAGTATGTTTACCATAACTCTGATTGAGAATGTCAATCTGTTGCATCAATGGAAAATGCTTTGGATTTTCTTCTGTAAAAAGTGCAGTCTGCTTAGCGCTTTGAGGTGTTAGTTTAGAAACAATAACACCTGCTTTTTTATAAGCAATACCAGGTTTATAAATTTTATGCAAAGCTTTTTTTGCAAACTTCACCAAATCAAGACTTGAATTTGTAGGGTAGGGCAGTTGTACACTAATACCTTTACTGTATGATGCAGCCTTTTCATTAAATCGGTTACTTCTTAAAAAGACATAAATCGTTTGACAACAACTCTCTTGTCGGCGTAATTTTTCACCACACACAATGGTGAAACTACAGATGCGCTCTGTAATATAGCTCAAGTCCTTATATTCATAATCAAAGGAACGCGTGGTAGCAATTGCCTTTTTATCAACAAAGCCTTCCAAACTTAATGTTTGTTCGCCTTCAAGCTCTTTTTTAAGACGCAAGCCAACAACGCTCATATGCTTTCTAACCCAATCATCATTAAGTTGTGTAAAGGCTTCCGCTCTTTGTAAGCCTAAGGCCTCCAAGCGCTTCTGGTGCTGCCTGCCAATGCCCCAAATATCCTTGATGGGAAGCCATCGCAATGCTTTAAGGCGCTGCTCTTCTGTTTTAATCATGTAAATTCCACCTGTGCGTTGCGGGAATTTTTTGCTAATCCTGTTGGCCACTTTGCTGAGTGTTTTTGTGGGAGCCACACCAATGCTAATCGGGATTCCGGTTGACTTCTCAACACATTTTTTCATCTGCTGTAAATGTGCTTCTAGACCAATTTTATCAAAACCCTTGAAGTATAGAAAGGATTCATCTATGCTATAGATTTCAATATCTGGTGTAAATTCTCCGAGGATATTCATCACTCGCGCGCTCATGTCCCCATAAAGCGCATAATTTGATGAGAATACTTTGATATTTTTCTGCTTGAATAGTCTTTCAAATTTAAATGCTGGCGCTCCCATAGGAACACCAAGTGCCTTTGCTTCATTGCTTCTCGCAATGACACAGCCGTCGTTATTAGAGAGTACAACAATAGGCTGGTTTCGTAAATTCGGATTAAAAACACGCTCACATGATGCATAAAAATTATTACAATCCACCAAGGCAAACATTACAGAATTTTTTTAATCACTGTCGTGACAACTCCCCAAATGATAAAATCATTTTCAGGATAAACAGGAATGGGTTGGTAATTTTTATTTTCAGCAACTAGCCACAATTTATCCTCCTCACGCAAAACACGCTTAACGGTGAATTCACCATCTAAAAAACAAACAGCAATACTATTGTTTTTGGGTTCCAAGCTTTTATCAATAATAAGTAAGTCACCATTATCAAGACCTGCATCAATCATACTGTCACCACTAACCTTACCAAAAAATGTAGCATCCGGATGCTTAATAAACTCTTTGTTTAAATCAATACTCAGATCCAAAAAATCTTCAGCTGGACTCGGAAAACCAGCATTTATTTTTTCTGCTAGAGGGAGGACGAGACTTTCATTAAGTTTAATTTTTCTAAGTTCAATCAGTGATGTCACCATGGCTTATTCTATGCAATTGACGACAAAATTAGGATAAATTCCATTTACAAAGAAATAATCCAATGCTTTTAACATAGCAAAGAATAAACGAAGAACTTAGTTTCATGTTATCACTCTTAATTATATAAAAAGCTTAAACCAGATCGCTATCATTACTCTTTCCTCTAGCTATAGTTTTTAAAAAAAGTACACAACAAGCTCTAAGGTCTATCTATTAATTCACCAACCTATATCAGGGACGTACACAATACCTTTCTCTGAAAAATCACTGATTTACTTTCTTCTTTTAATCCACTTATATACCTCAAACCACAATACCGATATTGCTGCAATCAACATTGCGATTCCTAATTCTTTTATATTCAGTTCTGCTACCTGAAAGAATTTAGCAAATGGCGGAATATATAAAATGGAAAAGAGTAATACTAAAGTTGCTCCGATAACAAGTGGGAATAAGTTGTTTTTATTTTTAAAACTTTCGAATATACTGTAAACAAATGAACGGTTAACCAAACTCAACCATACATTAGCGAAAATCAAAGTTGTGAACACCATAGCTCTTGTGGTTTCTTCATTGCCACCATTCTGAACTGCCCATTGATAAGCGAACAATACACCTGCGGTAATTACCAATCCTTGAACAATGCTGATAGCCAATTCTTTTATATTCAGGAATGTTTCGGTCATTTTTCTTGGCTTCTGCTGCATCGTGTTTTTTTCCATCGGTTCATTTTCATAGACTATGGAGCAGGTTGGCCCCATTACCAATTCTAAAAAAATAACGTGTACCGGCGTAAAAATATGCGGATAAATCCACCCCAAAAACAAAGGCAGCGAAACGGTCAGAATAATCGGAATATGAATGGAGATAATATACTGAATGGCTTTTTTGATATTGGCATAAATTCGTCTCCCTGCTGCAATTCCTGTGATGAGTTTGTCCAAATCATCATTGGTAATCACTAATGAAGCTGCTGCTTTGGCTATTTCCGTTCCTTTGCTTCCCATTGCTACACCAATATGAGCGGCTTTCAGTGCAGGAGCATCATTTACTCCATCGCCCAGCATCGCCACGACTTCGCCGTCTTTTTTGAACGCATTGACCATCGCTAATTTTGCTTCTGGAAACATCCGAGTGAATAAAGTTGTTTTCTTTGAAAGTTCAATCAATTCCGTTTCGGTGTGGTGGATAATTTCTGCTCCGTTTACAGCCGGAGTTTCATTGATAATTCCCGCTTGCCGGGCAATAGCATTAGTGGTATCGGCATTATCGCCTGTAATCACCTTTACTTTAATTCCGGCATCGTATATTTTTTGGAATACTTCCTGAATATTTTTCTTTGGTGGGTCGTAAAACACGGTAAATCCTAAGAATTCAAAGTTGAAATCCCGTTGTTTTTCAGGGAAATCATTTTCTTCAAAATTTGACTTGGCTACACCCAATACCCGATAGCCCTGTTTGCCAAAATCGCTGATATGCTGACGCATTTTTTCTTTTTCGCCTTCTGAGAGATTGGATACGGCAAGTATGGCTTCGGGAGCACCTTTGGCGGCTATTATTCGCTCTCCCAATCCATTTTCAAAAAGATGGGTCATCATCGGTGGTTTTCCTTCCAAGGGATATTCGTGTATCATTTGGAAGTTCTTCCGTTGGTCATCAGCTTGAGTTTGTTCATAAACCTGATGCAGCGTTTTCTCCATCGGATCAAACGGAACAGGTTCACTACTCCACATCGCAAACGCAATGAGTTCTGAAAGTTCGGGTGAGTTAAAATCAGCTTCGTCAAAAATATTGTTGGATTTATAATCGAACAAAGCTTTCAAGTGCATTGAGTTTTCGGTAATGGTGCCAGTCTTGTCTGCGCAGATCACCGTGGTACTCCCCAATGTTTCTACTACACTGCTTCGCTTGATGATAATTCCTTCTCGCATCAGTTTCCAGGCTCCCAATGCCATAAAAGTGGTAAAAGCCACAGGGATTTCTTCCGGCAAAATGGACATCGCCAAAGTCAGTCCAACCAATAAACTTTCAATAATATCTCTTGATTGCCAAAAACTGTATGCCCAAACTAATAAAAAAACAACAATGCCGATGATTGCCATCCATTTGACAAATTTTGTAATCTGGATTTGCAAGGGTGATTGCTCTCCTTTGATCTTCTGAATGGATTGTCCGATTTTTCCCAGCTTGGTTTCCGCACCGATTTTTTCCACTTTGAAAACCGCCAGTCCAGAAACGGTCAACGAACCGCTATATATTTTTCTGTCTTCGGTTTCCTGACTTTTGAACACCGAAAAGCTTTCCCCTGTTAGCGATGCTTCATTGACCGAAAAATCATTGCTGTGCACAATCTCACCATCCGCATTGATCATCTTTCCTTCTTCGGTAATGCACAAGTCGCCCACGGCAATTTCGTGGGTAGGGATTCGTATTACTTTTGAATTTCGGATAACGGTACTGAGCGGTTCGTTCAGTTTTTCCAAGGCTTCCAATGCCATTTTACTGCGATTGTCCTGATAGAACGAAATACCCGAAACGGCTATAATCGCTCCCAACATAAAAATTGCTTCGGAATAATTGCCCACAATCACATAAATAATCGCCACGGCAATGAGCAAAAGTAACATCGGCTCTTTCAGGATGTCCAATAGCATCGTGTACCAGGCACTTTTTTTAATGTTGTCTGCTTGGTTGAAACCAAATTTGTTTCGGGAAATTTTTAGTTCTTCTTCTGAGAGGCCGGTCAAGTGTTTGGGGATGTTGTGGGAGGTCATAATTTATATTTGTAAATTAAACTTTACCTTCTTTTAAGGATGCTTTTAAAGATGTTGGTAATAATAAAATTTCGTTGTGAATTTGTTATAAATAGAGGATGAAATTTAAGTGTCAATCCGAGCCGAGGCATCTTCCATTTTATCCAATCTTCCAGTCTGTAAATTCTTAGTTACAACTTACGAATTAAATTCTTTAATCAGCATTTTCCAACAAATAGAATCACTATTTTTATGATGTTGAATTTCAAACAAAAAAGTTGTGTGCCGACTTCCGATACACAACTTTTTCCTAATTAATTTCGAACAAACTTGATTATTAATGTTGACGACCACCTTCGTGCGATATTACTGCTTCCAATGCTTCCAGAGTGTGGGTGTAATCAACATAAGCAGCTACATATGCTCTTCCTTCAGTAACGGAATTGTCTTTTACCTTTTCCAATTTCATTACTTTATCATACTTTTCTTGGATGACTGTTCGAATGTGTTTGTCCAGATTGTTAAGCAAAGTTTTTACATCTTTTTTTTCAATTGAATTATCTGCCATTTGCACGATAGGTGCAGTAGTGCCCGCAGGTTTTAAACCAGTGTATGGCGCACCCTCGGTTTCACGGTGATAACGAACCAACGTTTCCAAAAAATGTTTTTCTACAATCTTATAAATTTCCGCATCGCCATTTTTTAAGCCAATCGTCTTGTCAAAAAGTTGCTTTATTTCCGCTTCGTGCTCGGTGTCAATCCACTTCATCACATATTTCGCTTCTTCCTTTTCCAAAGCTTTATACGCATCTTGAATTACCGGACCGTCATACGAATCACAGTGCGCAAACGCGGGTGCTGAAAAAGCTATCATTGCTCCCATTAAGAGCACGGTTTTGACCAATCTCATTTTTAATCTTTTTATTGTTTTCATAGTTGTATATTTTTGAATGTTATTGAATTTTTACTTGTACAAAGCTAATTATTGAACTTGCTTTTATTAAGGACATTGGTAGGTGGTTTTGGTATATAAGTCGGAAGAATCTTAAACCTATGCGGACAGTGATATTTCATCTTACTCCTTTCTTGTTTTGGTTTTAAAATCCAGTAATTTAAACCGCAACTGATACTTCGGGAATCTTACCAAACGAACGGCATTCACAATAACCAGGATCACACTTATTTCGTGGATCAACATCCCAGATGCCAGATGAATTTTATCAGTCAAAACCCCCACCAACAACAACGCAACGGTAATCAAAGAAAAGTAAGTGTTCTGCTTCATATTGCGGATGGTAGCTTTGGCGAGTTTGATGGCATAAGGCAGTTTATCTAATTTGTCAGACATCAGAATGATATCCGCTGTTTCCATTGTTACATCGGTTCCTGTTCCACCCATTGCAATTCCAACATCTGCGGTGGCAATTGCGGGGGCATCGTTAATTCCATCACCAATCATCGCCACATTTCGTCCTGAGGTTTTAAGTTCAGTAACTTTACTCACTTTGTCTTCGGGGAGTAATTCCGCATAAACCTTGTCGATTCCCAATTGATGGGCTACTTTTTGGGCAACCAATTCATTATCACCAGTGAGCATCATTAAGTCGTTGATTCCGGTTTTTCGCAATTGATCCATAGTTGCAGGAGCTTCTTCCCGAACCTGATCGGCAATAGAAATAATCCCAATTACTTCTTTGTCTCTTGTAATAAAAACCGAAGTGTTTCCATTTTTTTGCTGTTGAAGCATATATTCATTTGCTTCAATGTCAATGGCAATTCCGAGTTTTTCAGCACCTGATTTATTTCCGACATAAATCTGTTGGCCGTTTAACATTGCTCGCAGACCGTGTCCTTTCATAATTTCCACATCTGATGGATTATGCACTAATTTGAGTTCTTTTTCTTCGGCTTTTTTGACGATGGTTTTACCGAGATGGTGTTCAGAAGTAACTTCCACTTCAGCTGTTAATTGCAATAATTCATCAGCTGAAATTCCATAGGCTTTAATATCTGTTACCTCGGGTTTTCCTTTTGTAAGTGTTCCTGTTTTATCAAATACAAGGGTGTTTACTTTGGCAAGATTTTCCATTTTATCTCCACCTTTGATAAGGATTCCATTTTTGGCACCATTCCCGATTCCGGCAACAATGGACACCGGTACTGAAATAACCAGAGCACCTGGACAAGCGATTACCAAAAAGGTTAATGCCAAGTGAACATTCAGCGTGATGAGGCCAACTATCACCGAGAGAATAATAATTCCCGGGGTGTAATAAGCGGCAAATCGCTCCATAAATTTTTGCGTTTTGGCTTTGGTTTCTTGTGCTTCTTCCACCAATTCGATGATTTTAGCAAAAGTCGTGTCGTCGCCCACTTTTTCAGCGAGGATTTCCAAATATCCGTTGTCCGAAACCGTACTGCTAAACACCTGATCGCCTTTGGTTTTATTTACAGGAACCGATTCACCAGTAATAGCTGCTTGGTTAATTAAAGACTGTCCCGTAATCACTTTTCCGTCCACGGGAATTCTTCCTCCGGGTTGTACAATGACGTGATCGCCTATTTGCACTTCCTCCGCAGGGATGGTGATGCGTTCGCCGTTTTTTAAAATTGTAGCTTCAAGCGGCGCCATATCCATCAGCGATTTTAAGGAGGCTCTTGTTCTTTGTAAGGTACGTCCTTCTAGGTAGTGACCAAACAAAAACAGAAACGAAACGACTGCGGCTTCTGTGTATTCACCGATAATCATTGCACCAACCACGGCGATCGTTACCAGCAAATCAATGCTGAAAGCTTTCATTCGAAGTGCTTGAAAAGCCTTTATTGCAATGGGAACTCCCGCAAGAATCGCGGCAACAATCAAAATGATGTCTTGTGCAAGGCTTCCGGGGGTTAATAGGTACACGGCCAAAGCCGCCAACAGCAATCCGCCAGAAACCAGGGTTAATATATTTCTAGTTTTTGTGTTTATATTCATTGCTACTATAAATTATGATAAAACAGGATATCCCAGTTTCTCTATTATTGCAGAGATTTCTTCAGGATTGGTTTCTTCCTCGTTATAGGTTATTTTCACTTTACTTGAGTTAAACATTACCTTCGCTTCATCCACTCCGGTTTGTTTATTAAGTACCCCTTCAATTTTGTTGATACAACTCGGGCAGGTAAGGGTTTCTAATTGAATTCTTATTGTTTTCATCTTTATTTTTTTTAATGATTAATACTTCTTTTTTGTTCAATACTAAGATAGGAACAGACTCAGCCTTTTGGAAGAGCTGAAAGTAGGGGGTAATGGTATAAAAGTCGGATTTCGAGGTTTTTTGATTTCTGTTAGACTATTGAAGCCCCATTCCAATAGTTAATCCCAACCAAGGTTGGTTTTGGTAGATCCAGTGCGATCTATTCTTGTCTAACAAACTGTCAAAGCCAACGGCAAAACCAACTGTGAAATTATTTATTCCAACAAGAAACGCGCCCCCGCTAGTTAATGCAAAACCGGAATATCTATTTTTAACGTGCCCATTTGTATATTCCGATCTAATGTCTGCGGAAGAAAATCCGAAAAAAACACCAAAGCTATGACCGAAATGATTGGTACTTTTTTTATAATTTCCAAGTGGGGTTTTCTTATAACGAACAACAAAATCATCACCCCTATATCCTAAGTAAAGCGTTGCCGATAAGGATGAGCCTACTTGTGGAGGAATTCCTCCCGACGAAAATCGGTATTTCACCGGAAAGGTCAATATATCCAAATCGAGCGTGTGTTTGGTGAAATGCAAAGTTCTGTTGTCTATCTTCTTTGACTCTTCCGGGATAGATACTATTGTTTTTTGCGTGGTATTCACGATCTTCTTTCCGTCAACGGTTTCTAACTGATAAATTTCGAGTGAATCCGGAAAAACATCTACATACACTTTTTCTCTTTTTCCTTTCTTCTCTAATTAGGCATTGTAAATCCCTTCTGAAAAACCGTATTTTGGCAATTCCCTCATTGAGGAACAAGAAGACGTGAAGACGAGTAATGGCAGCAAAACAACATATATGAATAACCTGAAATTTGAAATTATTTTAGTCATCGTTGTTTGTGTTTATTTGAATTTATATTTCATTAGCATAAAGATCCCGTTGTCCTCAGCAATATCAAAGAGCCGTAAGTAGGAAATAACGGTACGAAAGTCGGTTTTTGAGGCTTTCTTAAGCCTCTCTGTATTCCTTTGGACTTACGCCGGCGTGTTTTTTGAAGAATTTGCCGAAATGCGAAGGGTCAGAGAAATTGAGGTCGTAAGCAATTTGGGCGATGTTTTGTTTATGGTTTTGCAATCGGACTTTGGCTTCTAATAAAACCATCTCATTGATCCAGGCACCGGCAGTTTTACCGCTGACTTCTTTGATGAGCGTTGAGAAATATTTAGGCGTCAAGTGCAATTTATCCGCATAAAACGACACTTCTCTTTCTTCTATAAAATGTTCAGACAGCAGACTTTTAAATTGCGTGAGGATATGCGCATTTTTATCCGTTTCCTGATCGGTATCCGGATTTTGTTTTTGGTGCGCATCATCAATTTCATTGAGAATAATATAAATCAAACTTCTGATAATTGCCGAAGTATGGGGTGCGCTTTCAGTTGATTTTTGATGAATTAATTCAAAATAAGATTTAAACTGACCAAAAAGTGCATCATCCAATTTAATTACTTGTTCGCCCGTTTTTTCAAAGAAATCAAATTTATCTAAATAAGTAATATCCGTTTGTCCTTCCAAAAAAACTTCTTTCCGAAAGAACAAAATCTGTGCATCATAGGCTGACCCGAGATCTGTAAATTTCCGAATCGCCGAAGGTGCAAGGGTAAAGATGGCAGGAGCTTTGGTTTTATGCACGAACAAATCAGATTCCAGTTGTAGTTCGCCTTCACTCAGCAGACAAATAGCATAAGCCGATGTTCGGTGCGCATCTTCAGAAGCACAGGCATTGCTGAGATGCGACATATAAAACCACTTGTCTGAACGCAGGTGTCTTGCCTCCAGCTTTGTATATTCGATATAAGGGATTGGCTTCATAAAGTTGACTTTTAAAACTCATATCACAATAAAGATTGAAAATAAACATTAAACATTTTTAAAAAACTCAAACTTGATGTCTTTGGGCATAAAATGAATCCCTTTATAATCCTTTACTGCTTTGATTTGGTGCTTGATAAGTGGTGGAATAACCACCGCCTCACCCGGTTTTAGCAAAAGTTCTTCGTCATTCATTTGCAGGATGCATTCTCCTTCATAAATAAAAAGAATGGATTCTAAATTGGCGTGATGAAGTGGCATTACTTCGTTGGCATTGGCTTGCATTTGCTTGGCTGCAAAGTCAGTACCTGTCGCCAAAACGCTTACCGTTGGGATGATAATTTTTTCCATAATTTATTTTTAATTGTGTTATTTTTTTGATTGATCGAATAGGTTGCAAATTGTGCCATCGTCTTTGATGGCACAATTACTGAACTAAATTATTTTAAAAAATCTGGCGTTTGATAAGCTGGATTCGGATAATCATATACACCTTTTCCATTAGCCGTTCCCATTCTGTCTTTATCTAAGTATTCCGACTTAATCCATGCAGCAACCTTAGCGGATAGCTCATCTCCTTGATCACCCCATGCTTTGTACAAATTATACGGCGTGTTTGGTCCGATAATATCTAAAAATGCAAATGGTCCAATTGGAGCACCTGTGGAAATCATCCAAGTCTTATCAACCACTTTTGGATCAGCAACTCCATCAGCAGCTAATTGCATAGCCGCCTTCAGGAAAGGAACCAAAAGCGTATTTAAAACATAGCCAGGCTGCTCCTTATGAAGTAGAATCGGAATCATGGCAATATCTTTAGCAAACTCAATTATAGTCTCAAACACCTCGTCTGAAGTACGTTCATGCTTCATGATTTCGGCAATATTAAGTTTCCATATTTCATTCGCAAAATGCAGATGCAAATACTTTTCAGGGCGATCTGTGAAATCTACAATCTGACTCGGTGTCATCGTAGATGAATTGGATGCAAAAATGGTTTTTTCATTCGCCACCGCTGACAATTTCGTGTAGAAATCTTGTTTTATAGGAAGCAATTCCGGTACTGCCTCAATGACCAAATCTGCATGTTCTACAGCTTTTGCTAGATCGGTGTATTGTGAAATACGATTGTAGGCATTGTCAACCTCTTCTTTCGTACCATAATTATCTTCAACATACCGCCCTTTTAAGACAATAAGTCTTTCATTTGCTTTTTCTAATGCGTCATCGTTAATGTCATAAATCGAAACATTAAATCCTTTAAATGCTGATTGAAAAGCGATTTGACTACCTAAAACTCCCGTTCCGGCAATTGTTACATTTTTAATTTTCAAAAATCTACTTTTTAAAATTATTATTCTATTCTATCATTGTTGACCAATTTCATAAAATCCTGATTGCTGTATGGCGGAATTGTAGGCGTTTTAATTTTTATGAACTCCACTTTTGTTGCTTGATGACAACTGTTGCAAGCATTTGTAAGTGTTAAATATCCTTTTTTAAATACTTCTGCATCTCGTTGTTTAATCGCATTGTTTACAGTTTCGAGGCTCGGTTCGATGATAGGCAAAGACTGTGTTTCTTCCCGATTAGGGTAAACGGTTCGGATATCTTCGATAACCTCTTCAAGCTCGTGCATTTCAAATTCTGCCAATTCCCAGTTTTCGTTCACTCCGGCAAACCACAGCTTGCTGTGGCGGGTTTGCACCTTCCCCATAAAATCTCCAAAGCCGGGCTTGTAAGCATTTTCTAATTTCGTTTTCAGGCTATCGATCTGATTTTGCAAAGCCTGTTCTCCGTTATTTGATTTCGTACAGGCTGTTAGTAAACCTATCAATACTAATGGCGCAAATAGTCCCCTCCAAATCATATGGTCTTAAATTTTATTGAAAATATTCGTGATATTCCTTGTAAGAATGTTGTAATTGAGCTACAACTTCATTTGCTTTTGTGGCATCTGTTTCATTTTCCAATGTTTTCACGATTTCAAGATGCGGATGCAGCCATTTGTGTAATTCATCGTGGCTTTTTCCCGTCATTGTACAGCTTTTTATGAGCTGGGTGTTTTGGTCTTTCAGTTGCTCGGCAAGGGCTTTGAAATCCGTTTGATTATCTTGGATATAGGTGCTGACCAATTCTTCGCCTTTCAGTACAAAGGGTTTCATTTCTTCATTCACAAGCCACTTTTCGCCATTGTCGAGTTCAACGGCATCGGCACTTTCAGCGTGTTGGTGCGTTGCGTGGTTTTCTGTCTGTACTTCTGTTTCTTCGGAAGGCGTTGTTTTTCCTGTATTGTTACAACTCCAAAAAAGCATTACGCTCATTCCTAATAAAATCGTTTTTTTCATTGCTTAAATTGTATTTATTTGTTTTCAATCATTTTTAAAATTCCATTCAGGACTGTTTTTCCGTCTTTTACCAAATTTGATTTATGTCCTGATAATTTCCATTTCAAAACCGCCATTCTCATTGCCCCTATAATGATGGTCGTGATTGTAGAAGTACCGATTAGTTTCTTATATGTCCCGTTTTTTTGACCTGCATCGACATTTGCGTTTACAAATTCCTGCATCATATTTATAATTTCCGATACCTTTTTACTCAGCCCATCATCGTAATGAAAGATGCTTTCGGCAAAAATAACACTGACTATTGCCGGCTTATCAGAAAAGGTTTGCAGTTGCGAATGGAAAATCTTCCTTAGTTTATCTCCTTCAGTAGCATTGGGTTCAAATGGAATAGACTGAATGCGGTTTCTCATTTCCGTTTGGAAATATTCCAATAAATTCAGCAGGATTTCATTTTTGCTCTTAAAGTGCCGGTACAATGCCGGTTCAGATAGGCCGATATCTTCGGCAAGTGTTTTAATGGTCAAATTTTGAATTCCAAATTTTGAAATCCTGTTTGTAGCCGCTTCCATTATTTCTATTTGCCTATTGCTAAACTTTTCCATAATATATATTCACTATACAAACCATTAGTTAGTATTCACTCGCAAAGGTAAGTGAACTTTTTAATTCAACAAGTTTTTTAACTCAGTTCTTTGTTATGTGCATACTGGATTCAATAGTATTGCTTTTTTTGAAAATTGTCCATGCGTTAGCAATAAACATCCATTCCATAGTCTTTTGTTTCGTCTCAAATTTGCACTGTAACAAATAAACAAGAAACGATGAAAACTAAAGTTCCATTAAAATTAGCATTCCTAGTTTTTCTACTAGGATTTACAATTCAAACATTTTCAAAATCTAAAAACACAAACATTATGAACAGTACAAAAAAAGAAACTATCGGATTATTAGTAATTATGAAAGCAAAAACAGGAAAAGAACAAGACGTCAAAAACTTCTTACTTGGTGGATTAGCATTAGTAAATCAAGAACCTCAAACAGTATCTTGGTTTGCCTTTCAAATAGATAATAATACTTTTGGTATTTATGATACTTTTGAAGTAGAAGAAGGAAGACAAGCACATTTAACAGGCGAAGTTGCGAAGGCATTATTAGCAAATGCAGGTGATTTATTAGACAACTTTGATCCTAGCACAGATATTCAAGCAGTAGATGTATTAGCATCTAATCATAAATCCGGATTGCAAAACAAGGGTTTGCTTGTTATTATGAAATCTAAAGAAGCAAAGACAACAGATGTTGAAAACTTCCTTAATGTCGGCAAACAATTAGTTGGTGACGAGCCAAAAACTTTATCTTGGTATGCTATAAAAATAGATGCTACTACATATGCAATCTTTGATACTTTTGCAGATGATTCTGGTAGAGATGCACATTTAACAGGAAAAGTTGCAGCTGCACTTATGGAAAATGCGCCTGTTCTTTTAGATGGTTTTGAAGCATCAGCAATTCAAAAAATAGACATCATAGCTTCGAAATAATTGTTATCTTTAGACAGGAGTGTAACAAACACTCCTGTCTTTTTAATACGTAACATTAAAAAAGAAATAGACTCTTATGGCTCAAATTATTGTTGATAAGCAAAATGGTGAACTAGCATTTAGACTAGAAAGGTTTGAAAATCTTAATCAATTTGATCATTTACAAAGAAAAAATTATTATTCTATTATTTTACTTAACGCAAGCAACTATAAGTTAAGTGTAGATCTTTCTAATTATGAACTGCAAGGTTATCAAATGATTTGCTTGTCGCCTTATCAACCATTTATGATTTCTTCTGAAGAACCTTGTCAAGGCTGGTTATTAAATTTTCACCCTGACTTTTTTTGTACATATCGTCATCAAAATGAAATTGAAACAGAAGGCGTTCTTTTTAACAACTTTCATGGATTACCACATTTTAAAATTTCTGAAAAAGCGTTGTTTTTTAACCTTATAGACCAAATTTCAAAAGAAATGGATAGAGATTCTATTGCTCAGCATGAGGTTCTTGTGGCTTTTTTAAAGGTGTTTTTAATAGAAGCTGTGAGACAAAAAAAACAATCTAATAAAGATATAGTGCCAAAATTTTCTGATGATCAATCTGAAATATTGCAAAATTTAGTAGATTCTATTGAGAAGAATTATTCTGAGTTACACTCTCCGAAAGATTATGCAGATGTTTTATGTGTTAGCACTAAAACATTGGCTGGAATTGTGAAAAAATATTTACAGCAAACACCTAGTTCGTTAATTTCTAATAGAATTATTATAGAGGCTAAACGCGAACTATATTTAACCTCAAAACCTTTGAAACAAATCGCAGCTAATCTTGGGTATGACGATGAATTTTATTTTAGTAGGTTTTTCAAGAAGAAAGTAGGTGTTTCTCCCGATAATTATAGAAAGACAGTAGGTTTTGCTAAACTAGAAAAATTATGATTGTCAGTATGTCTTAAGTTGCACATAACGTCAGTCTGTGAAAAAAGTATACAAACTCCTTTCAAATATAGTTAATATTTCATAAATTCATAAGGTATTAATAACGCAGCGTTTTATGCCTATAATTAATGGTTTAGACAGAACACCAACTTACATTTTCCAGTTTAGAAGCTACTATTGCTACAAAAAAAGCAGTAATCGTAAAATTACTGCTAGTATATCTTAAAGCTGCACTTCGAAAACTCCATAATACGTAATAAGCTACTCCGGTTCCGTTCAACGGGCTTTCATCTCGTGCCCTCCGGGCAAGACGAAAGCTTAGTTATTAGCTGCAGTACGTATTATTATTATTCAGAAGGTGTTAATTCATAAAATATAATTCGTCCTTTTTCCTCTTTGTTAATCATAAATTCTTCTGTTAATTCTATACTGAGAAATTTTTTGTTTTCAGGATTGAAAATCTTTATTTCATCTCCATCAAATTCAAGAAATGTTTTCCAATTTTCTATTATACTTTTCTTTTGTATTTTGGTTAAGCCAAAATTATAATTCAACTAAGAGCCAAATTTTTTGATATTGATTTTCCTTTCTTTTACTTCGATAACAAAAGGCGAAATTTTGGCAATTTGCCCTGATTTAACAGAAATGTCTTTCACAAGTTCGCTACAGTAAGTGTTGGTGGGTAACGAACTCTCCACTAACGAAACCTGATAGTCGCCTTGTGGTAAAAATAGAACAAACTCTCCAGCATCATTGGTTGATACCCGTTGAATAAATCTCCCGTTTCTGTGAATATTGAAAATTAAACCTCTGTACTTGGGCTCAAAATCCAGTACGGTAACGGGGTCATAGTCATAATGAATTTTTCCGTACAATGTCCCGCTTTGGTGCAATGGAATCTCAATTTCGTTTTGATATTTATTTACTTCGTAGGTAAAACCAGATGTAAACCAGCCTTTTTGTGCAGTAGGCTTAATCTGGTAACTTTCGTAAGGTAAAGATTGGTAGGAAATCATCCCATTTGAATCGGTTTTGAAAGTAGTTTTGTTGATAGTGATTAAATAATCTGAGGCTACTTCATCCCCTTCGTCAAAAATATTGTTAGCATTTTTGTCCAGATATACAAACGCTGTTAGCTTACCTTTTTTACCTGATGAGAGTGCTTGCCCTTTAAAATTAACGGTTAATCCGACTTCGACCACAAATGTGTTGTTGGAAAAAGCAGCGGGGAAGTAATTGTTGTTTTGCATATCATAGCGATACCACGAAGAGTTAACATAGATGCGGTATTGCGGATGCGGAAAATATTGTGCGTTAATAAAAGCCGAGGGTGTTTGTCCTACAGTAAAATCTTTGGTAAATCCTATGCCAGAATTAAGAGAAAGTTTGTTTTTAAAGAACTGATTATTAATAGATAATGTGAAGGCTAATCGTTGAAATTCTTCTTCTTCGTTGGTTCTCCTTTGTGACATAGAATATTCAGATAGGTAAAAGCTCCCGTATTGATAAGTAAAACTCGAATTGAGCCATTTAAAGCTATAGTTACTCGTGAGCTTCAACTGAGGAAGAAGCTTTTTCTGTCCGCTAATTTTGGAAAAACCCTCTTCTAAGGTTAATAAAACAGAATGTTTGTTGTTTGGACTCAGCCAATTGATATTTTGGTTCAATCGATGGGCACTCATGTCTAATGAAATCAACCTGCTCGTCCCAGAAAAATCACCGAAACTATTTCCGGATTCAGCCTGATGTAAATAGCCAAGCCTCAGCGTAGTATTATTGGTGTTCAGGAAATTTACACCTGCCTCAAAACGAAGATTTTTAGATTTCATTTGTGACACATAAGTGTGGGATTTTGGAGAAAAATCAAACAAATTAAAATTGGCGTATGCAGTGTGTTTTGCTGAGATTTTTGTAAAAGCACTTTGCTGTATTTGGAGCATTCCTCTGCGGTTTCCTGGAAAATAATTGGTACTATAATAATAATTTCCCGACAATTTCCAATCGCCTATTTCGCCCATATACCTGGTTTCTAAAGCGACAGAAGGCTCATTTTTGTTTTTGGTGTGATAATGACTTAATCCAGCGTGCATTTTTGCAGTCATGCTCCATTCTTTATTGAAAATTTTTGCTCGTTCAATGCCCACCACATGGTGTTTTGCCTGTTCCATCACATCTTCTTTAAAAATGTAATTACCCATGACAAAATTTTTTGGGTTGGATGCCCCCAAAATCCCTTTGGCAAAGAAAGCATGACCTCTTTTCATGAAAGCGTCTTGAGCAATTAGGTTAAAATTTTGGTCAACAAAGCCCACTTGCAAACTGTTATCTTCATCGGCTATGCTTAACTCAGCTCCTCGTCCGAAAAGTGAGATTTCCGATGACTGATGAATGTTTCCAATTTTCAGCTGGTGTTTGTCCAAGTGATACTCCAGATAGGTATTGCTTACGATAGCTTCATCTGCATGGTTAGATTTGTATATATTCCCATTGGCAAACAAATAACCTGCTGGCAAATTGACACCTCCGGAACCAAAAAATTGATAAGCCGAATTATTATTTCCTAAAGTTCGGTAACTGCCTGTTACACTATTTCTGCGATGGTATTGGGATTGTCGCGTAGCCTCCAGATCCTGAAATCTCCTGGACGAAGAAATGTTTTGGGCAGTAATGTTTAAGTTTCCAAATAGCTCTTTATCTGTGCCTCTCATTGCAGCTACATTAATGGTAAACTGATGCCTGTTTAACAGGGCCTGGGATGGCATAAACGTGAAAGAAAACAAACTGTCTTTTTGGATTGGAACTATCCCTTTTTTTTCAAAAAAATTCCGTTCGCCAGTAAGTCCGGGAATGCTAAACACTACCGACACATCTTGATTTTGGTTTCCAAGATTACTCACCGCAACTTCAATAGTTAAAGAGTCGTTAGCATTGTTTATAAAAACCATCGGAGATCGAGCAGAAAGGCGCATGCTATTGTTCACTTTGATGGTTTGCCCGATAGTGTCTGTTTGTAATACGTTGTTATTTTTGTCAAGCAAATCTATCTCCACCAGTGAGGTTCCGGCTTCAGCCTTGGCACGATACATTATTTTTACAGGGACAAACCTTCGCTGCCCAGGCGCTAATTGCACATCGATGTGTGTGCCGGAAACACTTTGGAAACCATCCGGAGTTTTGATGTTTAGATGTCCTTCAAATGCTTGATTGTCATTATTTTCCAGTGTAGCTACAAGGTCCATTAGATTGTGTCTGCTCGACAAAGTATCTCTCTTAACTTCCATGGCTATTTGTTGGGCGTAGGAAGAAAAGCATATACTTGTGAGCCAAAAAACAAACACTATTTTTAGGGTCAATGAGCTACGCATGATTTATCTTAGCTATTTTTATAGTGGAGTAATCTCATAAACTAAAGTGGTCGAGTATTGTCCGGATTGAGACGTTATAAGGTCGGCATCATTTGATTTACTGGCATAATTAATATCAAAAAAAGTAGGCGCGCCTTGTGTGGAGTTACCGCTTGCTATTTTTTGATGATTGGTACTAAGCCATATCGGGTAAACTGTTGCAGTATTGTCATTTGAGGGGGTTAAATGCAATTGTATTATGTCCAGAGGGAGTGCATCATTGTAGGATGTAAATGAACCATATATTGATTTTACCCTTACTTGATAGTCTGTATTAGCATTCACGACCAAAGCATTTGGATAGGATACGCTCACACCATTGATATAGTCCGACTTTGTCTTAAACTCTAATAAGGCGTTGGATGCACTGCCGTCTATTGCGATGGAAAACTGAGGAGTTGGTGTGGGTATAGTTCCAGTAATGTTACCAATCTGAAAATTCCATGGACCCGGCTCTATTGTTCCAATGATGGCGTTGTGTTGGTCGTAGGCAGTAAAAATTAAATTGGCATAAAAGTCTGTCCAAGCCGGAAATTGTGCTAAATAAGCACCACCTTCTACCACCATTCGAAATTTGAGATGAAAATTAAAGTAATAACCGCTTTGCGTTGTGTTCACATAGAGTGGCGCGTTAGATTGTGGCACCAAAAAAACCTCGCTTCCTTCTTGCAAAGTTACGTTTGACGGCATGCCTATCTGACCTATCGTGGGTATGGAGCCAGGAACTGTTTGTCCTTCGGTGCCAGTGGGTTGTAAGCTTATTTTGTTGGCAGGGAAGGTGAGGTTTCCGTTAGTGATAGGCTGAGCTAATCGCACAGATATTTTCCAAAAAGGAACGTTGAGTGAACTGGTATTGGCGGTAAATTTTACCACATAAGCATGCTCAGCAGTATTGCCAGAATAGGAGTTTATTTGCAAATAATTTTGACTACTTTGGTATTCAAAAGTAAGATTTTGTGCATACAATTGCAAGGAGCAAATTATGCCAAAAAACAAACTATATATTTTCTTATTCATCATAAGTAAAGGTAAGTTCGGCCATTTCTATGGTATTTTCGTCGCCATAATCAATGATAATTGTTGCAACATAATTCCCTTTTTCTAAGTCGGCAGGCAATATGATATCGGTTTCTCTGTAATCATCAGGCATACTGTAAAAAACAATAGGCTTGATGGTTGTTTTTTGTCCTGTTTCGGTATTGAGTAATTCAGGGTAAATGATGCCATCTGCCCAGATGTTTCCGGTATTCTCAAAGTGAAACTCAACTCTTTTGGTCTTTTTATTGAACAAAAGATTTTGTATTTCTATACTTCTTCGTTGTGTGGCTAATGTTTTGTGAAACAATTTAATTCCGGATCGTACCGATACCCTGATATTCGCTCCCTGGCTGTCCACATCGTCTATTGGATTCATCTGTGTAACATACAACATGGCTGTGTGCACAGGTGTTTCGCCTGTCAATGTATTTGGGGTGGTTAGGGTAACCTCTATTTCTTTTTTTTCGCCAGGCTGCAAAGAAAAGTAGTTGTGTTGCTGTGGGATACTCACCCAGCTGGCACATGAAGTGTCCAGGCTGTCTGCAGGAAACATCAAGTTTTCACCTTTGTTGCTGTATTTCCAATCGCCAAGACTGACGGCAAGCTCCAAAGTATTGTTAATACTCACATTGCTAACCAATATTTTTTGGGTACTACTTTGCCCTGGGTCGGTTTCAAAATACAACCTTGGAGGAGAAACTGAAACACCTGTTTGGGCGTAGGTTGTTGCACAAACAAACAAAGTAATCAGGAGGGTTAAGAGTTTTTGCATGACAGTTAGGTATTGATTTGATTAAAAAAAGTGTTGCAAAACTGCAACACTTTTGATAGGTTTTAATGATAAAGCCGTTGCTTATTATTGCGCTACAATTGTGTAGGTTAATTCTGTTGTGTAAACGGTTGGTGACTGGCTCGCTACATAGTTATTGATGTAAGCATTTGCACCTGAACCTTTATATTCGATGTCAATTTTTTTATCTACTGCTCCAAATGTTGAGGTAAGAATTGTTTGGTTGTTTTGAGATAATGCAACTGTTGTTACCTCTCCGTCTGTTGCTGACCCAGTATAGAAAGGAACAATTTGGATTGAATTGGCAGCAATATTTCCGTTTGATCCTGCAGCTGTAGAAACAAGCTCAGATCCTGATGCTTGTACAGATACTGCAAATCCGCCTGTGCTAAAAACGGTAAGGTGTTTTGCCAATGTTCCTGAGGAAACTCCGTTAGCATAATCTTCCTCAGTATGGTATTCTAAATCAACCGTTTCTTGTGCAGGGTTAACCACTAATGTTTGGATTGGATTTAGTTTTACATTCAAAGTTACATTTCCTGATTCTTGTGCTTGTGCAGCGATTCCGAAGGCTATCATCATAGATGATAAAATGATTTTTTTCATAGTTTTGGTGATAATGATATTTAGTTAACGATTGTTTTTTACAGGTGCAAAGATACGAGACCTTAGCATGCCAGATGTTGTAAAAAGATGTTTTTTAATTGTAATTTTTACCTTTTATTACTGTTAAGATTTAATTACAATTGCACATTAACAAATCATTATAGAAAAGATTAACCTCATTGAGAAACTATGGTATAAACAACATCATAACTATATGTTTCGGTAGTGGATGAACTGGAATAGTCGATATACATGTTAGCTCCTGAGCCTTTGTAGCTGATGTTGAAATTTTTGTTTACGCCGCCAGTGGTACTCGTAATAATAGGTTGCTCTTCATTAGACAAGCTTTTTTCTTGGTATTCCACATGTGATTGCTCAAGGGGTTTGGAACCAGAAGAAGGAATAATGGAGATAGTACTCAGCGGAATGCCATTTGCTGTGCTCTCGTTGGTGTTAACTTTTACCTGAAATCCGCTGGTGCTATAAATAGTAAGGTGGTCGCTTTGTAATGAAGTAACGCCGGTGTTGTAGTCTGCTTTGGTTGCGTAATGTAAAGTGATGTCTTGCTGTGCAGGATTTACAACCAATGTTTGGATAGGGAATAGTTTTATATTTAATGTCACACTGTTTTGTGCGTGACTTTTAAAACCATAAAAGCTAAACAGGAGAAAGGTTGCCAAAAACGAGGTATATTTACTATATGCTTTCATCGTACGCTTGTTTTTAATTTAGTATACAAACATGACTCTTTTTAATCTTATTACTTATGACATTAATCATTTTGTATAAAATTAAGCATAATAAAACAATTAATCACTGATTATTGCCTGTTTTTCTCTTATTTCTTTAGGGCTTTTTCGCGTGTGGGTTTTAATAAAGTTACTAAAGTTACCTTCGTCATTGAACCCCAGTGTATAAGCGATTTCGGAAACTGTGTGAGCCGAATGCTGTAAAAGAATGCTGCTCTCGTTCACAACCTTTTCTATAATCAATTGTTTAGCAGATTTGCCTAAAATTTCTTCGGTCATTTCTGTAAGTCTCCTTGGGGTAACATGGAGCTTATCGGCATAATAGCTAACTTTTCGTTCAGATTTGAAGTTTTTCTGCAGCAATGCCCGGAATCGGTTTACTACATCAAAAGACGTGAATTTTTTGTAATTGTCTTTATTGGATTGTCTTTCTTCTATATGTAGTAATCCATCGAGCAACAATGCCTCAACACAATTGTGTGCTGTGGCTATATAAAATCCTGAGTTATTTTTTGACTTATAAAGATTTAGCCTGTCAATAATCAGCTTTTTTATTTCTGCAGTAGGGAGCGAGGCAGGAGAAATTACCAAGTCGGACTCGCAGTTAAAAAATAATTCGGAGTTCAATAATACACCGTCTGTAATCGAGCGATCGTAAAACGACAGAGAAAAAGCAATTACGTACACCGCTTCTTCTTGGTCGTAGCCATCGTGTACAAAAATCTCTTTACCCGGGCCGATAAACACCAAGCTTCCCGCAGGTAATTCATACGTAACGTTATTCACTGCTATTTTCGCTTTTTGTAGAATAATATGAATCACATAAAAATCAAGCGTATTGAAATTATTATTCCCATCGTTTCTTTCAAGAAAAAATGTAGACGGATTAATGCTAAATCCTTGCTCGTTGAGCTCATTAGTTATTTCGTTCATAAAAAAATTAGTGCCGATACCTACCTGATGTATGCGTCTTAGCCCATGCAAACTAAGATTTAATCGTTGATGAACAAGATACTACTCATGCAAATGAACGCATTACCCGGTTGATAGTTAGTGTGTTAGTTTAATTTTGACTAAAGATACATAATATGTTTATTATTAACAAATTTAAATATGGATGCTCCATAGCTGTTTTATGCTGAAAAAACCGTGTAATTACTCAATATATTAAGGAAGAACTTAGTGATTCATTGCTATTTTTTACCCGATTGATAATCAATGTGAATCACCAAATTGATTGTAAAGGCAGTGTGGTTGGACAGCTGATTTTTGATATTGTCCATCCAAATCTTAAGATTACTCAAAGATGGCACAGTACTTTTGGCTTTGATGGTAACCGAAAATTTTTCGGAATTATTTTTGTTGCCAATAAGGGGGATTACGTGTATGTTCTCGATACGGAAATCCAGTTTTTGTTGTGCAATTGCTGTTTGGCTAATTTGATTAATCAGCTGTATAAGTTGATGAACGTTGTGGTCAGTTCCGATTTTTGTATGTGGCAGGTTTCTGTTGATAATGCCTGTTGCACCTTCGCCAACTATAAGGTTGTTATTGTACCAAGCAATGACGGAAGGAACTTTATAAGATGAAAAAATTGCACCATCTGATAGTTTTTGATTCAATTCAATAGGTTTTACAATCAGGGGTTCTTTGTTCTTTCCTAAAACTGCGATACTAACAACGGTCGTAGATGTCCCAAAATCTATTCCTACAAAAGTTGTGTTTAGAATTGTCGCATTTTTATCTGATAGTTTCCCAGTAGTTAAAACTGGAAGCAAATTATTAATTGTTAGTTCTGTACTCATATTTATTAAGTTCTATCGAGCGTTGGCAAAAAACAGCTCTTTTGGTTTTTTGAGTGTTGGCTTTGCGTGTCGGCAAAAACCAAATGTGCTGTTTGTGCGGTTGGCTTTTTTTGTATGTCTTGTCCTGAAATATGGCTACAGGTTAAAATTGAATTTACGCTGTTTTTAAATATACCATATTTGGTGTTTTATAGTCTAAAGATAAATGTAATCTTATTTCGTTGTATAAATTTATTGCATTTTTTGCAGCTCTTCTTGCGTGTTGTAGGCTGTCAAAGGTCTGATCTAGATAGAACTCGTCTTTTAGAATTCCGTTTACACGCTCAGCCATTGCGTTTTCGTAGCAATGATTTTCTTCAGTCATACTAATATCTATCTTTTTTCTTTTAAGTATTTGTGTGTACACATTACTACAATATTGTATCCCTCTGTCTGAATGATGAATAAGTTGTTTAATGTCTTTAGCCTGATAAATAGCCTTATTAAGGGCTCTCACGCATCCTTTTAGTTCTAAGCTATCACTAAGATCATAACCCACTATTTTTCTGGAATGCATATCGGTTATTAAAGCCAGGTAGCAAAAGCCTTTTACGGTTCTTATGTAAGTTATATCACTCACCCAAACTTGGTTAGCTCTAGTAACTTCTAAGTCTTTTATAATGTTGTTATACTTATAAAAACGATGATAAGAATTGGTTGTTCTAGCATTGGTTTTCTTTCTAAGTGTTAGCATTTGGTGTTTTCTAAGAACACTAAATAAAGTATCTCTACCGACCTTAATATTGGCTTTAGTAAAATCTACATCTAAAGATTTTATAAGTTTTCTTACACCTTCTCTAGGAAGGGATTTGCGTTTTTTTCTAACTATGTTTATAATCTGTTGTTCCAGTTTTAAACGCTTATCAGCTCTAGATTTGTATTTGTAATACGCATCACGTTTAAGTCCGAAACAATGAGTTATAGTCATTAAAGAAGCAAATCCCTTAGACTTTTCTTTAGCTTTAATTAAGGCTTTATACTTAGCTTTTTTTTTAGCTCTGCAACAGATTTGTAGCCAAGATCTTCAGCTGCCACTTCCAGATAAGAATCCAATACCATGGCATCCAGATCCTTTTTAAGTAGTAGTTTTTTAAGCTGATCTATTTCCTTTTGCAAGGCTTTAATTCGAGATATTTCGTCTTTTGTTTCCACTTTTACTCTGGTGTTCATTAAGTCTTTACGATTGTACTTTTTAATCCACTCATTTACGGTTGTAGGTGCGATAGAGTAGAGTTTACATAGTTCACTCTTTGTGTGTTTTCCGGTTGTAAGTTCGGCTAATATTTTCAGTTTAAAAGGTTCTGAATACCGTCTGATCACTTTGTCATTTCTATACATAATGTTTAAAATTATGTAGCCTTTATTCAGGACGGGTCAGTATGCCGCACAACGTGTTTGTGTATGATTAGTTGCGTGATTTAGCACTAAAGTTAGCAAATAAAAACTACATTTAAAGTTTGTGAAGATTTTCATAAGTAGTTGATAAACAAGAAATTAATTATACAATGTATAACCGCAATTACGGCGTCCCGAACCTTCGGGAGACTACGTCCGAATCCACTTGAAATTGCTAAAATCTGTGCTAAACCGAAAATTTCGCTCTTTTCTGCACCTTACTTGTCATACACAAACACGTTCCCCAAACCTACTCCAAAACCTCAATCTGTTCAGGTTCACTAATTACGATTTGAGGCTTGCCCCGATAAGTTTCTATAGTATCTAAAACCTTTATTGTTTTACTCTCATAGGCAAAGTAGTTAAATGAACAACTTGATTTACTTTACCTTGTACGATAACTTCCTGTCCAATATAATTACTGGCTTCGTTAACGGAAATAACGGTATCTTGAGCAATAAGACTAGATGAAACTAAAAAAAAGAAAATGAATAAGAAACGCATAATTTCATAAATGCTTGATTACTATATAAATATAGTTTTTTCTGGCATAGTCTTTTCAATCCTCTATTTTAAACTAATATAAGTATGACAAAATCAAAAAAAGATTTATATTTTTAACAGCATATAATAGTATTTTAACCTAAAATGCTACTTTTTAAACTTAATACCAAAACAGTTCCACTGATTGGAACAGCTTACATAAAATCATAAAATGACAAGTACAGCACAAAGAGCCGAATTGCAAAGCCAAATTTGGAGAATAGCCAACGATGTTCGTGGCTCGGTAGATGGATGGGATTTTAAACACTTTGTTTTAGGAACCCTCTTTTACAGATTTATTAGCGAAAATTTTACACGTTATATTGAAGGAGGTGATGATAGCATAGATTATGCAAGTTTGTCCGATGATGTCATTACACCCGAAATTAAAGAAGATGCTGTAAAAACAAAAGGTTATTTTATTTATCCAAGCCAACTTTTTGTAAATGTGGTTAAAAATGCCAATACCAACGAAAACTTAAATACCGACTTAGCCGCCATCTTTGCAGCTATAGAAAACTCTGCAAATGGCTTCCCTTCAGAAGAAGATATTAAAGGTTTATTTGCCGATTTTGATACTACCAGTAGCCGATTAGGGAATACCGTTGAAAATAAAAACAGCCGCTTAGCAAAGGTGCTAAAAGGAGTGGCCGGTTTAAAGTTTGGTCAATTTGAAGATAACCAAATAGACCTTTTTGGCGATGCTTATGAGTTTCTTATCTCTAACTATGCAGCCAATGCAGGTAAGTCTGGTGGCGAGTTCTTTACCCCTCAAAATGTTTCTAAGCTTATTGCACAACTAGCAATGCATAAGCAAACCACAGTCAATAAAATTTACGATCCCGCTGCGGGTTCTGGTTCTTTGCTTTTACAAGCCAAAAAACACTTTGATAGTCATATCATACAAGATGGTTTCTACGGTCAGGAAATTAACTATACCACTTACAATCTGGCACGTATGAATATGTTTTTGCACAACATCAATTACGATAAATTTCATTTAGTTCACGGCGATACTTTGATACATCCCGAGCTAGGCGATGAAAAACCTTTTGATGCCATTGTATCTAATCCACCATACTCGGTTAAATGGGCTGGAGATAACGACCCCACTTTAATTAACGACGATAGGTTTGCCCCTGCTGGGGTATTGGCACCAAAGTCAAAGGCAGATTTCGCCTTTGTAATGCACGCCCTAAGTTATTTGTCTAGTAAAGGTAGAGCAGCTTTAGTTTGTTTCCCGGGTATATTTTACCGTGGTGGAGCAGAGCAAAAAATTAGAAAGTACCTGGTAGATAATAACTTTGTTGAAACCGTCATCTCTTTAGCACCTAATCTATTTTTTGGAACTTCTATAGCCGTAAATATTTTGGTGCTTTCCAAAAGCAAAACCGATACGAAAACACAATTTATTGATGTAAGCGGAGAAAAATTCTTTAAAAAAGAAACCAACAACAACATTCTTACAGATGCGCACATTAAGAGCATTGTAGAAATGTTTGATAGTAAAGAAGAAGTAGCTCACGTTGCCACAACTATCGACAATAGCAAAATAGCCAAAAACGACTATAACCTTTCGGTAAGTTCTTATGTAGAACCCGAAGACACCCGCGAGGAAATTGATATCGAAGAACTTAATAAAGAAGTTGCTATCACGGTCAAAAAGATTGATAAACTGCGTTCTGACATTGATTTAATCATTAAAGAGATTGAAGCATGAGTAAACCAAATAGTAATGTCATTATTTACAAAAGTACGGATGGGGGTGCTAATATTTCAGTAAAGGTTGATGACGAAGATGTTTGGCTTACTCAACAATTAATGGCTGAACTTTTTCAAACCACAAAACAGAATATTAGTCTTCATATTCAGAATATTTTTAAAGAAAATGAACTCACCCCTGAAGCAACTGTCAAGAAATACTTGACAGTTCGTAAAGAAGGAAATCGTGAGGTTTCTAGAGAGTTGGAGCACTACAATTTAGACATGATTATTTCTGTGGGGTATCGTGTAAAAAGTACAATTGCAACCAACTTTAGAATTTGGGCAACCCAACGCCTTAAGGAATACATTGTAAAAGGTTTTACGATGGATGATGAACGCCTAAAGAACGTTGGTGGAGGGAATTACTGGAAAGAGTTATTAAACCGTATTCGCGACATTCGTTCGAGTGAAAAAGTGATGTACCGTCAGGTATTGGATTTATACGCTACTGCTACAGATTATGACCCTAAAAGTGAGGAAAGCATTACTTTCTTTAAAATTGTTCAAAATAAACTACACTATGCAGCTCACGGAAATACAGCAAGCGAAGTTATTTTTTTGAGGGTAGATAGTGATAAGCCTTTCGCAGGTTTAACCAATTTTAAAGGAGAGCAACCTACACAGGCAGAAGCGATGGTAGCCAAAAACTTTTTAGAGGAAAAAGAGCTCAAAGTACTCAATAACCTTGTAGCTGCCTATTTTGACTTGGCAGAATTAAACGCTATTGAAGAACGTGAAATGCGCATGGCAGACTATGTAACAGAATTAGACAACATCTTGGCTTCTGCAGGAAGAAAAGTCCTGGAAAATGCAGGGAAAATATCCAATGCTAAAGCCAAAGAAAAAGCAGCAAAAGAGTACAAAAAATACAAAGCTAAAACGCTAAGCACAGTTGAAAAGGATTATTTAAAAACACTTGCTGATTTGGAGAAAAAAGCAAAAATAAACAGTCGTAAAAAATGAGTTTTTTAGAGAAATTATTGGAGGGTGTTGAGGTGGAATGGAAAACTTTGGGGGAAGTAACAAATGTTTTACGAGGTAGAAGATTAACACGTAAGTTATTATCCTCAGAAGAAAAGTACCCTGTATTTCATGGTGGTTTAGACCCCTTAGGTTATTATTCAAAGAAGAACAGAGATGCCCATACTGTTATGATAATAAATGTAGGAGCTTCAGCAGGAACTGTTGGTTATAGCGATGTAGATTTTTGGTCTTCTGATGGCTGTTATTGTATAGAACACAATAATAAAATAAACAATAAATTCCTTTACTATTATCTTATAGGGGAAGAGTTTTTTTTGAAGTCTAGAGTAAGAAAAGCAGGGATTCCAACTTTAGATGCGTTTGTAATTGAAAAATTAGAAATCCCAATCCCATGCCCAAACAACCCAGAAAAGTCTCTACAAATCCAACAAAAAATAGTTGACATTCTCGATAGCTTTACCGAGCTTACAGCAGAGCTTACAGCAGAGCTTACAGCTCGTAAACAACAGTTTAAATATTACAGAGAACAATTATTGACTTTTGATGAAAGTGAGGTGGAATGGAAGACTTTGGGAGAAATCGGTGAATTAGTTCGCGGTAACGGATTACCAAAATCGGATTTTACAGAGTCAGGGGTTCCTGCTATTCATTATGGCCAGATTTATACTTATTATGGTACACATACTTTCGATACGAAATCCTTTGTTTCTCAAGCTACTGCTGAAAAACTAAAAAAAGTTAATACTGGGGATGTTATTATAACAAATACAAGCGAAAATCTCGAAGAGGTTGGTAAATCAGTTGTTTATCTTGGCAAGGAAACTGCTGTTACTGGGGGTCATGCAACTATTTTTAAGCCAAGCAATTTTATTATGGGCAAGTTTTTTGCTTACTATACGCAAACATTTATGTTCTACAAAAAGAAGAGAAAATATGCAAAAGGAGCTAAAGTAACTGATGTTTCAGCTAAAGATTTAGCAAAAATTGTTTTACCTGTCCCTTCTCTAGAAGAACAAGAACGCATCGTCTCAATCTTAGATAAGTTTGATACACTTACCACTTCTATCAGCGAGGGTTTACCCAAAGAAATAGAGTTAAGGCAAAAGCAGTATGAGTATTACCGCGCCTTGTTGTTAGACTTTAATAAATTAAAAATGAATAATGGATAGTGGAAAATGTAAAAAAAAATATAGTTAAGGATAAATCATTTTGCTTTGCTTTGCGAATTATAAAGCTATCTAAATTTTTACAAAAAGATAAAAAAGAGTTTGTTATAAGTAAACAGGTTTTACGCAGTGGAACATCGGTTGGTGCGTTAATTAGAGAAGCTGAACACGCTCAAAGTAAAGCTGATTTTATTCATAAAATGAGTATCGCACTTAAAGAGGCAAATGAAACCGATTATTGGATAGAATTACTATACCAATCTGAAGAAATAGGTAAAGAAGCCTACCAATCTTTACACCCACAAATTCAGGAGCTTATAAAGTTATTGGTTTCAATAGTAAAATCATCTAAAAAAATAAATAATTCTTAATTCTCCATTATGAATTCTCCACTATATAATACCATCGCAGAATCAAAAAACTTTATTGTTTTAGATACCTATAAAAAGTTTTCAGAAGTTAATGAAGCACCAGTAAGCTATCAAACTGAAGCTGATTTAGAGAAAGAACTCATCCAAGATTTAAAAGATCAGGGGTATGAAGTACTTCCGCAATTTAATCAACAAACGATGTTGGCCAATGTTCGGGTGCAATTGCAAAATCTCAACGATATGCAATTTACAGATAAAGAATGGCAGCGTTTTGTAGTGGAGTATCTAGACAAACCCAGTGATAATCTGGTTGATAAAACAAGAAAGATACACGACGACTATATTTACGATTTTGTTTTTGATGATGGTCGCATCCAAAACATTTACCTGGTAGATAAAAAGAATATGACGCGCAATAAAGTGCAAGTCATTTCCCAGTTTGAACAAACAGGAACACACGCCAATCGCTATGACGTCACTGTTTTAGTAAATGGTTTACCCTTAGTACAAATAGAGCTTAAAAAGAGAGGTATTGCTATACGTGAGGCCTTTAACCAAGTTCACCGCTATACTAAAGAGAGCTTTAATACTGAAAACTCTTTATTTAAATATTTACAGCTTTTTGTCATTTCTAACGGTACAGATACCCGCTACTTTGCCAATACCGTAGAGCGAAATAAAAACAGTTTTGATTTTACAATGAATTGGGCAAAATCAGATAATTCGCTTATCAAGGATTTAAAAGATTTTACTGCTACTTTTTTTGAGAAAAATACCTTACTCAATATTTTGCTCAACTACTCAGTCTTCGATATAAGTAATACTTTACTTATAATGCGCCCTTATCAAATCGCTGCAACCGAAAGGATTTTATGGAAAATCAAAAGCAGCTATGAAGCTAAAAAATGGGCAACTACAGAAAGTGGTGGCTTTATTTGGCATACCACAGGATCGGGTAAAACCTTAACCAGTTTTAAAGCGGCACGTCTGGCTACACAATTAGACTTTATAGATAAGGTTTTCTTTGTGGTAGACAGAAAAGATTTAGACTATCAAACAATGAAAGAGTACCAACGCTTTTCGCCTGATAGTGTAAACGGTTCAGAAAGTACAGCCGGTTTAAAAAAAAATATAGAAAAAGACGATAACAAGATTATTGTCACCACTATTCAGAAACTAAACAACCTTATAAAAAGCGAGAATAATCTAGCCTTATACCAAAAGCAGGTTGTTTTTATTTTTGATGAAGCGCACCGCTCACAGTTTGGAGAAGCGCAAAAAAATCTTCAAAAGAAATTTAAAAAATACTATCAATTTGGTTTTACTGGTACACCAATATTCCCTGAAAATGCCTTAGGTGCAGATACAACAGCAGGTGTTTTTGGTAGAGAATTGCACTCTTATGTGATTACTGATGCCATTAGAGATGAAAAAGTATTAAAGTTTAAAGTAGATTATAATGATGTTCGCCCACAATTTAAAGGGATAGAAACAGAACAGGATTTAGATAAACTCAGTGCGGCAGAAAACAAAAAGGCTTTATTACACCCGTCACGTATTGAGGAAATTTCACAATATATTTTAAAACATTATAGACAGAAAACCCATAGAACAAAAGGGGGTAAAACTGGCTTTAATGCAATGTTTGCCGTAAGTAGTATTGATGCAGCCAAATTTTATTATGAAACTATAAATGAACTGCAAAAAGATAGCGATAAACCCTTAAAAATAGCAACTATTTTTTCTTTTGCTGCCAATGAAGAACAAAATGCAATAGGTGAAATTCAAGATGAAACCTTTGAGCCTGCTGCAATGGATATGAGTTCTAAAGAGTTCTTAACCAAAGCAATCAATGACTACAACAAAATGTTTAAAACTAGCTTTGGTGTAGATAGCAAAGAGTTTCAAAACTATTATCGCGATTTAGCAAAACGTGTAAAAAATCAAGATGTTGACCTTTTAATTGTTGTAGGGATGTTTTTAACCGGCTTTGATGCGCCAACTTTAAACACCTTGTTCGTAGATAAGAATTTGCGTTACCACGGTTTAATGCAAGCTTTTTCACGAACAAATCGTATTTATGATGCCACCAAGACATTTGGTAATATTGTTACTTTTAGAGATCTAGAGAAAGCAACAGTAGATGCCATTACATTATTTGGGGATAGCAAAACCAAGAATGTTGTCTTAGAAAAAAGCTATAAAGAGTACTTAGAAGGCTTTAAGGATATAGCAACAGGTAATGCACGAAGAGGTTATATTGAAGTGGTACAAGAGTTAAATGAAAGATTCCCAGAGCCCGATGCAATAGTAACTGAAAAAGATAAAAAAGAATTTTCTAAACTTTTTGGAGAATATTTACGTGTGGAAAACATACTCCAAAATTATGATGAGTTTGCTTATCTAAAAGAATTTCAAAATGTAGATGAAAATGATGAGGAGGCTGTAGAAGCTTTTAAAGAAGAGAATTTTCTTACTGATGAAGATATTGAGAATATGCAAGCCATTGAAGTGCTGGAAGAGCGCAAGGTTCAGGACTACCGTTCAACCTACAATGATATTCGCGATTGGATAAGAAGAGAAAAACAAGGCAAAGAAGCAGAGGAGTCCACTATAGATTGGGACGATGTTGTTTTTGAAGTAGACTTGTTAAAATCACAAGAAATCAACTTAGATTATATTCTTGAACTGATTTTTGAAAATAACAAAAAAACAAAAAGTAAAGATGATTTAGTAGAAGAAATAAGACGTGTAATTCGTGCCAGTATTGGGAATAGAGCAAAAGAAAGTCTAGTCATAGAATTTATAAACGCTACAGATTTAGATAAAATAGAAGATAAGTCCAGCATTATAGATGCCTTCTTTGAATTCGCGCAACAGAAACAAAAGAAAGAGGCAGAAGAATTAATTAAGGATGATAACTTAAACGAAGAACCAGCCAAACGCTATATTTTATCCTCTCTAAAACGTGAATACGCCAGTGAAAACGGTACAGAATTAAACTCTATATTACCTAAAATGAGTCCATTAAACCCTCAGTATTTAACCAAAAAGCAAACTGTATTTCAAAAAATATCAGCTTTTGTAGAAAAGTTTAAAGGTGTTGGAGGTAAACTCTAAAAATTACTAGTTAATAGAAAAATTATCTAATGAATTTATATAAGTTACAATCAAATAGTATAAACAGTCTAAAAGAAAAACCTTTTAAATTAGAAAAGGAAATTCAGCAGCTTTTTGAAGCTAATTTAAATGAGTTGATGGGTTTACAATTGGTAAAATCAGAATTTTCTATCAAAAATAAACGCATTGATACTTTAGCTTTCGACCCCGAGACAAAGGCTTTTATTATTATTGAATATAAACGAAGTAAGAATATAAGTGTCGTAGATCAAGGCTTTACCTATTTAAGCTTAATGCTTGAAAATAAAGCAGATTTTATTGTTGAGTATAACGAAACGCTTAAGGCCAACTTAAAGCGTTCTGAAGTAGACTGGAGCCAAACCAGGGTAGTTTTTGTCTCAACTAGCTTTACAGAAAACCAAAAGACAGCAACTAACTTTAAAGATATTGCTATTGAACTATGGGAAATCAAACGCTACGAAAACAATTTAATTAGCGTCAATCAAATCAAGAAAAGTAAAGCGGCTGAAAGTATCAAACCTATCACTTCATCTAATTCCAAATTAGAATCGGTAACTAAAGAAATAAAGGTTTACACAGAAGAAGATCACTTAGATAACAAATCAGACGAGGTCATTGAATTATACGAAGAATTTAAAGAGGCCATTTTAAACCTCGCAGATGATATAGAAATTGAACCCAAAAAGTTATACATCGCCTTTAAGAAAGATAAGAACATATCAGACATCGTAATACTTAAAAAAGGGCTAAAACTATTCATTAATCTTCAAATAGGACAGCTTGAAGACCCTAAAGGATTAATGCGTGATGTTTCTAAAACAGGCCATTGGGGTAACGGTGATTATGAAACCATCATCAAAAGCACTAAAGATTTAGAATATATAATGAGTTTGATAAAACAGGCTTTAGTTTAATAAAACAACTTGTACTATAATTAAATAGAACTATAGTACAGTCAGTATTTAAGTTATATAATACCAATTAATGCTAAAAGTTGTTAAGAATAACAATTAATAAAATACCCCCCAAGCAAATAAGTATAGCTTCCATTGCATTTCAGCCATACCCATTTGCTTTCCGCGCAGTAAAAGCTGAAATACCTCCATTGCATTCCAGTATTTCAGCCCTTACTTTTTGCCATTGCGCTTTTTTAAATCCGTTTTCATAAGTGTTTGAATTGCAAGATAGAATGTGACGTGGCAGGTAATAAGGTGTGCTTCCGTCATTCTGTTTTGTTCCATAGTACATAGCTGCAAGGGTATATAGTCATAAAAATTTAAATGTAATTTCGAGCGCAGTCGAGAAATCTAAAAACTGGTGTAGCATATAATCCCTTGCATCTACCATTCATACGCTTACTACGCCTTCCATCCTCAGGCTACAAAAGCTATTCATTTGCACTATTACACACACGCCATTCCTACAGCACCCGCAGCTACACTTGCACCCAAACCCATAAAGATATGCTGCGCAAGTACGTTATTTGGGTGCAACCGCTGCTAACCGATGTGCGAGCCTGCGATCACAACGGGCAAATAAGTTTGTCACAGTAATTGGAACACCCATATTTGCATAAAGCTTATGTATTTTATTCCGACAGTCATAAAAAAACAAGCCTTATTGCAAACCGCGCAAAAGAGCTGGTTTTACATTCAATTTCAAGCACTTCGCAACACCCTTCATTTCATTGCATCTTAGCTACCGCTAAACTTCCATTTCATTATGGGTAAGCTTCATTGCTTTACATTTCATTACAAAACAGCCCTTTCCTTTCCCCCCGAACCAATTACAGCGCCAAACCCGTGTTAAAAACATAGCGCTGGCGGTATTCCATACCAAAAGCCAGCACACCCGTTGTTCAACTCGCAGGCGGCTCGCGCCTTTGGATTACCTGCCCTAAATTAAACTCCAGTAAGCTATAAAATTCTTTTTTTAAACTATCGAATTAAAATCCAGAACAATCCAATTCTTAGTAATTATTCAATAATAACTCAAACATAAAGCAAAGGTACAGGCGTGCGGATGCGAGAGCCACAAGAGTTCGCTACGCCTATTGGAAAAAATCTCCACCCTTCGGGTAGTATTTTCTCCCTCAGCCCTTGCACCAATCACACCGATCCTGTGTTTAGGCATTATGTTTAAATTATCCTTTAGAGTCCGTTTAGGCAACTGGTGGTTGCTGGCGGGCATACGTGTCTCAGGCAGTCCTTTCTGTATAGATGCGCATACCGGTGGCTTCAAAGAGTACACGGTACGCATCTTTTGGTTAGAGTGTTGCCTCACAGAGCTCCCATATTAGGGGGCTCTTTTTTTTAATCGTTCTTAAAATTGAAGGAGATCTGAAAAAATTGGCTAAACCAGAAACGGAAAAACTTAGAGCAAAACAAGAAACAGCCGATTTTTTAAAATTAGTCTAGTTAACTATGTATTCTTAATCATTAGTATCCGATTAAGAATAACCTAAAGTTGATGAGTTCTCTAAACTTATGGAGTTTAACTAGGTTTTATAATAGTTAGCTTGCTTTTTATTAAATAAAGTTAGCGAGAGTGCTAGTAAATATTTTGTTTTAAATCACTACTGTTTATCAGTTAGTTATTTTTAAGTCTTGCTTCTTGATTCTAATAGCGAAGCGGTCTTGATTCTTAAGCGAAGCAGTTTATACAAAACCTAATTAGTATTAAAAAACCATAAAAAAAGCTTGCAAATTTAGGCAGCTCTCCCCTATCCAACCGCAATTTGCTATAAAGGTCAAGCCCTGCGGGTTTTCTGAAAAAATAGCTAGGAATGATATCGTTTTTTCCTAAAATTTAACATCTATTTATTTCCGAAAAACCTTGACAGCAATCCAACGCTACCAATAGGTAAAGCATATTTTTTAGCTGAAAAAAAATATAAAAAAAACCCTCGTGAAAGGGTTTTGAATATTAACTTATAACAGTAATAAAACGGAATAAATCATTTTTTTCTACTCCGTTCTATTATTATTTTTAATACTAAGGAAACAAGGAAACTCACAGCGGCACCAATGGCGGCTAAAGATACGGTTCGATAAATATCTTGCGAACTTAAAGCGGGCAAAATACTGATGAATGTACCTCCAATAGTACCCAAAAAAGTAACATCATTACTTTGCATCAGTATTACTTTTGGAGGCTTCAATTATATTCGTTTCCACCGTAACCTGACTTACTGCCGATAGCGCACCGCCCGCAACAGCAATATAGCCTCCAATCGTATAAACAATCGTTGGTAATGCTACCGGAGCAGCAATGATGGCCCCACCTATAGCAGCTAAAAATAAACCAATATTTCGAACTATTTTAAAAAAATTGGGGGTGGGTGATTTTGCTCTATCTATTATATTCATAATCGTAATTTTAAGATGTGATGGTTAAATAAACTTTTTCTCCTTTTCCAAAAACTGGAAACACTAAGGCTTTTAATTTCTGTAGAGCTCTACGCGATCCAATACCTTTTCCCTCTCCTGTTAATGAAGTTACAGGCGCAATACATCCTCTTAATTCCTTTAAAGCAGTATTGGCAGGATGAATCAAAATAAAGCTTCTATTCTCAACGAACATTAACTCTAAATGCCATTTAAACCTTACACTATAACGCTTTCTTAAAAGATATTTTCCTTCCGGAATACAAGAAACACTGCGTTGATTTTCTTTCCAGGGAAGCTCAATGGTATGACCTATTTCTTTTTGGAAAACAAAGAGGGTCCCGTTGGTTCCCTCTTTGCTATATTTCCTTTTCAGTATCAAATCCATTTTTATAGATTATCTACCTCAGCTACAGACAGTGCATTAAAAGCACCATTTTTTAAAGGGTACATTTGCCCGTTCACCTCTTGAAAGAATTCAATACAAATAACACCTACCAAGGGTAAAGTGGAGTTAGGCGTTAAAGTGGCTGTTAATACGGAAGCCACTTGCTCTACCTCATCATAGGGAAGTATACTCGTTTGTTCCATCGCGAATACTTGAGCCTCGTTTTCAAAATCAAGTTCGGCACCGCCTATGCTTAATCGAAAATGGGTTGTTCCCCCAGGTACCTTAATGGTATTTATAGGCTTGTACGCGTCAAGGTTCAAATTAACCTCACCCGTGACACGGTCAATAGTAGTAGTATAATCAGCAAATAAGGTAGAACTTAAAATACCATTAATATTGAAGTTAAAACCCTTCAATAATTCCATATCACCATCTATTACAGTACGCTCTCCTCTAGCATTAGTTGCATCAGTTTTAATGATCGCAACCATTTGTTTAGTCAATCGACTCGTAACACGTTTATCACTCGCATTTTGAAGAAGTAAACGAATTGAATTTCTAATCAGTTTACCCCCCTTCCCTGCTCTACCGAACTCTGAACCATTTTCTCGCGTTCTTTGAAACGCCGGATCAGAATTAATTCTATTCTTATCCACCCCACCTTTCTCCCGAGCTAAATACCCATCACTCGACTTATAAAAAGAGATTCCGGCAATGGTTCCTTTCAATCTAATAATTCCTACTTGCTTTGCCATTTTTAAAAAATTTAAATCGTTTGGAAAATTTCCTGGCACTTTCCTTTACCATTTAAATTGCGATGCATCTAACAATTCAAGTGCAAAGTTTTGATATTTTGACCTTTAAACCTAAATTTTAAGTTCAATACAAAGCAAATATTCCTATTTATTCGGAATATTTCCTATAAAAACAAAACTTCAAGAGCTCCTTTTTAATAACTTTATTATTTCGAATAACAATAGGTGCATCAAATTATAAATTAATGCATTAAATGAGCTGAAAATATATACCTGAAGGATAGCATAGGTATGGATTAAGTATAGATATAGTATGAAGAAGCTAAATAACAGGATATGTATTTATCCAAAAGACGTTCAAGTAATTACTGGTAAAAGTTATCGATATTCCAGAGAGCTTCTAATGGAAATAAGATTGAAGTTAGGCAAATCTAAACATCATTTTATAACCATTCAAGAATTTGCAGAATATACCGGAATAGATCCTACTGAGTTAGAAGATCTTATCCACTAAAATCATTTAATTTACAGTCGAATACTATGAAATAATATATAGATTTACTATATTTAAATAGTATTTCGACTATCAAATACACACAACGTTCTATAAAATTAATGATACCTATTCGGATACCTTTATTTGGTAACCCTTTAGAAAACCAGTGTTAATAGGGCTTAACAGTATTCCTTCGAATCCTGCCACCCCGACCAATGAAGCCTAACAAATTTTTATTTGTTAGGCTTTTTTTATTTCAGTACGTCACAGTCGCAGATTAGGGATCAAGTCAAAAAGTTGTGGGATTATTCCTAAATGTTGTGTTTATTCAAAAGGATTGCATAAAAGAATAAGTTAACTCAATCTCGCTGTTAGTCCTGTTTTTTTTACAGTTTTATGATTTTAAATAACTTAAAAGACAAGAACAAGGCTTGAAATACATAGAAGCCCTATTAATAATTTTTTAAATAGGTTTTCATTAATTTTCTCAAAAGTTTGTTTTCCTAAAAATTGAGCAAAAAGAAAAACAGGAAATACCAGCAAGGACATTTTTATATGTTGGAAATCTAATATTCCACTTATAGCCAGTGTAGGAACGCGGGCTATGGTAACAAGACCCAAGACTCCAATCATGGTAGCTCTAAATGTTTTCATCTCTTTAACCGAGTTTTCAATGCAGATCACATAAAGCGGACCTCCTGTGGAGAATATACCCGAAAAAAATCCGGCCATTACCCCAAAGCTAATGATACCTACTTTATTTAATTTGATCTTTTTCTTTCCCAAAAAAACATAGCCCACGTAGAGCAAAATAAATATACCGAGTCCTTTTTTTAGGAGTATAGGTTTTGTAAAAGTGAGTACTATAATCCCTAAGATAACGCCTATTACCGAAGCTAAAGCAAGCCTTAAAATTATTTTCCTATTTATATTTTTCCATTCTTTTGCAATTAAAAAAGCACTTGAAAACAAATAGAAAATTGAGATATACGCAATGGCATCGGGTAGTTCCATTCCAAATAGCAATATGGGAAGCGCCATTAAAGATCCTGCAAACCCAATGACAGTTTGCACATAAAATCCTACAAATATTCCGATGATCAGAATTAAAAAAATATAAATATCCATCTCAATAAAAGCTACTATTAATACATCTCAAAATTAAAGAGAATAGTATTGATAAGGAAATTGATTCCATAGCTATAAAGAAGTATTCTCCATTAAAAAATGTATATTTAAAATATAAACAACGAATCAATGGTTGACAACATAGATATTAAAATAATCGATTTGCTTAAGGTAAATTCTAGATCTTCTTTTGCTGAAATAGGAAGAAAAATTGCGCTTTCCCCTTCTTCAGTAAGGGAGCACATTCAAAAATTAGAAGATATGGGAATCATAGAGGCCTACAACATTCGTCTAAACCATGCGCTAATGGGAAATGGGTTGGACGTCTTTATTATGTTGAAAATCTTTGATGGAAAACTTAAGTTTATATTATCTGAAACCCGTTGTGCATTATGATTTAAAAGAAAAAAGTTGTTCATCTTACTGATAATCAGTAACTTGTTTTAGCTATAA
>NZ_JAVHUL010000027.1 GCF_031085155.1 Mesonia profundi | reverse complement strand
ATGTTTTTTTGCCATAATTTAAATCTATAAATATTTATGGACTCTAAAAAATCGTCACATCAAAGGTAGACACTCCACTATCTCATGGAAATGGTCGCGCCCGAATTACACCAATATTTGGTAGAATCTGATACCGATGGAACTCCGGTAGACCGAAATCATAGAACTTATATTTATCAACGCGCAAAACTTCAAAACCAGACGCATCCCTTTGGCACCGAACTAGACGTTGAAAGCGAATATTACAAATGGATGCAACACAGTATTTATCCTACAAAAGAATTAGAAGAAGCTCCTAGGGTTTTAGTTGGTGGCAAGGATTGTACACAAAAATACTCTGCCAGTCTCTTTAATATTTCTGCCATGAGTTATGGCGCATTAAGCAAAAATGCAGTGATGGCCTTAAATCTAGGCGCAAAAGCAGGAAATTTCTTTCACGATACGGGCGAAGGTGGTATTTCTGAATACCATTTAAAAGGAGGAGATTTAGTCTATGAAGTAGGAACCGGTTATTTTGGTTGCCGCACCGAAGACGGTAATTTTTCTGCGGAAAAATTTAAAGAAAAAGCCGCTTATCCGGAAGTGAAAATGATAGAAATAAAAATATCTCAAGGTGCCAAACCCGGTCATGGCGGAGTCTTACCTGCCGCTAAAAACAATGAAGAAATTGCCAGAATACGAGGTGTAAAACCACATACCGTGATCCTATCTCCTCCCGGACATAGCGCTTTTAGTAATGCTGAAGGATTACTGAAATTTGTACAGCAAATGCGGAAACTATCAGATGGCAAACCCATTGGATTTAAACTTTGTATTGGGAGTAAAAAAGAGTTTATAGACATTTGTGAGATGATGGTCAAAACCGGTATTAAGCCAGATTTTATCACGGTAGATGGCTCTGAAGGTGGTACAGGGGCAGCTCCTATAGATTTTTCTAATTATGTGGGAATGCCCTGGGAGCAAGCACTTATTTTTGTAGTAGATACCTTAAACGGCTACGGACTTAAAGAAGAAATCAGAGTTTTTACAGCCACCAAAATTTTTACCGCATTCGATATCTTTAAAGCCTTATGTATAGGGGCAGACGTCTGCAATTCTGCTCGTGGGATGATGTTTGCTCTAGGTTGCATTCAGGCTTTAAAGTGTGATACCAACAAATGTCCTACAGGAGTCACCACGAATAATTCAAGTTTAATGCGTGGCTTAGTGGTATCCGATAAGTGGGAACGTGTAAAAAACTATCAGCAGCAAACCTTAAAAGAATTTTTAGAGCTTTTTGCCGCCGCTGGTTGCAATCACTTGGAAGAACTCAACAGAAGCCTGATCTACAAAAAAATTGAAGGAGAAGTTAAAAGCTATGAAAGTCATTACCCAAGCGTAGCAAGAGATAGTTATCCCAATTTAATTTCGTAATGTCGTACAAAAAATAAAGTTGCTTTTTCGTTCTATGACGCTGCGATTGGTTTGCATAGCCACTCGTGCTGAGTAAAGTCGAAGTATAGCTATGGAAGTTATGAGCAACCCGCTTGACCGGTACGGGCGAGGGAAATAGTCCCGAAGCCTCGGGAGGAAAATGACCGAGTTTAAATGCGGCATTATATGGTTAATTTGGTATTACCTATAAAATAGTTTATCATTCTTCTATTCTCGTTATGACAAGAATCTTTCGGGTAACTTCCAGTTAGACATCTCAATTTCATTACCTATACGTTTGCTTCAAAAGTGAAATAATTCTAAAAATTTACGATATTCAACTAGAGAATATTTTATGGCATCCTTTGTGTATAAAGCTTTTTGTGTTATTAAAACTTTCACTTTAATTTAGCTTTTTTATATGATGCCATCCAGCCTATAAGCGATAATTTGCATCCAAAGTTTTAAAGCATCTTTACTAACTATTAAATACTAACATTTAAAATCTAAGTTATGAAATTAAAAATTTTCACATTGGCACTTGCCGCTATGTCACTTTATAGCTGTGGGCCTAGTCAAGACAAAGAATCAAACGATAAAACAACCGAAATGAATGATAGCGCTATTACCGAAACTCAGTGGGTTTTGGAACAGTTAGAAGGAGAAAAGATTGAGGCTTCTCAAAATGGAAAGCTGATTAGCTTTACCTTAAATACAGAAGAGAATAGAGTAACAGGATATGCAGGATGTAATAGTTTCTTTGGAAGTTATGAGCTTAAAGCAGGAAATCGCCTTAGCTTTTCTACCTTAGGACTAACTAGAATGGCTTGTCCAGAAGGTGCTTTCAATGAATCTGAATTGATGAAAGTATTAGATATGACCGATAATTACCGAATTAATGGTGATCAATTGGAACTTAACGTAGGGAAAAGAGCGCCATTGGCTATTTTTAAGAAAGTAGATAAAAACGCTGAACCTATTGTTGAAAAATATTGGAAACTGAAAACCTTAGAGGGACAGCCCGTAAAAATGAGCAAAAACCAAGAAAAGGAGATCTATTTTACCTTAAAGATGAATGAAAACAGAGTCGTTGGTTTTGCAGGTTGTAACGGTATGTCTGGTACTTATAAGCTAGAAGAAGGAAACAGAATTAGTTTCTCACAAATGGCCACTACGATGATGGCTTGTCCAGACGTAGATGTGAATGAAGCTGACTTTTTAAAGGTTTTTGAATTGACAGATAATTACACTATTAATGGTGATACTCTATCATTAAACGTTGGAAGAAGAGCGCCTTTAGCTGTTTTTGAAGCGGTTTATCTATAATAAATAGAATTTAGAATAGAGGTTAATCTTAATCTCAACTCAAGCGTAATCTAGAATTCAAACCTAAAATAAATTCTAGATTACGCTTTGCTTTATAGTATCAATTTGGTTTACAAACTATTAATGAATGCTAATTTGGTTAATTCGGCCTTTATATGAGCAAAAAAAAATCAGTATTATTAACGGGAGCTTCAGGAACTGTAGGAATAGAATGTCTTAAGCAGTTGGTAAAAATTCCAGCATTGGAAGTGACGGTTTTCAATAAAAAAACCAAAGCTTCCGTCAAAAAATTAAGTCCGTTTCAAGATAAAGCAAAATTGGTTTACGGAGACATTACCAACCTAAAGCAGCTTCCAATAAAGATGTGGTTATACATTTAGCAGCTATTATTCCGCTGCTAGCAGATGATTCCCCAAAGTTAGCTCAAAAAGTAAATACCGAAGGAACTCGTAATTTGGTTCAGCTTCTAGAGCAACAATCTCCGCATTGTTTTTTATAGTTCCTCTATTTCGGTATATGTAGATCGCCTCAAAGATCCCTACATTAAAGTTGGTGATCCTCTCACGCCAAGCCCTGGGAACGAATATGCACTTACAAAAATTGCTTCAGAAGAAATTTTACATCACAGCAGCTTAGACTGGACTATTTTTAGATTAGCAGCGATTATAGACGGTCATAAAATGTCTAAATTGATGTTTCATCAGCTTTTAGATACTTCGCTGGAGATTGCAACACCTTCAGATACGGCGCGTGCTTTCGTAAACGCCATTCCGAAGCAAAAAAAACTCTCTAAAAAGATTTTTAACCTAGGTGGTGGAGAATCGTGCAGAACCTCTTATAAAGATTTTTTAACCCGATCTTTTAAAATATACGGCTTAGGTGAATTTACATTTCCGGATAAGGCTTTCGCCGAAAAAAACTTTCACTGCGGATATTATGCAGACGGAGATAATTTGGAAGAAATTCTTCACTTTAGACAAGACTCTTTAACCGATTATTTTGAAAACGGAAAAGAAAATTTTTCTTCGTTTAAAAAGTTTGGGGCATCTTTGCTTCAAAGAGCCATTAAGTGGTGCCTTTTACAACAATCTGAACCGCTTGAAGCCTTAAAGAATAACCATAAAAAATTAAAACAGCAGTTTTTTAAGTAGCTGTTATAAAAAACCACAAGATGAAATTATACCTCAGCATAGTATTTATAGCAATAATTCAATTCCATATGAATGCTCAAAACTGGAAAACACCAACCATTGAAGGTTATGGTAGAATTGTAGATTACGAAAATGTCGCCATTCAACCAAATCCTGCTACTACCTATAAAATGTTTTTTCACATCACTACGAGTAAGGAACGAGAAGGAGTAAATATTTCTCTCTGGAAAATGGCGAGAACCGTCAACCTCCTAGAGAATAGCGGAGTCCCAAAAAAGAATATTCAGCTTGCTGCGGTAATTAGCGGTCCCGCTACTCCTATCGTACTTTCGGCAGATGCGTATTTAGAAAGAATGGAAAAACCCAATCCTAATATAGATTTGATTGATAAACTCGTAGATTATGGCGTTACTATCCACCTTTGCGGACAAGCAGCTGCAAAAAAGAAAATAAATCCAAAAACAGATTTGAATCCGCAGGTAAAACTCACTTTATCGGCATTGATAGATATCCCTACCTATCAAATACAAGGATATACGATTATTCGTTGATTTCTTCTTACCTTGGTTCAATCTTATAAAGTAAATTTATTTTAAAGTCTTATGCCAAATCCTAAAGAAAGAAACCAACTTTTAGAAGATATAGGCCTTTTAATAGAAGAGCGTCTTGGCATATCTCCCTTGGCGGCAAGAATTTATTCTTTATTAACTATATCCTCTTACGACGGTCTGTCTTTTGAAGAGATTCGAAAAATCATAAAAGCAAGTAAGAGCTCCACATCTGTCAACGTTAATGTACTGCTCCAATTAGGATATATCTCTTATCATACTAAGCCTGGTGACAGAAAACGTTATTTCAAAGTTGCGAAGTATTATCAATTGGAATCCTTAGAACTATATCACCAATCTTTAAAAAGAGAAATTGAGATGGTCGATAAAATAAATGCTTACAATAAAAAATACCACCCTATAAAATTCACTCCAGAAAAGTCTGTAGGAAATATCGCTCAAATCTATTTGAAAAAGACACAAGATTTAGTAAAAACTACTATGGAAAGCCTTAAAAAGCATCGCAATACAGAAAAATAACCCGATCTTTAGTATCTAATACGCTGTTATTTAAATGAATCCTTATAATTTAGTTAAATATGGTTCGTGCTGTTACGAACTAAACGTATATTTGTATTAGCGCAAGCTTAAATACTTTTCAGATAGGTTATTCCGAAGTAAAATGATTCTGTCATAAAGAAGGCTATTAAAGCGTTTAATATAAAATCAACCTAACTATCTTATCATGCAAACTTTATTTTTAAAATCAATTAAAGACGCCATTAAGCATTGGTACATTCCGCTATTGGTGGAAATCTTTTTTGTCATCGTCAGTATAGTGGTGTTTACCTCGCCTTTAAGTTCATTGATTACTTTGGCAATTTTATTCGCCGTTTCCTTTCTCATTGGTGGAGCTTCAGAAATTGTGTTCTCCATGGCTAACCGACACCGAATGGTCAATTGGGGTTGGTCTTTAGCGTTTGGAATCATCACTTTCCTTATTGGAATTTCACTTCTTTCCAATCCAGGATTATTCCTTACTGCACTCTCTTTTTACATCGGCTTCACCATCTTATTTCGATCTATTTCTTCCATTAGCTTTGCTTTAGATGTAAAACGCTACGGAAGTAAAAGTTGGGGCGGATTATTAATTTTCGGAATCTTAGGCGCCATTTTTTCTTTTATTCTACTTTGGAATCCGGCATTTGCAGGTTTAAGCGTTGTTTGGTTAGTCGCCCTTAGTTTTCTATTTGGCGGTTTATTTAGTATCTTCTTTGCTTTACAGCTTCGGAAATTACACAAACGAGGTAAGAAAATAAGTCCTGAATTACGTGAACGCTACCAAAAATTAGAACAGGATATCAAAAATGAATGGGACGATTAAAAGCCAGACATAGATGGGCTTCGGGAAATTAAACCCTCAATGGGGATTAAAAAATATTGGCTCTCTTTCCTCGGGAAAGGGCTGGGGATAGGATGAGTTTTCAATCTTAAATCCCATCCCCCTCCTAAATCCTCTCCGCCGCGGCGGAAGGACTTGAAAACAACGCTATATTAAACTACAGCTTAACTATTTAAACTTTAAACCATAAAAAACATTCAAGAATTATTCGATTTTAAAGGAAAAGTAATCATCATCTCTGGTGCCGCAGGTGCCATTGGAAGTGAAGCTTCTCGCTTCCTAAGTTCGTTAGGCGCTAACATTGTTATGGCCGATTTAGCCGAAGAAAAAGTAAAAAAAATCGCTGCTGATATTGAAAAGGAAACCGGCAACGCAACTTTAGTGATGAAAGTTGACTTTACGGAAGAAAAAGAAATTGAAAATTTAGTAAAAAATACCGTAGATAAATTCGGGAAAATTTCTGCCGTAATTAACAACGTAGGTTGGGGAGCGAACACGCCACTTTTTGGATCAGATACCGAAAAAATGGTAAATGGCTATAAACTGAATACTTTAAGTGCTTATAACTTAACGAAATTCTGTATGCCTTATTTGAAGAAAGAAAAAAATGCTTCCGTTGTATTTTCTGGTTCTGCCGTTGGGAATACGCCATCGCCAGAATTTATTGAATACAGTACGGCAAAAGCTGGACTTTTAAATATGTCCCGAAGTATGGTGGTTGCCTCAGGACCAGAAGTTCGTTTTAATTCTTTAATCATTGGTACAATAGATAATGGCGCATCTTCTAAAGAAGCTGGTTATACCCAAGAGATGATTGATAATGTAGTAAAAGGAATTGTATTAAAAAGACGTGGACTGCCACAAGATATTGCTAATGCAATGGCTTTCTTACTAAGTGAAGCCGCATCTTGGATTACAGGTACGGAGCTTACTGTAAATGGCGGTGGTGTTTATAAAAGTAAAATGCCAACTTCATAAAGATTAACGATTTAAGATTGTTGATTATGGATTTCAGAAGTAATTTTTGGAGTCCATAATTATTCAAAAGTTTGTAATTTAAAATCTTTAACTATCAAGATTTCATTTAAAAAAATAGAAACTAAATAAAACAGATATGAAAACTTTAAAAACAAGAAATTTTTTGAATAGGATAACTGAATTTTTTTCTCCTAAAGGTCTAAGAAATGAGTCCGTGGGAAATAAAATTCTAATTCCTGTAAAGGTAAATCGTCGTCCATTTCGGTTTTAAGGAATTTAAACACAAAGCTAAAAAGCGAATAAAAATCAACACCAACTAAACCAAAAATTATGGATGCAGCAACAAATTCAAAATTAGTTAAAGGAGCGGTGCTCACAGGGTTTATTAATGCCGCGATTAATGGCGGAATTCAATATTTTTTCTTAAAAGGCCACGACTCTATTCCTATTTCAGTAGATTCAATTACAAATACGACCGAAACCGTTTTGGGTACTTCGGTGGTGCTCGCGATTACCTTGGCTATGATTCTAACGCTCGTGGCTTATTTTGGCATAAAAGGAGAGAAAGCCCCGTTTTATCCTACTGCTTTTTGGCTTACCATTAAGCACGGTTTTTTCACCTTTGGGGTACTGACTTCCTTAGCGGTTTTATGGCAAAAATATATGGGAACGGTTGAGGTTCCTTTGGTTTCAGCATTAATTATTATTGGGGTAATTGCAGGAATTGTTTCTGGGATAGTGAATTATCTTACCTTAAAAGAATGTACTTGGATTGAAAAACATAAAAATTAAACTATGAAAAAGATTTTAATCGCTATCCTTCTGCTTGCGATCAGCATCAGTTGTAAACAAAAAGAAGATAAAAAGCCAGTTTCAGAAACCGATGAATCTTCTGCTCAATTATACCACAACGGGGATATCCTTACGATGGCTGCAGAAAAGCCTACTTATGCGGAAGCCATCGTAGAAGAAGATGGAAAGATTGCCTTTGTGGGAAGTCAAAAAGAGGCCGAAGAAAAGTATACAAACGCTAAGAAAATTGATTTAAAAGGGAAAACTATGCTCCCCGGATTTATAGATCCACACAGCCATTTTGGGATGGTAAGCAACACCATGGGGCAAGTCGATTTGAATTCGCCGCCTGTAGGGGAAGTCAAAACTATTGCAAATGTGTTGCAGAAAATGGAAGCCTATAAAACCGATAATAACCTCCCTGATGGGGAATGGATTTTTGGCTGGGGCTATGATGAGAGTCAGTTAAAAGAAAAACGCCACCTTCATAAAAAAGAAATCGATTCTGTTTTGCCCAATAATCCGGTTTATTTGGTACATACCAGCGGCCATATGGGCGTTGCCAATTCCAAGGCATTGGAAAAAATGAATATTTCCGCAGCAACAAAAAACCCTGAAGGCGGAAGTATTGCGAGGCTTCCAAATTCTAAAGAACCTGCCGGTTTGGTGCAAGAAACAGCTATGTATCCATTTATGGGAACGATGATGCAAATTTTACAAAAAAAACAAGCCGATTTCTTTGAAAGCACGCAAGATAAATATGCAAGTAATGGAATCACTACCGCACAAGATGGGATGAGCGACCGCAATGCCATTCAATTTTTTCAGTCACAGGCCGATGCTGGAAAATTTAAAATAGACCTGATGGCTTTAGCTGGATATACCGACCTAGAAACCAATTTAGAGGATTCGCTTCTCCATTGGAAAACCTACAAAAATGGATTTAAAGTTCAAGGCACAAAAATTATTGCCGATGGCTCCCCACAAGGGAAAACCGCTTTTTTTACCAAGCCTTTTTTAACTCCGGTTGACGGGTGTGAAAGTGATTGTAAAGGACTTCCTAGCTTATCTCAGGAAACGCTGAATGATTTATTCATATTGGCTTATAAGAATGAGAATCAACTTTTTATTCACAGTAACGGCGACGCTTCTATAGATATGGTGATTGCCGCTCACGAAAATGCCTGTAAAAAACTCGATCAAGCCTTGGACAAAGATCGAAGGACCATTGTGATTCATTCGCAATTTGTGCGCCCCGAACAATTGGAAACCTATAAAAAATACAAGCTGGAGCCTTCATTCTTCACCAACCACGTCTATTTCTGGGGAGATGTACACATAGAAAACCTAGGTAAAGAAAGAGCTTACTTTTTAAGTCCGATTGCTTCCGCGGAAAAATTAGGTTTAAAATACACCAATCATTCTGATGCTACCGTAACGCCCATAGATCCAATTTTTACGATTTGGACGGCAGTAAGCCGTGTCTCAAGATCTGGAGAAGTGATAGGCCCCGATGAAAAAGCAACACCTTACCAAGCCTTAAAAGCCATTACCAGCCACGCAGCGTATGAGTTTTTTGAGGAAGACCGTAAAGGAAGTTTAATCCAAGGGAAATTAGCCGATTTCGTGGTGTTGGATAAAAATCCACTTAAAGTAGAACCGATGGAGATAAGAGATATTCACGTATTGGAAACCATTAAAGAAGGGATAACCGTTTTTAAAAAGTAACCCCATGAGAACAACAAAAGAAATAGCCATAGTCGGAGGAGGAATCTCTGGTCTTGTTTCGGCTTTTGAACTTAGTGAAGACCCTAGTCTGGATATTACCATTATTGAAGGAAGTGATTCCTGTGGCGGTAAAATGAAAGGATATTACAATGAAAAGACAAATAGGTTTGAGGAGCACTCCATTAGAGCCTTAGGTTCTACTTATTTTGCTTTTTTTGATGTTTTGAACCGTGCCGATTTATTACACACTCTTACCGCTGTAGATGATTATAAATTTTATGAAAGTAAAACAGGTAGAAAGGTAGCCGTTGACCGAACCGATTCCTTAAAACTTGAAACCTTTAAGGAGCTTGTTTCCACATTTGACCTTTCGGTAACAGATATGTTAAGTTTGGCAAGAAAGATTGCAGCTCACGTAAATGCTTCATATAAAGAACGTGAGGAACAAGCACATTTAAAAGCTGGAAATGTTATTGGAATCGATAAATTTAATGAACATACCAAACAGTTTATCATCAACTGGTTTGGGATTTTAACTGGGGCCAGAATGGAGAGCAAGGCCGTTGACATTATGGACAGTTTTGTCTTGATGTTTTTACCTATGAAAGAGAGCCCGCACCTTCCGCCTGGCAAACATTCTAAATCGTATTGCTTTAATCGTCCAACTTCTGAAGTCGTGGCGATGTTAGTTGAAAAGCTGGTTTCCCGAGGTGTAAAGTTTCAGTATAATAAACGCTTAAAGAATATACATCACGATGCCATTTCAGGGAAAACGAGGCTCGAAACTTCAGGTGAGAAAATACCGAACAATACTTTTGATGCTTGTATCATGGCCGTGCCACACGAAGTAATGTGGAAATTAGGGGTGTTACAAGGAGTAAAAAAACCGTTTAACGATGAGTGGTCGTTTGGGACGCAGTTTGCTATGAAACAAATCCCAAAAGCCTTTAAGGACTTTGCTGGAAAATCGTACAACCTAAGCTTTGATGCGCCATGGAATATTGTATTTCAAATTCAACATCAAGGTGCATTTTGGAAAGATGTCAATTTTCCAGAGGAAAAACCTTATAACTTATCTGCAACCTGCAGTTCCCCATTTAATGAAGGAGCACTTTACGGAAAGCGATTTATGGAGTGTACACCTGCGGAAGTAAAACAGGAGATTCTATTTCAATTAGGAATAACTTCTGAAGAAGAAAGAGTGGCATTAATGGAACACGCAGTAATTGACCCTGTTTATTTAAAATACACAAAAGATTGGGAGAAATACTCAACACTCGAGACGGCAGAGTTTGGTATTATTCAAGACGATGGGTATCGCTGGGTCAATCTTTCACAAATATATGTGCGATCTGCAGAAGATCTGGAAATCCACTCGGCAACCCAAAGAAAAGGTATTTTCCTTGCTGGCGAAGTGGTAAGCGTGCCAGGACGATGGAAAATCCCTACGATGGAGCAGGCTTCAATGTCTGGTAAACAAGCTGCGCAAGAAATTTTCACGTTTTTAGAAACTGACATAAAAGTAAATATGGAGTTTGCGACCTTGTTAAGCACAAAAGGGTTTAAACTAATGGAAGGTATTCTTGCGGGACTTACAAGCCTTTTAAAACTGATTCCTCATTCAAAAAAATAAGGATGAAGCAATAAGCATTAAGAAACAAGAAAATTTATAAAAAATAACAGTAGTGTCCGGTTAAAGAGCTAAGAATAAATCTTAAACAACGGACAAACAATATTCAAAATTAATTTTTAAAAAAGAAAACTATGGATACCTCAAAATTATTTGATTTAAAAGGAAAAACCGCCATCATTACCGGTGGTGCAAACGGAATAGGAAAAGCGAGCTGTGAAATGCTGGCCGCTTTTGGTGCCAATGTGGTCGTATCTGACTATAATTTGGATGATGCTAAAAAGACAGCCAAGGAAATTATCGACAAGGGCGGAAAAGCCATTGCCATAGACTGTGATGTGACCAAAGACAAAGCTTTGGTGAATTTGGTCAATAAAACCATGAAAGAATATGGAGGAATCCACATTTTAGTAAATAACGTTGGTGGCGGTGGCGCCGGAAAAGAAAGTCCGTATGACATCGAAGTAGAGCAGTTTAAAAAAGTGTTCGAAATGAACGTGTTTAGTATGTGGCGTCTTTGCCAATTGGTAGCACCACATATGAAAAAAGCCGGTTATGGGAGCATTATCAATATGTCTTCTATGGCTTCCGTAAATAAGAGTCCGGCGATTAGTGCGTATGCTTCTTCAAAAGCAGCAATAAACCATATGACACGTAATCTAGCTTTTGATTATGGCCCAGATGAAATTCGTATCAACGCTATTGGACCTGGAGCTGTAAAAACTCACGCTTTGAGTACGGTATTGACTCCAGAAATAGAAAAGAAAATGTTGGCACATACACCAATCAAACGTTTAGGAGAACCAGAAGATATTGCCGGTGCTGTATTGTACTTTGCTGCTCCCATTTCAAAATGGACGAGCGGACAAGTGATCTTCGTAAACGGTGGTGGAGTTCAAACCTTGGACTAATATCTTCACTCAAAACTGCTTAAAAAGAAGCCGTCTTAAAAAGTAAATTTTAAGACGGCTTTTATTACTTCATAAAGATAAGCTTAATCCAATCCTCCTTTTCTTGTAGCATCTCTTGCTTCTGGCCATTCCATTTGCTTACCAGCTCTAGAGTTCATAGGAAGAACCGATTTTTCGTTAGATGTTTTTTCAGGATCTTCACTAGCCATATAGGTCATAATCGCTGTTAAAATCACATTATTACGCACATCATCAAATACAATTTTATCGTAGGTATCTAAATTGGTATGCCACGTATAATTCCCGTACGACCAACTTAAAGAGCTTAAGCTAAAGGCCGGTGCTCCTGCTGCAACAAAAGAAGCATAATCTGATCCTCCTCCTGATGGCAGACCTGGGAAAGAAGTCTCTATTTCTCCTTTAATCTCCTGCGGAACTGGCGCTAACCATCTATTAATGTAATCATAAGCGTGTAAAAAACCTTGTCCGTTAATACTCTTTACACGACCGGTACCATTATCTTGGTTAAAAGACGCTTGCACATTGGCCACAATTTCTGGATGATCTTTTACAAAAGCTCTTGACCCGTTAAGACCTTGCTCCTCACTTCCCCAATGTCCCGCAATAATCGTACGCTTCGGGTTTGGATATAATTTTTTAAGGATTCGCATCGCTTCCATCATTACCATAGTTCCTGTTCCGTTATCGGTAGCACCTGTACCACCATCCCAAGAATCAAAATGTGCAGAAAGAATTACATACTCTTCGGGCTTTTCGCTTCCTTCAATTCTAGCAATCGTATTAAAGGTTGGTGTTTCTCCCAAATCTTTAGATTGAGCTACCACTTTAAGTTTTGGTGTATTTCCACTTTCCGCTAGACGGTAAAGCAATCCATAATCTTCTAAAGAAACATCAATACTAGGAACGTCTTTCGTGTAAGCGCCAAATATTTTATTAGCACCAAATCCTTTAGACCAATACGAAGTAATAATTCCTTCAGCTCCCGCTTCTTCCAATACTTTAGAGAGTTCTTTAGAAGTATAACCTGTATTTTTAACGCGGTTTCTCCAAAGAGAATCCGTTTCTTTCATAGCTCCCTTCATCTTATCCCAAGACTTATCGGTTGCCCATTTTTCCCAATTATGGGCAGGTCGTCCCGTTGGCTGAAGCGCAGACATCAATACAAATTTTCCTTTCACGCCAGAAAGCATTTTCTTAAACTCCCCAGCACTTGAAGCTTCCGGTAAAATCACAACTTCTGCCGTCACTCCTTTTTTCTTTGTGGAAGGACTCCAAGCTAATTGTTGACCTTGCAAAGAGCTTACTCTAGGTTCAATCATATCAATATGAGTGATCCCGCGTTCCCAAGCACGCCAAGTTCCATATTCCTGATTTTCGGCAGAGATTCCCCAGCCAGCGTATTTTTTTACCGCCCAATCGTGGGCTTGTTTCATTTGCGGAGTTCCCACCAATCTAGGACCTACTACATCCATTAATTCGTGAGCAATTTCTTCTAGTTTAGAGTTGTCATTGGCCTCCTCTACGATGTTATCAACCATTTGCTCTTGTGCTTGTAGCTGCAAACCTCCAACGACAAGAAACAAACTAAACAATGTTCTTAAATTCTTCTTCATAAAACTTTTTTAATGTTGAAAATATAAGTTTAAAGATATTGAACTTATCTATACTTTCAGTTCTTGGCTTTAAAAAATTGATCCTCTCTTCGGAAATGATTTTAGTAAATGAGTATCAAATAATACTAATCATCAACTTATTCCCTTATAAATAAGAGTTTTAATTTTTTTTATGCCACAATAAGTCTAAAAATCAACTTTTCCGCGTTTCATGTTAAAGTAAGGTTTTTAGCTTCCTGTAGATACCAGAAGAAATAAAATCTCTCATCTAAAGATTTTTTTGTCCAAAAAGCAGATTTCACCACTTGTGAAAAACCCTTATTTACAGGGTATTTCCGCTGAATATTAAGAGGTTTATTCTCTTTACGGATTTGATTATACTAGCTTTTCATTTTTAGGGCATGATTTAATATTCAGCTTAATTTTACATTTTCTTTAGCGTAGTCCTATTTCTTATTTTTTATATTTGAAGTGAGTCGTGTCCGACTATGCTTTTAAACCGCTTCGCTATAAGACATAATTTTTAATCTTTAAAACATAGATTGTTAAATCTATTAAAATTATACATTCATGGTTAATTTTAAAATAAGATTCGACACAATAGCCAAGTTGGTGCAATCAAAAAATAGCCGTTGTAGGCGGGGGTATCTCTGGTCTCGTTATTGCTTTTGAATTGAGTGAAGAGCAAAATATAGACATTATCGTGATTGAAAGTAGTAATCATTGTGGAGGGAAGATGAAAGGATATTTCAACAAAAAAATCAAACGTTTTGAAGAACATTCTATAAGAGCATTGGGTTCAACTTATTTTGATGTTTTATATCGAGCAGGGCTTTTGTACACCTTATCTGCTGTGGGTGATTATATTTTTTATGGAAGTAAATCTGAAAGTAAAGTAGCAGTTAATCGTACGGGATCTTTAAAATTAGAAACTTTTAAAGATTTGGTTGATATCTTTAATCTTTCGATGAAAGATATGCTAAGCTTGGCAAAAAAATAATTCATCATACTAATTCTTCAGATGAAGAACGAGCACAGCAAGCTCATCAAAAAGCTGGAGATGCAATAGGAATCGATGATTTTAAAGAGCATACCCAACAGTTTATTAAATTGGTTCGGCATTTTAACAGGTACACGTATAGAAAGCAAAGTGGTAAATATTATGGATAGTTTTGTATTGATGTTTCTGCCTATGAAAGAGAGTCCACATTTACCACCGGGAAAATATTCTAAATCTTATTGCTTCAACCGTCCTACGTCTGAAATGGTTATCATGTTAGTTGAAAAACTAGAATCTCGAGGTGTAAAATTTCAGTATAACACCCAATTAGAAAATCTTCATCAGAAGACAAATTCAGCAAAAACAATTCTGGAAACTTCAGGCGAAGCATTAGCACAAATATATGTACGCTCTGCTGAAGATGAAGAAATACATTCACCAATTAAAATGAAAGACGTATATCTGGCTGGGGAAGTGGTAAGGGCCTCTGGTCTTTGGAAAATGCCAACTATGAAACAAGCAGCACAAAACGTGTTTGAGTATTTGAATGTTGAAAGGAAAATAAATATGACCTATGCTACATTAGCAAGTAAAAAAGGTTTTAAACTAATGAAAGGGATTCTTGCAGAACTTGTGGGAATTTCAAAATTGTTACCGCATAATAATAAAGAAAATGAAAAAAGAAATTGTATTAGCAGAGCATCCCTCGGGCAGACCTACCAAAAGTACCTTTGGTTTAAACGACATAGACATGCCAAAAACTAAAGATGAAGAAGTGTTGCTAAAAGTTTATATGTCTCGGTAGATCCTGGCATGCGTGGGTTTATGGATAAAGGAGATGATGACTTCCTTAAAAGAACGATTTTCCTTGACAAAAATATTTTTGTCAGAAACCTCATGCTTTGGAGAAAGTAAATCCGGATTTGGCACCTATTTCTAGCGCAGTAAGTATTTTAGGCATACCCGGTTTGGCTGCGTATTTTGGAATGCTAAGAATTGGAAAACCACAAAAAGAAGAAACCATAGTGATTTCTGGAGCGACTGGTGCTGTAGGAAGTATCGCGGGACAAGGATGCAACGTAATAGGAATTCCGGATCCGACAAGAAAATTGACTACCTCAAAAACGATTTGGGTTTGGATGTAGACATCAATTATAAGAAGACCATAGACATGCAAAAAGCCATTCAGAAAGCTTCTCCCAATCGTGTGGATGTATTTTTTGATAATGTAGGCAGAAAACTCTCCGATGCCGTTCTTGCACATGTCAATAGACATTCTCGCATGGTGATTTTTGGCCAAATCGTCGAATATAACCAATCAAATCCGCCATAAGGAACAAGACCTCAACACGATTTGATTAAAAAAAGCGCTAAGGTTGAAGGCTTTGTGGTCTTTGATTATCAAGAAGAATTTGAAGCTGCCAAAAAGCAACTAGGAGAATGATTAAATAACGGACAACTAAAATACAAAGAGAATTTAGTGGAAGGCTTTGAAAATATTTCTTCCGCTTTTATCGGCTTGTTTGAAGGAGAAAATATTGGTAAGCAAATGATGAAAATAACTGACGCCGAATCAATATCCGAAGAACAAATACGCGAGGTATGAATCGGAAAAAATCCTTAAAGATTCGAGGCAGGTTTTAGGGAACCTATACGAATGTTATAGGCAGGTTAAACTCTCAATGAGAGATTAAATGCATACTTGCTAGAAACAAGAAAGTCGTCAGATTATTAAACCTGATGGCTTTTCTAGTTATTAGAGTGTTTTTATTTCTTAATTACTTTTTTTAACCAATGCTACAAATATCATGAGTGACAATTTTAGAACTATCCTGATTACAGAGTATCTTTATTCGATTTACTAAACGTAGCTTATCTCTTGGTATTTCGGAGATATTTCTATTATTGTTTATTTTTTTGGTATGATTTAAAGTAAAATTGATGATTAAAGAAATGCGGCGGATGTGATTGAAGGATTCCTTATCTTGCATTTTTCTTGTTCTTCACAAGAACAAGGATAAAATAGAATCGCTACACGTTAATTTTAGTGTACTTTGAAACAAAAAAGTAAAGCTTATTAATTTATGATAGAATTTTTTCAAACCTATAAATTAGAACTATTTTATGCCTTAAGTATCATTGGTGGTGTCATTTTATTGCGTTTTCTTACCAATATCTTGCATCAATGGATGCTAAACAAGAAACTAAAAAAATATCCAGATGAAACCCCCAAAGCGGTCAATTGGGTGAAACGAATCTTAAATGCACTTTGGTTAGTTCTAGGCTTTATGGCATTGTGCTCTCTTTTTGTAGACGAAGAAAAGTACGGGAATCTTAGAGAAGATTTTAAACTTATTCTTTATTTGGGTGTCGTTGCCGTCATCACCATCGTTGGAGCCGCATCAACAAATATGTGGTTTAAATCGAGTATAAAGAGGAAAGTAGCTCATGCAGAAGACCCTACAAGTTATAAGTTTTTGAGCTATGTCGCGGTGATAGGAATCTATTTTACTGGAATTCTTTTTGGTCTGCTCGCTTTTCCTTCCTTAAAAGGCGTAGCGCAAACTGCTCTTGGTGGCGCCGGAGTTATTGCGCTTATTGCAGGGGTTGCTTCACAAGAGGCGCTCGCGAACTTGGTGGGCGGAATATTTATTATTTCTTTTAAACCTTTTCGAGTTGGTGATATTATTAAAGTAACCGATACTATGGTTGGTACCGTGACCGATATTACCTTAAGGCATACCATTATACGTAGTTTTGAGAATAAAATGATTGTGATTCCTAATTCTATTATCAATAAAGAGAAGCTGGTGAATTATGATTTGGGAGAACTAAAAATTTGTGAACGTATTGAGTTTCACATTACCTACGAGAGCAATTTAGATTTGGCTAAACAAATTATGCAAGAGGAATGTGAAAAGCATCCCTTGATTTTGGATAATCGCTCTAGTGTAGACAAATCTAATGGAAAACCTATGGTTCGCACAGGACTTATTTCTATTAATGAATCTAGCTTAACGGTTAGGGCTTGGACTTGGGCAAAGAATTTTGATGATGCCTTTAATATGCGCTGTGATTTGTTAGAATCTGTAAAGAAACACTTTGATAAGGAAGGAGTAGAATTAGCTTACCCTCATCGCACGCTAATTTTTAAAAACAAAGAAGAAGTAAAGAGTTGAAGATTCAATGTTCATTCAGTAATGAGTAGTTAGTAGTGACAGCGAGAAAAAAAATAAACTCGAAGCTGAAGCTGAAAACTAAAAATGTAGTGTTGAGTTTTCAGTAATGGTTTTTCGATATTTAAAATTCAAAAATCTGCAATCCAAAAAATTCCTGCTTTGTCGGAAAGACAATTAATAACAGAATTTTCAGTTTGGACGAATGCAAAGAAGTCCCGCCAGCCACCTATTAAATAATGAAGAGCGGGCAGGGAAGAATCTCATCATCGCTTTTCAGAATATAAAAAAAGCTTTTACTCAAGGTGTTTTCAAATGCTTTTATCAGAAATAAGTTGAAAGGAGTTTTTCTTCATAGGATCAAAAATTTCTGTTAGCAGAGCGCTATACTTCTGAGCTTTCAGAAGCCCACCAGCGGTGTTTTAATTTTTTAGAAAAAACTTCAAGACTTTCCATAACAATACGATTATAGATATAGTCACTAAACCTCCTATATGGTTCAAGTAATAAAAATCTGAAAAAATAAGTTTTAAAGATTTTTTATTCTTGTTAAAAAGAAAAAACCTAACAATTCCTCCAACTAAAAAAACTCCAGTTGCTAAAATAACTCCTATTACTATAGTTTCAATCATATAATGGAATCTAACTATAAAATAAATTGCCAAACAGCAATTACTAAGCCTATAAAAATAAATGAAACTGCAGCGTTAAGAGATGAATCGTCTTAAAGTATTGATTTATAACTTCTATTTTTAAACAAAAAAATCCAACGTATAAACGCCCCTGGATATCTAAAAATTATTATAAATAATGTTTCAAAAATAACTTCCATATTTTCTATTTCTGAATTTGATTTCTTTATTTTTCTAAACGGTTGTTTATTATTTCTTTAAACTTCATTATCACATTAGTGGAACGTGATGAAATCGCGTACTAGCATTGTTTTATTCAAAATTTCCAATCTAGATCTATTGATCAAAGTAATAAAACTAATCGGCTTTAAAATACTTTTAATATCGATTTAATGTATTTCAAAAGAGTTAAATTGAAACTAAATTAAAAACCCACCTCAGCAATTCTTTTTATCTTTAATGGATCTAAAAATAGATGTCTCATTAAAAATCAATAAATTATGAAAAATTATAAAGTAGGTGATCACGTAAAGTGGAATTCAGAAGCGGGTCATGTTTCGGGTAAAATCACTAAAGTACATAAATCAGATTTTCAATACAAAGGTTATACACACCACGCGAGTGAGAACGATCCTCAATATGAAATAAAAAGCGACAAATCAGATCATATTGCAGCCCATAAAGGTTCAGCACTGTCTAAAGTTTAACCCTTTTGCAATCAGTCCACTTTTTTTTATCAAATTTTTAGGTAGTTTCTTTTTTCAACTGTATGTTTGAAATAGCATAATATTTCACTTATGAATGAATTTTGGATTTACTTTAAATTGGGACTTACCCATGTGTTAGACTATAATGCTTACGATCACGTATTGTTCTTAACTGTTTTGGTGGCAGCCTATACATTTCAGCAATGGAAGAATGTAGTGGGGCTAGTCACCATATTTACTCTTGGACATACCGTTTCCTTAGTATTGGCAGCTTACGATGTGGTTCATGCCAACAGTGAGATGGTAGAGTTTTTTATCCCCATTACCATCTTAATTACCGCACTTTACAACCTTTTTACTGCAGGTAAAAAGAATACAAGCCGATTAACTATATTGTACATCACCACTTTATTTTTTGGAGTGATTCACGGCCTAGGTTTTTCTTCCTTTTTCTTAAGTACAACGGGCAGTAAAGGCGTAGAAATACTGAGACTTTTAGAGTTTGCACTAGGAATTGAAGCTGCGCAGCTTATCGTTGTTTTAGTGGTTCTCATTTTAGCCTTTATCGTACAAACCATTTTTAAATTCTCTAAAAGAGATTGGATTTTGGTGGTTTCATCCATCGTCGTAGGTTTGGTTATTCCTATGCTTATGGCCAATTGGATTCTATAAATCTTCATTTCAGCAACAATATCCTCTCACTTTGTAAGTTTTAATTATGATAGACAAAAAACAACTTAAATTTGATAAAGCATATCTTCGCATTGCTAAAGAATGGGGTAAACTATCGCATTGCAATCGCCGTCAAGTAGGCGCGGTAATTGTTAAAGACCGTATGATAATTTCTGATGGTTACAATGGTACGCCAACCGGTTTTGAAAATCCTTGTGAAGACGAAGAAGGATATACCAAATGGTATGTGCTCCACGCAGAAGCCAATGCGATTTTAAAAGTTGCTGGCTCTACACAATCTTGTAAAGATGCTACTTTATATATTACTATGAGTCCTTGTAAGGAATGCAGCAAACTTATACATCAATCTGGTATTAAACGCGTGGTATATCAGCAAGATTACAAAGACAATGCAGGTCTGCTATTTTTAGAAAAAGCAGGCGTTATTATTGATCACATTACTCAATTAAATGAATAATTATTGAAAACATACGCACAAAAATATTTACCTCTTATCATTGGATCTGCTCTCGCTATTGGCGTCATACTGGGAGGTATGCTCAACTTTGGAGGAGGCACTAAAAATCCTCTTTCGTCTAACGCTAAAAAAGAAAAACTTAACCGGCTTATAGATTATATAGACTATGAGTATGTAGATAGCGTAAATACAGACAGTATTGTAGACGTTACCGTGAATTCCATTTTAACCAATTTAGATCCACATTCAACCTACATTCCCAAAAGAAATTACGAAGATGTGGCGCAGAATATGAAAGGCGACTTTGTAGGAATCGGGATTAATTTTTATAAAATTAATGACACCATTGCCGTAATTAGGCCGTTGAGTGGAAGTCCGAGTGAAAAAGCGGGCATTGAAGCAGGAGACCGAATTTTATACGCAAACAATATCCCTTTATTCAATCAAGAATTAGATAATGATTCGCTTACCCATTTTCTTAAAGGAAAAGTGAACAGCGAGGTGACCTTAAAAGTCTTCCGTAAAGGAGAAAAAGACTTGCTAGAGTTTCAGGTAAAAAGAGACCATATCCCCATTAAAAGTGTGGATGCTGCTTATATGTTAAGCACAAACTTAGGCTACATTAAAGTAAATCGTTTTGCCGAAACTACCTATGATGAATTTAACGCTTCCGCGGAAGCTTTACTAAAAGAAGGCGCAAAAAATTTGGTGTTAGACCTAAGAGACAACGGCGGAGGTTACATTGAGCAAGCCACCCAAATTGCCGATGAATTTTTAAAGAAAGACCAACTCATATTATTCACAAAAAACAAAAATAACTCGGTTAAAGAAACCTTTTCTACCAAGGGAGGAAAATTTGAAAACAGCAAAGTATATGTGTTGATTAATGAAAATACCGCTTCGGCGAGTGAAGTAATCGCCGGCGCCTTGCAAGACAATGATGTGGGAACCATTATAGGAAGACGCTCATTTGGAAAAGGCTTGGTGCAACGCGAGATGGATCTTGGCGATGGTAGCGCCGTGCGATTAACCGTGGCTAGGTATTATACGCCTACCGGAAGATCTATACAACGTCCTTACACCAACGGAAATCAGGATTACTTTAAAGATTACGAAAAGCGCTATAGAAATGGAGAATTGGAAAGCAGGGACAGCATTCACGTCAACGATTCCCTGAAATTTAAAACGCCTAAAGGGAAAATTGTTTATGGCGGCGGCGGAATTATTCCCGATATCTTTGTGCCTAAAGACACCGATTTCAATTTTGAAAGTCTCAAGTATATGCTAAGAAGCGGGGTAATGGATCGTTTTATCTTTTCGGAATTAGAAAAAGACCGACTTTATTACAAATCTTTGAGTTTGAAAGAGTTTTCAGAAAATTTTGAAATAACCGACGTAATGCTTGAAGATTATATTGAATATCTAAGAAGCTTTAATTTTGATTACAAAACCAACAAATATAAACCCTTGCTTAAACGCTATCTTAAAGCAACGATTGCCCAGCAACTGTTTGGCTCTAATGCGATGGAAAGAATTATAAATCAAGAAGATCTTATGGTTAAAAAGGTACTTGAACAAATTAACCCAAACTAATTATTCGCTTTCGTATTTTTCTTTGATCGCTCTAGACATCAACAAAATAAGCATTAAGACGATCACACATAAACAGGCTAATATTCCGGCTAAAGCTATACTGCTGTCTTTGGCAAATAAATCGTCTAGATTTAGTAAAGTGGCGTTATAGCCTAATAAAACGAATGCTGATATCATCAAAAAGTAAATAAAATATTTCATCTCTAAGAAAATAAATTTTGAATATTGGTCGCAAATAGTTTCACTGCGATTGCTAACAAAATTACACCAAAAATTTTACGTACAACGTTAATTCCTTGTGAACCTAGTACCTTTTCAATTTTTGCGGAAGATTTTAATACCAAATACACAAAAATCATATTGATTCCAATTGCGCAAATAATATTGATGGTCTCATATTCGGATCGTAAAGAAAGTAAAGTCGTCATAGTTCCCGCTCCTGCAATGAGAGGAAAGGCCAAAGGTACAATAGAAGCTGTCTCTGGCGCATCATCTTTATACAATTGAATTCCCAAAATCATTTCGAGTGCTAAAAAGAAAAGAATAAAAGCACCTGCTACAGCAAAAGAGTTGACATCTATCCCAATTAATCCTAAAATTTCTTCTCCTACAAAAAGAAATAAGATCATTAAAATAGCAGCTACAATCGATGCTTTTTCACTTTGAATATGACCTACTTTTTTTCGCAAGTCAACTATAATGGGAATACTCCCAATAATATCGATCACCGCAAATAAAATTAAACTTGCCGTAATTATTTGTTTAAAATCAAAATTCATAGTAAAAATTTTCAATATTTTAAAAGTGCGCAAAATTATTTCAAAAAGCTTAGTCTACAAGCTTTTAAACGTGAATTTTTTCTTAAAAGTTAAATCTTGTCATTCGGGGGAATTCCTATGAAAATAAATTTAAATTTGCACTATGTTTCAAATAGGAAAGACCATCGTTTCAGAAGATATCCTTACCAAGGATTTTGTGTGTAATCTAAGTGCTTGCAAAGGAGCTTGCTGTGTAGAAGGAGAAGCGGGAGCCCCTGTAGAACCCGAAGAAGTAGCGCTTTTAAAAGACGTTTACTCCAAAGTAAAACCTTACCTTAGGGAAGAGGGCATTGCTGCTATAGAACAACAAGGTACGCACATTGAAAATGATTTTGGCGAATTAGAAACTCCCTTAGTAAATGGAGCAGAATGCGCGTATGTTACTTTTGATGATCACGGAACTGCGCTTTGCGGAATTGAAGCTGCCTACCGAGCAGGTGAAACCTCTTGGAAGAAACCTATTTCTTGCGAACTTTACCCAGTAAGAGTTCAGCAGTACTCAGAGTTTTCTGCGGTAAATTATCACCGCTGGCCTATTTGTGATGATGCCTGTACTTTGGGAAAAGAATTACAAACTCCCATTTATAAATTTGTAAAGGAAGCGCTTATCAAAAAGTTTGGCGAAGACTGGTATGCAGAAATAGAAAAGATAGCGCTCAAAATTCAGTGAAAATTATTCCTTTTCTTTTAATAGCGTAAAAACCACTTGAGTTCCTGTGGCTTCACCATTTTCATCTTTTTTATCGATAATTTCATAGCTTATTTTTCCTGGGTAGCTTTTATTATATAATTCTATTCGCTCATCAATGATCTGTATTCCCATACTATTGTGCTTTTTTCTATGTCCTCTTTTAGTAGATTCTTCTCTTCCAATACCATTGTCATCAATAATAATAAGAGTACTATTTTCTTTTGAATCAATACTTACATGAAGTACTTTATCATCTTTTTTGCTAGACAATAATCCGTGCCAAATGGCATTTTCCATAAAAGGTTGGAGCAATAATGGCGGAATCTCTATTCCATCAATTTCTGGAAAATCATCTCCGCTCACACGAAATTCAAACCCATCCTCAAACCTGTTTTTTTCTAACATCAAGTAATAGTCAGTAAGTTTAAGTTCTTCTTGTAGAGAAATGACATGTTTCTTAGAGGTTTCTAATACCATTCTCGTATAACGACTAAAAATTTTAAGATATTTTATGGCTTTAAGATTCTGTTCGCTTTGTATAAGGTAAGTGATAGCGTTGAGGCTATTAAATAAAAAATGAGGATTAACCCGTAAGCGTGTCACTAATATTTCTGACTGTGCCAAGTTGCGCTCATAAATCGCATTCATTTTTTCTTTTTCTTCTTGTTGAATACGTGCGTTGGTCTCTTTCTTTGTACGATAATTTCGGTATTGCATTAAAAAAATAACCAATAATAATAAAAAGCCTACTCCCAAAAGAACCATTGTTAACCTACGCCGTTCTAATTGTTGATGTTGACTTTCTACCACATTTTGCTGCAGCACTTTATCTTTTTGAAGTAATTTAATCTGATTTTCCTTCTTCTCTAAATTATACTTTCTTGTGAGCATCTCAATTCTCACATTTTGATTGGTAAGCTGTATACTATCCTCATAGGCATTAGCCTGCTTGTAATAATATAAAGCATGCTCATAATTACCTTCATCTTCTAAAATTTGGGATAATTTCATGGAGTTTTCTCGAACCAATTCATTTTGCTGAATCTCTTTTGCTAATGAGAGCGACTCTTGAAAATAATCTTCAGCAAGGGCTGTATTACCCCGTTTGAACTGAAGACTTCCTAAGTTCCTGAGTATCTCTGCTTGTTTATGATTGTTGTTTAAGACCTTAAAGCGAGTTAATGCATTTTGAAAATAAACCACCGCTTTTTCTAAATTTTCACCTTCTTTCAAGTAAGAAATTCCCATAAATTCATAGGTAATAGCCAGTCCAAATTCATCCTTTCTTTTTTGATTGAGTTGGAGTAGTGTATCTAAGTATTTGCGTGAAATTTTATAATTATTTTTGTTAATGTAGTAGTCACTTATAGAAAGATAATTCATAGCCAATCCCAAACTATTTTTACGTTCTTTTTCAGCCTCTAGGGCACGTAAAAAATAACTCAAGGCTTCTTCTTCTCGACCGGGTATATAAGAAAGAGCATTCCCTATTCCATTGCTTGAAATTGAAATATCTTTAAGATTTTTCTCTTCTTCTGCAACCTTCAAAGCCTTCATATAATAGGAAACGGCGGTGGCGTATTTTTGATGATTTCGACTGGCTACCCCAGCATTATTAGCAAACCGCATTTTATAATATGGCTTTACATTTTTATTTTCCACAAGGGCAAAAGCTTTAGTGTGCAAATTTAAAGCCTCATCATACTGCTGATGAAACCTATGAAGCAAACCAAAATTATCTAGCGTTCTGGCATATAAAAGCGTGTCTTTTAATTGAAGGGCTAGTTCAATAGCATTTTGAGCGTGGTTATATTCTTCTTTTTCACTATGTTGCTTTCTATGAATCTCTCTTGAGAGCTCAATCTCGTGGATTATTTTTAACGAGTCATTAGTTTCTTGTTCCAACAGTGTACTTAAACTATCAATTTTTGATGTTTTCTGAGCCAAAGCCAAACCAGAATGTAATAAAATGACAATAAATAGCGAGCCTCGAAGGAAGTTACGAAGATGTACTTTTGAGAAATAAAAGTGATGTGTAGAATCCAAATTAAGTTCTTATTAAGATCATTGTCTCATTAAAAAATATTCGTTATTTATTGATTTCAAAGTAGTTTTAAACTATTGACACTAAGTTCCACTTTTTAAAAGACTACGGAGTTCTTCATTTTTTTTACTGAAATAAAAAACTATTTCAGTACCCATAGCTTGCCCATCTTCTTTCTTCAAATCATTTATTTTGAAAGAATAGTTGAGGTTTCTTTTTTGATTGAAATGATCGAGTCTCTCCTGATTAATCTTTAGTCCTACCGATTGTTTTTTAAACAATTTTCTTCCTACATTTTGTCTAGATTTTTGACGCCCTATTCCATTATCGAAAATTTTAAGCATTACTCCGTCTTGGGTTTCATAAAAGCTTAGATTTATCTTTTTCTCTCCTTCTCTCAACATAAGTCCATGCCAGATAGAGTTCTCTATAAAAGGCTGTAGAATCATGGGCGGAACCATTATATTCTTAAGGTTGAGCTTTTCGGAATTCTTAATCTGTAAGTTAATTTTATCTTCAAAACGGATGTTTTCTATATTAACATAGAGTTCTAAAACAGATAACTCTTCATGTAAGGTAATGCTTTCTACTTGGGTACTTTCTAGAATAATCCTGATGAGTTTTGAAAACTTATTTAAGTAGTAAATCGCCTGTTGTTTGTCATTTTCAATCAAAAAAACCTTAATCGAATTAAGCGCATTAAAAATAAAGTGCGGGTTCATCTGACTTTGTAAGGAAGCTAAATGTAGGTGATGTATCTCATCTTCAAATTTAGATTTAAGTTGGGAAACTCGTTCTTCTTCCGTCTTAGCGGTTATGGCGAGTATTTCACTTTCTTTCTCTTTTAGCTTTTCTTCTAAGATTCGATTTTGCTTCTCTTTAATTTGTTGATTTTCTAAGGACTTTTCCAGCAAAGCAGTATTCATTTGCTTCACTTTATACGCTAAACCCACAGCAAATACGAACTGCTCAAAGTAGATTCCTATATGAAAAAGCGCAAAAGGTTTCATATTAAAAAATTGCCATTCCATAATTGGAAAGAAAAGTGCCATCATCGCTAAGATGATAAAAACCCCTCCTCCTATAATAAAGAAATACTTTAATCTTCCGGGAAGTGACATAGACCTGATTAGCGTATATACCGCAAAGCAAAAGACGATAGGCACAAAGACATAAATATAAAAATTGGAGAAAAGAGGAGCATCTTTTGTAAGCATCGCATATGCAAAAACCAGTGTCCCTACGGTAAAAGCTATACCTACAACTTTTATCAAGAACCTATAAAGCTTGTAAATATGGGTTTTGATGTCTAAAAAATAGAGGAAGAAAAGAAAATAGGAGCAGTTGTAAACTACCTGTGTATACCAACGTAGCGCTTTAAAGGGTGTGGCATAAAGCTGATTGAGCCACTCGAAATCATAAGGAGAGACAAGAATAAAATAAAACAGCAAGAAAAACGTGTAGGTCGCATAGAACAAGAAGCTTTTCTCACTAGAATTAAACCCAATAACAAGGCTTATCATACTGAGTATAAACAATGCAGTCACCATTAATTGCCAAAAGAAAAAGGTAGAAAAAAATTCCATTGCGCTTAGATTTTATCTAAAAAAGCAGACTTCTTATTTCGCGAAACGGGGATTTCTTTTTGATTATCTAAGACGACGTAACCATCCTTTTTTAGATACTCACTCACTCTCTTCAAGTTAATAACATAGCTATTATGCACTCTAAAAAAGTCATCCTCGGGCAAGAGGGATTTGACTTCTTTTAATTTTTTTGAAATAAATAAAGGCTTTTTATTTGCCAAGTGGATTTTACAGTAATTCCCATCACTCTCACAATAGACAATATCTTCTGTATTTAAGAAAATTAACTTGCCTTCAACAGGAATAGCGATGCGTTTAGTAGTATGCGAACGTAAGCGTTCTTCTAGAGCATCATAAGTTCTTCCATTTTTTTTATCGGCTTTAAGCTTTTCCATAGTAAATACTAAATCATCAGAATCGATAGGTTTTAGTAAGTAATCCATGGCATTTTCTTTGATAGCTTTGATAGCATATTGGTTATATGCTGTTACAAAAACCACACAGAAATTTCTTTTTTTAAAATGATTTAGAAGCTGAAAACCATCCATTTCAGGCATCTCTACATCCAAAAATACACAATCTGGATCGTGATGCTGTAAGTAAGAAATCGCTTCTTTTGGCTTGGTAAACGTAGCCATGACCTCAACATCTTTACAAAAGTTAGTAATCTCCCATTCTAAACTTTTTATGGCTTTGGGTTCATCATCTATAAGCACTATCTTAATCATAAATTCAGGTTTTTAAACTTGGGAGTTTTCTAAAAATACTAAAAATATAGATTAACTAAGACAAAAATGTATAGCTGGTAGGAATAAGCTTGTATTTGGTTTAAATTCTTTGATTATTGGTAAGCCCACATTTACAGCTAAAACAGCAATTACCAGTTACCTCCAAAATCTTACCTATTATAAAGTGTTTAGCCCCATTCACACATTTGCTCATTGAATATCAGATATTTAAATAAACATTTGTATAAATAAAAATATTATGGACCCAAAAACAAATACATCAAGTATGCCTTCAGAGGAAGCCAATACACAGCATACAACAAATGCATCTACAGCACTTGTAACAGAAGATAAAAATATAGCTATCATCGCTTACATCACCTTTATAGGTTTGATTATAGCCTTTATTATGAACAATGATAAAAAAGCAGTCTTTCCAACATACCACATTAAACAATCTTTAGGGATAGCCTTAACAGGATTAGCTTTGTTTGTAGTTGGTATGGTCCCGATCTTGGGTTGGATCGTTAGTTTTTTAGGATCATTAGGACTGCTTTATTTATGGGTTATGGGCTTAATCAATGCTATTAACGAAAAACAAAAACCTGTACCATGGCTTGGTGAAAAATATGAAGAATGGTTTAAGAATATTTGAGAAGTTGAAACCTTAAACAATAAAATAGAAAATTAAACTAAAAACAATTAATTATGAAACTTAAAAATTACTTAACAAGAGAAAAACAAATTCTTAACGGGTTCTCTAAAACGGGTTCCTTTTTGATAGCCTTATTATTTGCCAACTGCCTTATGGCACAAACTCCAGAACTAGTAAGTCCAGATGCCATAACTCCTAAATATTTAACCGAATATAATGGAGAAGTATTTTTTACTGCAGATTTTCAACAAACAGGTAAAAATTGGCTTTGGAGTAGCGATGGAACTACAACAAATGTATTATCAGGTACTGTGACACCTACTCACCCTGGCTCTCAACCTAGAGATCTCAAGGTCTTTAATAACCAACTAATTTTTAGTGCGCTTCATAATGAGGGAGGCAATTGGAATAGAGAACTTTATGAATTTGTTGGATCAGCGCCAAGCCTTATTAAAAATATACAAATTGGAGGAGAAAGTGGTCCATATTCGTTTATAGAGCTTAACGGAAGCCTCTATTTTGCTGCAGACAATGGTTACAACGGAAGAGAACCTTGGGTAACCGATGGAACAGAAAGTGGAACTACTCAAATAGCCGACATTTATTTTGGTTCAAGCGGTAGTAACCCTTTCACCAATGGTGGAATTGTAAAATCTAACGGAAAAATTCTCTTGAATGCAAAAGACGATACCTATGGGACTGAACTATGGGGAATTGATGGAACAACAAACGGAACTAATTTAATCAAAGATATCAAAACAGGCTCTTCTTCTAGTTATCCCACTTCATTTTATGCAGTTAATAATAAAGTATATTTTTCAGCAACAGATGACTCCCACGGTAAAGAGCCTTGGGTAACCGACGGGACAAATGCTGGTACATATATGTTAAAAGACATTAACACAAGTACTATTCCTAACAGCCTACCTGGAGATTTTACAGCATATAACAACAAGGTTTATTTTAAAGCTGACGATGGGAACAATGGAACCGAACTGTGGGTAACTGATGGAACAGAGGCAGGAACAGTATTGCTCAAAGATATTAATCCTGGTTCAACTAATAGCAGCCATAGTAATCCTAGAAATTTTATAGAGTATAACGGTCAGCTTTATTTTGGAGCTTATGATGGTAATAGTTATGGATTATGGGTAACTGATGGGACAGCAACTAATACTGTTAAAATCATCACGACATCAGATCAACTAAGCAATACATTTACTTATGATGATAGGCTATATTTTACAGCTGACGATGGCTCAAACGGGCGACAACTTTGGGTAAGTGACGGTAGCACATCAGGAACACAAGTCATCGCGCCTACTATTGCACCAAATAGCGATCCTATTCCTAATGCTACTTTTGAACATGCTGTAGTGGCTGGCACACTTTATTATACAGCAGATTATGACGGTAATGGTATTAAAATGTATAAACGAACTACCAATAACCTAAATGTCAATACACCTGGGGAGAGTGACTTTGTAGTCTATCCCAACCCAGTTCAAGATGTTTTACACCTAGAGACCACTGCTCATAACATTCAAAAAGTGGAGCTTCTTTCTATCACGGGACAGCACCTACAAACTTGGGAAGGAGAATCTGAAATTAATATCTCACAATTTACTGCTGGAAGTTATTTTGTAAAAATCACTACAGATAACCATCAAAGCTTGACCAAACAAATTTTAAAAAATTAATTAATTCTGAAAAATATCCTCGTTGAGACTATAGAAGGAGAAAGCTTCTGTAGTCTTAACACAGGGAGATCAATTTAAATCTAGACCCTAATTAAACCCAATCTATCATGAAAAAACAAAATTTAATTATCGCCAGTTTAAGCTTATTTCTAATAAGCCTTATTCCCTCAAGCACAAATGCACAAGAAATAGAAACCAACATTGGAGCAATGCTAGCCTATGGTACCGAAATTGAAAACATAGGTATTGGTGCAAATGCAGAATTTGGCATTATGGACAAGCTAAGTATATCTCCAAGTTTTATATTCTACCTCCCCAAAGAAACTGGTCCAGTTAAAGTGAACTGGTTTGAGGTAAACGCCAATGCCAATTACTACTTTATACAGGAGGAAAAATTTGATGTATATGGTCTTGGAGGACTTAATTATAGCAGTGTTAAAGTAAGCTATGATGGATCTACTTTATTTGGTAATGATTACTCCAGCTCTGATGGCCGTTTTGGTCTCAACCTTGGAGGGGGAGCAAAATTAAATTTAGACAGTAAAATCACACCGTTTGCAGAGCTCAAGTATGTTATTATTGATGGGGGTCAGCTTGTGCTTGCAGCCGGTGTGAAATTTAAAATATAAAAATGAAAACTCCCAGTTTTAAAAAAAGTATAACCCAGAAAAACCCAATTATAATGAATACTATTCAAATTAAATTCAAAACCCTATTCGCATTGCTTTTAGTGGGCTCTATAATCACCAGTTGTAGTAGTGACGACGATACTATAGACGATTCTGGTGATCCAAATCCAGATACACCGGCAGGTATAATTGTCATTGATTCTAATATTGATAGCGAAACAGTTTTGATAAACCACAGAACAGGTGTTGACTATGAAATTTGTGGCGGTATTAATGTAAAGGCAGACTTAATAATAGAAGCAGGAGTTGAGATTGTAATGTGTGCAGGAGCTGGTATTAATGTTGAAAATACGGGTTCATTTAATGCCGTAGGAACTTTAGATTCTCCTATTATCCTTAGAGGAAAAACAGCTTCGCCAGGATTTTGGGATCTTTTGCATTTTGACTCCAATAACCCGAATAATGAATTAAATTATGTGAGTATTGCAGATGGAGGTGGAAGCGGAACATACTCCAATGCCATCATTTGGGTTAATAATAACAATGCGGGACAGCTAACTCTTAAGAATTCTACTATTAAAAATAGTAAAGGTTATGGGCTCGCGATTGAAGATAATGCTTTAATTCCAAATTTTAGCAATAATGTGTTTAGCAGTAATGGTGATGCCCCTATTAACATTCCAATGTCCATTATTGGCTCTTTAGACGATGCTTCAGATTATGGGGATGGAAATACTAAAAACCATATAGAAGTTTTTAGTTCATCAATGAATCAACCCCAAATGGTTAAAAATATAAATGTTCCTTATTTAATTGAAGGAAGTCTAAATATTAAAGATGACTTGACATTGAGTCCAGGAGTTCGATTTTTAATGGGTTCTGGTGCTGGCATTAATATTAGCTCTTCAGGTTCTATGCATGCCATTGGGACAAGTAATGAACCTATTACAATTAAAGGTAACGTTGATGCAGTGGGTTATTGGGGTTTAATTCATCTTGATTCTAACAATCCATTGAATGAATTTGCTTTTGTAAATCTTAAAAATGGAGGCTCTAGCGGTACATATGGTTATTCAAGTATTTGGGTAAATAATAACAACAATGGATCTTTTATTATGAATGACTGTTCTATTTCAGATAGCTATAGTTGGGGTTTAGTTGTTGAAAATGGAGCTACAATGACGCCTTCTACAAAAGCTGGAGTAGAAAGTGCAAATACTTTTAGCAACAATGGTAATGGTACAAATGCAGACTGTACAGACGGATGTAGTGTGATTTTTCAATAGTAAAATTGTATTTATAAAAGAATTGGACAAATTAAAAACTATTTTATTAAAAACACCTTTGTGTGATGAGGTGAAAACAATCACTCATAAATATAAAGGTGTTTTTTTATTAAAGATGAACTATTAAAAAATATTTATGATGAAAAAGATAAGCCTATTTACATTTGTAACCTTTGTTTTATTACTTTTTGCTGGTCCGGTACAAGCACAACGTGGCTTTATTAAACGCCAAATAAAGAAAAAAGTAGAAAAGGACATGAGAGAGAAACATGCCGAACCTCAAAAAGAAAAAGGTAAAAAAGCGCTCGAGGACATTACTTATGAAAACGACAATCGATACCCCGTGCCAGAAAATCCAGTAAAAGCCACCATGGTCATGGAAACAAGAGGCTTTAAAAAAAATGGAAAGTTGAAGGAAACCTCAAGCATTAAAATGGTTTTTGGGGATACTGGAGAATGCATGATTATGAATGAAGGTGATAAAGATGAAAGTCGCATCCTCTTCGATTATAAAGGAGCCGCTACCTATATGATCAGTATCAAAGAAAAAACGGCAACGAAGATGCCCATGATCAACTTTCAAAAATTGGGTGAAAAACTAGCAGGAGATCAAGTAAATCTAGAAGACGATAATGGCGAATGGCAACGAACTCAAGAACAAAAAGAGATTAATGGTTACAACTGTCGTAAATACATCTACACTAACAAGAAAGAGAAAATGAAGATGTACGCCTGGGTTACCCAAGACATCAGTATTGATTTAAGCGGAAATCATCTTTTTGGCGGACAGATTAAAGATTTTTCTACCAATTCAGCGTCAGCCTCATCTGCTAAAGTAGATGAAAACTTTCCTAGAGGAATGATGGTACGTAGTGTTTTCTTTGAAAAAAACCGAGATACACCCAGCACGCAAATGGACATTACCACTTTTACAAAAAAATCTGACCCTACATATTTTGATCTTAGTGCTTATGAAGTAAGCGATGTCTTAGGGAAACTTTAAACTTCATTTTTTTTTAAAACATACGTTTGGAAGAAATCTGAATCTAAAAAAAGACTACTTAAGAAGTAACTTTCCGTGATGAGGTGAAGTTTTGAGTCAATCAACGCTTGTTCGAATCACCTTGATCAAATAAACCCTTTAAATAGAACATATTATGATACGCACAACACAAAGCTTTAAAGCATTGTTTATCCTCCTTATTTTTGCATTCGCATCTTGTAGCAGTAATGATAATGGAGGTAATCAAGATCCTACTAACGACAACAATGATAATAATAATAATGGTGGGACTGAAGTTGTTGCTACCATAGAAACCGAAGCCGATGGTCAAATAGATTATGCTTATGATTTCATACTAGACTCCATGAGACCTAAGATTAGGCATGAGAGCCATGATGGTAAAGATTTATTCTTTTTCTCATCAAAAAATGGCGACTTTTCAATAGGGATGAGAGTTTTCATAGATGGCGAAGGTGAATATACACTTGAAGCCGAAAGTCCCTATGAGGACTTGTCATTGATTCGAGATGAGGATGAGGGGCATAATAATGATACTGTTTTTAAAATCGATGACAATTTTGAAGATGGCCAAGCCACCCTAACCATCACTTCATTGACTGAAAATCATATCAAAGCCACTTTTTCGGCCACCTTGTATAACTCGAGTACTGGTGAAAAGGCCACCTTGACAAACGGTAAAATAGATACAGATATTATACGTGTGGATTTCGACTAATAGCAGTTGAAAGTAAGATCAAGTATAAGCAACTGTTGCTTTGTAAAGCCAACAGTTAAGTGAAATTATAAAAGCCCTTTAAAATGAAAATAGTCCTGCAAAAATTAAAAATTCCAATGATTTTACTGCTAATGGGCACATTTCTTTTGAATAGTACGCCTTCTTTTGCGCAAAGTCTGGAAGGAAAATGGAATATAGCCAAAATGAATACCCAGAATTCTACAGTGATACAGTTTACCAAAGACAGTTTGATATTTTATGAATTTGACAAACGCCGCTCGGCAACGTCCTATCATATCAAGGATAATCGTTTAGCTGTCGGTGCCGGTTCAATTCCAATAGGAGGCGAGTTTGAGTTTGTGAATCCCCAACGTTTGCGTTTAAAGCCAGAACAAGCCAAAAGCCCTATTGATTTTGTACGCTTAAAACCCACAACAACGACCTTGACAAGAGCCGAGATAGCGCAATTAAATTTCGAAATGACTTATCAAAATCGTACGCTTCCATTAAATTTTGATGGAGAAGAAGACGAATCTGGACAAACAATCCAATTAGAGATTATTGACTCTACTTATTTTATTTCTTTTTATCGAAAAGACCGAAGGATGGGAGCTATGCCGATTGAGCAGGTAACCACTAAAAAAATTATGGTTTATGGATTTCCCGAAAAACCGTTTGTGGTTTCTGGGGAGCGAGTGATTTCCAATGGAAACACTATTAAAACGAATAAGGCAGCCTCTGCCAATGCAGATGTGGCGGCTATCGCAGAAATGATCATAGGCAAATGGTTTTATAACCATATAGAAGGCTGGCCTTCTTTATCAGACTGCACTAAAAAGACCTTTTTTAAATTTAAAGAAGATTTTTCTTTACAAACAAAACCCTACGCCGAAAACCCTAGTAACGGAAATTGTATAGCGGGCTCCAGTATAAATGGAACTTACGAACTTCTAGGGACCGACCAAATCAAAGTAACCCAAAATGACAAAACTGAAACTTGGAAAATTCAATCGCTTACGAAAACAAAACTTGCAGTAGAAAGAGATGGCAGCGCACTTACACTTACTAAAAAATAGTTTCTATTTTTTTGCGGAAAGTAAAGATCTATACAATAGAAAAAACGAACAAAAATTTAATTTTGAGTCAAAAAAATGAAAATACAACAATCAAATTATAACAAAAATAGATTTAAAGCCTTTTAAAAATGAAAACACCTCAACTAAAATTCAAAACCTTAATATTTCTGCTTCTGGTGGGTTTTGCCTTTGCCAGTTGCGGTAATGCCAATAAAAAAGAAGCACTTGTTGAGAGCCGTTTTTTGAAAAATACAGAAGTTTGGAAAATAACAGGTGATGCCAATGGCGGCAAAGGGGAGCAGGCTGAAGCTTCTTTTGATGGCGGGGTTCAGGACGGCTACATTTTCGCTAAAGACGACGCAGCTGGGGGCACGTGGTATTTTTCTGCTCCACAAGCTTATCTTGGCGACAAAAGTAATTTTTACGGAGCAACACTCAATTTTAATCTCTTTCAGCATTCAGCTATAAAGGATCAATTTGAGAATAATGATGTTATTTTTAAAAATGGCGAAAAGAAGATAACCTATGCGTTTAAAAACTACCCGAAACAAGATTGGACAGCTTACAGTATTCCAATTGATGCAGATAACAATTGGATGAAGGGAAACTTTAACAATGAAATGCCTGCTACCAAGGAAGATATAAAAGCCGTCCTTTCTAATGTTACTGAATTTTGGATTCGCGGTGAATATGAAAGTGGAGGTGATGAAGGCGGTCTCGATGAAGTCGAAATAACTAAAAATTAAATAACTCTTTAAAATCCTTTAAAAATGAAAACACTTCAGCTAAAATTCAAAACCGTATTATTTTTGTTTTTAATTGGCTTTTTCCTAGCCAGCTGTGGCAATGATAAGAAAGAGAACACAACAAATGTTGACGAAGAATTGGATACACAACAAGTTGATAACCCGACCAGCCCAAATAATAGCGATGGCGCGACCAGCCCAAAATCTAAACAAGATGATAAGTCTCAAATCGCCCCAGAAGAAGATGGATCAACAAGCCCTGATTTTTCAGAAGCTAATGCTGCGGCAATTCTATTGGAATGCAATTATTTTAGCGAACACTCCAATGCAGTTTTGAAAGACAATCCTGAAGCCCCGATAGATTATATCATCACCTGTATAACCCGTATTGATGGTAAACTTACTATCGAGCCCGGTGTTGTGATTGCTTTTGAACAAGATGCAGGATTGGATTTTAAGTCGAAGTCTTCCTTTAAAATGAAAGGCACTGCGGAAAAACCGATTATCCTAACAGGGAAAGAAAAAATAAAGGGATTTTGGTGGGGTGTTCGCACGGAAAGTACTAGTATAACCAATACTATGGATTATGTAACCATTGATTATGCTGGTGGTGGCTCAAAAGCTGGTTTGGTAATCAATAATGAAAAAAGCAGTGTAACCCTTGAACATTGCACTTTTTCAAACAGTAAAAATTATGGAATGATTACCTATAAGGGCGTTGATAAGGATGTGCAGAACATCGTGATGAATAACTGCAACTTTACTAAAAATAAAATACCGGTACACTCTGATGCGAGCCGTTTAAGATTGTTTAACGGATCCAATAAATTTGCTGGAAACGATAAAGATTATATCCATCTAGAAGGAGGAACCATGAGAGGTGATGCCACCTGGGCCAAATTGGATGTTCCTTATTTTCTTCAAAATAATTTTACCATAAAAGAAGGTGTTTTTACAGTAGCACCAGGCACAGAGGTAATCATGTCGTCCCAAAAATGGATACATATATCTGAAGAGGCTTCATTAATAATGGTGGGGACGGCAGAAAAGCCAATTACCATTCGCGGGGAAAGGGATGTTGCTGGTTTTTGGCAGCAAATAAATGTGAAGTCCAGCAGTCCTTTAAATGAAATTGGCCATGTAATCATAGAAAACGCTGGCAGAACAACAAAAAAACCTAACGGTGCTGTATTTTTCGAAAGGTCAAGATTTTTAAATATTCACGACGTGGTTTTTCGCAATTGTTTTGAATATGGGATTACAGTGCAGGATGCAACACGATCCAATTTAAAATACGCTAATTTAAGTGTAGACAACACCCCAAAACTGTTCTCTGATTGGAATGGAAAAGAGATTGCCAATCCCAATAATCCATAGGGATTGAATGTTTTTAATGCCACTTTAATTAGAACCGTTTTTTAATTTTTAAACATAGAAAAAAATGAAAGTAATATTCAACTTATCTAAAATCACCAAGCTTTTATTGGTTGTTTTTCTACTCATCCTGTAAAGATGAAAAAAGTCAAGAAAACGGAAAGAGTCAAATCGAGCAAATAGATCAATTAGAAGATGATGATAGCTTTGCCGGTTCGAGCAAACGGGATGATATCTGTCAACTACTTAAAGAAGATGACATTCGGTTGGTTTTTGATCTTTCTGATGCTATCGAGATAAAACAAGAAAAAGATAGAGATGCAATTTGCTCTTATAACTGGGAGGCTTCGGGGGAAAAATTTATGAAGTATACCGTAATGCTGAATTTTGCCAGCGGCGGAAAGCGCACCAAGAGTCAAATGGATAAGGCTTGGGAGCAACAAAATAAAACGGTTTATTCCAAACGGAACATGCAATCCGTTTCTGGGGTTGGCGATAGGGCTTCGTGGAGCGACCTCGGTGGTGGACAATTGCGCGTGGCTGCCGATGGATATATTTTTTATGTATCTCACTCTGTGATGGTGATGCCAGGCGAAGACAAACCTAAAGACACCCAAGGAATGATTGATAAAACCAAAATTTTGGCCAAAAAAATAATTGAACGGACGTGACCTTTATAAAATAATCATCAAAACGACATCTATTCTACAACCACGCTAAAACAAAATACTAATGAAGATTATACAACTCAGAAATACACTTTTATTAGTACTTGTTTGCACAACGATGTCGGGTTGTATAACGCTACAACAGCCATTACCTGGGAGTCTCTGGGGCAGTTGGACCTTTGAGAAAACGGGTTTTTTAAACAAACAATCAAACAGTCAGCTTGAAAATTACCAAAATATATGTCGTAGAAAGGGAGACCGCTTGCACTTTTCTTCAGATCATAAAATGAAATTACGGTGGTACGATGAAAGCTGTATGATTCATGAGTATTTTATTGGGAGTTATCACGTAGATGGTAAGATTTTGAATGTTGATCTAGCCCAAAGTCGTCGCTATCAAGATCGTCCTTTTCCGCCCATCACAAAATTTAGGATTATGCAGATTAATGAAACCACTTTAAAGTTAGAGGAGATTCCTCAAGGCGATAGAAGTGGTCGTGATAGAGCAAAAACCGGTTTTGAGCCGTTGATTTTTGTTTTTATGAAATTGGATTGAGTTCTATTTAAACATTATAAAGCCGTGGTAATATAACTGATGAATAGAAATTGAAACTACTGTAAATGCCTATTTCTATTCGTTTTACGGAAATGAAATTAATTAATTTAAAAACATACAATTATGTTTAAAACAAAACGCTTAATGATCCTTTTAGGAATCTTCGGATTCCTTCTCGTGGGTTGTAAAGATAATTCAAAAACTGAAAATGCGGCAGATGATGCATCATTGTCCAGAACTAAAAATGACACCGATAATACATCATCGTCCAAAACTAAAAAAAAGACTGGTGCTTATGCGACCATTACTTTTGATGATGGGCGGCGTACCATCGAAATGGAAGCCAGAAGTCAACAAGGGATTTTAAGTTTGCCCACTAAATTTGAGGGAAATATGACGGATTATAAGATAATAGTCATAATTGAGCTTAAGGACTCAGAACCTTTACAGAATAAAATTTACGAGAAAGGTGCCTATTTATCGATCTCAAACATGAAGGGTAAAATTCCGCTTGACGAGAAGTACCAGTCTAATCATAATAAAAGTGAAGACGGAAAGCGAGGTCATGCAGAAATTAAAATCACGTCCATTAGTAAAACTCACGCAGAAGGCACATTCACCGGAACCCTTTATTCAAAAAGTCATCGAAAAGCGACTATTGAAGGTAAGTTTATAACCAAAAGGAAGAAAGAGTAGTTATTAGCTATAGCTATTCTTTAAACGTAATTGCTGGAACCTCAACCTTGGCAAAACACCTAATCAAAACCATGTAATTCAAATCTATTCAATATGAGAACGAACTATCTTTTTATCGCCATCGTCCTACTATTTGGGCCAGATTAGATGTTCCTTATTTTCATCACGATCGTTTTAGAGACAAAGAGGATGTGCTTCGTGTAGAACATGACGTTGCTGGATTTTGTCTCCAATTATATTTTAAAATAGCCATTAGATTTGGAAAAATATGTTCAATTATATAGCTCATTTTAAAGTAAAATTGGTATAGTACATTAAAACTGTATTCAGACTACAGCGGAAAAGAAATTGCCGAGCCCAAAAAACCATAGGATAGATTTGGTTTTTAAAATCTAAAGCTACCATAAATAAAGGCATATCTTTCTATTGCTCTATAACTTTGAATTGATTGGGAATACTCAAAAGCATTTTCTAAGAGATACTCCTTAGTATTAAGAATATTTTGAATCGTAAGACCTAAACTCCAATCTTTATTTTTAAGGCGGTACTCTATATTTAAACTATTGGTTTCATAAAAATCTGAAGCCACAATAAATGCATTACTTTCAATATTTATAAAATAAGCATCATAAATCTTAAAAGATGAATCTAACTTAAATCTATAACGCTTATTTTTTACATAAGAATTTTTACTTTTTGTTTGATTAATCGAATAATTTGCTAATAATTTAAAGTTAACAATACCCTTCCAAAAAGTTGTTGCGTTAAAACTATAAGAAGAAGTCTGAGAGTTTAAAATTGTAAAGTTATCATTAAGTTGTACAGGTTTTTCTGAAATGCGTAGTTGATATCCAAACTTAAGTGTAGTGAGAAAAGGATTAATATAAGTTGTTATTCTTGCCTGTGGCGCTAATGTTTTTTCCCCAGCGGTATAAGTCAACTTAGAAATGTCTGTTGTTTCACTAAGCCTATTATAAAAAGATAAACCATTTTTATAAAGTATATAAGAAATTGAAGCATTAAAATGCAAACGTTGCTCTACTTTTGAGAGCGTATAACTAAAAAGATAATTATGACTTTTTAAAGCTTTTACTTCCTTAATTCCTAATTTAAGATTACGGTAACTGTTTACCATATAATTATCTGTAAAGTAGTTTAGTCTAGGGATTTCTGTCTTATAAGAATATTTAAACAAATAAGATCCTGTTTTTGTTTTTTTAAGATTAATTCTTATCTGTGGATTAGAAAGAAAGAAAGTGTTGAAAAATTTATTTTTGGTATAATAATCTATTTTCGCGTCTATTTTTGAGCTAAAAAAGAGATTTTTAACTACTTCTGTTTCTAACTTAAATTGCGCATGAGGCTCAAAATGTTTAGCAAAATTATTGCCCGTTAAACTATCAATTTCTATTGTATTACCATTGTAATTTGATGTACTTTTTGTGTTAAGAACCTCATTAAAATGCTTAAAACCTCCTGTTAATGAATAGGTTGTTTTTTTATTTTTAAAAACAAATGCTGCATCTATTCCTTGATAATCTATAGATGTGTCATAATTAGTGCTTAATTTCGTATTTTGTTCTTCTTGAAATTCTAATTGATTAGGTGAAATTATAAAGTTTTCCTTTCCTTTTTTAATCCCTAAATAAATGTCAAAAACAGCTACACCATAATCTGTTTTACGAGTAATTTGTGTTTTGCTTTCTAGTTCTCTTTCTTGGCGTTCTAAATTCTGAAAGATATCATTACTCCCATTAAATATTAAATGGTTTTCTTGGTTTTTATTATGTAAAGTCAGCGTATTATTAGATTCAATATATAAATTTTCAGAAATAGCATAACTAATGGTAAAATCATTAGAAAGATTTAAATTTTTTGATTGAATTGAATTTTGCTCTGTATAAGTAATATCCTCTGGTTCAACAAAATACTTGTAATAGGCTGAATTATCATTTTCAAATTTTTCAGTATAGAAAAATAAAGAATTTCTTATTTTTCCATTTTCACCAAACCGCTCATTAAGAAGCAAATTGTTTGCAAGCGATGTGTTTTCTATATAAGTATTATCGGGTAAAAAAATTAAATTACCACTGTCTAAATAAATGACAGGATTCTGTTTAACAACGAAATTTTTATTAAAATCATTAAATCCTTGAGCACTATAAGTATAATTTTTAAATTGGCTATTAACAACTGTAGACTTCCCCTTTTTAGGACAGTGCTAAATTAGAAAATATTATTCATTTAGACGTTGATTTTGGTTCAAATGGA
>NZ_JAVHUL010000026.1 GCF_031085155.1 Mesonia profundi | reverse complement strand
ACATTCCCTTCTTTCTTCTGAAAAATAACTATATCATCATTCGCTAAAAGTTGCGTTTATGAGTTGAATTCAAGATTCTAATACTTAGAAGAAACAAGTTTATGAGTTAGTTTTTGGTTCTTCTATTTCTTCTAAGCTATTATTTTTTCTTGATCCTATACCAAATCGAAGTCCAAGATGTAGATCTATTTTTTTTATTTCATCTTGTAACATAGCAGAAAGGGCAGAGGAAGATCCTAGATAGAAGAAGCCACCTAAACGTAAGCCAAATCCAGCATTAAACTTAGAGATGCTAGAAATACTTAAGGGCAAATAAGCTTCGAAACCATTTGCAGAATACCTAGGAATTAAGGCGTAAGTGCTATAATTAGGTATTACATCGTTATTACTGTTTTTTACCAGACTTTGATTAATTTGTAATGTTCCAAAAAAATTACCTATTATTTGATAGTCTGCATATATATGTAAAGAAGTAGGGAGTTTTACTTTTGCACTCGTAGCAGAGCTAGTAGACTCAAAATAATTACTTTCTTCTAATACTCCCATAAGATCTTCAGCATTCTCTATATCATTAAACTCGGCGGTATTAAATCGCTCGTTTGACGGAATATTTAATTTATAGGTTTCTTTTCGAGCATTTTCTTTAATATTCATGCTTCCAATATCTTTTACAGCGAGTCCTAAATTTAATTTATACGGATATTTTAAGTTGGTGTTTTTAATTTGATAATTTAAGCCAATATCACTTCCAATTCCCTCAATACCATTGGCCAGAAAGCTATAATTATATTCGTCAAAACTTCGATTGAAAATGCCAGAATACGTGAGTTCTACATCGGCATTAGCCTTACTAAAATATAAGTCATCCTCTTCTCTTTCTATATGAGCATTGAGCTTATTAATTCCTCCATTGGCATAAGCTTCTGATGCGAGTAATTTTACGGTTACTCCAGCAGAGAGTTTTGCTTTTTCATTCTCCATGATATTTCTGGCGACAGAGAAATCTAAGGTTTGATATGCAACAGCAGTTATACGCTGATTATCATTGGTTTTTACTTCGGTTATGAAGTCTTCTTCGGCATCAATAATATCTATAAGTTTAGGGTCTAAATTGGTTAATGAAACGTTGGCATTAAGAGTATACTTAAACCCGAAACCCCATTTTTTAAGCCTTACACCAATTGATGGTCCCATTAATTTAAGGTTAACACTGGTACTAAAGGGATCTCCGCCACTCAATAAAGCGGCTTCGTAATCTTCTGAGGACTTATCAGAATCTATAAAATCTAACATATTAATCTTGTTGTTAGAGGCATTAACGCTTAAGTGAAGTATTCCTATGTCTACTTTATTAGAAAGGTTTACGAGTTCTGCTGGGTTATAGTCTACATTCAGCATTGTCGTTTTTCTCGAAGTGTTGATTCCTAAAAAATGTTCTTGAGAGAACATAATCAAAGAGCAGAGACATGCTAGTACTAGGAAGATTTTTTTCATCGTTCGTTATTTAGATAATTACTTTAGTTATGGTAAAATAAGAACAAATGAATGGAGCTTGTAATACCCGAAAATGGGTATTTATTCAAACGATGCTTGTTTTTTACGATGTAACGAGAATCTGTTAATTGACCGAGAGTAGTTTTTAATCTAATTTGTAGATGAGTTTTTATTTAGGATGAAGGGCATAATAAAAATCGCATAAAAAAATACCTCGTAAAAGGTGTTTTATAAAGTTTTAAAAAAAGAAAGAATTTATTTTTTAGTCAGAGCATGAGTCATTTCTGCTTGTTCTATGCTAAGAATATCATTTTTAAAAGTGATTTTGATTCCTGCAGGTTTAAAGACAAACGTGTTTTTAGAAGTAGGAGTCAGCTTAAAGGAAGACTGTCCTGTAGCTTGCGCCATTAAATCCCCATCATCGTTAGTGACGCTAATGTCTAAAGAAAAAGTGTCGTTTCCATAAACCCCTTCGTAAGAAGTTAGGATTTCCATAGAAAGAACCACTTCTTCTTCATATTGGGGTAATTGATAATTATCCTTAAAGTAAATGGCTAAAACACCCAGAGCAACATCGTTGAGGTTGATGGAGCTGCCATTAGAAGTTAATATAAAAGCCATTTTTTCGTTGGGGAAATATCCTGCCATAGATAAAAAGCCATCAATACCTCCCGTATGTCCGTAGGCTCTATTCTCATTATAAGGCAATTGAAAGAGCCCTAGCCCAAAACTATCCTCAAAAATTTTCATGTTGAGCAAGCTTCCTGGAGAAAGTAATTTTCCTTCCAATAAGGCGGTATAAAATTTGGCAATATCAGTAGGAGTAGAAATAATATTTCCTGCGCCCAAAGGAATACTCATATGGGTTTCTTGCTCTTTTTTCCGAGCACCCATTTTACGGGAATAAGAAAAAGCCTCATTTTTCTTGGAGTTTATTTTTTCGCCCACTTGGGTATTTTTTAATTTTAGCGGCTTAAAAATTCTTTTTTCTAAGATATTGGCAAAACTATCTTTATCAAGATCTTCTGAGATAAAGGTAAGTAAAAGGTAGTTGGTGTTAGAATATTCTCCTTTTTCTCCGGGTTCAAATGCTTTTCCGTTTTTCTTAATGATCGCCAAGAGTTCTTCTTTCGAAAGTGCTTTGGTGTTGATGCTTAAATAGTCTTCTGCACTGGTAAAATTAAATAATCCGCTGTGATGATTTAATAATTGCTGAATGGTGATTTCTGAAGCGTTTACAATCTCGGGATAAAACTCAGCCAAATTCGTGTTTAGCGTTAGTTTGCCTTCGTCTATAAGTTGTAAAATAACCGTGGCGGTAAAACTTTTGGTGATCGAGCCTATTCTATACTTGGTTTTTTCGTTGGCTTTTTTCTTTTTCTCGACGTTCGCAAAACCAATACTTCTAGAGTATACTTTTTCTCCATTTTTGGTGATCGCGACACTTTCCATCATTTTGTGATGTTGTTCTAACAAATCAAATAGGCTGTCTAATTTCTGAGTATTTAAATTTTTCGCTTCCGCGGAAGCGAAAACAAAATGGATACTTAATAATGCGATATATTTTTCATTAATAAGTGGTTTACATTCCAGTACGAATAGCTTCTACAGGATCTAATCTAGAGGCAGAAATAGCGGGAATTATACCCGAAATTAATCCAATTAGTGCAGAAACAGACATCCCGATGATGATGTTAAAGGTAGATAAAACAAAGTCAAAATCTTCTGTTAGGCTAGAAGCAATTAAGGAAATGATCCAGACCAAAAATAAGCCAACCAAGCCGCCAATAATAGCCAAAACAACAGCTTCAAATAAAAACTGAAGTAGGATAAACTTGTTTTTGGCTCCTAAAGATTTTTGAATACCTATGAGGTTGGTGCGCTCTTTTACCGAAACAAACATAATGTTGGCAATACCAAAGCCACCTACAAGTAAAGAAAAGCCACTAATAATCATTCCCATAAAGTTAAGTTGCCCAGTGATATTGTCTATAAAATCTGTAAATCCTTTTAGCTGATTGGTGAAAAAATTATTGACATCTGTAGGCTTAAGACCTCTAAAAATTCTTAGGTGTTGCTCTAAGCTGGCAATATATTCGTCGTTATCTACGCCTTTTTCAGGTTTCACCACAATTTGCGGAAAAACACTTTTGTTATTGTCTCCATAAATCCTTCGAGCCACATTTACGGGGATATAAATGATGCCATCTTTGGACGATCCAAGCATACTAGAGCCTTCTTTCTCTAAAACGCCAATCACGGTAAATTTTCTTCCGTAAAGCCGTACTTTATTTCCAGTAGCAGAAATGGCTTGTCCAAAGAGATTTTCGGCAATTTCGTGTCCTAGAACAATAACGGGGGAGCCACTATTGGCTTCAGCTTCGTTGTAAAATCTGCCGTCTAATAATTTTAAAGACTCAATGTCGTAATATTCACTTCCCGTAGCTCCAATTTCAACGCCTTCTACCTGCTTGCCTCCAAAAGTGATGGTTTCTCGGTTGACGTTAAGCCTATAGGTAACCGCTTCTGTTTCAGACATATTTTTCTTAAGGTGCTGGTATTCGGTATAGCTTACATCGGGAAACTGTTCTCTTTTCCACTGAGGAATATCTGTAGGACCAAAAGAAAAACGCATGATGATAATGGTGCTACTATCTAGAGAGCTCAAACTTCCTTTTACTTCTTTCTCTAAAGAATCTACAGCAGCCAAAACCGCAATAATGGAGAAAATACCAATGGTTACCCCTAAAAGGGATAAAAAGGTTCTTAGTTTGTTGTTTTTGAGGGCGTTAATCGCAAAATTAAAACTCTCTTTGATGATGCGTAAATAGATGAGCATAAGGCCTTCTAGCTAAGATTTAATAGGTCGCTTTAAAGATAGGACGTTTTCCTTATTTTTTTGTTACAATTTTATAAGAATAAAATCCTATTCATGTTTAACTTTTGAGCTTAAAATATTACTTTTGCGACTCCAAACAACAACACTACATGAGTCATTCAAAAACTGCAAAATCAGCCTTAATTTCGGTATTTCACAAAGATGGATTAGCACCTATCGTTAAAAAGCTTAACGAGCAAGGGGTAAAGATCTATTCTACCGGAGGAACAGAAACTTTTATTAAGAATTTAGGAATAGAAGTTGTTCCTGTAGAAGATGTCACTTCTTATCCGTCTATTCTTGGGGGAAGAGTAAAAACATTACACCCTAAAGTATTTGGTGGTATTTTAAATAGACAAGATCACGAGGGGGATGTGAAAGAGATGGAGCAGTATGAAATTCCGCAATTGGATATCGTAATTGTAGATCTATATCCTTTTGAAAAAACGGTAGCTTCTGGCGCTGCAGAACAAGATATAATAGAAAAAATAGATATTGGAGGAATTTCTCTAATTAGAGCTGCAGCAAAAAACTTTAAGGATGTGCTTTGCGTTTCTTCTATGAACGATTATGAAGAGTTTTTAGAGTTAATTTCAGCCAACAAGGGCGCTATTTCTTTGGCCGATAGAAAACGTTTTGCAGGAAAAGCCTTCCAGGAATCCTCTCATTACGATACGGCAATATTTAATTACTTCAATCAGAATGAAGATGAGGTGGTTTACAAGCAGAGCATCACACAAGGGAAGCAATTAAGATACGGGGAGAATCCACATCAGAAAGGATATTTCTTTGGAGATTTTGATGCCCTTTTCGATAAATTACACGGAAAAGAATTGTCTTATAATAATTTACTAGATGTAGATGCAGCGGTAAATTTAATGGGGGAATTTAAAAATGATGCCCCAACCTTTGCTATTTTAAAACATAACAATGCTTGCGGATTAGCACAAAGGGAAACCATTTTAGGGGCTTATAAGGATGCCTTGGCAGGAGATCCAGTTTCGGCTTTTGGCGGAGTTTTAATTTCTAATACCAAAATTGATGTCGCTACTGCAGAAGAAATTCATCAATTGTTTTGTGAGGTAGTGATAGCGCCAAGCTATGATGAAGATGCCTTAAAGGTTTTAAAAGGAAAGAAAAACCGAATCATTTTGATCCTAAAAGAAGTTGAGCAGCCGGCAAGGACGGTGAGAACTTGTTTAAACGGAGTTTTGGTTCAGGATAAAAACTTAAAAACTGATACAAAAGAAAATCTAAAAGAGGCTACAGACACAAAACCAAGTGCAGAGCAAATAGAAGATTTATTGTTTGCTTCAAAAATTTGTAAACATACCAAATCGAACACCATTGTTTTGGTAAAAGGAAAGCAACTTTGTGCCAGCGGAACCGGACAAACTTCTCGTGTAGATGCGTTGAGACAAAGTATAGAAAAAGCGGAAGCTTTTAACTTTGATTTAGACGGAGCGGTAATGGCAAGTGATGCTTTTTTTCCTTTCCCAGATTGTGTCGAAATAGCTGATAAAGCAGGGATTAAGTCGGTTATTCAACCCGGAGGGTCCATAAAAGATCAATTAAGTATAGATTATTGCAATAAAAATGATATTTCTATGGTTATGACAGGAACGCGTCATTTTAAACATTAACTTTATACGCTTATAAATTACCCTAATTCAATACCTTTTTAAATTCTATGGGATTTTTTGATTTTCTAACAGAAGATATAGCAATAGATCTTGGTACGGCCAATACTCTTGTTATTCATAATGATAAAGTAGTGGTGGATAGCCCATCTATCGTAGCTAGAAACCGAGTAACCGGAAAAATTATTGCAGCTGGAAAAGAAGCTGCAATGATGCAGGGAAAAACTCACGAAAATATTAAAACCATAAGGCCTTTAAAGGATGGGGTTATTGCAGATTTTGATGCAAGTGAGCAAATGCTTACCATGTTTATTAAAGAAATTCCTGCTTTAAAAAAGAAGATTTTCACTCCGGCCTTACGTATGGTCATTTGTATCCCTTCTGGGATTACAGAGGTGGAGATGCGAGCGGTAAAAGAAAGTGCCGAACGTGTGAATGGAAAAGAAGTTTATTTGATTCATGAACCTATGGCCGCAGCAATTGGTATTGGGGTAGATATTATGCAGCCAAAAGGAAATATGATTGTAGACATAGGTGGTGGTACCACAGAGATTGCGGTTATTGCCCTTGGCGGAATTGTTTGCGATAAATCTGTAAAAGTAGCAGGAGATGTTTTTACCAATGATATCGTGTATTACATGCGAACACAACATAACTTATATGTAGGAGAGCGTACCGCAGAAAAAATTAAAATTCAAATTGGAGCAGCAACAGAAGATTTAGAAGTGCCACCAGAAGAAATGAGCGTTCAAGGGCGTGATTTACTTACTGGAAAACCAAAGCAAGTAGAAATTTCTTACCGAGAAATAGCGAAAGCTTTAGATAAATCAATTCTTCGTATAGAAGATGCAGTGATGGAAACCTTATCACAAACTCCTCCAGAGTTAGCAGCCGATATTTATAATACCGGAGTGTATCTTGCAGGAGGAGGATCTATGTTGAGAGGATTAGACAAACGTTTATCTCAAAAAACAGATTTACCCGTTTACATTGCAGAAGACCCTTTAAGAGCTGTAGTGCGTGGTACAGGGATTACTTTAAAAAACCTTGCTAAATTCAAGAGCGTTTTGATTAAATAGGGAAGAGAAGAGACTAGAGTATGCAACAGATTATCAATTTTCTTATCAAATATAAGAATACCTTGCTTTTTTTATTTTTATTTCTGTTGTCTGTTATCTTTACCATACAATCGCATTCTTATCATAAAAGTAAGTTTATAAGTTCAGCCAATTTTTTTACCGGTGGAATTTACTCTTGGGTAAATGACGTTGACATGTATTTTAATCTAAGAGAATACAACGAGAGATTGGTAGATGAAAACAAGACGCTAAGAGAAAATTTAGCGGCTTTAACAGAAGTCGAGTTAGACTCTGTGTTTACCGACACTACTTCTTATAATGATCCCTATCAATTTATCACTGCAAAGGTTATTGCCAATAGGTATTCTAAGCGAGATAATTTTTTATTGGTTAATAAAGGGAAAGCAGATAGCGTTGCCACAGATTATGGAGTGATAACCAGTAGAGGAATTGTGGGAATTGTAGATGAAACTAGCCAAAATTACGCGAGGGTAATTTCTATTTTAAACACTAATTCGGCGATTAATGTAAAACTTAAAAAGTCAGATCACTTTGGAACACTCACTTGGAACGGAAAAGATCCTAATAGGGTGCAGGTAGAAGAGATTCCGCGATTAGCGCCTGTAAAAAAGGGAGATACGATCCATACAGATGGGAGATCTTTAATCTTTCCTAAGGGAATTCCGGTAGGGATTATAGAAGATTTTCATTTAAAAAGCAATCAAAATTATTATGAGATTGATGTAAGGTTGTTTAACGATATGACCAATGTAGGCTATGTCTACTTGATCAAAAACAACAATCAAGAAGAAATTAAAAATTTAGATAGCAATGAATAAATTTCTAATTTCAAATATTGCTCGATTTATAATTCTAGCTTTATTGCAAGTACTCATTCTTAGTAATATTAACTTTTTGGGATACATCAACCCCTATTTATACGTTTTCTTTATTTTATTATTGCCGCTTAACCTAACGCAGTATAAGACTATTTTTTTTAGTTTTTTAATAGGATTAACCATAGATATTTTTGAAGATACTGGAGGAATTCACGCTGCAGCTTCCGTTCTTATTGCTTACTTAAGACCTAACTTTTTAAGGTTTTCTTTCGGAATAAGTTACGAACACCAAACCGTAAAATTCCATCAAACGCCTTTTGCGCAACGATTTACCTATATTTCATTGTTGGTGCTTATTCATCATTTGATGTTGTTCTCCTTAGAGATATTTGATTTATCTTATATCGTATTGATCCTGAAGAAAACTTTGTTTTCTAGCCTATTTACCATTCTTTTAATTCTTATTGTAACAGGCCTATTTAAACAGAATAAAAAATGAGAAAATTACTTTCCGTAGCTATTATTTTAATCACTGGATTTGTTTTTATCGGGAGGCTATTTTATATGCAAGTGGTAGATACTTCGTTTGTAGGGCTTTCTGAAAATAATGCAATTAGCGTGGACTATGACTACCCACAGAGAGGTTATATTTTTGATAGAAATGGAGAGCTTTTAGTCTCTAATCAGCCTTCTTATGATGTGATGGCTATTCCAAGAGATATTGAACCTTTTGACACCTTAGAGTTTTCTGGCTTGCTTAATATTTCTATAGAGCGATTGGAGAAGCAATTGGATAAGGCTAAAATCTACTCTCCTAGATTGCCCTCGGTTATTGTGCCTCAGCTTACTAAAGATGAGTTCGCCTTCCTGCAAGAAAAAATGCGGAAGTATGAGGGTTTTTATATTCAGAAGAGATCATTACGAGATTATAAGACTAAAAATTCAGCAAGTGAGTTGGGTTATATTTCTGAAGTTACTAATGCAGAAGTAGATAACCTCCCTTACTATAAATCCGGAGATTTAATTGGAAGATCTGGGGTAGAAAAACAATATGAAGAAGTTTTAAGAGGAGTTAAAGGCGTTAAATACACGCAAAAAGACCGATTTAATAGAAATATTGGACCTTATAAGGAAGGAATTTACGATACGCTTCCGGTAAAAGGAAAAGACATTACTTTAACGCTAGATGCCAAATTACAGGCCTACGGTGAGAAATTAATGCAAGGTAAACACGGTGGTATTGTAGCGATAGAACCCTCTAGCGGTGAAATCATTTCCTTGGTCACCGCTCCAACATATGATCCCGCCTTACTCGTGGGAAGAAAAAGATCTAAAAACTTTACAAAGCTCTGGTACGATACCATTAATAAGCCACTTTTAAATAGAGGATTACAAGCCATGTATCCTCCAGGATCCCCTTTCAAAGCCTTAACAGGTTTAATCGCTTTAGAAGAAAATGTAATCGATACCAAAGAAACCATAGGATGCCATATGGGGTTTAGGTATGGTAGAAAATCGAAAATGGGATGTCACTCTCACGCGAGTCCGCTTTCTATGACTCCGGCATTAGCGCAGTCCTGTAATACGTATTTCGCTAAAAGCTATAGGAGAGTGATCGATAAATATGACAAAGCCAGTGACGGAATGGATGCTTGGAGTAATCACCTAAAGAGTTTTGGATTGGGAGGATTCTTAGGGAACGACCTGCCTGTAGGTCAACCAGGAAGAGTGCCAAACGGAGACTATTACGATAAATGGTATCCTGGGGGTAGATGGACTTCTACCTACACTCTATCTAATGCTATTGGACAAGGAGAGGTTTTGGCAACACCTATTCAGCTAGCTAATTTTACGGCGGCCATAGCCAATCGAGGATGGTTTTATACACCACATATCTTAAAAGAGATTGATGATAAACCTATAAAAGATGAAAAGTTTATTCAAAAAAATCAAACCACGATTAATAGAGAGCACTTTGATCCTATTGTAGAAGGAATGTTTGGTGTATATGAATATGGAACAGCTCGATTTTTACAAATTCCTGAAGTCGAAATTTGCGGAAAAACAGGTACTGCCGAAAATTTCACCAAAATTGATGGCGAAAGAACTCAGTTAACAGACCATTCCATATTTATTGCTTTTGCTCCTAAAGATGATCCTAAAATAGCTATCGCAGTAGTGGTAGAGAATGGATATTGGGGCTCTCGTTTCGCAGGAAGAATAGCCAGTTTAATGATAGAAAAATATTTAAAGGAAGAGATTAGCAGAAAAGACTTAGAAAAATGGGTGTTAGAACATTCTTTAGAAGAAGAATATGCAAAACCCTATAGCGGAGAACCTTTTAGAATTAATCAATAAATGGGAAAATCTACCGAAATAGACTGGATCACTGTATTTCTTTTTATAATACTAGTAGGGTTTGGTTGGATGAATATTTATTCGGCTTCGTTAAATGAAGCTTCTACGGGTTTTTTTGATATGAGTCAAACCTATGGGAGACAAGCCTTATTTATTGGATTAAGCCTCATTTTAATTGTATTTATTCTTTCTGTAGAAGCTAAGTTTTATGAGCGTTTTTCGAGCGTGATTTATTTAGTCGCCTTATTGTCCTTGCTGGGACTTTTTGTCTTCGGTAGAACTATCTCAGGATCCACTTCCTGGTATACTTTTGGAAGCTTTAGTATTCAGCCTACGGAATTTGCTAAAATTGCGGCTGCCCTAGCCTTAGCAAAATACCTAAGTGATATTCAAACCAATATCAAAACTTTTAAGCATCAAATAACTGCTTTTGGTATTCTTTTTCTTCCTGTACTTTTAATTATGTTACAGCCAGATCCTGGAAGTGCTATAGTTTATGCTGCATTTTTCTTTCCATTATATCGGGAAGGGATTTCAGCTGGTTACTTGTTGGTGTTTCTTTCTTTCGGGGCTCTTTTCGTGTTTACGCTACTTTTCGGAAGTATATGGGTTTCCATAGGTGTAATTCTAATGGCTCTATTGGTTTTGTTTATTAATCGGAAGAAAAAACGGAAACACTATATACGATACATTTTAGTGACCGCATTCTCCATAGGCTTTGCCTTTTCCGTTACGTATATCTTTGAGAATGTTTTTAAACAACACCATCGCGATCGTTTTAATCTTGTATTAGGAAAAGAAGTAGATAGTCACGGAATAGGCTACAATACGCGCCAAAGTGAAATCGCCATAGGAAGTGGAGGGTGGACAGGAAAAGGATGGACTCAAGGAACCCAGACGAAAGGAAACTTTGTACCAGAACAACATACAGATTATATTTTTAGTACGGTAGGAGAAGAGTGGGGTTTCTTAGGGAGTAGTATTTTAATGGTTTTATTTGTTTGTCTACTTCTACGGATTCTTTTTTTAGCCGAACGACAAAAATCCCAATTCAGTAGAATTTACGGTTATAGTGTTGCTGGGATTCTATTTATACATTTTTTTGTGAATATAGGAATGGTCATGGGTATTTTCCCTACCGTAGGAATTCCCTTACCATTTTTTAGTTATGGAGGCTCTGCTTTATGGGGTTTTACCATCTTACTGTTCATATTTATAAAACTGGATAGCAATAGAAAAAACTACCAATTTTAAAGAACTAAGCTTTCTAAATTAACGGTACATTAATCATCAATACGATTAGGCAATCCAAGTTTCTTTCTTCTTCGTAAGTTTATAGACTAGACAACGACTTTAATCTATCTAAAAACAATTCCCATGAGTAAAACCTATTATGACCCCGCAGATCTAAGAAATTTTGGAAAAATTACGGATTGGAGTGAGGAGCTTGGAGAGAAATTTTTTGATTACTACGGAAAAGTTTTTGAAGAAGGAGCATTAACAGCACGTGAGAAATCACTCATTGCTTTAGCGGTTTCTCACGTAGTAAAATGCCCTTATTGCATTGATGCTTATACCCAAGACGGACTAAAACGTGGAATCACCAAAGAAGAAATGATGGAGGCAGTCCACGCAGGAGCCGCGATAGAAAGCGGAGCAACTTTGGTACACGGAGTGCAAATGATGAAAAAATACGATAAGCTTTCTCACTAAATTTTTTTTGAAGAAACTTATTTTTAATCTAGAATCTAGCTTTTATGGCGACGAAATCCTTAAAAAAACAAAAAAATAAACTTGCAGATGCCAATCGGCAGCTAGAGATATTATCTAGCGGTATTTTTGAAGACGAATTGCCCACGTTTAAAGATAAGGTTTCCCAAACTCACCAATTTCCTTTACGTCCTAAAGGCTTAGAAATTCTTCAAATTAATTTGGGGTATATGTGTAATCAGGTTTGTGAGCATTGCCACGTAGATGCTGGGCCAGATCGTAAAGAGATTATGACCAAAGAAACTATGCAGCAGTGTTTAGAGGTCATTCAAACTACAGGTGCGCATACCTTAGATTTAACTGGAGGAGCGCCAGAAATGAATCCGCTGTTTAGATGGTTTGTAGAAGAAGCTTCTAAAGTGGGGATCAAAGATTTTATAGTGCGTTCTAATCTTACCATTATTAGAGCGAATAAAAAATACCACGATTTACCAGACTTTTTTAAGCAATACAATGTACACGTTGTTTCTTCTATGCCGCATTGGACGCGAAGAAAAACAGATAAGCAGCGGGGAGTAGGTGTTTTTGATAAAAGCATAAAAGCCCTTCAAGAATTAAACGAACGTGGCTTTGGAATGCCTAGTAGCGATTTGCGCTTAGATTTGGTTTACAATCCTAGCGGCGCATTCTTACCTAGCGATCAAGCTAGTATGGAACGCGATTTTAAGAAAGCCCTGCTCGAGGACTTCAATATTCACTTTCATAGTTTATTTGTAATCACCAACCTCCCTATTTCAAGGTTTTTAGATTATCTTATCGCTTCAGATAATTATGAGGATTATATGTATAATTTAGTAGATGCGTACAATCCTGCAGCGGTAGAGAATGTGATGTGTAGAAATACCATCTCCATAAGTTGGGATGGGTGGCTTTATGACTGTGATTTTAATCAGATGTTAGGTTTAAAAGTAGCGAGTAAAGTGAAGCATATATCAGATTATAACGAAGAGGTTTTAAACGATAGAAATATTATTACTTCTCAACATTGCTACGGTTGTACGGCAGGAGCGGGAAGCAGCTGCCAAGGTTCTGTTACTTAAAATTTGTATATTATCCTAGTTTAAATTGATCACATGTCCCAAAAAGTAGTCATTATTGGAAATGGAATTGCTGGAGTGACCGCAGCAAGACACATTCGTAAATTTTCCGATAAGGAGATTTTAATCATCTCTGCAGAAAGTGAATATTTCTTTTCGAGAACGGCGCTTATGTACATTTATATGGGACATATGAAGTTTGAACACACGCAACCCTATGAGAATCACTTTTGGAAAAAGAATAATATTCAGTTGCTACAAGCTTTTGTAGCAAACATAGAGGTTAATTCTAAAAAGTTAATCACTCAAAACGGAGAAGAAATTGCCTACGATCAACTTATTTTAGCTACGGGTTCTCAAACTGCTTTTAGGGGTTGGGAAGGCGAGAATTTAAACGGAGTTCAAGGCTTGGTGAATAAACAAGACTTGGAGCTATTAGAAAAAAATACACAAAATATTAAGAAAGCGGTCCTTATTGGCGGCGGATTAATCGGAGTGGAATTGGCAGAAATGCTCCATACCCGAAAAATTGATGTCACCATCCTGATTCGGGAATCTGGGTTTTGGGGCAATGTTTTACCACAGCAAGACGCTCAGTTTATTTCTAGACATATTGAAAAACACGGAGTCGAAATCTTAGAAGAAACCGAACTCGATAAAATTATAGGAGATAAAAATAATCAAGTTAATGCAATCCTTACCAAAGATGGAAAAGAAATTAGTTGTGACTTTGTAGGTATTTGTACGGGTGTTCAGCCCAATATCGATTTTTTGAAGAATTCGGGAATAGAAACTAATAGGGGAATTCTAGTCAATAAATACCTAGAAACCAATATCAAAGACGTCTATGCGATTGGCGATTGTGCCGAGCAGAAAGAACATCCAACACATCGAAAAAGTATAGAAGCGGTTTGGTATGTGGGTAGAATGATGGGAGAGACGTTGGCGCAAACAATTTGTGGCAATCTAACGACTTATCAACCGGGACATTGGTATAATTCGGCTAAGTTTTTCGATATAGAATACCAAACTTATGGCAGTGTTTTAGCTAACGCGGAAGAAGACATTGGTGATTTCTATTGGGAAGATCTTAAGCATGAAAAAGCTGTGCATATTCAATACGCTAAAGCGGATGAAACTTTTCTGGGCATCAATACCTTCGGAATAAGAATGCGTCACGAAGTAATTGATGAATACTTATCTCGACAAATGAAACTGCAAGAAGTGATTTCAAATTTAAAAAAGGCCAATTTCGATAAGGAATTTTCTAGAAAGTATGAAAAGCAGATTCAAGCTGCTTTTAACGAAATTTATTCAAAAGTAACCTAAAGCTCTATGTATCAATCTCAAAAATCAATGGCCTTAGGCGGGCAGCCACCAAAAGCACTTTCTTCTTTGCAAAAAGTAGCAGTAAGCATGGGAGTGTTAGGTTTACTCATCTTGGTACTCGCGACATTTCAAGTGGAATTACCTCAAAAAAGCTTGTGGTTAAGTCTCGCTTTAGGCGGTATTGGAGGCGGAGTGATTTTATTTTCCGCGGCAGCGTATGGAAATAAATCTGCAGGAATAAAAAATGATGGCGTTTGGTTTAAATCCATTTCTAGTAGAGGACTTTGGGCTTGGGTTTTTGGAGTGTTACTTACAGGATTTTACATTATTTTATATTTTTTCCCGGCTTTAATCGGTCTTCGAGAAGATGCAGCCAATGTAGGTTTAATCGCTCTTTTTGATCCGTTTAGTAAAGCTTTAAGTGGAAATCCCGCCAGCCAATGGTTTGTCTACGGCGTTTTATACACCCTAGCCATTCTTGCTTTCGGATTTAAATTTTTATGGAAATATAGACACAGCCGCTATGAGAAACTAAGAACCATCTCGGTGATGTTTTTTCAGACGGCATTTGCTTTTTTGATTCCAGAATTTATGGCGCGCCTTAACGGAAAAGGTTTTTCGCTTCCTTACTACGATTTAAAAAATATTTGGCCGCTTAATTATTATAATTTTGAACAATACCGCGTAGATGATTTTATAAGTGCAGGAACAGTTGGTGTTGCTTTATTGATTTTTGGAATTGTTTCTATTCTCGTAATTACGCCTATTTTAACCTATAAATATGGAAAACGCTGGTATTGCTCTTGGGTTTGTGGTTGTGGAGGTCTCGCCGAAACAGCCGGAGATTCGTTTAGACAACTAAGCGATAAAAGTACATTCGCTTGGAAGGTAGAGCGCTGGGTAGTGCATAGCGTTGTAGTGTTTGTCGTTTTAATGACCACCGCTGTGATTTATACTTATTTGGGTTATGATCCCGAAAAATATTGGCTTACCAAAGACCTTTTCTTACTCTTAGTGGGAGGTTTACTAAGCTTGGTATTTGCTTGGGTGATGATTTTTAAGCGCCAAGAATTAGAGAAAGACGCGCAGTATGCAGCCATCGGTTATATGGTTATTATTGCTAGTTTGATAGGAATTCATTTTTTTAGTGGCAATGATTTATTTTTATTTCAGGCAGAAACACTTAGGTCTTCTTATGGTTTCCTTATCGGAAGTATTTTTAGTGGTGTGATAGGAACTGGTTTTTATCCGATTTTCGGAAATCGAGTTTGGTGTCGTTTTGGATGTCCTATGGCGGCGATTTTAGGATTTCAACAACGTTTATTTTCAAAATTTAGAATTACAGTAAATGGCGGACAATGTATTTCTTGCGGAAACTGTTCTACCTATTGCGAAATGGGAATTGATGTGCGTGCTTACGCTCAAAAAGGAGCCAATATCGTGCGTTCTTCATGTGTAGGTTGTGGGATTTGTGCTGAGGTTTGTCCGCGTGGAGTTTTAAAATTAGAAAACGATTCCCTTGACGGAAGAATCAACCCTAAAGACGTACTTTTGGGCAACGATGTAGATTTGATGGACTACGTGAATCAAAAGTAATGGCCCCAAGAATTAAAGTGATTATTCCTGCCTTTAACGAGGAAAAATCTATAGGTTTAGTAATTCGAGATATTCCTGAATATGTAGAAGAAATCTTAGTGATTAGCAATAATTCTAGCGATAAGACCGAAGAAAATGCAGCCAAGGCTGGCGCTACCGTTTTAAAAGAAGCCAGAAAAGGCTACGGTTACGCTTGTCTAAAAGGGATGCAATATATCTTCCAGCAAGAAACGTCACCCGATATTATCGTTTTTTTAGACGGAGATTACAGCGATTACCCAGAGCAACTTACGCAACTGGTAGAACCCATTATAAATAAAGACATTGATTTTGTAATCGGAGCGAGGGTAAAGCGACTACGAGAAGCAGGTTCAATGACCTTCCCACAAATCTTTGGAAATGGATTAGCGACTTTTTTAATGAAAGTTATGTTCAACTCAAAATTTACAGATTTGGGGCCGTTTAGAGCGATCAAATATCAAAAATTAGTGGCTTTAGGTATGGAAGATAAAACCTATGGTTGGACGGTAGAGATGCAGCTAAAAGCGCTTAAAAAAGAATACACTTATGAAGAGATTCCTGTAAAATATAGAAATAGGATAGGGGTTTCCAAAGTTTCGGGAACGTTGAAAGGAGCTGTTTTTGCAGGAGTGAAAATCTTAACCTGGATTTTTAAATATGGTTTAAAAAGATGATCTTAGAAATAGTTCTTATCAGTATTTATACCGGGTGTTTACTGCTGGTTTTCTTATATGCCATCGCACAATTAGGACTCTACTTTAACTATTTGAAATCTAAAAAAAATTCCGCGAAAGCGATACAATTCAATTTCTCAAAACCTGAAGAAATTCCTTTAGTGACCATTCAATTGCCTTTGTATAACGAAATGTATGTGGTGCAACGTTTATTGAAAAACATCGCCAAAATTAATTATCCCCGAGAGAAATTAGAAATACAAGTCTTAGATGACTCTACCGATGAGTCCTTGCAGCCAACACAAGAATTAATACAGGGTTTACAACAAGAAGGTTTAGATATTAAGCACATGACGCGTACCAAGCGCTCAGGGTTTAAAGCGGGAGCCTTAAAAGAAGGTTTAAAAACAGCAAAAGGAGATTTTATAGCCATTTTTGACGCCGATTTTATGCCTAAAGAAGATTGGCTGCAAAAGACCATTCCCTTTTTTAAAGATCCTCAGATAGGGGTTGTACAAACCCGTTGGGGACATCTCAATAGAGATTTTTCTATCCTCACCAAAGTACAGGCTTTTGCGTTAGATTTTCATTTTATTCTAGAGCAAGTAGGACGAAATTTTGGCAACCATTTTATCAATTTTAATGGTACGGCAGGGGTTTGGCGAAAAGAATGTATTCTAGATGCGGGCAATTGGGAAGGCGATACCTTAACCGAAGATTTAGATTTAAGCTATCGGGCGCAACTCAAAAATTGGAAGTTTAAATACTTGGAAGAAGTTGAAACTCCGGCAGAATTACCTGTGGCAATTAGTGCTGCAAAATCCCAACAGTTTCGATGGAATAAAGGTGCAGCAGAGAATTTTCAGAAGTTATTTTTTAAACTGGCCAGAGACTCCAAGGTTTCTTGGAAAACCAAATACCATAGTTTTTTTCACTTATTAAACAGCAGTATGTTTTTACTGGTGTTGGCAATCGCCATTTTAAGTGTTCCTATTTTATACATTAAAGCAGCGCATCCCGATTGGAATTTTGTGTTCTACGGACTCGCATTTTTTAGCGTGAGCACGTTTATTTTTCTGATTTGTTATTGGCTTACCTACACTAAAATTCATGGAGGAGGTTTTAAAAATTTTCTAAATTTTATAGGATTGTTCTTCACTTTTTTTTCGGTGGCTTTAGGACTTTCGGTGCACAACTCTATTGCGGTGATGGAAGGACATTTAGGGAAGAAATCGGACTTTATACGAACCCCAAAATTCAATATTTCTAATAAAGATGAAGTTTGGAAAGCCAATAAATACTTGAAAAGAGAGTTTTCTTTTGCACAAATCTTAGAAGTGTTTTGCCTACTTTACTTTGGTTTCGCCATTTATAGCGCTTTTAAAGTGCATGATTTTGGTTTGCTGCTTTTTCACGTGATGTTATTTATGGGCTTTGGTTTTGTGCTGATTAAATCTTGGGCATTTAAAAATTAAAAGTGAAAGAATTCTATTTAAAATACAAGATTCCTTTTTTCTTTTCAGCAATTCTTGTTGCGTTGTATGCAGCGTTTGCTTACGATCTAGAACGTTATGATTTTGTAAAACTTCTTTCGCTTTACGCCGCTTTATTCTTTTTAAGCTACAAACTGATTCAGTTTCAGCAGGGGAATTTTAAGTTTTTATTGTTCGTAGGAATTCTCTTTAGACTGGTGTTTCTGTTTGCTTTGCCCAACCTCTCTCAAGATTTTTATCGGTTTATTTGGGATGGTAGGCTGTTGGCAGAGGGAATAAATCCTTATTTGTCCTTTCCGCAGCAATATATTTCTTCAGAAAATTTTAACCTATTTCCACAGGTTGGGTCATTGGTAGAGGGAATGGGAAGTTTGAGTGCTAGTAATTATACTAATTATCCGCCTGTTTCTCAGTTGGTTTATGCATTAGCGGGAATCATTGCGCCCAAGAGTATATGGGGTGGTGTAGTGGTGATGCGGCTTGTGTTAATACTGGCTGATGTGATTTCTTTATTTTTTATTCAGAAGATACTTCGTTACCTAAAGCTTCCGGCACATCGGGCTTTTTGGTATTTTTTAAATCCTTTAGTCATCCTAGAACTAACGGGAAATTTGCATTTTGAAGGATTAATAGTCGCTTTTTTAGCCGCCTCTTTTTGGTTGTTATTTCAGAAAAAATACGTTTGGGCAGCCTTACTTTTTGGCCTTTCGGTTTCCGTAAAGTTATTGCCATTGGTACTTTTACCCTTGTTTTTCTATTATTTTAGAAAAAACAACCCGCTAAATCTTCCTAAACTGATACTTTTCTACGGAATCGTAGGCTTAACCGTGTTGCTTAGCTTTGTTCCTTTTCTTTCTGCAGAGTTTTTTAATCATTATGCTTCTTCTGTGGGACTTTGGTTTTCCAAATTTGAGTTTAATGCAAGTGTCTATTATATAGTGAGGTGGCTGGGTTTTCAAACGATGGGGTATAATATCATTGGTATTGCGGGTAAAATATTGCCTCTTTTAGTTTTAGTAGGTGTTTTGTTATTGAGTTTTTTGAAACGAAATACTTCCGAAGAAAATTTATTAACCAGCATGCTTTTTGCGCTAAGTATCTATTTACTTTTTGCTACTACAATACATCCTTGGTACTTAATTACCCCCATCTTTCTAGGCGTTTTTACTAAGTTTAAGTATATTTTTATTTGGTCTTTTACAGTAATTTTAAGTTACTTCGCTTACTCAAATCAGGGTTTTGAAGAGCATTTATGGATTGTGACGTTAGAATATCTTATCGTGTTTTTGTTCGCTTTCGCGGAATTTTTCCCTACGATGAAGCAGAGGATCGTAACCCAATATAAACATTACGTATATAAATAATAGAACCGCCAAAGTGAGATGCTAAAAGTACAGGATCTTCTCTATAGATAGCATAAACCAAAACAATGGCAGAACCTACCAAGCTTAGAATCCAAAATCCTAAAGGTAAACTTGATTTCTGCTTTTGTTCAGAATAAATCCATTGGTAGATAAACCTAAATACATAGACCAATTGCCCAACAATCCCTGTAATTAACAACCAGGTGCCAATCCCTTGATCTTCCTGCTGTGAAAATAAGAGGTTATAGTTGATATCTGCTCCAAAAATACCATACCAAATCGCAAAAATGGGAAAACCAATGACGATAAATTTAAAGATAAAAGGAGAAGGTTTCCATTCTTTTTGTAGCGCTAGATTCCTTATAAAGACAAAATAAATAATTGCCTGTCCCAACATAATAGAAAAATCTCGACGCAAGTAACCGTAGATAAAGAACATAATGGCCCCCAGTAAACTAAGTTTCCAAAAGATAACTGGAGTCTTAATTTTGTTAGCTTTTTCTGACTTAAACCATTGTATAATAATACGGGAAGCAAAAAGAATTTGTGCCGTAAAACCAATCGTATAAATAATCCAATCTTGCATAGGTAAAGGAATAGGATTGCAAAGAACGCAAATTTTTATAAGGCAAGTTTGTGATTTAAAAAAAGCTTAAGATTTTTTTGTACGCTGAAGTTGGTACACATCGGGTCTTCTGTCCTTGAGGTTGTGAACGCTTCCAAATGTATGTAATTCTCGCAATAAGTCGATGTCTACATCGGCAACCAAAATCATTTCGGTGTTGGGAGTGGTTTCGGCTTTTACTCCGTTGGACGGAAAAGAAAAATCACAAGGCGTAAATACTGCAGATTGCGCATATTGAATATCCATATTATGTACATTTGGCAAGTTCCCAACGCTTCCTGCAATGGCGACGTAACATTCGTTTTCTATCGCTCTCGCTTGGGCGCAAAGCCGAACCCGAGAATATCCATTTTGAGTATCAGTTAAAAACGGAACAAATAAAATATCCATTCCTTCATCAGAAAGTAATCTGGAAAGTTCAGGAAATTCCACATCATAGCAAATCAAAATTCCTATTTTGCCACAATCGGTGTCAAAGGTTTTTAGTTCGCTACCACGTTGCATTCCCCAAATTTTAGCTTCATCTGGCGTGACGTGTATTTTTTCATAACGTTCGATGCTTCCGTCTCTTTTGCAGAGGTAACCTACGTTGTAAAGGCTACCATCAATGACCTCTGGCATACTTCCAGAAATAATATTGATATTATAGGAAATAGAAAGCTCAGATAGTTTTTCTTTCACCCTTTCGGTATATCCTGCCAGTTCCCGAATTGCATCAGATTCAGAAAGATGATTGAATTTCGCCATAAGGGGCGCATTAAAGAACTCTGGAAACATTGCAAAATCAGACCGATATCCTGCGAGACTATCAATAAAATACTCGGCCTGCTGCATTAAATCATCCATTCCAATGTAGGAACGCATCTGCCATTGAATTAATCCCAACCTCACAATACTCTTGTTGGCTGATGGTTTTTTGGTAGGTTTGGTATAGTAAATATTGTCCCATTCCATCAAAACCGCGTATTCCCCAGAAGCCTTATCGCCTTCCAGGTATCCTTTTAAAATCCTCACCGGATGAAAATCATTAGATAATTGAAAATTCAGCACAGGATCGTGAATTTCTTTCGCTTTCACCTTTTCAATATACTGTTTCGGAGTGAATTCTTTTGCGAATTTATGGTAGTTGGGAATCCTTCCGCCAAAGACAATTCCTTTTAAATTCAAATTTTCGCACACCTCTTTTCGGTAATCGTATAAACGTCTTCCTAGGCGCAGTCCACGATAAGCGGGTTTTATAAACACATCAATTCCGTAAAGCGTATCGCCATTTTTATCGTGCGCCTTAAAATTTTCATCTCCCACAATATCTTGATACGTGTGGTGATCTTCCACTTCATCTAAATCAACAATCACCGATAACGCGCAGCCTGCAATATCTCCGTTAATTTTAATGACGATTTGCCCCTCTGGAAAAAGAGAAATTAATTTTCCTATTTCATCTAATTTCCAATACGAGTTAGGCATAGAGCCGTAGGAAGAAACCGTAGCCTCTTTTAATTCTTCAAAATCCTCTATGGTGAGGTATTTTAACTCAATATTCTCTATTTTATCCATCATTTTAGTCTCGTATTAATTCATAGCATCATTTTTATGAGGGCAAATTGCGCTGAAAAAGCGCAACCGGGCTATCCGCTATATTTTTTGTTGCGTTGCACTTCACAAAAAGATGCCGCTGCTATCCCTTTTGCAAAAACTTTTTTAGTAAGCTCCATTTGAAAATTAAAAAGATAATTTTATTATTTTTTTCTAAGACCTAAATCCTGCTAGCTAAATCCTAATACCTAAATAAATTACATATCCAATAAATAGGCAAAAATAAGCGGCGCTACAATGGTGGCATCGCTTTCAATAATAAACTTAGGCGTATCTAAATCTAATTTCCCCCAAGTAATTTTCTCGTTAGGAACCGCTCCAGAGTAAGATCCGTAACTGGTAGTAGAATCTGATATCTGACAAAAATAGCTCCAAAATGGAGTGTCGGGACGTTCCATATCTTGGTATAACATAGGCACCACGCAAATAGGAAAATCTCCTGCAATACCTCCTCCAATTTGAAAGAACCCAATTCCGTTTTTAGAATTTTCGGTGTACCAATCGGCTAGGAAAGTCATGTATTCAATTCCAGATTTCATGGTACTAGCTTTTAGCTCTCCTTTCATCACGTAACTGGCAAATATATTCCCCATGGTACTGTCTTCCCAACCCGGAACGATAATAGGTAAGTTTTTTTCCGCGGCAGCGTACATCCAAGAATCTTTAAGATCTATCTCATAATGCTCCTCTAAAACGCCACTTAGTAATAATTTGTACATAAATTCGTGAGGGAAATAACGTTCTCCTTTCGCTTCGGCATCTTTCCAAATCTTTACGATGTGCTTTTGAATTCTCCTAAAAGCTTCCTCCTCGGGAATACATGTATCGGTAACTCTATTTAAGCCTTTTTCTAATAAATCCCACTCATCTTTAGGCGTTAAGTCGCGGTAATTAGGAATTCTTTTGTAATGCGAATGCGCGACCAAATTCATAATATCCTCTTCTAGATTCGCTCCCGTACAAGAAATAATTTGTAATTTATCTTTCCGAATCATTTCGGCGAAGATTTTACCTATTTCTGCAGTACTCATAGCTCCGGCTAAGGAAACTAACATTTTTGCCCCTCCGTTAAGTTGATCTTCGTAAGCTTTTGCAGCATCTACAAGACTTGCAGCATTAAAGTGTAAGTAATATTTTTCTATAAATTGGGAAATTGCTCCTTTAGTCATTTTTTATGTTATGATTTTTTAAAGCGAGTCCGTTTCAAAATCTTCTTTGGCAAGTCTCTAAAACATTTAACGCTGAATAATTATTTTTTAAGTAAGGTCTATTTGTGCGAGGCTCGCCCAGAGCCTAAGTAAAGGTTATTTAAAAATTATTCCTCTTCTATCACTATAGGGTTTCCGTATTCAAACTTATAGCTCAACATTTTATAATACAATTTCGCCGCTAGGAAGTCAGATGATTTCTCCTCTTTATTGGGACAAAGTTCTACAATATCAAAGCCTACTACATTCTTCTTTTTAAAGATGAGTTTTAAAAAGTCTAATGTCTCGTACCAAAAAAGTCCGCCTGGTTCTGGCGTTCCTGTAGAGGGTAGGATAGAAGGATCAAACGCATCTAAATCTATGGTTAAAAAGACATTCGGAGTCATTTGTCCAATGGCGTCATCCATCCAATCTTCATATAAATCGTGTGCAAAATACACTTGATTCTCATCCATATATTCCAGTTCTTCTTCATCCATAGAACGAATCCCCACTTGAACTAAATTGGTTGTTTTGCTGGCTTCGTGAACGGTACAAGCATGGTTATAGGATGAACCCTCATATTCTTTACGAAGATCTGCATGAGCATCAATTTGTACGACCGTTAAATCTGGAAAAGCTTCGTTAAACGCTCTAATGCTACCAATAGAAATGGAGTGTTCGCCTCCAAATAGCGTAACAAATTTACCTTGTTTTATGTAGTTCTTCGTGGTTTTGTGAACCGCTTCTACCATTTTCTCTGGAGAAGAATTCTCGGTCACGGGAGCTGCTAAGTATACACCTTTCTTGTACACTTCAGTACGGGTTTCGATATCGAATAACTCCATATTCTCTGAAGCTTCAAGAAAAGCTTGCGGACCTTTATCGGCTCCTTTTTGCCAAGTACTTGTACCGTCATAAGGAACAGGAATTAATACCACTTTTGCTTCTTCTAACCGAGCATATTTATCTGGAATGCCTGCATAATTGTTTTTAGTTGTCATCGTAGCCTAAAATTTTAAGTAAGTCTTCACTTTTCTGTTGGTTGCTAAATAGTTTTGTAGTGATGTTGCCTTCTTTATCCTTATCAATCAAAATATGTTTGGGACTAGGAATAAGACAGTGTTGTAATCCGCCAAAGCCACCAATACTTTCTTGGTAAGCTCCCGTATTGAAAAAGCCTATATAAAGCGGTTTTTCTTTTTTATATTTCGGTAAATAGATAGCGTTCATATGCTGTTCGCTATTGTAATAATCATCGCTATCGCAAGTTAAACCACCCAATAAGACGCGCTCATATTCATCTTCCCAGCGGTTAATGGCAAGCATGATAAAACGCTTGTTAATCGCCCAGGTATCGGGTAGGGTAGTGATAAATGAAGAGTTGATCATATTCCACTTCTCACGGTCATTTTGTTGCTTCTGATATAGGATTTCATAAATAGCGCCTCCGCTTTCTCCTACAGTAAAGCTACCAAATTCAGTAAAAATGTTGGGAACAGGCACTTCTGCTTCTTCACAAAAATGATTAATTTGATTTATGATTTCATCAATCATATATTGATAATCATATTCAAAATGTAGGGAGTTTTTAATCGGGAAACCGCCACCAATATTTAAACTGTCTAGGGTGGGGCAAATTTTTCTTAAGCGGACATAAACCTTCAAACATTTTAAAAGTTCGTTCCAATAATATGCAGTATCACGAATCCCTGTATTGATAAAAAAGTGAAGCATTTTAAGCTCTACTTTATCGTTATTTTTAATTTGATCTTCGTAAAACGGAACAATATTGCGGTAGCCAATACCTAATCTTGAGGTGTAAAATTCAAACTTAGGTTCTTCTTCCGAAGCAATACGAATTCCGATTTTAAAATCGTCTTTAATTTCTTCTGATAGCAAATCTATTTCTTCATAATTGTCGATAATGGGGATGCAGTTAGGATGCCCATTATTGATTAGCCTTGCAATGTTAGAGACGTATTGCGCGCGTTTAAAACCGTTGCAAATGACAAAGGTGTCTTTATTGATCTTTCCCTTTTTCATCATCTTCTCTACGATATCAATATCAAAAGCAGAGGAAGTTTCAATGTGGATATCATTTTTTAAAGCCTCGTCTAAAACGTGCTGAAAATGTGAGCTCTTCGTGCAATAGCAGTAACTGTAACTACCTTTGTAATTATTCTTTGCGATAGCATCCTTAAACCAGCCTTTGGCACGTTGGATGTTTTCAGAAATTTTTGGTAAGTAAGTGAATTTTAATGGAGCGCCGTACTCTTTTATCAACTCCATTAAATTGATGTCGTGAAACTCAAGACTGTTGTCTTTTAACTTAAATTCTTCTTGAGGGAAATGATAGGTTTGACTTATGAGGTCAATATACTTTGTATTCATTAGGTTTTTTTAAAATATTTAGCGTTAGGTAAATACATGTAAAAGATAGAAATAATTTTATAAAAATACGCTTCAATTAGAGTAAAATTTGAAATGCAGTAGTTGGCTTAAAGGCTAACTTCTGATTGAATGGGAGTGAGGTTACGGAAGTAAACTTAAAAAATCGGAGGTTTACCTGGTAAACTATTGCTGTAAAAAACCTCCCGTTTTTTAGCAATCCGAAATTTGAAAGAGAGTTCAATTAATTCGTCTTAATTCAAAACAAATAAAATCTATTTTTCTATACTGTGAAAGCCTCTAAATGTTAAATTTTTGCATAAAAAAAAGTGCCTTGAAGAAGACACTTTTTTTAACTATATGTTCCTAGTGATTAGAGCATCCCTAAGTTAATCACTTCTTGTTTAGAGAGGTGTCTATAATTTCCTCTAGGTAAATCTTTTTTGGTTAAACCTCCATAAACCACGCGGTCTAAGCGTACAATTTCATAGCCTAATTTTTTAAACAAACGTTGTACAAGATGTTGACGAGTACTTTTAAGCTCAATACCTACTTGTCTTTTAGGCTGATTGTCTACGTAGCTAATATCATCTACATTTACTTTTCCATCTTCTAAAGTTACACCTTCTCTAATTTTCTCCAAATCAATCTGATCTAGATTCTTGTTGAGTTCTACGTGATAAAGCTGACGGATACCTTGTTTGGGATTGGCTAAATTTTTAGATAAAGTCCCATCATTGGTAAACAGTAGCAAGCCCATCGTACTGGTGTCTAATTTTCCAATAGGACTCAGTTTAGATTTTGAAGCATTGGCCACCAAATCCATTACAGTGCGGTTGTTTCTTTCTAAACTTCCGGTTACGTAAAAACCGCTAGGCTTGTTAAGCAAAACATATTCTTTTTGGTCTGGAGTAATTTTTCTACCATCAAATTTTACTTCGTCGGTTAATTTTACTTTGTAGCCCATTTCGGTAATTACATCTCCGTTTACGCGTACATTTCCGGAAGAAATATAAATATCTGCATCTCTACGAGAGCAAACTCCTGCATTGGCAATGTACTTATTGAGGCGCATTCCTGCTTCAGGATCTTTAATTTGTTGATCTACTTTTACTTTATTTTTTGAGGTAGGTTTTCTGTCTTTATTAAAAGGCTTATTCTTATTCTTCATGTTCCCTTTTCCTTGGTTTCTTTCGTTGCCCATAATTTTAATTTTTTGCAAAGGTACAATATAAATAAATAATTTCTAATTGTTAATACTGAATAAAAATTTTCTAAAAAATACGATTTAAAACAACATCAATATCAATAAGTAAAATACTAAAAACTCCCAGTACAATAATGAGCTTTAGTAGGTTATGCAGAATGGTATATTGGAGCTTGGATTTTGATTTCCATAAAAAATATAAAAAAGCAATCAGCAGAAAAAAGGCTGTGATAAAGTAGTAATACATATAGCCTATATTAAAATCTTTTACCAAAAGAAGTAGGGTAGGGATAGAAGTCAAAGCTACTAAAGCAGTCGCTATTTTCTTGGTAAAAGGAACACCGTAAACTACGGGAATGGTATTATATTCTTGTGTAAAATCTCCTTTCAGGTTTTCTAAATCCTTCACTAGTTCTCGAATAGAGATAATCAGAAATAGATAAGTAGCATGAATAAAAATGATCAAGTCAAAATTTTGATAGAATACGAAAACCACGAAAAAAGGCATTACCGCTAGCGTAGAGGCAGTCAGGTTACCAATAAATGGGTATTTTTTCAGCTTGTGGGAATAAAACCACAAAAAGAAAATATAGGCAGAAAAAAATAATACGGCTTTAAAAGAAACATAACTGGCAAGAATAACCGACAAAATGTTGAGCGTAAAATAAACGGAGAGCTTCGTCTTCTGACTGATGTAATTATCTAAAAAAGTTTTTTGAGGCCTATTGATCAGGTCCTTTTCGGTATCGTAAAAGTTATTGATAATATAACCCGAAGCGATCGCTAAGGCAGAAGCCAATACGATAATAAATAAATTTTTTTCGAATAAAACTTCAGCTAAAGGCTTGTTTGGAGCAAGAATGTAGATAGAAGTTAGGTATTGTGCCGCTATAATAACTAGAATATTATAGCCTCTTACGACAGAGAACAAACTTGCTAATTTTAGCAGTAAGTGTCTGTTCTTTTTAGAAGACATCTACAGAATTTTAAAAATTATAAACTACTTCTAGGTTGTAGTCTTTCAATGCTTTTTTAGCTTTATCCATATCCTCAGTAAAACCTAAGATATAACCGCCACCACCAGATCCGCAAAGTTTTAAATAATACGCATTGGTTTCGATTCCTTCCTTCCAAAGTTGGTGGAATTGCTTAGGAATCATAGGCTTAAAGTTGTCTAAAACCACGTGAGAAAGCTGTTTAATATTTCCGAAAAGCGATTTTACATCTCCTTTTAAGAAATCGTCTACGCAAGCATCGGTATGTTTATTAAACTTATTTTTTAGCATTTGTCTAAAGCCTTCTTGCTTCATGTTTTCCATAAAGATATTTACCATAGGAGCAGTTTCTCCTACAATCCCACTGTCTATTAAAAATACAGCGCCTTTCCCGTTTATCGCTTGGGAAGGAATGCCTGCAGCTTCAATATGATCTTTAGAATTGATGAGAATAGGTAAACTTAAGTAGCTATTTAAAGGATCTAATCCAGAAGACTTTCCGTGAAAGAAAGATTCCATTTCCCCAAAAATAGTTTTAAGACTCAATAATTTTTCTCGAGTTAAACTCTCCAGAACGGTAATTTTGTCGTGTGCATATTTTTCGTAAATCGCAGCAACTAAGGCACCGCTACTTCCTACGCCGTATCCTTGAGGGATACTACTGTCAAAATACATTCCACTTTGAATGTCTTTTTCCAGTTCGTCAAAATCGAAATTAATTAATGCTGGTTTTTCTTGAGCCAAGTCTTTCAAATAATCTCCAAAACGCTTTAAGTTCTGATTGGATTTTAATTGATTTTCAGTAAGTGAATCGCTAGATTTTAACGCTCCATTATAAAAGTTGTAAGGAATAGATAGACCTTTAGAGTCTTTTATAATTCCGTATTCCCCAAATAATAAAATTTTTGAATAAAATAATGGTCCTTTCATAATGTCGATTTAATGCTTTAAGGCAAAAACGCTATAACTTATATTGATTTTGCTCCGAAGCCTACCTCGTCACAAATATACATTCCTTTTTGACAATAACCAACTAACTGATTCTTAATGAAATCTAAAACTTCTTCTTTCTCTTCCTTAGGGTAGAGTACGTGTACGTTTGCACCCGCATCTAAGGTGAAGCAAACTTTACTGTTATGCGTTTGCCTAAACTCCCAAATCTTATTGATGATTTGAAGCGTATTCGGTTTCATCAAGATAAAATAAGGATGGCTAGTCATCATCATAGCGTGTAAGGACAAGGCTTCTTGCTCTACAATGTGGATAAATTCCTCTAGGTTACCAGAAGCTAAAATTGGCAAAAGCTTTTCTAAATTATCATTAGCTTGTGTAAAACGTTGTTCTGCAAAAGGATGATCGTGCATCAGGTCATGCCCTACAGTACTACTCACTTGTTTTTCACCGCGATCTACGAGTAAAATAGTGTCTTGATAGTCTTTAAAAACAGCGTGGACATCATCAGAATATGCTAGTCCGTATAGGTTGGAGCTTTCTCTAACCGCTTGATGTTCTCCCCAAACCACTAGATTTCCTTTAATACTTCTCGCCGCACTACCTGATCCTAGTCTTGCTAAAAACGAAGCTTTCTTATTAAAAAATTCTTCCGTCATAGCGGAATCTGCTTGTCGTTCTAATTGCAATAGGCATAAAGCTAAAGCACTCATTCCGCTTGCCGAAGAAGCGATGCCACTACTGTGAGGAAAAGAATTTTGAGTTTCAATCTTAAAATGATACTGCTTCAAAAAGGGAAGATAATCTTCCACACGTTCAAAAAACTGTTTAATTTTAGGTTCAAAACTTTCTGTTCTTTTTCCGTCAAGGTAAACTTCAAAAGAAAAATCTTTCTCAGCATCCTTCTTTTTAAAATTTATTTTTGTGGTGGTTTTGCAATGCGAAAGCGTAAAACTTATCGAAGTATTTTTAGGCAATTGCTCGCCGTACTTCCCCCAATATTTTACCAAGGCAATATTACTGGGCGATTCCCAGGCAACATGGCCTTCTTCTGGAAGCTGATATTTCTTCGATGGAATAAACTGCTGTTCTTGCATAACCAAAATTTTCAGCAAATATAATCTTCATAAAAGCATTTCTATGGAGATTGTAAAAATAAATTTATAAATTACAGGTACCTAAGCCTAAAGATGATGAATAGCAAACTGAAATATATTTCCATTTCTATACTGGTTTGTCTATTGGTAGGATTTATAGATGCTATTATCACTCAGTCTGGTTTTGATGGCTGGTATTTGGCTTTACAGAAACCGGGATTTACCCCTCCCAATTGGTTGTTCGGCCCAGTTTGGACGGTCTTGTATATGTTAATGGGAATTGCATTGGGCTTGGTATGGAACAAAGGATTGCACCACGTTTGGGTAAAAACGGCTCTCTATCATTTTGGGTTTCAATTGTTACTTAACACCGCTTGGTCTATCGTATTTTTTGGTCTAAAACTGCCTTTATTAAGCTTAATCATTATCATTTCCCTTTTTATATTGGTTCTTTTTACCATCAGGTGGTTTAAAGTGGTCTCGCCCTTAGCGGCTTATTTATTAATTCCATATATCGTTTGGTTAGGATTTATTGCCGTGCTTAACTATGAAATTTGGAGACTTAATTAATCTATTATGAAAGAATGGTTTGCGGCTTCATCTACATCATTAGTAGCCATCGTTTTAAGTGCTGTCGGGATTTATATTTGCGTCATCGTTTATACGCGGTTGGCAGGAAAGCGTAGTTTTTCTAAAATGTCGAGTTTTGATTTTGCGATGACTGTCGCCATAGGATCTATTTTGGCTACCACCATCTTATCCAAATCTACTTCTTTACTGGAAGGCGCGGTAGGATTGGGGATTGTGTATATTCTCCAAATTTTGGTAGCGAGTCTTAGGCATAAGAAGGTTTTTCAAAAGCTAGTAGATAATGATCCTATTCTATTAATGAACGGAGCTGAAATTTTATACGATAACCTAAAAAGATCTAAAGTAACGGTATCTGATTTAAGGTCAAAACTTCGAGAAGCAAATGTTTTGGAGCTCAGTCAAGTGAGAGCGGTTATTTTTGAAGCTACGGGTGACATCGCCGTTTTACATACCAACGATAAAGCCCAAAGCGTAGAAGATTTTATTTTGGAAGACGTAAAGCGCTAATATTTAATAAAATTAACTACTTCTTTGCTGAAATTTATTCGCAAAAACGGCAACAACCATCAGTTGAAAAATATGATACAGCATAATGGGAATTAAGAAAATTCCTGTACTTGATGCATTACCAAACAAAACCTGAAGCATTACAGAGCCGTGAACCAGAGATTTTTTTGAACCACAAAACCTAGCGGTAATCTCATCTTCTTTAGAGAAATGAAGTTTTTTAGATATAAATCCTAAAAGTGCGTAAACTGTAAAAAACAAACCTGCTACTCCGCCTAAAATTACAAGCAGGTCAAGAAGAGATAATTCATTAAAAATATTAGCCTTAAAAGAGTGACTAAAGCTGTTATAAACGATCAGGGTAATCACACTTTTATCGAAAACGCTCAACTTGGCTTTATGCTTGGCAACAAGCTTTTTGAAATACTTGTGAAGTAAAAAACCTATCCCAAGTGGAATAAGGATTTGAATTCCTAATTTACTGAATACATCCAAAAATGAGATACCATTTTCTGAAGTATCTAAAAATAGACTAAGCCATAACGGAGTAACTACCACGCCTATAATTCCAGATAAACTCGCATTAAAAATGGCAGCAGAAATATTCCCTTTGGCCAACGAAACCATCACTACAGAAGAAGAAACGGTAGAAGGCAAGGCGGCTAAAAATAAAAAAGCAAGCCAGTAGGTATAAGATTCTTCAGAGGTAAATATAGGATAAAACAGTAGCACTAATACCGGGAAAATAATAAACGTGGCCGCTTGTATTAAGAGATGTAACTTGTAATTACGCATTCCCAATTTAAGCTCGGTGGGGGATAATTTTAAGCCATAAAAAAAGAAAATAAAGGCAATTCCAACATCGGTAATGATGCCTAAAGGTAAAACTTCTGAAAGTTGAGGAAATACATAAGAAGCTAAAATGGCTAGCAATAAAGCCAGGATAAATAAGTGCTTTTTCATATCCCCTAACTTATAGCACGCGCCGCGATAAATGCACTTGTCCACGCATTTTGAAAGTTAAACCCGCCTGTAATAGCATCTATATTGGTCACTTCTCCGGCAAAAAATAAATTTTCTTGCAATTTGCTTTCCATGGTTTTAAAGTTAATTTCCTTTAATTCCACTCCGCCGGCAGTCACAAATTCTTCTTTAAAAGTGCTTTTTCCTTGTATGTGATAAACGCCTTGTGTTAATTCTGCGCATAGGTTTTTCAATTCTTGTGTGCTCACTTCTGCCCATATTCTATTTTTAGGAACACTTGCGGCTACGAGTTGCTGCCACAAGCGTTTGGGAAGCTTCAATTGTGCATAGGTGGCGATTTGCTGTTTGGGATTCTGCTTTTTTACTTTTAATAATTTTTCTAGTGTCGCTTCCGCGGAAGCGTGACCAAGCCAATTAATTTCTAATTGAAACTGATAGTCTTTCTCGAAAAGCTGTTGCGCCCCCCAAGCCGAAAGTTTTAAAATCCCAGGTCCGCTGAAACCCCAATGCGTAATTAATAACGGCCCTTCACTTTCTAACTTTTCGCCCAATACCTTTACGGAAGCATAGGTGCTAATTCCTGCCAATCCTTGTACACGCTCGTCTTTGGTATTAAAGGTAAACAAAGAAGGAACAGGAGACGCAATATGATGATTTAAGGCTTGTAAATGGTTCCATATTTTTGGATTGCTCCCGGTGGCAATCACCAATTTTTCAGCTTGATAGGTTGCGGACTTGGTAGTAACATTCCAAAGATTCTCCTTTTTAAAAAAATCTTTCACCGATTCTAAGGTTCTGACTTCAATCCCTAAATCTTCAACGCGTTGCAAAAAACAATCGATGATGGTTTGGGAAGAATCGCTTACGGGAAACATTCTTCCGTCTTCCTCAATTTTAAGCCCCACACCTTGGTTCTCGAACCACTCGATGGTATCGCCAGTCATAAATTGATGAAAAGGACCTAGCAGTTCTCGTTCTCCTCTGGGGTAGTTTTTAACCAATTCTTGCGGAATAAATTCGGCGTGGGTCACATTGCAACGACCCCCTCCCGAAATTTTCACTTTGGTAAGCACTTCTTTTCCCCGTTCTAAAATGAGAATACGTTTGTTTGGCTGGTGTTCGGCAATTTGAATAGCGGTAAAAAAACCTGCCGCGCCACCTCCAACTATAATCACGTCTAAACTGTTTTGCATTTGGCAAAGATAGGCTGCTACTAAAAACAAAAAGAAAAGTTTTCACTTTTCTTTTTGCTAGAATTTTAAATTATTTCATTATTCAATCACCAGTTTCTCAAATGCATGTTGATTTTCTTTTTTGAATTGCAATAAGTAATTTCGCTTAAAGACAATTTGTTACAGACTAATAGTTAGAGGTTTTTACCCAAATCTTTTGAATAAAAACCCATTATATTTATATCAAAACCAAGATTGCTTGGTTTAAGGAATAACAACATTATATCCATTTGCCTGAATTTGTAAAAGTCGCGAAAATGCGTTTTCTACAGAAATAACGCCCTCTGGCAAATCTTCTTTGGTCACGTTCCATCTTTTCATCGCTTGCCTGCAGACGCTTACTCTTAGTTTTGGATGTTGATTTTTCTCGATAATGCGAGAGAGTTCCGAAGCTTTACTAAATTCTTTCACCGCATCTCCCCAAATTACTATTTCGAAATGTTTAAGCTCCATATCACTAGCAATCATTCGGTCAAAAAGTTTGAAAGCTCCTTTGACATGGCGTTCTTTTTGCAAACCCAAAGCCATATTTGGGGTTTTGCTCAAATCGGACACCATTTGTTTGTTCATTGGTTTCGTTCCTGTGTTTTGTGCCGAAACGGACAGGGAAAACAGGACAATAAATACGGCTAAGATGCTTTTTGTGAAGTTTGTTAATTTCATAGTTCTAAAGGTTTTAAGGTTATTGAGATGCATTTGTTTATATTGATGCTGATTCTCATCTTTTTTCCTTGAAAGGATAAAATTAAGCAAAGAAATGGGAGTTGACAGTGACTTAGGTTACACTAGCAATTTTTGGTGTGATATTTTTCACGAGTGTATTACTAGTAATTCTAAATATGTATCAGAAGAAATCTAACAGGTTTTCAAAACCTGTTAGATTTCTTGATCTATTGTGACACGAAGCCTTTCATTAAAAAATGTAAACATTATTCAATAACCAATTTTTCAAAGGCATGTTGATTTCCTTTTTTGAATTGCAGCAAGTAAATTCCTGAAGCTAATTGCGTATTGACCTGATTGTCGTTAGCCTGTAAATCGATTGTTTTTACTTTTTTTCCAGCAATGGTATATATACTCATTTGAGTAAAATCCTGAGTGTTTTCAAAAGAAAAACTTCCACGAGAAGGATTAGGATAAACAATTACTTGTAAAGCTTGGTTGCTGCTAACACTTAAGTCTGCACAATCAAACGGATTGAAGATTACTTCGCCTAAAGTAGCATCATCTGTTAGATGAAAAATATAAGGCTCCACTTCTTCCGCAGAACTAAACAAAACCCCTTCTTCCCAACAGTTCCAAACCGCTTGTATGGTATTAGGTGTATTGTTGTAAAGCGAAAAGGTACCTCCATTATTTCCGTTTTCAGAAAACAAGTTATTTCCTTGATCTGTGATCTCATTGGTACCTAGATCTATAGAAGCTTCTCCCAAAAGTGTGATTCCCCATAAATTATTGGCAATATAATTGCCTCTAGCAATAATGTTTTGAGTATCGGTGGTTGAATTTAATGAGATTCCACTTCCGCCAAGGTTAGGCAAGTTCTGGGTATTATTTTGGGTAATCGTATTGTTTCTAATGTACACAAAAGCATTACCGCCGGCAATCGTCATTCCGTAGCGGTTATCTGTGATGATATTGCCATCAATAATGGCTAGTATTTCTCCGCCTGTAAAATTAGATACGGCGATACCACCTACTTGGTCTAAGGAAACATCTCCTAGGATCGTGTTATTGGTAATTCTCAGCGTATCGGCACCTGTGGTTCCCATATTAATTTGTGGACGATTTTGATTCGCCTGTCCGTTAGCTTCTAAAAAATTCCCGGTAATCGTTGCCGAAACACTTTGATTAGCGCCAGAAGAGACAGCAGGTAAGTCGTTAAATGTAAATGTGTTACCTTGAATAAGAGGAGAGCCATTAGAGAGCGAAACTACCGCCCCAGTGGATACTCCCGATACATTATTAGATAAAAAACTTTCGGTCAAGGTGAAATTTGGGGTGATTACTTTTAAGCCTCCGCCATAGGTGATTGAGGTATTGTGAATGAAGGCTTCTGAATCTTCTTCAAAACGAAAACCATCATAAGGCGCAGTTTCATCTACTGCTTGAATCACAATTTGATCAGTTCCCGCATCGAAGATCAAGGTTCCTTCAATGGTGATCCTAATGTCTGCCGCAATATTTAAAGTTTCGGGCGTGCTAATGTTTAGTGTATCTGTAGAAGCAATAGTTAAATCTTCTGATAAGCTATATGCCGTACCGTCATAATTCAAAGTACTGGCGCTCAAATTTAAGATACCATCTAAGTCATAACTAGTTCCGTTATTGGGAGTGGTGTAGCTTTGCGCGGAAACCAACCCAATGTTAAGTGTAAGAAAGAGTAAAAAAGTAATTTTTTTCATGGTTTTGAGTTTTTGTTTGTGACTATAAAAATACGATTTTAAAAACATAAGAAAAAGATATATGCTTTGTTCTACCAATGATGAAAATAGAATCTTTCTTTTATAAATAGATGGATTTAATTTTTTGATAATCTTTAGGTAATCTACACCTAAAAATACTCTGCTATGTTTACCGTTTAATTTTATGATTTATGAGATTTTCTTTTAAAACCATCAGTTTTTTTTTGTCCTGCTTGCTTGTTATGCTGTTTTTTGTTTTCTCTTCTTTTTCTAAAGAAACTGATTATCATAGCAAAAATAACAGGTTTTGGACGTATGCAAATGAACTAAAAGAATCTTTGGCACGTTTAGATACTACTGCAAATGCATATAAATTACATAAAACGGAAATTGGTAATGTGAAATTAGCGGTAAAATCTGCTAGGTTATCCTACAAAAAAATAGAATTTTACCTTTCATTTTATCATCAAGAATATGTGAACGAACATATTAACGGAGCCCCTTTATTACATATAAAAAAAACGGGTATGCTACCTGATGTTATTCCTCCAGAAGGCTTACAGGTATTAGATGAATTAGTCTATGAAGAAGATGAGAACCTAGACGCTAATTTAATTGCTACTAACAGTAGAAAGCTTTACAATGCATATCAACTATTATATGAAGGCTTAAAAACAAAAACTATAGAACCCGAAAAAGAAATAGCAGCTATGCGATTGGGTTTAATAAGAGTATTTACGTTGGGAGTTACTGGTTTTGATACTCCCGGGTCGCTCAATGCTATTGAAGAAGCAAAAATATCAATGCAAGCAATGATGTCTTTTTTTAAAGAATATCAAAAACAATCACCTTTAAAAGAACTGCAAGAAATAATAAACCTTTTCTCTAAATCTATAAATTACTTAGAGCAACCTGCTTCTTTTACCAATTTTGATAGGCTGGTATTTTTAAAATCTTATATCAATCCGTTGTATCGAAAATTGGGAGAAATAGATCAAAAAGAAATTCCAAATTTTCTTCCTTACGTTTCTTCCTGGAACCCTAAAAGCAAATCTATTTTTTCTGAAGACTTCTTAAACCCTTATTTTTTTACGGAATTTAAAAAAGAAGAAGATTCTAAAGAGTTAAATGCTTTAGGAAAAAAACTTTTTTATGATTCCACTTTAAGCGAAAATCAACAAATGAGTTGTGCTTCTTGTCATAATCCTAAAATGGCTTTTACCGATGGGCAACCTAAATCTTTTAGTAATGTAGAGGGAAAAACGGTATTAAGAAATTCACCAACCTTACTCAATGCAGTTTACGCCGAACGCTTTTTTTATGATCTTAGGGCTTTCTCCTTAGAACAACAGGCAGAACATGTTATCTTTAATCCAGATGAATTTAATACTGCTTATGATGCTATTTTAAAAAAAATAGTAGATAATAAGCAATACACCGAAGGCTTTAAAAAGGTGTTTGGTAAAAATCAAGTTAACCGAGTTAACTTCTCTAAGGCTCTATCTTCTTACGTGCTTTCTCTTACCAGTTTTGATAGTGAGTTTGACGAATATATAAATAACGAAGAAGTCTATTTACCTCGAGAAGTAAAAGATGGATTCAACTTATTTATGGGAAAAGCAAATTGTGCCACTTGTCATTTCCCGCCCACTTTCTCGGGTCTTGTGCCTCCTTTTTATAGCGATTCTGAAAGTGAAATTTTGGGAGTTTTAAAAAATCCGACAAAACAAATTTTATTAGATACCGATGAAGGACGGTGGGAAAATGAAATCTCTGAAGAAAAAGCATGGATTTATGAAAAATCTTTCAAAACCACCACCGTAAGAAATTCCGGTTTAACCGCACCTTATTTTCATAATGGAGCTTATGCCACTTTAGAAGAAGTAATCGATTTTTATAACGATGGCGGCGGAGCAGGTAAAGGCTTAAAGGTGAACAACCAAACCTTATCTCCAGATCCTTTAAATCTTTCAGACAAAGAAAAACAAGACTTAATAGCTTTTATAAAATCTTTAAACGGGGCTAAGGCAGTAAGTTTAAATCAGAAATAAACAAATACCTTATAGCTAGATGTTTATATAAATTGGTTAACAAAGATTTTACATTCATAACCTTGCTCTAAGGCTGAGTTAACCTTGATAACTTTTTCATAAAATAAGCTTAAAGCGGAATTTAATAAAAGTAAACACTCAACCTCTACTTTTGACTTGAAATTATAAACCTCAAAATTTTACCATGAAAAAAAATTCCTTTTTAATGCTTTGTATGCTTTTTGCCTTTGGGTTGAATTTGTATGCAACTAATGTTAACTCTTCTTTTACGGAAGAAGAAAACTGTAACGAAACTGCTTTAACTGCAAACAGTTCTCTTATTAGTGCGGGTAGCGTTTGGTCTTACAACGACACCGGTGTAGATTTAGGCACCGCTTGGAAAGATGTAAGTTATGACGATTCTAGCTGGGCTTCTGGTAACGCTATTTTTGGTTATGGGGACGGGGTAGAATCTACCACTTTAGACTTTGGTCCAGATTCTAACAATAAATACCCTACCTATTATTTTCGTCATGAGTTTCAAATTGTAGATGCCTCTGTTATAGGAAATTTAATTTTAGGCATTATGCATGACGATGGTGTGGTGGTTTACCTTAACGGAACTGAGGTTTCTAGGTTAAACTTGCCATCTGGAGCTATAACATACAACACGTATGCTTCTTCAACTATTGGAGGAAATGATGAAACTTCTTTTAACTTGGTAAATATTGCTAATTCTTTACAAAACGGAACCAATGTTTTGGCGGTAGAATTGCACCAAGCAACAGCTTCTAGCTCAGATCTTGGCTTCGATTTATTAATGGAAGAAGAAAACACTTCAACTTTCGATTGTACAAATCCGCATGTGGGTTGTTTTACTTCTATAGTTCCTACGGCGCAACAAAACCATATGATTATTCCGCAAGAACACCGTTTTCAATTAATCTTTAAACAAGGCGATCAATATATGGACGGTAGCGGAACCGTGCCTGGTAATAATGACTTTACAGGTTATGTTCCTATTAATGGAAGTAGTGAGTTGGGATACGTTTCGGTTAATCACGAAAACAATCCAGGAGGAGTTTCTATTTTAGATGTAAATTTTAATGACCAAACCTTACTTTGGGAAGTAACCAACACACAACCAGTAGATTTATATAACAATGCTTTGGTAACTACCATAAGAAACTGTTCTGGAGGAGTTACTCCTTGGGGAACTGTAGTTACTGCAGAAGAATCTACTAATGGTGGAGATGCCAATAGCGATGGTTACGAAGATGTTGGCTGGTTGGTAGAAATAGATCCTGTTACGGCAGAAGTAATGGATTACGGAAACGGACAAGAAAAGCTTTGGGCCATGGGAAGAATGAACCATGAAAATGTTGTTGTAAGTGATGATGCAACTACAGCTTATTACGGCGAAGATGGTGGTACAGACTGTGTGTATAAATATGTAATGGATACTCCTGGTAACCTTTCAGCAGGTACTTTATATGTATTGGTATTAGACACGCCACTTGCTAACAACGATCCAACTTCTTCTACCGCGCAATGGGTGGAAGTACCTAACACAACTCCAGCAGAAAGAAATAATGTAAGAAATGCGGCGGCTGCCCTTGGCGGAACTAATTTTAACGGAGTAGAAGATTGCGAAATAAGTCCGCTTGACGGAAAAGTTTATTTTACCGCTAAAGGAAAAAATAGAACCTATAGATTTACCGATAACGGAACAACCGCTGTTTCTAATTTTGAAACCTTTGTTGGCGGAATGAGTTACAGTATTAACAGTACTCAAGGAACGTATTCTGAACCTTGGGGTAACGGAAACGATAACCTTACTTTCGATGAAAAAGGGAATCTTTGGGTATTACAAGATGGTGGTAACAACTATATTTGGGTAGTGCGTCCAAACCACACGCAATCACAACCGCAAGTAGAGCTTTTTGCTTCTATGCCAGCAGGTTCTGAGCCTACAGGATTAACCTTTACACCAGATTATAAATATGGTTTCTTTTCTATTCAGCATCCAAGTGGAGCAAATTCTCCACAACAAGACGCTACCTTTAATGATATCACTTTTGATGCTTCGGCAACGGTTGTTTTTGCTTTAAAAGAAAACTTGGGGGCACAAATTCCGTTAAGCGATTTTGTGGCAGATGAGGTTTTGGTAGAAGAAGGCGATATGGTCACTTTTACAGATTTAACAAACAACAATCCAACCGCTTGGGAATGGACTTTTGAAGGTGGAACACCGGCAACTTCTACAGATGAAAACCCAGTGGTTACTTACGCTACAGAAGGAGTTTATTCAGTAACCTTAAAAACTACCAATATGGCAGGTGATAACGAGGTAATTAAAACGGACTATATCGTGGTAGAAGATGACTTAAGCGTAGAAAGTAGCTTAAAAGATATCGTGAGCATTTATCCTAACCCAACACAAGGAAATGTATTTGTAGGAATTAATGATATTTCTGGACAAGAAATTAACATTCAGGTGTTTGATCTTTTAGGTAGAAAAATATCTGAAGTTAACGGAATGCAGACTACCGGAAATCAGCAAGAAATTAAGTTAGACTTTTCAACCTTCGCTACATCAAATCAACTTTATATAATAGAGGTGAAAATTGGAGCTAAAACCGCAAGGTATAAGGTGTTAAAATCTAATTAATTAAAATTTTTTTCAGCCATGTTTATGGTAAGGATCGGTGCCGGGCAAAGCATCGGTCCTTTTTTCTTTTTAAAAATATAACTATGAAAAACTTTAAAAATGTTTGTGTTATAGCTTGGTTGTTTTTTATAATAACTTCATTAGAGAACACCGTTCTTGCACAAAATTTTAATCCGCTAAAGGCTACAGTGTATTATAAATTAGATAACGCTGTAGCGGAAAAAAAAGAAGCCACCAGCTTAAATTTGCGCGATCAGCAATTGTTTTTTATTCCAGAAGATTTAAAAGGGTTACAAGGTTTAACGTTTTTAAACTTAATGCGAAATCATTTAGCACATTGGGAACAATCACTTTTCTCACTAAAGAAACTCGAAACACTTAACTTAAAATTGAATACCTTTCAGTATTTGCCTCAAGAAATAAGCGAATTAAAAAACCTAAAATCATTAGATATATCAGATAATTCTCTTACACAAATATCGAGATGTATAGGGAAACTAAAGAAATTACAATTTTTACATTTGTCATCTAATTCATTAGCAGCTTTACCTGAAGCAATAGGTAATTGTAAAAGTTTAGAGGTGTTAGAGTTGGCGCACAATCAACTTAGTTATTTGCCGCAAAACACCAGGAGTTTGAAAAACTTGAAGATTTTAAAGCTTGGTTATAATCAGTTTCATGAATTTGATATACAATGGACGAAGCTTAAATCTTTAGAGGAACTCAACCTAGAGAATAATAAATTAAAAAAAATACCAGACGCAATTAGAGAATTACAACATTTAAAAACTCTTATCATAAATGATAATGAACTAACCGTATTGCCGAACGGCTTTTCAGAATTAAAATCGTTAGAGATGCTTATAATTTCTAACAATGGTTTAGAAAAATTTCCAGAAAGACTTAGCGATTTAAAAAAGCTTCAGACATTAATAGCTGTTGGAAATTCTTTAAGTGATAAAGAAAAAGCAAGAATTAAAGTAGAATTGCCTCATTGTAAAGTTTATTTTTAAAAACTCTTAGAGAGTAACTTTCTATTTTAATGAGTCATGAATCTAGCCCTTCTTTAATACCTTTTCTCGATTTTCAATTTAATTTTTTTAACTTTTAATAGTTGCAATGGGTTTGCATATGGTTTCATTGCCATTGCATTGAGTTGGTAAATAAAAACCTGCCAATTAATTAAATAGTGTGTTGAACTAATCCTCGTTCCTCGGAAGCTTTTTAGCTAGTTATAAAACACATTAACTTAAGAACTCACCGAAACCCTAAAGGAGATGTATTTAAAAAAAACAAAAGAGCATTATAGAAACTGCCTTGGAGCAGGTAACTGAATTTAGAGCACTAAGAGTCACCTTAGAAAAAAATTTTGCTATAAACGGTAAATCAAATTCGACCTTGAACAACTACTTGTGCTGCATTGTCCACCTAGCGATCTGGACTTCCTAGTAATTTTGTGACTAATTTTATTAGGCCGCTTTGTTAAAAAATCCTTTTAATTTTAGTTCCAT
>NZ_JAVHUL010000025.1 GCF_031085155.1 Mesonia profundi | reverse complement strand
GAAATGGAACTAAAATTAAAAGGATTTTTTAACAAAGCGGCCTAATAAAATTAGTCACAAAATTACTAGGAAGTCCATTCATCACAAACGGCTAAAAGAGATCTCTTTTAGCCGTTTGTGATTTAAAACGAATTTAATAAACTTGCCTAGGTTCTTGATTTCTACTTACAATTTATTTACTAATGCGCAATTCACTCCCATCGGCTCAATAAACCTGACTTATTCCCTAAAAACTAATAAAAAAAGACTTGTATTTGAGAGAATACAGACTTATTATGAGAACTTTTTACGCTATCATAGCGGAAATCATTAAATTTGTAACTACTTACAAAAAACTTACAGTTTCATGGAATATAGAATAGAGAAAGACACTATGGGCGAGGTAAAAGTACCAGCCAATAAACTTTGGGGAGCGCAAACCGAGCGTTCTAGAAATAACTTTAAAATAGGTCCCGCGGCTTCTATGCCTTTAGAAATCGTTTACGGATTCGCTTATTTAAAAAAAGCTGCGGCTTACACCAACGAAGAAGCAGGAGTACTTCCTATAGAAAAGAGAGATCTTATCGCACAGGTTTGTGAGGAGATTCTTGAAGGCAAGCACGATGATCAATTTCCATTGGTAATCTGGCAAACCGGATCGGGGACACAAAGTAATATGAACGTAAATGAAGTGATCGCTAACCGCGCGCATCAATTGGCAGGAAAAACCATTGGTGAAGGCGATAAAACGCTTCAACCTAATGATGATGTCAACAAATCTCAATCTTCTAACGATACTTTTCCTACAGGAATGCATATTGCTACCTATAAGAAAATTGTGGAAGTAACGATTCCTGGAGTAAAACAATTAAGAGATACACTTCAGAAGAAAGCAGAAGAATTTAAAAAAATAGTTAAAATTGGACGGACGCATTTTATGGATGCTACGCCATTAACCTTGGGACAAGAATTTGGAGGTTATGCTTCTCAGTTGGATCACGGTTTAAAAGCTTTAGAAGCCACGCTTCCACATTTAGGAGAATTAGCTCTAGGCGGAACTGCTGTAGGAACGGGATTAAATACGCCTAAAGATTACGCAGTAAATGTAGCAAAACATATTGCCAACTTTACGGAACTTCCTTTTACTTCCGCTAAGAATAAATTTGAAGCCTTGGCAGCTCACGATGCCTTGGTAGAAAGCCACGGTGCCTTAAAACAATTAGCGGTTGCCTTAAATAAAATAGGAAACGACATTAGAATGTTGGCCTCTGGACCTCGAAGCGGAATTGGAGAAATTAGCATTCCGGCAAACGAACCTGGTTCTTCTATTATGCCAGGAAAAGTGAATCCTACCCAATGTGAAGCTTTAACCATGGTTTGCGCGCAGGTGATGGGTAACGATGTGGCGATTAGCGTTAGCGGTATGCAAGGACAGTTTGAGCTGAATGTTTTTAAACCCGTAATGGCAGCCAATTTATTGCAAAGTGCAGAGCTTATTGGAGACTCTTGTGTTTCTTTTGAAGAGCATTGCGCCGCAGGGATTGAGCCTAATCAAGAACGTATTGATGAATTGTTGCAAAACAGTTTGATGTTGGTAACTGCTTTAAATACCAAAATTGGATATTATAAAGCCGCCGAAATTGCCAATACTGCACATAAAAACGGAACTACCTTAAGAGTAGAAGCCGTGAATTTAGGCTACACCACTGCCGAAGAATTTGATGCTTGGGTGAAGCCAGAAGATATGGTGGGTGAGATAAAGTAAATTTAATAAGTCGGGGTTTGCAGATTTCTTCTAAATTTGTGAAGAATGCTCATTAGATTTTTAAAAGCTTAATTGGCATAATAGATTGACTATCTCATGTTTACTAAAAATAATCTTGCACATCTTATTTTATTATCAATTCCGCTATGGGTGTTATGCCTTAGCGGAATTTTTTTGATTCCCCAACAAGCACATTTTATTCGGGAAGTGTGTAATTTTGTCTTGCTCACTAGCTTTCTTTATAGTCTTTGTTTTCTAATTCCTTCCCAAAAGCTAAAAGCCATATGCTCTTGGATCATAGGTTTTTTACTGAGCCTTCTTTTATTGATAAAGCTCAATTTTTATCATATTTATCAGGTAAAACTGAGCGCCTCTGCCCTATTTGTCATTTTTGAAACTAATGCCCAAGAAACTTCAGAGTTTCTAGAAGTCTATATAAGTAGTACGTTTTTATTTTTGGCGGGGATTTTCATCTTGTATCTTTTGGGTTATGGGTACTCGCTTTTCAAGAGAAAAATAATATTCCAGCTTGACCTAAAACCTTCGTTCCAAATAATTCTAAAAATAGGATTGCTTGGTCTTGCGGTACTTTCAGCGTACCTTATTCATTGGAAGTTTTCTGAATTTAATATTCTCTACACCACTAAAACTTCTTACGCAGATTACAAAACCACCAAAAAACTGATTAAAGAAATGCTGGCTCAACCTACTTCTCCTTATTTAAAAGAGGTAAAAAAAGACCGCAAGGCTCCCAAAATTGGAGTCGTAATTATTGGAGAATCTACCAATAGAAATCACATGTCGCTATATGGATATTATCGAAATACAAATCCGCTATTAGCGAAACAAAAAGAATTATGGATTTCTAAAGATGTAATAACGCCGCACGTGCACACCGTCATCGCTTTAGACAAGATTCTCACCTTAAATTCATTTGAGAATAAAAGAAGAGAAGACAATGCTTCGGTGATCCAATTAGCCAATCAAGCGGGATACAAAACCTTTTGGCTTTCTAATCAGCGGCCCGTAGGCATCAACGAATCTGTGCCTACTTTAATTGGTTATGCCGCGACTGAGAAGAAATTTTTAAACACCGATAATTATAACCGAAAAAGTTATGACGAGGTTCTATTACCCGCATTCAACGAGGCTTTACAAGATCCTGCACCTTACAAAATGATTTTCTTGCACCTTTCGGGAACGCATTTGGGGTATCAGGAACGTTATCCTAATACTTACGAGCATTTTAAAGACATCCCAAAAACGAAGTTTCAACACGAGCGAGCCTATGGGTTTATCAACCAATACGATAATGCTGTTCGCTATAATGATTATATCATCAACGATCTTTTGGAGCAATTAAAAGCACAGCAGACCTCTTCTTATATGATTTATTTTTCAGACCACGGGGATGATGTGTTTGATGATTATGATAATGCGGGACACAGCGAAGATATTGGCACCAACGGAATGTTCGAAATTCCTTATATTACTTGGGTTTCTCCGCAATTTAAAGAGCAGTTAAAATCAGATTTAGAGGTTACTAAAATTGAGAATCGGAAGTATTTAATGGATAAATTTATTCACGCTTTCGCGGATTTGAGTCAGATTTTTTTTGATGGTTTAGATAAAACTAAAAGTATTTACGATTCTACCTACGTTGAAAAACCAAGGCTGATAAAAGGTAAAATAGATTATGATGCGCAAAAATACTAAGATGATTTTTATTGCTATACTTGCTCTGGTTTTGATTTTGGCGATTGCATATCGCTACAGCAGCAAGCGCGTTGAATTTTACGGCTTCTACGATAAAGTTTGGGCTCATCGAGCAAACGATCTTAAAAAGCTAGAAAGCAGCGAAGCCCATTTTAAAGGTATCGAACTGGATTTATTGTATCAAAAAGATGGTGATTGGCTTGAGGTGAATCATCCTCCCGCCCCATCTACGGGTTTGTCTTTTCAAGAATATGTGAATCATGTGAGCAACAAAAAAATAGGCATGTGGTTAGATCTTAAAAATTTGACGGCAACAAATCAACAGGCGGTATTTAATCGTATTGATACAGGTATCGCTTCCGCGGAAATCAAACGAGGTCAGGTAATTATTGAATCTTCAAAAGCAGAACTTCTAAATGTTTTCCAAGAAAAAGGCTATCGCGTAAATTATTACCTCCCGCCAAAACTTCATGAAAAAACGAAGGAAGAGTTAAGCAAAAGCCTTCAGGAAATCAAAGCACAGCTTAAAAATAACCCTAACTTAGAAATCTCGACCGATTTTAATGATTATTCCCTAATCGCTAAACACTTTCCGAAAAGGAAAAAGAATTTTTGGGTGTTGCACAGCACGTATTCTCCAAAAATCTTGATCAATTATACAGAATTGAGAACAATGCTTCAGGATTCAACCGTACAAACGGTGTTAACACCTTACAATAATTGGAATCAGTATTTCTAAATCTTCTCAAAACTACAAAACAAGAAATTTTGAGTGGTATCAAACGGAGTTAAGTGATCTTCCGTAAAGCAAGTTAACGGAGTAAAATTGTCTTTAAATTTATCTTTCAAGTCTTCTTCGGCGTATTGGGTGATCTCTAGTCCGCTACATTTTAAAGGTCCGTTTTTAGAGAAGGTCCCCATAGCCAAATAACCGATGACATTTTTTGAAACGATTTTGAGGTATTGAGCAATCTGTTCTTCCGAAGTTAAGAAATGAAAAGCAGCTCGATCGTGCCAAACATCATAAGTAGTTTTGGGGGTGAAGTCTACCACATCACTTACAATCCAACTTACCTTACTGGCTTTAGCACCCAATCTAATTTTTGCTTTCTCTAAAGCTTTTTCTGAAATATCTAAAACGCTAATGTTCTCATAACCTTCTTTTAGTAAATGGTCTACTAAATTGCTATCGCCTCCGCCCACATCTATAATTCTTGCTTGCTTATTTAGCTTAAACGAATGAATAAGAGCTAAGCTAGTTTTAGGATTTTCTTGTGTCCAACTCACTTCATCTGGATTCTTGGTTTGGTATACATTTTCCCAGTGTGTCTTTTTAGTAGTTTCCATATTTTGAAATTATGATTTTACTATTATTTAATTATTTTCAACAAATCAAAAAAGCTAAGTCACAAGTAACTTAGCTTTTTAAACTCTTATTTCCAATATTTCATCAGAAGAATTATTTCTTATAAAAGCGTTTATATTTTCTGTAAGCTACAGCTCCTAAAAGTGCCCAAGCTCCAAACGCGATAAAGATAAATTGATAGCTGATGATTTGATCTCCACTTGCGTAAGAGTGCAATCCAGTAAGGTAAAAATTAACTCCAAAGTATGTCATTAAGATAGAAGCAAAAGCGAGAATCGCTGCCCAGTTAAAGGCAAATCTTCCGCGTAAGCCTGGCACTAAACGCATATGAATTACAAACGCATATACCATAATACTAATTAATGCCCAAGTTTCTTTAGGATCCCAGCCCCAATATCTACCCCAACTTTCGTTGGCCCATTGTCCACCTAAAAAGTTTCCAATGGTTAACAGCACCAAACCTACGGTTAAACAAAGCTCTGTAATAATGGTTAATTCTTGTATATTGATGGCCATTTTCTTTTTGTTCTTCTCATTGGTAAGAATCATAAGCAGGAGCGAAACCAAGCCTAAAATCATTCCCAATGTAAACGGACCGTAACTAGCCACAATCACTGCTACGTGAATCATTAACCAGTAAGAATCTAATACCGGTTGCAAATTAGCGATTGCAGGATCCATCCAGTTCCAATGCGCAATCATAAGAATCATCGAAGTAACAAATGCGGTAGATGCTGTAGTTAAATCACTTTTTCTACCAAAGGCCAATCCAAAGAACATCGTTGCCCAAGCCACATAGATCATACTTTCATAAGCATCACTCCAAGGAGCATGACCAGAAATATACCAGCGCGCTATTAAGCCAGTAGTATGGACAAGAAATAATATAAAAATAAGAATTTGGAAGAATTTGATACTTCTTCTAATGTTCTTGGTATTTCTAAAAATTTGAATAATAACCACTACAAACATGAGTAACCCAACCACCATATATTGCCAGAACAGGTTTTTAAACACATCGTATTTATTGTAGAGGATTTCGGTGTCAATCTTTTCTTGCGAAGGCATCACTTCCTCTCCATATTTTTTCTGAAAGCCTTCAATACTGCTCAATACCTCATTGGATTTACTATAATCCTCGGTAGTTCTTGCCTTTCTCAAGGTTTGCATATAAAGCGGTAATACATTTAAAGTATATAAAGAATCTACTCCTTTAAACTTACCCTCTAATTCTCTCGCTTCGGGATAAGAAACCCATTTATTGTTTTCGGCTTCGGGGATTGGGAAAATTTTTAATATTTTTCCTTCCAAAGCATTGTACAATAAGTTCACTTTTTCATCGGCTGAAATAAAGTCTTTTTGAAACTGATTTTTCACCTTTGCTCTATAGGCTTCTTCTAGAAACGGAGACAGTTTATAGGCTCCTCGTTCATCAAAGAATTGAGCTAAAGGAATATGTTTGGCTCCTTCCTCTACTCCAATAACGTGATGCAAACTATCATTTTTTGCTTTCACATAGATTAAAGGTACATTATACCACATCGCAGGATTTTCGGTCATAGAAACCAATACTTGGTCACTGTTTAATCCTTCGTAATGATCGCTCTTACTCAGTTTTCTTATTAATTCAGACGAGTAGGTATTGGCGGGTTTCATTCTTCCGCCAGCATCTTGGATAATCAACCTTCCAAATTTAGCAGCGTGTTCTTTACTTACCGCAGTAGCCATCACTACCGAGTCTACCTGTGATTTGGGAGAGATCATAGAAGTGCTATGCTCGTGAGCAGCATCTCCATTGTCTTGATTATCTTGTGCAAACCCAGAAACACAAAATAATAAAGCGGCTATAACTCCTAAACTCGCTTTCTTAGCTTTAATCTTAGTTAATTTTCTTTCTAGCTCTCCAAAACGTGAGCCTCTTTCAAATAACAAAATCATCATTCCTAAATACAATAAAAAGTAACCTATATACGTAATCCAAGTTCCCCACCAATCGTGGTTTACAGAAAGTACCGTTCCTTTTTCGTCGGCATCAAAAGAAGCTTGAAAAAATCGGTAGCCTTTATAATCCAATACATTATTCATAAAAACCTCGTGCTTAGTCACCTCTCCACCGTCAATAAGATCTACTTTACTTTTAAAAGCAGAATAGCTGGGCATAGGATTATTCTCGGTTCCGGGATATTTATCTGCAATAAAATCATTTAATTTTAAGGAAAAAGGAAGTTCATACTCTTTACTTCCGTAGCGAGCGTAAATCTCTAAGCCTCCAACATTTACTTGTTTATAATCGTTTACGTATCCTTTAGCACCCAACATTTTTACTTGCTGCGTTTCTCCATTACTGGTAATGTTTAACACGACTCCATCTGGCTGTCCTTCTTCTTTGGTTTCAGAAGCAATTAAATCATATTTTCCTTTTACGGGAGCATCTGGAAGTACAAACTGCATTTCTGCCATATTATATAACGAACGCATCATGAGCGGCTGAAGTGAATCGGCCACAACAATACCTTTCTTTTGATCTGACATACGCATATAATCTCCTTCAAACGGAGAAGAAATGGTACTCCCTTCATCGCTAATATTAATATTGATAGCTCCTTCCGTAGGTTTGTTAAAAGCGAATAAAATATTATGTATAGAAGTAACTTCGTTTTCCTCTAAATAATGATCGTGTCGATCTCCTCCACTAGCTTCAACAATCTTCAAGTATGTATTCCCATCTTCGGTCTCTACTAATCCCTCTTCTGCTGCAGGAATAAATTCAACCACTTCAAAATCTACCTCTTGTCCTTTAAAGTCGGTCGATAAAGTCTTATGATTATTAATTTTAGGAGCCAAATTTAAGCTTAAATCTTGAGCTCTTCTTAAAGGTTCTCCGTCTACTTCCCCATCCATCATAATCGAAAGGTATGTTTTTTCTGAAAGCATAATATTGGTAGTTTCTCCTTCACGAATAGGCATAATTCCCTCATAACCAATATATCGCGTTACTCCTGCACCCACCAAAATCAGTAAAAATGACAAGTGGAAAATTAAGGTGTTGAGTTTTTCTCTTCGTAATAATCGGTATCTTTTTATATTCCCTAAGAAGTTAAGAGCGAATACAATCATGATGGCTTCAAACCACCAAGCATTGTAAATCCAAGCTCTAGCGGTGGCGGTACTGTAAGAATTTTCTACAAAAGTTCCTACCGCCATGGCTACTGCAAAAGAGATGAACAATAATGACATAGTTCGGGTAGAGAAAAGAATCTGGGCAACCTTCTTCTGAAACATAAAAAGCATTTTTATAAACGCTGCAAATTTACCATTTTTGTGGGATATACTTCTTATTTTAGCGGTAAAATATAGAGTTATTCGTTAAAGTTAACCGACTCTTTTTTAAAGTGCTCTTATATGATTAAAGTTTCTATTCTTGGCTCTGGAAATGTAGCTACTCATCTTTATCGCGCTTTCGCGGAAAGCAACGAAGTTCAGCTAGTTCAAATCTATGGCAGGAACCCCAAAAAACTGATTCCATTTGGAGATGATGTTTCCACCTGCAGTCGTTTAGAAGATTTAAAAGAGGCCGATGTTTTTTTGCTAGCTATAAAAGACGATGCCATTGAAGAATTTATCCAAAAAATTAAATCTAGCAATGCGATTATTGCGCATACTTCCGGGAGTATTCCGCTTTCTCAATCGGCTCAAAAGAATGGTGTTTTTTATCCGCTGCAAACCTTTTCAAAAGATACGCCGGTAGATTTTAAAAGTATTCCGCTTTGCTTAGAAGCTTCCGATAAGGAAATCTATAGCGTATTAGAGAAATTAGCCTTGGCCATTTCTCCCAAAGTGTTTTCTATTTCTAGTCCGCAGCGAAAATCCTTACATCTTTCAGCCGTATTTGTGTGTAATTTTGTAAACCACCTTTATCACATAGGGGAAGATTTATGTGCAAAAAATGAAGTTCCCTTCGAAATTTTACACGCATTAATTACAGAAACCGCAAGAAAAGCAAGCCTCCATTCGCCAAAAACCGTACAAACAGGCCCTGCTTTAAGAAACGACCAGCAAAGCATCGCGAAACATTTAGAACTTTTAACCAACGAAAACTATACAGAAATTTATAAATTACTCACCCAATCGATACAAGCTACCTATGGAACGAAATTATAAAGAAATTCTTAACGACATCACCACCTTTGTTTTTGATGTAGATGGAGTACTTACAGACGGCACAGTTCATATTTCTGCCGAAGGAGAACTTTTACGGAGCATGAACATTAAAGACGGTTATGCCTTAAAAAAAGCAGTGAAAAGCGGGTATACGGTTTGTATTATTTCAGGAGGAAAAAATGAAGCGGTAAGAAAACGCTTAAACGGTTTGGGAATCACCGACATTCATTTGGGTGTAGAAGATAAAGTAGCATGCTTGGAGGAGTTTTTTGATTCTCATGGCATCAAAGCCGAAAACGTAGCCTATATGGGCGACGACATTCCAGACCTCTACCCCATGCGATTAATTGGATTACCTACTTGCCCACAAGACGCTGCTCCAGAAGTGAAAGCGATTTCTAAATATATTTCTCATAAGAATGGCGGAAAAGGCTGTGGACGCGATCTTATTGAACAAGTGTTGAAAGTGCAAGAAAAATGGCTTAACGATTAATTATGAAGAAATATTTACAACTGGTTCGTCTTCCCAACTTACTCATGATTGCCGTCACCCAATTGGTGATTAAATATTGCTTTCTTGATCCTTTCCCGGTTGAAATTACCTTGAACGGATTTGGTTTTTCCCTTTTGGTTTTAGCAACAGTTTGTTTGGCTGCTGCCGGAAATATCATCAACAGTATTTACAGTGTAAAAGCCGATGAAGTCAATCAACCCGCCAAAGTAATTGTTGGGAGGCAAATTTCAGAAAAGACAGCCTATAATTTATTTATAACTTTCAACATAATTGGCGTGTTACTTGGTTTTTATCTTTCTAATATGATTGGAAGACCTGTTTTTAGTGGAATCTTTATTATGGTTTCAGGAATTCTATACCTGTACGCCACCTCCTTTAAATCGTATTTGGTAGTGGGTAATCTTCTCATAAGTGCACTTGTAGCTTTGGTGATTATTCTCCCAGGATTATTTGATTTACTGCCCGCGATTACACCTCAAAACCAAGACTCGCAAAGAACATTTCTATCTATTTTGGTAGATTACGCCATTTTTGCTTTCTTAATCAACTGGCTAAGGGAGATGGTCAAAAACCAACAAGACATTCAAGGAGACCATAAAGCCGAATTACAAACCCTGTCTATTGCGCTAGGCCAAGAAAGAACCAACAAGCTGATTTCCGCCATTAGCATGATTCCGTTTTTGGCTATTTTATATTATATCTACGCGTATCTATACCAAAATATATACGCTATGATTTATGCAATTATTTTTATTCTAGCCCCCTTATTATGGTTTATGTTTAAAATTATTTCTGCAAAAAATAAAAAAGAATTTAGTAATTTGAGCGGAATATTAAAACTGATATTAGTTTTCGGAATTGTATCAATAGCCTTATATCCCTTTTTATGGAAGTAAACCCTTTAAAAGACCGACTAAAAGACAAGAATATCATTCTAGCTTCAGGGTCGCCTCGAAGAAAACAAATCTTGGAAGAACTCGGACTTTCTTTTTCCATAGAAATAAGAAAAGTGATCGAGAGCTACCCTAGTCATTTGAGTCCGCCAGAAGTGGCTTTATATTTAGCAAAACTCAAAGCAGAGCCTTTTAAAAAAGACTTAGGCGAACAGGATATTTTAATCACTGGCGATACAATTGTTTGCCTTGATAATGAAATTTTGGGGAAGCCTAAAGACCGTGAAGAAGCTTTTGAAATGCTTTCTAAGCTATCTCAAAAAGAACATCAGGTGATTTCATCTGTTCACTTAAGCTCTAAAGAGAAGTCTGTTGATTTTAAAGATATTACCACTGTTCACTTCGATAAATTATCGAATTCAGAAATTGATTATTATTTAGATTATTATCAACCTTTTGACAAAGCTGGCGCCTACGGAATTCAAGAATGGATTGGCCAAATAGGCATTAAAAAGATTGAAGGTTCTTTTTATACCGTTATGGGAATGCCTACACATTTGATCTATGAAAATCTGATGAAATTTTAACCTAATTTTATCATCATTTAGGATCACAAAAGTCAACCTATTGTAATTGAATTATGTAATTTTGCATCTCAATTACGATTCCCTATGCGCGATTTTTTTTCACCTCATTCCTCCGATTTTATTATCAGTATAGCGGTTCTTGTTGGCTTGTTATTACTGCGCTTAATTTTAACCACTACCGCAAATAAAGTAGGTAAAAGACAAGGCATTAACTTGGCGCGTGTAAGATTGATGGTAAAGTACATTAATGTCTTAATGATCTTTATCGCCATCTTCCTACTCATGATCGTTTGGGGAGTTAAAGCCGAAGATTTAGCACTTATTTTCTCCTCGGTATTTGCCGTGATAGGAATTGGTCTCTTTGCAGTTTGGTCCATCTTAAGTAACATCACCTCTGGCGTGATTATGTTCTTTTCTTTTCCCTATAAAATTGGAGACGAAATAAAAATACACGATGCAGATGTTCCTTTAGAGGGAATCATCGAAGACATTAAAGCTTTTCACGTGTATTTGAGAATCCCTAATGGAGAATTGGTCACTTACCCCAACAATTTGGTATTGCAAAAAGCCATTTCTTTGGTAAAGAAAGATGCTTTTGTAGACGATGGTTCAGATTCTTTATAAGATTAACTTTAGGATGCTTTTAAAGTTCTTATATTTGGCAGCACCCAAATTGATGTCAATGAAAAAGTTCGCTTTAGTTCTACTCATTTTACTAAGTAATTTTACCCTATACGCTCAAAAACCTTATCAACTCAACAGTTCCGAAATATATCAACAGCTAGAAAAGTTAGATTTCCTAGGTTCGGTTTTATACCTTGCTGCGCATCCCGACGATGAAAATACGAAGCTTATTTCCTATTTTTCAAATCAGGTGCATGCCAATACCGCATATTTATCGCTTACACGCGGAGATGGAGGTCAAAATCTTATTGGCCCAGAACTAAGAGAAAAACTGGGACTCATACGAACCCAAGAATTATTGGCTGCTAGAAAAATTGATGGCGGACAACAATTTTTTACCCGAGCCAATGATTTCGGTTATTCTAAAACGCCACAAGAAACCTTAGAGATTTGGAATAAAGAAGAGGTATTAAATGATGTGGTAAAAACCATTCGTAAATTTCAACCCGATGTAATCATCAACCGTTTTGATCATCGCACCGAAGGAAATACGCACGGTCATCATACGGCCTCGGCTAGATTGAGTTTAGAAGCCTTTCAAAAAGCAGCCGATAAAAATTACGCTTCCGCGGAAGCAAAAACAGTAGGCATTTGGCAGCCTCAACGTTTATTTTTTAATACTTCTTGGTGGTTTTACGGAAGTCAAGAGAAATTTGAATCTGCAGATAAAAGCAGGATGACAGTCATAGACGCCGGAGTTTACAATCCGCTTACTGGAATTTCTAACAGTGAAATCGCGTCCCATAGTAGAAGTCAGCATAAATCACAAGGTTTTGGAAATACGCCAGAAAGAGGCGAACAATTAGAGTACATAGAGTTAATCAAAGGAGATCACCTGAAAGGAAATTCGATTTTTGAAGGCATCAACACCACTTGGACTCGTGCACAAGGAGGAAAAAAAATCGGAATCTTAGTTGCTAAAATTAAAGAGGAATACGATTTTAAAGCGCCTTCAAAAAGCGTGAAAGACTTGGTAAAGGTCTACCAACTTATTAAGAAAATTGAAAATAAGCATTGGAGAGACATCAAGCTTAAAGAAACTAAAAATCTTATTGCTGCTTGTTCGGGGCTTTATTTGGAAGCCGTTACCGAAACCGCCTTAACCACCCCGGGAGAAAAACTTTCCTTACAAATTGAAGCTACCCAACGCGTAGGAAACTCTGTGCTGAAAGAAATAACGATCAGCAATTCTAACTTCAGTAAAAAATTAAAAACTGCTTTAAACCCGAATCAAAGAATTACGCTAGAACAAGAATTTACGGTTCCTGAAAACACGCCATACACGAATCCATATTGGCTAGAAAAGCCTAGTGGAATAGGAATGTACGAAGTAGAAAATAAGGATTTAATCGGTTTACCCGAAACCCCATCTACCCTAACCGCTCATTTCACCTTAGAACTAGAAGGAGAAAACATCACTTTCGAGAAAGAATTGGTTTATAAATATAATGATCCTGTAGAAGGAGAAGTCTACGAGCCTTTTCAAGTGGTTCCTGCCATTTCGGTAAGCATAGAAAAACCTATCCTCATTTTTGGAAATGAAAATACCAAAGTATTACCTATACGTATAAAGTCTTTTTCTGATAAAATTTCAGGCCGACTTGAATTAAACGTTCCTAATCATTGGAAAGTAGAATATTCTAAAGACGAGATACAATTCAGTAAAAAAGGAGAAGAAAAGCGCATCTATTTGAGCATCACTCCGCCCAAAGAAGGAACCGAAGATGAGTTAAAAGCTAGTTTTATCACTTCAGGTAAAACCTATGAACAAAATGTAGTAGAAATAGATTACGAGCATATTCCCAAACAGATTTTGTTAGAGCCTGCAAATGCTAAGCTCATCGCTTTAGACATCAAAAAGAAAGGAGATAAAATTGCGTATATCGAAGGCGCGGGAGATGTAGTTCCAGAGAGTCTACGGGAGATTGGTTACCAAGTAAGTATTTTATCACCTAGTCAAATTTCTTTAGAAAATTTAAAAGCTTTTGATGCCGTGGTGATGGGAATTAGAGCTTACAATACCGTAAATGAATTGGCTTATAAACAAAATATTTTATTCGCTTACGTAAAGCAAGGCGGCAATATGATTGTGCAATACAACACCAATAGAGGTTTAGTTACTCAGGGTTTGGCGCCGTTTTCGCTTGAACTTTCTAAAGATCGGGTAACCGATGAATTTTCTGATGTAAAATTTTTAGCAAAAAAACATCCCGTACTCAACTCTCCCAATAAAATCACTACTAAGGATTTTGAAAACTGGGTGCAAGAACGCGGCTTATATTTTCCTGGTAAATGGGACAAAAAACACTTCACTCCTATTCTTTCGTTAAAAGAAAAAGGAGAATCTTGGATGGACGGCAGCTTACTGGTCGCCCCTTACGGAAAAGGAAATTACATTTATACAGGATTAAGTTTCTTTAGAGAGTTTCCCGCAGGTGTTTCGGGGTCTTATCGCTTATTTGCCAATTTAATTTCACTCGGAAAATAATGGAAAAGCCCGAAAAATATACGTGGAAAAAAAGCTACACCTTGCTCTTAATAATGAATGTAGTTTACGTTTTGTTTTTTTATATCATCATGAAATATTTTCAATAAGCCATGCATACCTTAGATCTTGTCATTCTCTTTTCTACCCTGGCTTTTATTGTCATTTACGGTTATTATCATTCTCGCGGTAGTAAGAATGTAAGCGATTTTTTAAAAGGAGGTAATGAAGCGCGTTGGTGGACGGTTGGCCTGTCTGTAATGGCTACTCAAGCCAGTGCGATTACGTTTCTATCTACTCCTGGGCAAGCTTTTCATAGCGGAATGGGGTTCGTCCAGTTTTATATTGGTGTTCCCATTGCGATGGTGGTGATTTGTATGGTTTTTCTCCCCATTTATCACCGTCTAAAAGTATATACCGCTTATGAATACTTAGAAACCCGTTTCGATTTAAAGACTCGAACGCTTACCGCACTTTTGTTTTTAGTTCAGCGAGGATTAGCGGCTGGGATTACCATTTTTGCACCATCGATTGTACTTTCCGCAGTATTGGGATGGGATTTATTTACGCTTAATATACTTATCGGAATATTGGTTATTATCTACACCGTTTCTGGCGGAACCAAAGCGGTGAGCGTGACCCAAAAACAGCAAATGGCAATTATTTTTACCGGAATGTTTGTGGCTTTTTTCCTCATCTTAAAATACTTACCGGAAGGAATTACCTTTACCAAAGCCCTAGACATTGCAGGAGCAAGCGGAAAAATGGAAGTATTGGATTTCTCTTTTGATTTTGAAAATCGGTATACCATTTGGAGCGGACTTATTGGAGGGACATTTTTGGCGCTCTCTTATTTTGGAACCGACCAAAGCCAGGTGCAACGTTATCTTTCGGCCAAAAGTTTAAAACAAAGTCAGATGGGGCTTATTTTTAACGGCTTGTTAAAAGTTCCTATGCAGTTTTTTATTCTTTTGGTGGGGGTTATGGTTTTCGTGTTTTATCAATACCATCCGTCGCCACTTAATTTTAATCCGGTTTCCACACAAGTAATTGAAAATTCTGCTTATCAAGACGAGTATCGTGAATTGCAAGAGGAGCTTAATCAGCTTCAGCTAAAAAAAGCAGAAAAATCTACCGCATTTGTGAAGTTGTCTATTCCTGCAGAGGCTAATATCGCTAAAGCGGAATTAAATCAGCTCCAACAAGAAGAATCAGTATTGCGAGAAGAAGCCAGTGTCTTAATTAAACAAGCCGATGAAAGTATTGAAACCAACGATAAAGATTATGTTTTTATTCACTTTATTCTGAACCACTTGCCTATAGGCTTGATTGGTTTATTGTTGGCAGTGATTCTATCGGCGGCGATGTCTTCTACGGCTTCAGAGTTAAATTCGTTAGCCTCTACAACGGTGATTGATTTGTACAAAAGAAATGTCAAAACCGAAAAATCTGAAAAGCATTACCTAAATGCTTCCAGAATTTTTACTCTTATATGGGGGATAATCGCCATTATAATTGCGTGTACGGCCAATCTATTTGATAACTTAATTCAGCTGGTCAATATTATAGGCTCTATTTTCTACGGAAATGTTTTAGGAATATTCTTACTTGCGTTTTTCATAAAATATGTAAAAAGCAATGCTACCTTTATTGCGGCCATTATTACACAAGTTATTGTGGTCATAGGATGGTGGAATGATTGGATGCCGTATTTATGGCTTAACTTATTTGGTTGTGCGCTAGTGATGGGAATCGCGACAATCCTTCAAATAGGGACAAAAAAATAAGGAAGTAAAAAATTACTTCCTTATTTAAAAATTTATAAGAGGTGAACTTATACCAATTCTATTTTAAAATGAGCCATTGGATTTGAAAATGTATTTTTTCAAGCACAAGGCAAAAAACGCAGTCATAGCCATAGCTATGCCGAGTATTTTTAACGCAGTAGTTGGTGAAATACATTCAATTATATAGCTTATTTTAAGGTAAAATTGGTATTACTTAGCTCCCCATTCTTTTAAAGAATCTTCATTCATTTTAACGTAATCTTTATTCCCTTCTTTTTTAGCACCTGCCAATGATTTTTTAGCGGTAGCAATGGCATCTTTCTTATTTCCTGCTTTAGCTTCAATTAGAGACTTCTTTCTTAACATGTAGTAAGGAACATCTTTTTGCATATCCACCGACTTATTTATCCATGTTAAAGCTTGTTTGATGTCTTTTCCTTCTTCAAAGTAATACACTGCTGCGCCATAATAATCGCTTGCCGTAGGACCGTTAAGGGCTTTCTCAATATTAGCCATAGTTTTGCTTTCTGTAGGTACATCTACCTTAAAAGAAGCTACGGTATCACCCCATAAAAAGCTAATGACAGCAGAGTTGTTCGTTAATTCGTCGATAACCATGGTAAAAGTTTCCATTTCCATCGGCATTTTTTGAGCTTCAGCGGTAGCTTTTAAAGCTACTTTGCTTTCGTTCCACTTTTCTGGAAGACCCCAATTATTAGTATCAGTATAAAAAATCACCTCCCAAGATTTTTTATTCGGTACGGTAAAAATAGCGTAAGCACCGGCTGGAAGTTTTTTTCCTCCAATCATTACGTCATCACTAAAAGAGATGGTGGTATTCGTATTTGCTCCAGCTCTCCACATTTTATCGTAAGGAACCAAATTTCCGAAGACTTCTCTTCCTCTCATAGAAGGTCTAGAATATTCTAGCTGAATACTTGTTAAACCTACCATTTGCTCCATTTTAGCGCTTGGACTAGGTTGCGGCGTTTGAATTTGTGCAGATGCGGTACCTGCAAGCAAAATACAAACTAATAAAAATGTAAACTTTCTCATAACTTATTTTATTTTTTTTAAGTATTGTAAAAATAGGAAATCAAAGACTATAATTCTTACTATAAGTATAAAAAAAGCCTTATAAACTTTAGATAATGAGATTTGAAACGTATATTTATGGCCTATATTTTAAAATGAAATTATGAAAAACAAAAAAATTACAAATTTGCTATTGATTTTGATAGCTTTACCAACATTCGTATTTGCCCAAAACAGAAATTTCTGGACACAAAGCGATGCTAATAAAGTAAGTCAAAATGACATTAGAGAAAGTGTTACTAGTGTAAATAAGTTTGAGGTTTATGACTTAAATTTAGATATCTTTCAAAATGAAATTTTACAAGCTCCATTTAGATTTCAAGGAGTTACTAGTGATGTAGAATTAACTTTCCCTGTGGGAAACTCTAATTACGAGACCTTCACCATTTACAAAGCGCAAACGATGAGTGATGAGATGGCTGCTAAATATCCTGCAATATCTTCTTATGTTGGTATTTCTAAAGATAAAAAGAACAGCTTAAGACTTACGTCGACGAGTCAAGGTATATTTGGTTCTGTTTCTACAGAGAATGGTATTTTATATATTAACCCATATACTTTATCTGGAAAAGAATACCAAGTATTTTTTAGAAAAAATACAGTTAATAATTTAGAATTCAGTTGTTTATTTGACGAGCAAATAGACGAAGAAGCACAGGCATCAAATAGCAACACTTCTAATCTTTCAGATGTGAATGACTCTACCTTGAGAAGTTATAGAATTGCTGTAGCTGCTACTGGAGAGTATTCTGCATATCATGTGGGTCAAACAGGAAATAATAGTAGCTCAGACGCGGTTAAAAAACAAGCGGTTGTAGAAGCCATTGTTGCCGTAGTAAATAGATTAAATGTAATTTATGAAAGAGATGCTGCTGTAACTTTTACTTTAGTAGACAATGAAGATATTATTTTCTTGGATGGAAGTAGTGACCCATTTGATAATAATAATACACAAGTACTTATTAATCAAAGTCAAACCGTAATTGACGCAAATGTAGGTCTTGCTAACTATGATATTGGTCATACCTTTAGTACTGGAGCTGGAGGATTAGCTCAGTTATATTCTGTGTGTAGTACTCAAGGAAAAGCAAGAGGAGTAACAGGGATTACTGCTCCAATTGGAGATGCTTATGCCGTTGATTTTGTAGCTCACGAGGTTGGACACCAGTTTTCTGCTACCCATACCTTTAACTCTAGCGCTAACGGCTGTGTGCAAAATAGAACGGGCTCTACAGCTGTAGAACCAGGAAGTGGTTCTACGATTATGGCCTATGCTGGTTTATGTGATGGAGAAAATGTACAGTTTTCTAGTGATCCACATTTTCACGCTGCAAGTATTAATCAGATCTATACCAATATATCGAATTTAAGCGGTAGTACTTGTGCCGAAGAAATATCGGTAGATAATGCAGCTCCAACAATTACGGCAACACCAGATTATACCATTCCTTACGGAACAGCTTTTGAATTGACTGCTTCTGCAACAGATCCTAACGGAGATAACCTAACTTATTGCTGGGAACAAATGGATACCGAAATCGCTGTAGCCCCACCAAGTTCTCAATCTACTGAAGGTGCTTCTTTTAGATCTATAAGTCCTATGGAATCTCCTACCAGATCTTTTCCGAATGCCTCTAAGGTTAATAGTGGGAATTTAACTCCAACATGGGAAGTAATAAGTAACGTGGCCAGAGAATATAATTTTGCCGTAACGGTAAGAGATAATAATCCTGTTGGCGGACAAAGTAAAAGAGACGATATGACGGTAACTGTTGCAGATTCAGGTCCTTTTAAAGTGACTTCTCAAAACACAAGTGGTCTTAGCTATGATCAAAATGAAGCCATAGAAATAACTTGGGATGTTGCAGGAACGACAGGAAATGGAATTAACACTTCTCAAGTTGACATTTACCTTTCTTACAATGCAGGAATAGACTATGATGTTTTAATTGCTTCTTCAAGAACCAATGACGGTTCTGCGATGGTTCAAATGCCAATAGGGCAAGCTTCCTCTCTTTGTAAGTTAAAAATTAAGGGAAGGTATAATGTTTTTTACGCAGTAAATGAAGGTTTCTTTAAAATTACTAATGAATTAGGTACAGATTCTAATGAGTTGTCTCAACTGTATTCTGTATATCCTAATCCTAACAACGGAAGCTTTACCATTAATTTCAATGAAGCCTCAGGGGACAAATATTCAGCTAAAGTTTATGACTTAAGAGGAAGATTAATTAGTAAGTCTACGATCTCTACTTCAGAGTCATTAATAAAAAACATAAATTTAAATCAACCTCAATCAGGAATTTACATTCTTAAGGTTTCTAACGGTTCTCAGGAATCAGTTAAGAAATTAATTGTGGAGTAAATAAAATTTATATTTTATATTTAAAGCTCTATCCTAGGATAGAGCTTTTTTATTTTAACTTCGTTTTTTTTAAGCCCGTTTTACACCATATACTATGAATCAACAAGAGCCTTTTATTCAGCATATACAAAAAGGATATCAAACCAAAGGAGATTATATATATTTAGGAGCTGCTATGCTTAACGGGGAACCTAATCCCGATGCTTCCGTAAAGATTCCTTTAAAAACCTTAAACAGGCATGGCTTAATTGCTGGAGCTACCGGAACAGGAAAAACTAAAACCCTTCAAATAATAGCCGAAAACCTTTCTCAAAAAGGAGTTCCCGTAGTATTGATGGATATGAAGGGAGATTTAAGCGGTCTAGCAAAAGCTTCCACCAATGCCGAAAAATTAGCAGGAAGACATCAAAAAATTGGTTTTGAGTTTGAAGCTTGCGCCTCCCCTGTTGAAATTTTATCTCTTTCGGAACAAAAAGGAGTCAAATTAAGAGCTACCGTAAGTGAATTTGGACCAGTCTTGCTTTCACGAATTTTAGATTTAAGCCCTACGCAAACCGGAATATTAGCCATCATATTTAAGTTTTGCGACGATCAAGAAATGCCATTATTAGATTTAGAAGATCTTAAAAAATTGGTTCGTTACATTACAGAAGATGGAGAAGATGCTTTTGAAAAAGAATATGGTCGAGTTTCTAAAGCCTCTACAGGTGCTATTTTAAGAAAAATTGTAGCCTTAGAACAACAAGGCGCCGATCTATTTTTTGGAGAACCCTCTTTTGAAGTAAACGATTTGCTTAAAAAAAATGCAAAGGGAGAAGCCTTTGTCAATATCATTCGATTAACTGATATTCAAGACAAACCCGCTCTATTCTCCACTTTTATGTTAAGCCTTTTGGCTGAAATTTATTCTACTTTTCCAGAAAAGGGAGATAGCGAAAAACCTGAGTTAGTCATGTTTATCGATGAAGCACATCTTATTTTTAACAATGCTTCAAAAGCATTATTAAATCAAATAGAAAGCATTATTAAGCTAATTCGATCTAAAGGAGTTGGAATCTACTTTGTGACACAAAACCCGACTGATATTCCTAGTGAAGTATTAAGTCAGCTGGGACTTAAAATTCAACATGCGTTAAGAGCTTTTACTGCAAAAGATCGTAAAGCCATCAAATTAACCGCTCAAAATTATCCCCTATCCGATTTTTATGACACCGAAGAAGTGTTAACCTCTTTAGGAATTGGAGAAGCTTTGGTCACCGCGCTAGATGAAAAAGGCCGCCCTACTCCACTAGCTGCGACTATGCTGAGAGCCCCTATGAGCAGAATGGATATACTTCATCCCTCGGAAATTGATGAAGTGTTGAAATCTTCTAGTTTGATAGATAAATACAATACGCCGATTAATCGGGAGAGCGCTTATGAAATGCTCACCACTAAAATTAAGGTAGCCCAAGAAGAAACTCAAAAAGAGAAAGCCAAAGAACAACGTGAAATCGTAGAAAAAGAAAGCTCGAAGTCTACTAAAAGTAGCGGTAAATCTGCTACAGATCATATTTTAAAAGTATTAACCAGCGCGACATTTATTCGCGGGGTGATGAGTATTTTAAATAAAGCATTTAAGTAATGCATCAACATTTTAAAATCTATAAGCCTTACGGTTATTTAAGTCAGTTTATCAGTAATGAGTCCAAAAGAAAAAATAAGAAGAAACTAGGAGAATTGTATGACTTTCCTCCAGAGACCATGTCTGTTGGTCGTTTGGATGAAGACTCTGAAGGCTTACTTATTCTTACCACAGACGGTAAAATGAGTCATCAAATACTATCGAGATCATTTGAAAAGGAATATTATGTGCAAGTAGACGGCATTATCTCTCCAGAAGCTATTGAAAAGCTTCAAAAAGGAGTAGAGATTAGCATTCACGGAAAAAAATATCAAACCCTGTCTTGTAAAACTAAGCTTCTTGCCGAACGTCCCATCTTCCCGGAAAGAGCAAAAAAAGTTAGAGACGAACGTCACGGACCAACAAGTTGGGCTTCTATTACCTTAACGGAAGGAAAATTTAGACAAGTAAAAAAGATGACAGCAGCCATCGGCTTTCCCACGCTTCGCTTGGTTCGCGTGAGAATAGGTGATATTTATATTGACGGAATGCAAGCGGGAGAAGTGAGAGAAATTACCCAAGAAGTAGACGAAAAATTCTATAAACGCTGAATCATATTTCTAAGATTTTGCTTTACTCTTAAAGGAAAGTGACCTTCTTCTAATAATCCTTGATTGAGTTCTATCTCGATTCCACTATAATTTTTAGGAAATTGTTTCCGCAAATGAGTTGTAAATCCATCTGCCGTTCCTAAATAAGGATAATTCATTCTAATTTTTAGGGATGAAAGCGTTTTCCAAGAGTTCTTTAATTTATTTACCCAAAATTTTTCTATTGTTCTTTTGGGATCGTAAAGAAGCCCTATTTCTGTAGTTCTTTTTTTATCTTTCCATATGGGAGTAAATGAGTGTAATGAAAGGTGTAACACCTCGTCTCCATCATCGAGAAAATTCTTTATTTTTTCTTCTACTTCTTTCCGATAAGGTAAATAATGCATTTCTATAATTTCTTGCTTTACGGAAAAGGCTAAGGTTTTGGTAATTGGCGAAAATAAATTTGGGTGATGCAAAGATCTATTCTTTTCAATAAGCAGGCGTGAAATGCTGGATGATTTAGAAAAATCTGCATCTTCTTTAACAAAATTGAAGGCATCTAGAATTCCTAAATCCCAAGCTCGATGAGAATTTAAAAGCTCCTGTTGATTTTTAAAAATAAAAGTGTAAGCAGAGGGAATTTGATTCCCTCCGTGCTCGCAAGTAATCACTAATTTCACGGTCTAAACAGTTGATTTTCTGCTAGACAATGCGACAATTGATGGTATGTCTCTTTAATTTTCATTTCTGATGGATTTTCTCTGATTACTTTCAAAATTCGCTCTGCCAACGCACCTTCATTCAGCATCACAAGAATACTTTCTTGAGCATCTTTAGATAACTTAGAAACCACCTTTTTATATAAGAATTCCCACAACTGCTTTACGGAAACCTTCTCTGCCTCCAGCTCAAATAAGCTTACAAAAGAATCTGGCAGGATCACCTCATTTCCTTTAGAAATCACCTGATTAAAAATAGAAAACAATTCATTTTCATGCCATGATTTTAATTCTGCTAAATCTAAATGAGCAATCATATACTTCAAACTTTCTACCACCAATTCCGCGACAGCGAGATCTGCTTTAGGACATTCTTGTAGATCTATAACTCTAATTTCGATAGCATTCCTATCAAAACGAGCTATGGCACCGCGGGAGTTTAAAAATAAATGATCTAGTACTTTCTCTGTATCGTAAGGGTAAATCGCTTCTTGTATAGGTTTAAAAATTTTTTGATGATATTCTTCCGAAGAAAATACTTGTTCAGGAATCACCTTTCCCGTCATCTCTGGAATCTTCTTTTGATTGTTTTTATAATACTCCAAACGTGTATCTAAAAAGCCAGTGATTTTTCCATCCAAAATAGGAGAACTTGCAGTTAATGCTGGAAGTATAGGTAACAATACACGTATTGCCGCATGCAATTGCTCAAATTCACTTTCATCATAAAACGGAAGGTTAATATGCATGCTTTGCACATTAGACCAACCGTGTCCTTTACAGTTAAAAATACGGTTGTATAGCTCGTAAACTTCGCTGTAGTTATGTTTCCACAAAACAGTTTCGGTTAAGGGATCCATAAAAGGATGTGAAGCCGTAGGCATTAATTGTAGCTTCTTTTGGTGTAATAATGCATTGATTTCCTTTATATTGCTATGAAAATCATCTGCAAGTTCTTTTAATTGTGACGAAGGACCGTTAGTTTTAATCTCTATCACATGAGCAACCAATTCGTTACTCCAAGCGATGTTTCCATTTTCTACATCAGAGATTATACTTGCACATTTAAGCGTGAATAATTCATCCACTTTTGGAGCTATTTTTAAGGTATCTTGAGCAACAAGCATATACTCAAGTTCAATCCCAACCACATCAAACAAATGGTATTTTTTATTTTTCATTTAAACGTTTAATTAGTGCTTTTAAGATTTTGGAGTAAATTTCATCTCCATAATAAGCATCTTCTACTCCAGCATCAATATTGGGATTATCATTGATTTCTATCACCAAAGCTTTCCCATCTATTTCCTTTATATCAATCCCAAAAAGACCTTTTCCCATAATTTTGGTGGCTTTAATTGCCGCCTCTATAATTGGCTTTGGTACTTTTTCTATAGGTAAACAATCTGCATTTCCATCTTGATCACCTTTCTCTTTAGCATCCCAATTATAGATTTGCCAATGTCCTTTGGCCATATAGTATCGGCAAGCGTAAAAAGGCTCACCATCTAACATGCCTATGCGCCAATCGTAATCTGAAGGACAAAATTCTTGCGCAATAATCAGCTCAGATGTTTTAAGCATTTCTTTCACTAACTGATGATATTCATCTACAGTTGTGGCTTTTTTTACGCCAAAAGAGAAGGTAGAATCGGGAGCTTTTAATACACAAGGTAACTTTATAAGATCCAGCACAGATTGCGCGTTTTCTTGATAGACTATTTTAGTCTTTGGCGTTCCAATGCCCGCAAATTCCAAAGCTTCGGCCATAAATACTTTATTACAACATTTTAATATAGCCTCTGGTTCATCTACAATGGCAATATTCTCTTGTTTTGCTTTACGAGCAAAAGTATAAGCTTCATTCATCACCTCTGTACTCTGTCTAATCAATAATGCGTCAAAAGAAGAGAGTCTAGATAAATCTTTAGGAGTCACTATCTCTACATAAAACTGTAATTTTTCTGCAATATCTATAAATTTCTTGATTGCTTTTGCATTACTTGGTGGCGCTACATCGCCTTCTTTTACCAAAATGGCCAAATCATATATCGTTTTAGAAGATCGTGCTACATCATATCTTTTTTTAGAAAAATACTGTTGTGTAGACATCTTTAAACTCTCTTGATGGTCTTCTGGTATTTCAGAAACGCCAATGGCTTTAATTTGCTGAATATGCCATTTGTGTGTAAAGTTGAACTTTACTCTTAAGAGAGGAATTTGAAAATGGCGATGAATCATCGCACTAAGGTCTTTGTATTTTTTAGCTACATTTTGACCAAAATAAATACTCAATACAAATTCTCTCGACTTTACATTTTTTAAACTTTGCTGAATTAAATCATCAAATTCTTGAGAAACAATTTTTACTAGCTTTAATGCTCCTAAATCTACTAAATTTTTCACCGTAGGTAAAGGTGAATGCCCTCTAGCTTCTGCCAATAGAGAAACATAATACCCTTTAGATTGATAAGAGAAATTTTTGCATAAATTAAAAACCCTTGCTTTTTTTAAAGAAGCAAAAGCAGGATTTGTTAAATATTCTTTAGCAGAAATAATTTGTGCATTTTCTTCTAGAAAACGCCAAGCTTTGGGTTGGTCAACTACTATAAATTTATTCATTTGATGATTAAAGTGTAAACGAATGTAGTCTAAAAAAAGATGGAGAAATCAAAAATTTTCATAAAAAAAACCTTAGCACATAGATGTTAAGATTTTAATTATAAGCAAGTTGTATGCTATTGAATAATCAATTTCTTGGTATATTGTTGTTGTCCAGTTTTTAGTTGAATTAAATAAATTCCGCTAGGTAGATTCAGCTGAATTTCTTCAGAAGAAATCGCATCCAAAGTGTTTAATTTTTGTCCGGTAATATTATAAACAGATAAGCTAAACTGAGATTTTATTCCGGTTACGAAAATACTTCCGCTTGACGGATTAGGATAAACGCTAATTGCATTCTCATTCACATCATCTACACTTAAAGGATTTTCCCAAGTACTCCCTACTTCATTTCCCCAAATATATTCTACCAATTCTGGATAGTCAATAAACGGATTTCTATTTTTTTGCCATTCGTAAACGACATTATTACGGTTCATTTCGTAATCATCTGGTGGGTCATTCCTATGCCAGTCCAATAAAGTGGCCAAATCTCCCAATTCTCCAGCTCCGTTTTCTGGAAAACCATTCACAATTTCTAAACCATTATAGCGAATCGCCATATATAAAACGCTTCTCGCCACATCTCCTTTAAAACTTCCTTGCGTATTTTGCGGACCCGTATATTGCCCGTAATGTTGATTGTTTCGAGAGCTATTCTCTGGACCATCAACCGCTCTTAAAGCGTGAGCGTCTGAATTTCCATGACGAAGTGAATCTGCTGTAGTGTTCCAAAAAATATCTTTTCCATCGGCAAAATCATCATCATCAATACTAAAATAACCCGCTCTAGATCTAGGATACGTGTGTTCTCTATTCCAAGTTCCAACATTATTAGAGGTGGTTTGGAAATCTAATTTAGGTCTAGGAATTTCTAAATACACCAACCAAACCTCGTTGCTGTTTTCTGGATTTTGATCTGCCTCTTTTAAAATATCAATCACATCGGCATACGTTTGCGCTCTTACCACGCCTTCTTCTGCGATAATGCCTTGCAAAGCGTTGGTTAAATTAGTGTTAGATAAGCCATCAATAGCGGCATAATATCCACCAGGTTTCGTGTTAGCCACTGTTCCGTAGGTAGGATTTGTTGGAGTTCCCCACGAAGAAATCACATAATCATTATCTACAATACGCAATTCTATTTGGTCGTTTAACGCAATAAAATCAGTAGGCAAATTCGTTAATTGAATCACCGCTATTTCGTCACCTTCATCTATAGCGTCGTCTATCAATTGTATGCTCGTTGTCACGGAATTGTTTCCGTTAAGAATTGTAAGCGTAGTATTTCCGGTAAAATCTGCCGCATCAAAACCGGCGTTATTTAAGGTAAACCCGAAACTTTGATCTTGTGCTACCGCATTTTCTGTCGTAAAAGTAATATCAAACGTATCGCCTTCCTCATATTGAGTTGCCGTTGTAGAAATACTTAATCCGTTTAAGATAATTCCCATCCCATCATTTAATTGTCTTGGGGTTGGGGTGGTTACCGTATAGGTTACTCCGTCATTATTAAGCTGAATAGATTCAAAATCTTTATTGTTGTTTTCATCTTCATTAATTTGCACGGTTTCGCCCAAAAGAGACATCAAGGTAGTATCGTCTGGATCACTGGTGTCATACACCAAAGCATCTATTAAATTGGTTTGTGTGGCCAAAGTACCTTCAGGAAAATCTGTAAAAGCAGCTTGATATATAGCAACCGCATCGGCGCCATTTTGAATTAAGTTGGGATAAATGATGTATTGAGGTACCGGAGAAACTTGACTGCTTCCCATCAACAACAATCCGTTAATATCTGTAGTGTAACCCGATAAATCGAAAGTTAAATAGCTTTTGTTTCCTCCCGAGTTGGACCCATTAAAGAACACGATTACATATCCGTCAAGGTTAAAATTAGGAGTGTTCGATTTTATTTCTACAAACTCAAGATCGTCAATGCTGTCGCTATCAGAATCTAATTCATTAATAACCAGCTGTGATTGAGCAGTTAAAGAGATAAGAAAAACCAAAAAAATTATAATTGTGGATTTCATAAAAGTTATTTTATACAAATATACTTTGTGAAGATGAAAAAAATAGATTTTAGCTGATAATTCTTAAAGCAACAAGCTTAAGCCTTTTTTCCGCAGAAAGAGAATTTTATAGACTTAAGCAACTAAAAGTTTTCTTCTCCTATACCGCTTAGTTTCTGTACTACCTGTTTTGAAAGTATTGCAAAATAAGAAGCCTAAGAATTTATAAAATGACTTTGAATCTTTGTAAATTGCCAAAAATATAAACAAAGTTTAAGTTGATGGATGTTATAAATTCGCTAGAATGGCGTTACGCTGCTAAAAAATTTGATACTGAAAAAAAGATTCCTGAAGATAAAATTGCTATCCTAAAAAAGGCTTTTACTCTTACGGCAACTTCTTATGGTTTGCAGCCTATAAAGATGATGATTATTGAAGAGCAAGAGGTATTGCAGCAACTTATGGAGTCGTGTTTTAATCAGGAGCAAATAAGCTCCGCCTCGCATCTACTTATTTTATGCATTGAGGATGATATAGATGAAGAGTTTATTCTTAGTTATTTTAAGCGCGTAAAAGACATTAGAGATACGCCCGATGCCATCTTAAATCCGTTTCAAGATTTTCTTCTGAAAGATTTTGAAAAAAGTAGTAAAGACAAAATCGATGCTTGGGCCAAAAATCAAGTTTATCTTGCTATGGGGAATTTACTTACGGTCTGCGCTTTAGAAAAGATTGACTCCTGCCCTATGGAAGGTTTTCATCCTGAGAAATTGGCAGAGGTGTTAGACTTGAAAAAACTCCACTTAAAACCTACCTTGCTTCTTCCTATAGGTTATCGTGCCGAAGATGATATGTTTGCCGAATTTAAAAAAGTTAGGAAAACAATGGACGACACGACGCTACATTATAAAAATAGAACTTAGTAATTAACGTATTCGGTAATTTCAAGTCCGTAACCTATCATTCCTACTCTTTTGGTTTGCTTAGAGTTAGAAAGTAATTTTATTTTATGGATGCCTAAATCGTGAAGAATTTGTGCGCCAATTCCAAAGTCTTTATTGTCTAAAGCCAAACTTGGAGCTTTAATCTCTCCGTTTTCTTGTAAAATCTTTAGTTCTTCTAATCTACTTAATATATTTAGGTTCGCCATCTCTTGGTTAATAAATACGATGGCACCACTTTCCGCTTTGTTTAAAGCTTTAAACATTTCGTCCAGCTTCTTATCGGCGTTATTGGTAAGTGTTCCTAAGATATCGTTGTTGACCAAGGTAGAATTTACGCGCACTAAAACCGACTCTTCTGTACTCCAATTTCCTTTAGTTAAAGCAATGTGTACCTGATTGTTGGTAGTTTGTTTATAAGCTCTTATTCTATAATGCCCAAAACGGGTTTCAATATCAAAGTCTTCTTTTTTCTCAATCAACGAATCGTGTTGCATTCTATATGCCACCAAGTCTTCAATAGAAATTAGTTTAAGATCAAACTTCTTAGCAACTTCTACCAATTGCGGTAAACGCGCCATCGTTCCATCGTCGTTTAATATTTCTACTAAGATTCCAGCCGACTCAAAGCCTGCTAATCGTGCTAAATCTACAGAAGCTTCTGTATGTCCTGTTCTTCTTAAAACTCCGCCATTTTTCGCTTTAAGCGGAAAAATATGACCTGGTCTTCCCAAATCGTGAGGTTTAGTTTCTTTCTCTACTAAAGATTTAATGGTTTTGGCGCGATCGTGAACTGAGATTCCTGTAGTACAACCGTGACCTATTAAATCTACAGAGACCGTAAATTGTGTATGATGCAACACGGTATTGTTGTCTACCATCATATTAAGCGCTAATTCATCACAACGATCTTCGGTAAGCGGAGCACAAATAAGTCCGCGACCATGCTTGGCCATAAAATTAATCATCTCTGGCGTTACAGCTTCCGCGGCAGCGATAAAATCACCTTCATTTTCTCTATCCTCATCATCTACTACAATCACCATCTTTCCTTGGCGAATATCGTCTATGGCTTCTTTTACGGTATGGAGTTGTATCTGGGTAGGTTTAGTATCTTGAGTCATCTTATTTTCTTTTTTGCAAAGTTAAGTATCTATTTCTTCTCTTTCTTTGCTAATCCTATTTTTCTAAAGAATTTTTTAATGGGTAAAAGTATTACATCAGGGTTAAAAAAGCCTTGGTCTGTGGTTGCTCTATACGTTAAAAATACGCCTAACGGAAGCATAATAAATGTGGACAACCAAGAAGCGAGAAATGGACTTACAGCGCCATTTTCTGCACTATTTTTAGCGAATATTCCTATAAAGTGATAGGTTAAAAATAGCAAGATCGCTACCACCATGGGTAAACCCAAGCCTCCTTTACGAATTATGGCTCCCAATGGAGCGCCCACAAAAAACAATATAAAACACGCCATGGCTAGGGCATATTTATCGTGCAACTGAATTTCGGTTTTATTAATAGTCGTTGCCTTTTTCTGTAAAATTTCTTTCTTTCCTTTTATATTAGAAAGCGTTCCTCGTATCCCTCCTATGGCAATATTTAAATGCTGCTGCTGGTCTCGAAGGTCGTAAGAATCATAGAGTTCATCTATATTTTTAATATGGTAATTTATAGGCTCTTCTCCTTGAGGCGTTTTAGCAACAATACTCTTTATTTGGGATGTGTCTTTAGGTTTTTTAAGATTGATTCCTATTTGCTCTACTCCACTTCTATTGATAATGTTATTTGAAAAGTTTTTCTTATCTTGATTCAAATCCTCAGAAAGAGAATCTAAAGCGATTCTTAGTTCTTCACTATCCAACATTTTGTACGAGTAGTTGAATTTCTCCTCTTCTAAATCTACCTCATTAAAAGTCGATAAATCAATATTAATTTTATACTCATCAAAATAACTTCTTACAAAAGGTTTTTTTCTTCTCGCTTTATAATCATTAGGCTGAACTTCGTCGTAATAGTTTCCATTAAAAAGAATAAGCGATAAAATATCTGAATTTTCATCTCCTACTAGTTCTCCCCTTTCCGATTTAATAACCGTAAAATTCCCTCTTCTCTCTGGGTTTTTCTTATGAATGGTTACGGTACGAAGAAGCTGATCATTTTTACCAGATTTGCCATCTACCTTAATGTTTATATCTCCTATTTCATTAAAAGCACCCTCTACGATTGCCATAGCCGGTTTTAACTTTGAGATGTTTTTCCTCAAGTTAATCGATTTAAATTCTGCCCAAGGAATAACGTTATTGGCGAAAAAAAAGGCCGTAATACTTAGAAAGGAAACAAATATAATGAGACTTTTCATAGCTCGCTGCAGTGAAATCCCGGAAGATTTCATCGCAGCAAACTCATAGTTCTCTGAAAAATCACCAAACGTCATAATCGACGTCACCAAGATGGTTAATGGCAATACCAGCGGAATTAAGTTGGGAGCAAAATAAAATAGAAAGCGTCCAATAATCAAAAAGTCCAAATCTTTACCGGCAAGCTCTGATATATATAACCAGATGGTTTGCAGTAAAAAAATGAACATTAGAATCGTAAAAACTGCAATAAAGGTTTTTAGAAAGCTAGTGAATATGTACCTATCTATGATTTTCAATTATTCCAGTCTATTGATGTAATAGCCGTTATATTTATTCTCGTCAAAAGAAAATAACTTATTAGAAAGTGGCTCATTTGTTTTAAACGTATTTACTCTTATGGTTACCTTGGTCCCATTATCCTGCTGCTGAATCAAGTTATAGATATGCTTGGTTTGCACATCTACTCCCAATAAAATTTCTTTGATTTCTGCATCAGAATCCATAGGATTCAATTTGATATACTGAATCGTTCTTCCTTTTACATTCTGAGTGATATCCCATTTATACGTATAGCCATCCTCGTAAAACGTAAGCATTTTTGAAGGCGTAATCCCTTGGTCATTTTTAGGATTGTAGGTAGAAATGGTAACTTCTTCGTCTTCAGGAACAATGGTATATAATTTTTTACCATCAAAAACCCGAGTAATTCCCATCAGGTTAAGTCGGTATAACTCTCCCTTAAGGCTTACATCTCCTCTGGTTTCTTGTTTAATATTCTCTTCGGTATTTTCTAAGGTGTATTTAAAATCTACCACCATATTGTTGTAAGATTTTACTTTTTGAGACACCTCATTTAAAAGTTTTTCTGCTTTCGCCGAATTTTGTGCTTGTGCAAAACTGGTAAGTCCTATAGCTGCAACTAATAAAAAAATCTTTTTCATTATCTTTATTTATTCGTTATTTAAATAATCTTCTAAGGCATTTAAATCGGTGATCAATACCTGTCTAGCCTTACTTCCTTCAAAAGGTCCTACTATTCCCGCTGCTTCCAACTGGTCAACGATTCTACCGGCTCTATTATAACCTACTTTTAGCTTTCGTTGAAGTAAAGAAGCAGAACCTTGTTGAGCGATCACCAAAATCTCGGCAGCTTCGCGAAACAGTTTATCCCTTTCGCTTACATCTATATCAACTCCTGTGCCACTTTCCTCCCCTTCATACTCTGGCAGTAAATGCGCATCTGGATATGCTTTTTGAGATCCAATAAAATCTGTTATTCGTTCTACCTCTGGCGTATCTACAAAAGCACATTGCAAACGCACTAAGTAATTCCCTTGAGTATACAACATATCTCCTTTTCCTATCAATTGATCGGCTCCCCCGGTATCTAAAATAGTTCGAGAATCAATTTTACTGGTCACTCTAAAGGCGATTCTTGCTGGGAAGTTGGCTTTAATCATCCCTGTAATCACATTTACAGAGGGTCTTTGTGTGGCGATGATTAGATGAATTCCAATTGCTCGCGCTAATTGTGCTAATCTGGCAATAGGCGTTTCTACCTCTTTCCCAGCAGTCATAATTAAATCGGCAAACTCATCGACCACCAAAACAATATATGGAAGGTATTTATGCCCGTTTTCCGGATTTAATTTTCTTGCTTTAAACTTCTCGTTATATTCTTTAATATTTCTAACCATGGCGTCTTTAAGCATGTCGTAACGGTTATCCATTTCAATGCATAAAGAATTAAGCGTATTAATCACCTTGGTATTATCGGTAATAATGGCATCTTCAGAATTAGGAAGCTTCGCCAAGTAATGTCTTTCTATTTTATTAAATAAAGTAAGTTCTACTTTTTTGGGATCTACCAGCACGAATTTAACTTCGGCGGGATGCTTTGAATACAACAGCGAAGTAAGCACGGCATTTAATCCAACCGATTTACCCTGACCCGTAGCTCCTGCCATTAACAGGTGAGGCATCTTGGCTAAATCTACCACGTAGGTTTCGTTAGAAATGGTTTTTCCTAAAGCCACCGGAAGTTCCATTTCTGCATTTTGAAATTTGGAAGAAGCAATCACCGATCGCATACTTACAATGGTCGAGTTTTTATTGGGCACCTCAATCCCGATTGTTCCTTTTCCAGGAATAGGTGCAATAATTCTAATTCCTAGTGCTGCAAGAGACAAGGCAATATCATCTTCTAGGTTTTTAATTTTTGAAATACGCACTCCAGCTTCAGGTACAATCTCATATAAAGTCACGGTAGGACCTACCGTCGCTTTAATTTGAGCAATTTCAATCTTGTAATTTTTAAGCGTCCTTACAATATTGTTTTTATTCTCTTCGAGTTCTTCTTGGTTAATGGTAATTCCGCCACCGCCAGCATTATAATCTTTTAAAAGATTTGTGCTAGGAAATTTATAATTTTTCAGCTCTAGCGTAGGATCAAACTCTCCAAAATCTTTCACCAGTTTTTTACTCAGGTTACCTACTTCTTCCTCTTCTTCCACGGTGGTTTCCACTTCCATAGAAACATCGCCGTCCTCTTTATTCCCTTCAATTACAATTTTTTCAGGTTTAGGTTCGGGTTGAGGCTCAACCTTGGTTTCTGGAGTTGGAGGTGGAGTTGGCGCTAGATTAACTTCTTTTTTCGCTTCCGCGGAAGCCCTATTGGTATCACTTATCGGCTTAGGCTCCTCTTTTGGAGGCTGATTCTCTTTCTCTTTCTCTAAAAAATCCTGAAGAACTTTTTCTTCCTTCGCTTTAGAATCTTCAAAATCTTGCGTCACTTCATCTCGAGTTCTCTTAAAATACCCACCAATAAGCTCTGGCGTCACATTAAGCCGAATCACAAAATAAACTATAAGTACAAAAATAAGTACTAATACAGTTCCTGCAAAGCCCAAGTAGTCCTGAAGAAAATCGTTGGTTTCAAAGCCTATCACTCCGCCTAGCAAAGCATTTTTATCGGCAAAAAAACCGAGTACCGTCGCCAACCAAAGCATCACTAAAATTCCCCAAAACCAAAAACTTATCAAGGATTTAGTTTTAAGATTTAAGAAAAGGTAAACACCTGTTAAAAAAGTTAATATAGCAATGCTAAAAGAAGAAACACCAAAACCATTATAGATAAAAAAGTGACTTACTTCTGCCCCAAATTTACTGAGCCAGTTTTTGGTTTCTAGCTGTCTGTCGGCGAAATGACCTATCGTATCTTGATCGTATTTCCAATTGAATAGAAAAGAGACAAAAGCAATCATGAGGGCAAGCCCTAAAAGCAATAAAAAACTACCTAGAAGCACTTTATGCTTCCTGGTGAAATTCACTTTAGGAAGTTTATAGGAAGCTTTTTTTGTCTTTTTTGCTTTTGTTTTTTTCTTCGCCATTTACAATTAAATAAGCCGCTAAAATACAAATATGATTGCAAATTCTAGGCAGGAAATTTTACGCTTTATAGATTAATATTGACAATATAAGGGTAATAGATTAGTATTCCTATGATTACGGCGGCTACGGCGGCAAAAAAAACAGCGCCCGCTGCAAAATCTTTAATCAGTCCTATTTTGGTATGAAACTCTGGATGAATAAAATCGGCTATTTCTTCTATGGCGGTATTGGCGCCTTCTAAACTCATTACCAATCCAATAGCTAAGGTTTGCAGCATCCATTCTTCTCTAGAGATATCAAAATAAGATCCTGCAACAACCATGAGTATAGAAATCCCCGCTTGCACTTGTATGCTAGGTTCGGTCTTTAATAGCAAATAAAAACCTTTCATGGCATAGATTCCGCCTTTTAATCGCTTAGTAATAAAATTAGCTTTCATCGTTTTCCTTATAAAGTTTAAAAGTAACCATAATCTGATAACCTTAACATAAATCCATAAAAAAAAAGGCTACTTAAAAAAGCAGCCTTTTTGTATTTGTATTTGTATCTGTATTTTAAGAATGTTATCTATCAATAGAACCCATCACTTTTTTTGCAAAGCTATTGGCGGCATCTTTTTCTGCCATTCCTCCATCAATCATTTCGTGTACTTCTATAGCGCCACAAATATTGGTGATTAATTCTCCAATTACATCCATATCATTTTCAGTCACCGAGCGGTGTTCTGTAAAGGATTCTAGAACTTCTAAGGTATGTTCTAGTTTCTGTTGTTCATTATTTTTCTGCAGGTGTCTAATTACTGGCAACTTCATCTACAATCTGTTTTAATGATTCTAATTTATTGGTTTGCACTTGGTTGACAAAAGAACCTCCTTTATAGGTAGCAAAAGTTGGTAAATTATCAACTTTAGCTAATTTTCTTGATTCGGGAAATTTCTCTGCATCTACTAATATGAAATGTGCGTTTTCATTTTCTGAAGCTAATTTTTTAAATTTAGGCTTCATTAAGCGACAGTTTCCACACCATCCCGCCATGAATTGCACCACAACCGTATCATGATCTGAAACTATTTCGCTTAAATTGTCTTTTTCTAACTCTTTTACCATAGCAATTTTTTTTCCTAGTTGAGGACTAAACCTTCAGGAGGTACCTCCCAAACATTTAAATGATTCTTGTTTTTGATAACCTGGCAAGTAAGACCTAGCAGGTTGGTAAATTTCTTCTAACAATTCCGTAAAGGAAAAATTAGAAATATTATTTAGACAAATAAGAAGCTACTCCTTCTCTATCTGCTGTCATTGCTTCTTTTCCTTCTTCCCAGTTGGCAGGACAAACCTCTCCGTTTTTTTGAATGTGGGTATAAGCATCAATCATTCTCAAGTATTCTTTCACGTTTCTACCTAATGGCATATGGTTGATCCCTTCGTGAAATACCGTTCCTTCTTCATCGATTAAGTAAGTAGCTCTATAGGTTACATTGTCTCCATCTACAGTGATTGCACCAGACTCTTCGTCGTACTGCTCATTTTCGATATCTAAAATCCCTAATCTAGAACTTAAGTTTCTGTTAGAATCTGCTAAGATTGGGTAAGATACGCCTTCGATTCCACCATTATCTTGAGCCGTGTTTAACCATGCAAAGTGAACTTCTGCCGTGTCACAAGACGCTCCAATTACAATTGTATTTTTCTTTTCGAATTCTGGTAAAGCTTCTTGAAAAGCAAGTAACTCGGTTGGACACACGTATGTAAAGTCTTTTGGGTACCAAAAAAGGACTACTTTCTTGTTGTTTTTTTGTGCTTCTTCTAACACGTTAATCTGAAAAGTATCGCCCATTTCGTTCATAGCGTTTACTTTTAAATTTGGAAATTTTTTACCTACAATAGACATATTTATAAATTTTATGATTACTAAATTATTTCTTTTTCTACTACAAAAATACAGGCTTATTTCTATTATAAACCTAAAGTTTTCTTATAATTTTTTATAGTAAAATAGATTTACTCTATTGTTATGGGTTTCATCTATCAATTTAGACTATTTACGCCCGTTTTATTAATAATACGCCACTTTTTAAGGAGTTATTTCGAAGCTTTTTATATCTTTATCTTTATGAAAACACTTATTACGAACATCAAAGAACTCCTACAGGTTAGACACACCTCTATAGATAAATTACAAGGCCAAGAAATGAAGGACTTACCGAGCATAAAAAATGCTTGGCTTCTTCTCCATGACGATCTTATTGAAGATTTTGGAACGATGGATTCTCTTCCTTTCCTAGAAGCCGATTCTACTATTGATGCTACCGGAAAAATTATTTTACCCAGCTGGGTAGATTCTCACACCCATTTGGTTTATGCTGGCAATAGAGAACAAGAATTTGTAGATCGCATTCACGGCTTAACCTACGAGGAAATTGCCAATAAAGGCGGCGGAATTGTAAATAGCGCCCAAAAATTACAAGCAACCGACGAAGAAAGCCTTTACCAGCAAACCTTAACTAGGTTAAAAGAAGTGATGCGATTAGGTACGGGCGCCATCGAGATTAAATCGGGTTACGGGTTAACGCTTGACGCGGAATTAAAAATGCTTCGCGTAATTAAACGACTGAAGCAGGATTCTCCTATTCATATTAAAGCGACCTTCTTGGGAGCTCACGCTTTACCGAAAGCATATAAAGACCGAAGGGTAGAATACATCGATGAAATTGTAAACGTGATGATTCCTAAAATTGCCGAGGAGCAATTGGCAGATTATGTAGATGTCTTTTGTGAGAAAGGTTATTTTACGGTAGAAGATAGCGTACGCATTATGGAAGCCGGTAAAAAATACAATTTACCCGCAAAAATTCATGTAAATCAGTTTAATTCTATTGGCGGGATTAAGGCTGGCGTAGAGAATTCCGCGCTAAGCGTAGATCATTTAGAAGTGATGACGCCAGAAGACATAGAAGTTTTAAAAGGCAGCGATACCATGCCGGTGGCACTTCCCTCCTGCTCGCTGTTTTTAAGCATCCCTTACACTCCGGCTCGAGAGATCATCGACGCAGGATTGCCCTTAGCATTGGCCACCGACTATAATCCAGGAAGCACGCCTAGCGGAAATATGAATCTCGTAGTTTCTTTAGCTTGCATTAAGATGAGAATGACGCCAGAAGAGGCGATTAATGCGGCGACGATCAATGCAGCTTATGCAATGGGAATTTCTAAAACCCACGGCTCTATCACCAAAGGAAAAAAAGCCAATTTAATACTTACTGAATCTATTCCTTCTTACGGATTTTTACCCTACTCTTTTGGTAGCAATCATATAGAATCTGTATTTTTAGAAGGGAAACCTATTAACTAATTTGACTATGAATTTTTTTAATTTCCTTACCGAAAATTCCGCGAAAGCGTATATCAATTCCAGAGACGGCGAGACCAAATTGGGAGAAAGCATCAACTACGTTTCTTCTTTTAAAGAATTAGAAAATACCGCTGCCCACTACGTAATTTTTGGAATCCCTGAAGATATTGGAATACGTGCCAATCTAGGGAAACCCGGCGCATCAAATACTTGGGAACCTTTTTTAAAAGCTTTTTTAAATATTCAGTATAATGCTTACAATGGGAACGATTGTGTGGTTTTAGGACATATAAAAACCGATGATTTCCTACAAAAAGCGAAGAATATAGAAGACCCAAGAACACTTGGAGAGATGCTTCCCGAAATTGACGATATGCTAAGCCAAGTGGTGGAAAAGATTGTCTCGTTAAAGAAAATACCTATTATTATTGGCGGAGGTCATAACAACAGTTACGGCAATATTAAAGGCTGTTCTAAAGCTTTGGAGCAGTCTATTAACGTGCTCAATATTGATGCTCATACCGATTTGCGAACGCCCAATTACCGTCATAGCGGAAATGGTTTTAGTTATGCTAAAAAAGAAGGCTTTCTAGAGTATTATGCCATGGTGGGGATTCATCAAAATTATACTCCGCGTTATATTTTTGATATGATAAATGATGATAAAACCATGAGTTACAGCTTATTTGAAGACTACTTGCATTTAACGACCATCGATAAATTGATAAAATTTAAACGCGCTATAGACTTTGCAAAGAATAAATTTGCCTTAGAGCTAGATTGTGATGCGATTCAGGATTTTGATAGCAGTGCGATGACGCCTTCAGGATTTACGACTAACGAGGTTAGAAGTTTTATTAATCTAGCCAAGAAACAACACGTACATTATTTGCATATTTGTGAAGCAGATGCGGGAAAAAATCCGCTTATAGCGAAAGCATTATCTTATTTTGTATCAGATTTTATTAGACCCGAAACTAAATAAACACTAAATTATACTATGAAAAAAATACCTCTTTTATTGGCCTTTACGCTAGTCACTTTTTTAAGTTGTAAAAATGAAGCTGATAAAAAAATAGATATTAGCGATCCTGTTGCTGAGCAAAAAGCTGAACAAGACGAAGTAAAAATTACGCCTATTGAACATGCTTCTATGATTTTAAGCATGGGAGATTTCGTGCTTTATATTGATCCTACGGGCAAAAAAAATTATTATAAAGGACAACAAGCTCCTACACATATTTTTATTACCGACATTCATGGAGATCATTTTGATATGAAAACGATAAAATACATCTTTACTGAAGGTGTAAAAATTATAGCTCCCAAAGCTGTCATAGATCAATTACCCCAAGAGATTCATCCCAACACCATTATGATGAAAAATGGAGATGAAAAAAAGATAGATGGGTTGCTTGTTGAGACCATTCCTATGTATAATATGCGCAAAGAAGCCTTAGAGTATCATCCTAAAGGAAGAGGAAACGGCTATGTGCTCTCTTGGAAAGACGAGCGAATCTACATCTCCGGAGATACGGAAGATATTCCTGAAATGAGAAATCTAAAAGGAATTACCAAAGCTTTTGTTTGCATGAATTTACCTTACACCATGCCTGTTTCTACTGCTGCCGATGCAGTTTTAGACTTTGAACCTAAAGTGGTTTATCCTTATCATTATAAAGGTGAGAATGGGTATGCCGATGTAAGAAAATTTGCTAATATTATTAAAACCAACCGTCCCAACACTAAAGTGGAGTTGTTAACATGGTATAAAGACGAACCTAAAAAGAAAAATATAGAATAGTTGTTTTACAAAAAGAATTCTAAAGTCAAAAAAGTGCTTCCTCGTTAGGAGGCACTTTTTTTGGGTTTTCTCTTTTCAGCATTACAAAAAGCAGGACATTACCTACCGTACTTTCTCAAGAGGAAGTGATTCGTATTTTACAGGTTACCAAAAATTTAAAACATCGGTTTATTTTGGCGCTCATCTATTCTTCTGGTTTGCGTATAGGAGAATTACTTGCGATGAAAGTGACACATATTGATGTGGACCGGAAGCAAATATGTATTGTTTCGGGCAAAGGAAGAAATGATAAAACGGTACTCTTAGCCGAAAGTGTGCTGCCTTTACCCTACAATTACATAGAGATACATAAGCTTTCCAGTAGTTAGCTTTTTATTTAAAAATATTGTCAACATGCAAAATTTTAAAACGAGTAACGCCACACACCTTAAGGCATTCTGATGCCACACAGATGTTGGAGGGTGCTGTTAATTTGCGGTATATTCATTTGCTTTTGGGACATAGCAGGCCTGAAACCAATATAATTTATACGCACGTCACTAGGAAAGATTTGTTGGAAACTAGAAGTCCGTTATACACGGCAGTCATGCATTTGAAAGAAACGGGATATAATTACGAAAAAGTGTTGTTATCCCGCAAATTTTAACGTTAAAGGTGTATATTTGAGCTGATATAACTAGTTGTGCGTCAGCTGAACAAACCATCGAAAATTGAGCTAAAATTCAAACATTTAGATATTTACGAACGAAAAATAAAGCGGAATTTTAATCGGAATCTTAAAAATATTAACTTGACCTAAACTAAATAAGCTTTGACATAATTTGAAATGAAATTAAAGGTAACTGATAAAATTGACCAAAAATCCTACGACAGGGTTGTGGAATTACTCGTTGAATATAATTTGAGTAAAACAAAACAGTTCGAAAAAGAAATTAATAAACCGATTGAGATAATCGCACGAAATGAACTGAATGAAATTATTGGTGGTCTTTATGGACGTTCACTTTGGGGAACATTAGAGATTAAAACATTCGTTGTGAAAACCGAAAATAGAAACGAAGGAATTGGTCGGAAATTAATTAAGGAAGCCGAAAAAGAAGCTAAAAATAGAAATTGTAGATTTGTAAGTTTGGATACTTTTTCATTTCAAGCACCTGAATTTTATGAAAAACTCGGATTTATAAAAATTGGAACGGAAACTGATTTTCCAAAAGGATTCGAAAAACACTATTATAGAAAGAAATTATAAAACAGACATCAAAATAAAAGTTTATAAAGAGAAAATAAAGCCGAACGCACAACACCGTGTATAATTAATGGCTGGTTCTCGCCTACTTACGAAAATCCTCGCGGATTTTCTATTCGGTTTTTATTTGCTAAATTAGGTGCTTAAACACGCCACTAATCATACACAAAACCGTTGTATGCAATTAAAACAATAGAGATAATAGAAAGACAAATATGGAAATAAGTCAAGAAGATAAAGAAAAAATGAATGAAATAAAGTATAATGCAATGTTAGACAAGTGCATTGACAAAAGTTATGCTGATATTATATTCAATCCAACTGGGTTTGTAAGAGGAATTACGACTGAATTAAAGAATGATATGGTTATCATTAAAGGACAGAACTACCCAATAAAACCAAAAAAGGAAACATTAGAAAGGTTAAAATATATATGTGAATATACTTTACCTAAAATTAAGAAAAAACAAAATTTAAGAGTGGTTAACGAATACCAAAATGCTTACGTATGGGTTCAAGAGCGTCTGAAAGATTTTTAAGATGTTCTGTGTATAATTTATAATCGTCTTTGTTTGTAAATGTCAAAAATCCCGATTTTGAATGGAAAGAATGACTTGCAAAGTGGAGATAAGGAAGCATTTTAGTGTATTTGCGCATACAATCTTCGTAAACAGAATAACATTCTTCTTTCATTATTGCTAATTGTTCATCTGACAAAAGTTCATCCGACTTAAAACTCATACGATTAAATAATAACTGCATACAACAATGTATATAAAAAATGCTTACTTTGTGTTGTTCCTATGCATAGTGCAACTTTAGTTTATTTGTTCCCTTACGAAACATCGGATTAATATATTCGCACTTTTCATATACTAAACCGTTAGCCCTCATTAAAGAAAAACCGAACTAAAATTTAAAATATAAATGCCAACCATTCAAAATTTTCTTAACGATAAAAATAAATACATTGTTGACAGAACTTATCAAAGACCTGTTGATGCTTGGTCAAAAACGGACAAACAATGTTTAATCGATACTATTTTAAGAGAAGAACCGCTTCCGATTTTCTTTATGAATTATAAATCTGATGAAAACAAATACTACATTGTTGACGGACAACAAAGATTACATTGCATCAAACAATTTTTCGACAACAAATTACCTCTTAACAAAAAGTTTTCAGGATTAGAAAATCACGGTTTGACTTTCAATTCCGACAAAGCACTTGACGACGAACAAAAGGCAAAATTCCTAAATTATAAATTGAATTTTCATATAATGGAGGACTACGATGATGAACGTGTTCGTATGATTTTTTCTCGTTTGCAGAGAGGTAAACCACTTCAATTAGGCGAAAGATTAAACGCAAAGCCAGGTACTATTGTCGAATGTATGCGTGAAATAGCAAATCACGATTTTATGAAACATTCAGTCGGTCTTTCTCAAAACAGATACGGAGTTTTTCCAGATGCGGCAAGAATGCTATTCTACGAAATGTACGGAGCAAAACAAATGGGCTCTAACGAACTTTATAAATTTTTCGACAAGCACAAAGATTTAAGCAAGAATTCAAAAGAATATAAAAATTCAATAAGTATTCTAAATTTTCTCGAAAAAAGCTTCCCAAAAGAACCGGGAAAATATAAATATCTTGAAAAACACGCTTGGGTAATCGCCGTTTATACGATGGTTAGAGATTTAAAGGTTGGCTATTCACTCAAAGGACAAGAGGAAAATTTAAGAAACTTTATTAAGTCATTTCACTTAAAAGTATATGACGAGTCATTTAGAAGTTCAAAAGCCAATTATCAAAGATTTTACGATAATGTTCGAGGTGGTTGGTCAGAAAAAATATTAACACTTCGTAAAAAAATACTGATTGACGAATTCTTAAAAAAATACAATGTTTCAGAATTGGACGACAGAAGACAAATCAATGACGAAGAAAAAATTACAGCCTTTCGTAAGGCGAACGGACATTGCGAATACCCAAACTGTGAAATTGAATTTAAAGATTACAAAGAGGCGGAATATCATCACAAGGAATTATATTCTGAAGGAGGAAAATCTGAATTAAGTAATATTATGGTTCTTTGTACAAAGTGTCACGATAAAATTCACGGGAAAGACCACGTAGAAAATGAATTAGAGGAAGAATACGAAGAAATAGAATAACCGAGGAATAACGAGGGCTAACAACGTATAAAAACAATAGGGCAATGAGTGCTTAACCCAATGGACAAAGCACATTTGCAAGGTCGCCAAATTTTTAAATTTGGCTTATTGAGAAAAAAAAGTAATAAGAAAAATTTAAAAATTCGGCTTGTGTTTAACCGAATGGATAGCGTGCAAATCTGCCCTACTGTTCTTATACACATCCGTTGCATGCAATAAGATCAGCCTTTTGGAAATTTAAGAGATGATGATTAGGTGTTAAAAAACGGATATCAAATGTT
>NZ_JAVHUL010000024.1 GCF_031085155.1 Mesonia profundi | reverse complement strand
GATGATGCCAATCGCGAAGTATTGTTCGTAGAGTCTGACTATTCTTTGGCTAGTAAACGAGTGCTTTGGGTGTTAACTCACCTGATCAAACAACGAGGGAAACCAAAAAATATTCGGATGGATAACGGTCCGGAGTTTATTGCAACGATAACAAAAGATTGGAGTGAGGCCTACGGAATAGTTTTTAAATATATACAGCCTGGAAAACCCACACAAAATGCTTTTATAGAGCGTTTTAATGGTTCATTCCGTAGAGGTGTTTTAGATGCTCATATTTTTAAAACCATACATCAAGTGAGAGAAATCACAGCAGTTTGGGTGGAGGATTACAATAATTTTAGGCCACACGATAGCTTAAAAAATCTTCCTCCAATAGTCTTTGCTAAAATCCATTTGAACCAAAATCAACGTCTAAATGAATAATATTTTCTAATTTAGCACTGTCCTAAAAAGGGGAAGTCTACATATTCATTCGAAAACCACTCGGTTTAAAATTATGCACTCGAAATCCGTCACCAACAAAATGGGGCTCCCTTGGACTTGCTATCAGTTCTACTGTTTTTGTTTTCATTTTATAAATATTTTAAATTCAAGATATAAAGGTAGGTAGTTGTTTTAATATTAAATTACCCCTACCTATTACCTTTATAATTTATGTTTTCAATTACTGCTTGATAAATTGAAGATTGGCTACCAACTTCACTTTATCGCTCACCACTACATTTCCAGCTTCGGTTACTGCACTCCAGTTTAAATTGAAGTCCTTCCGGTTAATAGTTCCTGTAGCTTCAAAACCTGCTTTGGTCTGTCCATATTGATCATCTGCTATTCCGTTGAAGTCAACATTAAGAGACACCTCTTTGGTTATGTCTCTAATCGTCATATCGCCAATCATGATTTCTCCGTCAAAAGATTTTGATTCAAAAATTAAATTCGGATGTTTTTTTGCATTAAAAAAATCATCTGACTTTAAATGCGTATCCCTATCCTTGTTTTTTGTACTTATAGAGTTGACTTTGGTAGTAAATCTAAATTTTGCATCTTTAAAACTTTCATCGGCTGCTTCAATTTCTGAATCAAATTCTCTAAAACTGCCTGATACTGTTGAAATCATCATGTGTTTTACTTTGAATTCAATATCAGAATGTGATTGATCTACTTTCCAATTTGTTTTTTCAGTGGTTTCCATTTTAATAATTTTTTTGTTAAATGTTATAATTTGATACAAAACTATGTTACAATAGTGTACTGTGCATTGATGTATGGTAAGAAGCTAAATTCAGGACAATCTACCACCTAATTTGAAAAAAATAATGATTCACTTTTAACCTTAAGTTAATCTGATTTGCTCAGCTCTTAAAGTAAGTTAAGGGAAAAGAAAGATGTAGCAGTAGAACGAACTTAAGCGAAGTTCAACTTATTCACATTGATGTAGAGAGGAAAGCTAATTTTTGAGGTTTTTCCGCGTCAGTTTTCTACGGACACGGCTTAAACTTTCTGGTGTAATTCCTAAATAGGAAGCGACCATTGTTTGGGGAACACGCAAAAGTATATCAGGGTACATAGCAACAAACTGGAGGTATCGTTCCTCTGCGCTCGCGCTTAATAACATATTGATCCGGTTCTGCAAATGGCGAATGTGATTGTGGAGTAATTTATTATTAAAATCTGTAAATGAAGGAATTTTTTCTGAAAGTTTATGGATGAAACCCTCATCTATCATTGCTATTTTGCTATTTTCCAAGGCTTGAATATAATAAGCAGATGGTTGATCAAAATAGACACTTTCTCTATCTGTTACAAACCAATTTTGAGGTGCAAAAGATATGGTGTGCTCTTTCCCCTTATCATCTATGGAATATTGTCTTAAAAGTCCATTTTCTACAAAAAATGTATACTTGCAATGTTCATTCTCTCGCAATAAGAACTCCTCTTTTTTGATCTTTTTTACCATACAGTTTTCAGCTAATGATAAAACATCATTTTCATCAATATCAAGGTTTGAAGTGAAGTATTTTATGAGTTTGAGACTCTCCATTATAGTTTAGAGTGTTGTTTTTGATTACTGTCAATTAAGTATATCAATCAAAAATACAATTTTAACCGTAAGTATTTAATAAACAATCATATATTTAACGCACAGTAGCCACTCAGCCTATTCCTCTACTCTCAATACTTCGGGACTACAAAAAGGCTTTTCCTGAGCCTGTTCAAAAGATTACATTCGGGGAAAAGTGCTCTATAACAAAGGTCTTGGACACAACTCCAAAGCTTCCGATTTCCATTTCGCTAATTATGTCGAAAAATAACAGGATTAGTTCACTCCAATTTTCATACTTGATGTTAAGTCCGTTTTAAACTATAGTCCATAAAAAAAATAATCACCTCTTATAACCGCTTTGATAAGTTTAAAAAACAGAAAACCCTTAAAATTGTGACCTAGTCTACTAATTTAATTTAGATGAAAAGTGGAATTTAACTAGAATAAATATATTTTCGCTTTTTAAATAAAAATTTAAACTAAATCTTATGAAAGAACTTATTGAAAACATGCAAAACACTTTTGAATCATTTGAAAGTGATGCTAAAGTACAATTAGAAAACGGAAATAAAGCAGCAGGAACAAGAGCTAGAAAATCCTCATTAGCCTTGGAGAAACTATTGAAAGAATTCCGCAAGGTGTCGATTGCTGAATCAAAAAAATAAACAATGGGAATCCTCTAGCAATAGAGGATTCTTTTTTTATCTCCCAAATAGAAAAAGGATTTTAAAAGGAATGTAAGTTAAAAACAACTCATATTCTGCATTGCACTCGATACTTTGGGACTACATCAAAAGGTTTCTCTTGAGCCCGGTCAAAAAACTACATTCCGAGAAAAGCGCTTTATTAGAAAAAATCTTGAACCCAACTCCAAAGTTTTCGGATTCTATTTCACTTGTAAGCTCATTCCTGATAAAAATCGGAAAACTACCAGACTCTACTTCGATTAAACTCAGCACAAGTATTCCATCTACAGCTTTGAAATCAAGTTCTTTTTAAATACTACTTCAAGAGGATCATCTGTTTTCATTACTCGGTCAGCACATTGCCCATTGAGGAGCAGGAATCGCTTCATTCAATCCAAGATTTTTTTACCTGATTTTAATATCTCAATTTTATATATTTTCCATAGTAAATGTCGTAGCTTTTGGTGTATTTGTTCATTTTCTTTCTTTGTTAAGATTTACTATTGAAGAACACTGAACTCTTATAAATATAGAATTGTCCAACTTATCTTCAAGCGTGAAAATGCCATAATTGCTCAAAAAGTATCATCCGAGGTTATCATCTTAAAATAATTCCTATAAGTTTTAATCTGGATAAGCTTTTCCACTACGATGGTTATCAATTTATTTTGCTTTTGAACCAAAATCCGTTTTGGATATTTCTATAAGCAAACTTTCCGTTAAGGGTCTTGCCTTGTATGCTTCAGGAGTTTTTGGATAAACGCTTCATAGCTACTTTAAACTATTTTTGTAGGTATGACACAGCACTCAATAAACCGCCCTTTAAATTTACAAGCTTTTTTTTAAAACCATCGTTTTGTAGTATTTTGATGGCTATTTTACTTCGCGCGCCCGATTTACAAAAAACCAACAGGTCTTTATTATCTGCTATTTCGGTATATCGTTCTGGTAATTCATCTAAGGGAATATGGATGCTTTCAATGTGTAATTCATCCCGTTCAAATTGGGTTCTAACATCGAGCAGGTTATAGCTTGACGCTCGTTCTTTATATTCCTGAAAACTGATTTCTTTGGTATGGGTATAAACGCCACAGGACACTTGGTAATCTTCTTCCAATGCTTTTATGGTGTTTGCCGTATTTTTTTCAAAAGAAAAGATTGATTGCTTCATGGAAAGCGCATCAAACGTCAATAATTGCCCTGATAATATTGATCCCAAGCCTAAAATTATCTTTAACACTTCATTGGCCTGTAAACTTCCAATAATGCCTGGTAAAACACCCAATACGCCATTTTCTGAGCAGTTTGGGACTTGGTTTGGAGGTGGCGGAGTGGGATATAAACACCGATAGGTTGGCCCGTTCTCAAAATTAAAGACAGACACTTGCCCCTCAAAGGTATAAATAGAACCAAATACAATGGGTTTACCTAGCAATACCGCCGCATCGTTTAGTAAGTATCGAGTAGCAAAATTATCGCTTCCATCCACAATAATATCATAGGGTTTTAAAACTTGAAGCGCATTATTCTTTGTAATCCGTGTTTGGTGGGCATTAAACTGAATAAACGGATTTAATGCGTGTAATCGATTAACAGCAACAGTTACTTTGCTTTTGCCAATATCCTTGTGTGTGTACAATATTTGGCGCTGCAGGTTTGATTGTTCTACGGAATCCTCATCAACAATACCGATAGTGCCCACGCCTGCCGCTGCCAAGTATTGAAGTACAGGACAACTAAGCCCTCCGGAACCTACTACCACTACTTTTGCGTGTTTCAGCTTTAACTGACCTTGCATCCCGACTGCTTCGAGCGATAGATGCCTGCTGTATTGTTGTTGTTCGTCTGTTGTTAGCTCCATGTTAACCCGATTTTGAAAACGTTTTATCCCAATCTTTCCAAACAACCTCGTAGCCTTGCGAGTGTATCATCTGCTTAATTTCTTCCGTGCTCCGTTCATCTGAAATTTCAAACTGCTCCAAGGATTGTGGGGCAACGGCATAGCCGCCCGGATTTGTTTTCGATTCCGCACTTATAGAGGTGATCCCTAAATTGATACTGTGGTTTCTAAAGGTTTCGCTCTCCCGTGTGGACATGGACAGTTCTACATCTTCATCTAATAACCGGTACGCGCAAATCAATTGTACCAGATCGGCATCAGTCATTTCAACTTTGGGTTGCACTTCGCCCTCATGCGGGCGTAATCGCGGAAAAGAAATGGAGTATTTCGTCTTCCAATAGGTTTTCTGTAAATATTTTAAATGCAATGCGGTATAAAAACTATCCACCCGCCAATCTTCCAGCCCAAATAAAGCACCTATCCCAATTTTATGGACTCCGGCTTTTCCCAATCGGTCAGGTGTATCCAGCCGATACTCAAAATTTGATTTTTTACCCTTTGGATGGTGTGTTTTATACGCTGCTTTATGATAGGTTTCTTGATATACCAACACCGCATACAAGCCTTCTTTAATTAAGGTTTCGTATTCTTTTTGATCTAATGGCTGTACTTCTATACTGATATTGGAAAAATACTCCCGGATTAAAGCAATGGCATTTTTTAAATATGAAACGCCAACGGTACTATTGGCTTCGCCAGTAACCAAAAGAATGTGATCGTACCCCAACTGTTTAACAAAGGCTACTTCTTTAAGTATCTCTTTGTCTGTGAGCGTTTTCCTCGGTATTTTATTTGTTAAGCTGAAACCACAGTAGGTACAGATATTTTGACATTCATTGGAGAGGTACATCGGGACGTACATTTGTATGGTGTTCCCAAACCGCTTTTTGGTCAGTGCATGGCTTTTTTGTGCCATCTGCTCAATAAAAGGCTTGGCAGCAGGGCAAATCAATACTTTAAAATCGGCTAAGGTGATTTTATCTTTCAATAAAACCTCTTGCACGTCGTGGGAAGAGAAGCTATATATTTCCTGTTCTATGGTATCCCAGTCGTATAAATTGAATGTGTTTATAAAATTACTCATGTAAAAAAGAAGTTAAAGGGCTGCTTGCGGCTGCCTGGTGTTTTACGGAAGCCAATTTCGCTTTATATGCTATTCTTCCTGCCTGCACGGCCAGTTTAAAAGCAGTCCCCATTTGTACTGGATTTTGAGATACCGCAATAGCGGTATTCACCAAAACGGCATCTGCACCCAACTCCATGGCGTATGCGGCGTGGGAAGGCGCCCCAATACCGGCATCCACTATTACGGGCACATTGCTTTGTTCAATAATAATTTCTAAGAAATCCTTGGTCATTAGTCCCTTATTACTGCCTATTGGAGCGCCCAACGGCATTACGCATGGTACCCCAACTTCTTCTAATCGCTTGCATAAAACAGGATCTGCATGAATGTAGGGCATTACTATAAAGCCCTGTTTTACCAAAGCTTCAGTAGCTTTTAAGGTTTCTATTGGGTCTGGTAATAAAAATTTTGGGTCTGGATGGATTTCTAATTTCACCCAATTGGTTTCCAATGCTTCTCTTGCCAATTGCGCGGCGAAAACAGCTTCCTTGGCAGTCCGCACGCCAGAGGTATTGGGCAATAAATTGATGTGGTTTTCCTTAAGATGAATCAATATATCATCGCTCTCATTTTCTAGTTCTACTCTTTTTAATGCCACGGTAACCAATTCGCTTTCTGAAGCAACAATGGCTTCTTGCATTACTTTTGAACTACTGAATTTACCGGTTCCGGTAAACAATCTAGAGTTGAATGTTTTATCGGCTATCTTGAGTGTATCTGTCATGCTAATTGTTATTATTAGGGATCCAAATTTGTTCCTGTGTAGTAGGTGTTTGCACTATTTTGTTGAAACGTTTCATATTGTTGAAATCTTTAGTAAGCGCTCCCGATACAGCGATTCCATAAACGCCTGTTTTTAATATTTCGGGGACATCTTTTAGGGTAATACCGCCAATGGCAATAATGGGAACCTCTGATTTGAATGCCTTTAAAACGCTTGCATATCCATTCAGCCCTAAAATGGGGCTTAGATTATGTTTGGTATTGGTAAACCTAAAAGGTCCCAATCCAATATAATCCACTTTTTTTTCCATGAGTTCGTTGCAATCTTGAAGGGTATTGGCAGTTCCACCAATTACTTGCCAAGGATGTAAATGTTTTTTGGCAATGGTAGGGCAGGGGTCTGTTTTTCCCAGATGTACGCCGTCAGCTTGAACCGCTTTGGCTATTTTGTAATGGTCGTTAATGATTAAACGGGTTTGATAGTTGCTGGTAATTTCCCTTGCTTTTTCTGCTGTTTTTAATACGGTAGCTTCGCCTGCATGTTTAAGACGTAATTGTACCAATTCGGCGCCAAAAGTGCAGGCTTTTTGTATGTTATCGAGGTGTTGCTTTGGGCTGTCGCCTTGTGAGATATAATGTAATTTAGGTATCATGTTCTTGTAAGATTAGCGTGCTTCTCCAATAAGGAAGGGTGAGAGTTTAAAAACTGTTCGGTGTACAATTTTGCATTTCTACAGGCATCTTCTAATTCAATCGCTAAGTCGAGGTTGCTTGCCAATGCTGATGACAAGACACAACCACTGCCATGTTTTTCTGAAATTTCAGTTAGAGTAGGAGGAATGTGTACCGTCACAATTTTGCTATGATGTAATTGATCCCAGCCTTTTTTATCTTCTTTATGCCGGCCTTTTAAATGAACGTTTGTAAAACGGCTGATGTGCTGAAGGGTTTCTTCCAAATACATTTCGGGATATAAATCCTGAATTTCATCGTAATTTGGAGTAATGATATCACACAGTTTCCAAATTTCATTCAAGACATCTTGTTGTTCGTTTGAATGAAAATCAAAACCAGCACTTGCCTTAAAAACAGGATCTAAAACGACTTTTATAGAAGGATTTATGGTGTGCAGTTTTTCTACTATAAGGAGTAATGAATGCCAAGATTCTATAAGTCCGATTTTTACGGTATTGATTTCAAAACGTTCAAATAAAGTATCTACTTGTGCTAAAATTGTTTCTGTAGCAACCCAGTCACACTGTTTAAACGCTATATCGTTTTGAACCGTGACGGCTGTACAAACCGATAGTCCATAGAGACCGTGCGCTTCAAATGTTTTTATGTCTGAAGTAATCCCGGCACCGCCACTAGGATCGTGCCCGGCGATGGTTAGTACATATTTACGGTTATTCAAAATGCTGTTTTATGTTTTTAAAAGCTTCTACCGGTTTGCTGTTGTTCCAAATGCCTCCTAAAACACCGACGCCTTTATATCCTAGCGACTTAAAAGCTTCTATGTTTTCTGAAGAAACACCACCCATTCCTACAATTGTTTTATCAATGTGATTTACATCGAAACCGCGTCCCTTATATCCTTTTTTAGATATCGAGGAAAATACAGGGCTTAGTAAGTGATAATCAAATTCAAATTCACAGGTAGCGATGTCTTCAGGTTCATGAAAAGAAGAGCTGATTGTTTTATCTACCATATTTAGGTTTTTAAAATACTCTAATGGCTCATTTTCTATGGTATCTCTTCTTTTTTGTTCCTGAAAATGAATTCCTTTTAAATTGAATTCGTTTACTAATTCGTGAAACAAATGCACTACAATTCTGTTATGGTAGGTTGCGTCTATTTCCTTCAAATAAGCGACGTGTTCTTTATAGTCTTTTTCTGGTTTCCGAAGGTGATAGCACGCCAGACCCGCTTCGAAAAGCAGGTGTAGCGTATTTATCTCATCTTTGATATCCGTTTCAGGAGCAATAACAACTATCATAATTTATAGATATACTTCAGAACCTTTGTCTTTAAACTCTTTCGACTTTTCATCCATTCCTTTTTGAATCACTTCATTATCCACAATATCATTTTCTTTGGCGAAATCACGGACTTCCTGTGATATTTTCATAGAACAGAACTTAGGACCACACATAGAACAGAAGTGCGCTAACTTCGCACCGGCTGCTGGTAGGGTTTCATCGTGGTATTGTAAAGCACGCTCAGGATCCAACCCTAAGTTAAACTGATCTTCCCAACGGAATTCAAAACGAGCCATACTCAACGCATTATCCCGGTGTTGGGCACCTGGATGTCCTTTTGCTAAATCGGCTGCATGGGCAGCTAACTTATACGTTATCACACCCACGCGAACATCTTCTTTATTGGGTAATCCTAAATGTTCTTTTGGTGTCACATAACATAGCATCGCACAGCCAAACCAACCAATCATAGCGGCACCAATACCAGAAGTAATATGGTCATAACCAGGAGCGATATCTGTGGTCAATGGGCCTAACGTATAGAAGGGAGCTTCGTCGCAGACTTCAATTTGCTTTTCCATGTTTTCCTTAATCATATGCATAGGCACGTGACCGGGACCTTCAATAAAGCACTGTACTTCGTGCTTTCGGGCGATTTTTGTTAATTCACCCAAAGTTTCCAACTCTGCAAACTGCGCTTTATCATTTGCATCGGCTATAGAGCCTGGGCGCAAGCCATCGCCTAATGAAAAGGCAACATCATATTTTTTTAAAATTTCGCAAATGTCCTCAAAATGGGTATATAGAAAACTTTCTTTATGATGTGCCAAACACCATTTTGCCATGATAGAACCGCCACGAGAAACAATCCCCGTTACCCGGTTGGCAGTCATAGGGACGTAACGTAGCAACACCCCAGCGTGGATGGTAAAATAATCGACACCTTGTTCGGCTTGTTCGATTAGCGTATCACGGAAAATTTCCCAGGTTAAGTCTTCGGCAACGCCATTTACTTTTTCCAAGGCTTGGTAAATAGGCACCGTCCCAACAGGCACTGGCGAGTTGCGTATAATCCATTCGCGGGTTTCGTGGATATTTTGACCGGTAGAAAGGTCCATAATATTGTCTGCACCCCAACGGCTAGCCCACACCGCTTTTTCTACTTCTTCTTCAATGGAAGAGGTGGTGGCGGAGTTCCCGATATTTGCATTTATTTTTACCAAAAAGTTTCTCCCTAAAATCATAGGTTCGGCTTCTGGGTGGTTGATGTTTGAAGGTATTACAGCACGACCTCTAGCCACCTCGTCTCGAACAAATTCGGGTGTGATTTTATCTGGAATGGAGGCACCAAAGTGCTCCCCTTTGTGTTGCTTTCTAATCTCGGTCATTTCATCGATTCGTTGGTTTTCACGAATGGCGATATACTCCATTTCTGGAGTGATGATTCCTTTTTTAGCGTAGTGCAATTGGGTTACGTTTTCACCTTCTTTAGCACGGAAAGGCTTTTTCAATAATGAGAAACGCATATGGTCCAACTCTTTGTTGTTTAAACGCTGGTTGGAGTAATCTGAAGAAAATGCATCTAACTGCTCCACATTGTTTCTGTCTAAAATCCATGGCTCACGGATCCTTTCAATACCTTGGTGAATGTCAATCTCCTTGTTGGGATCAGTGTAAGGCCCCGAAGTATCATACACGGTCACGGGTTCGTTAGAAGTCATCTTTCCTGTTATAGAATCTTTCGTATCGCTTAGCGCTATTTCACGCATCGCAACTTTTATGTGCGGATGAATTTTACCAGATACGTAAACTTTTTTAGAATTAGGAAACGGCTTTCTTGTGATGGTTCCTTTTTTAGGTGCGGTGTCTTTATTTTTCATAATGGAATGATGTTATGCGAATATGTTAGTATTGAATGGCGTTATTATCCACCTTGGGTGGCTTGAATTATTAAAACAGAATCATCTTTTGATAATGTTTTAGACGCCCATGATTTTTTTGAAATAATGGTATTGTTAATGGCTACGGCAATCCCATCTTGCGGTGATTTAAGTTGCTTGAGCAGTTGTAGGATGTTGAAATCGGTATCGATTTCTAAGGGTTTCTCATTAACGTGTATAGTAATCATAGTACAGTATATTTTTAAATATGCTGTAAATTCTAAAGGTTTGGAGAAAGGGTTGCTTTGAAATGAAAGTACCCAAACGGATACTCTTATGAAAAGGAGTGTAAACACATGATATAATGTGTTTTTTCGACTTTTCCCTTCGCTGGTACTAACCAGATCAGGTTCAAAGGGTTTTTCTCAGTTCTAAAAATTAGAACACCCCTAAAGTTTACACTACAAACCTATTAAAAAATTAACTCTTAATCGACTTTATTTACTTTTTTTCATAAAATGCAAATTATATTTAAAAAATAGGAAAAATAAAAGACCCAAAATTGGGGATTCTAATAGTTATTTATTTAAATCTGTAATCTTTTGTTTATCATGCAATTAAAGGCGTTTGAGCTTAGGTAGTCTCATAGGTTGAGATAAATTAGTATCCTATATAAATTTAAATTAACAGATTATTAGAAGCCAAAGTCTTGAGTAATCAAATAAAAAAGGAATGAGAGATTAAAGCTTTATAAAATTAGCGATAGATCGATCATTTTAGTTTGGATGATGAGCTTTTCAGCTTTAGTGTATACGAAGTTAGAACCAGTTTATTAAGGGAGTAGAGGGGAGCACAAATAAAATTTAAGCTTTTGGAAGTTCATCTAAAATAAAAAGATAATCATTTACAGGTGGTTTATTTGATTTCTTAAGTTGAATTATTTCTACGGGTAGACTGAATTTTATTTAAAAAATATTAATTAAAATTTGCTTACAAAATAGATTGTTAGTTATGATTTATTAACAACTGTTAAGAAGTTATTCGAAAGAATAGTAATAAGTTTTCTAACTTTGAGGCATCTAAAGTAAAAAAGACGACACCATTTAATTCTATAAAAATGAGTCGTAAAATAGGAGAATCGTGTTAGAATCACGAACTGTTGCGCAACTGTAATTGGGGTACTCCCATAAGTCAGATCACCTATCTTTTTTATCAGGATTTGTTTTCGCATAAGAAGCAAACTCCGTCACATAAGTACCACAATCTAGGTGGTATTTGTCTGCGTATATTTTGCCTTTTATGTACACGTTTAACTTTAAAAAACTACATAATGAGCATTTTTGACAAGAGAACCAATTACAAACCTTTTGAGTATCCCGAGATCCATCAATTTACTGATGCCATCAATAAATCTTTTTGGGTACATTCTGAAGTTGATTTTACTGCTGATGTGCAAGATTTTCACTCGCACCTATCAGCCAATGAAAAACAAATAGTTAAAAAGAGCTTACTGGCTATTGCACAAATTGAGGTAGCTGTTAAATCTTTTTGGGGAGATTTGTATCATCATTTGCCCAAACCTGAATTTAACGGACTTGGAAGTACTTTTGCCGAATGTGAGTTTAGACATTCGGAAGCTTACTCGAGGTTACTTAGCGTATTAGGGTACAATCATGAGTTTGAAAAATTGATGGAAGAGCCCGTCATTAAAAAACGTTTCGAATACCTTTCTGATGCTTTAGTTTTTACTAAAGAAAATGATAAGAAAAAATATGTATTTTCACTTATTTTATTTTCAATTCTTATTGAAAATGTATCCTTATTTAGTCAATTTGGAATTATACTATCTTTTACGCGCTTTCGTGGTTTGATGAAAAACGTGAGTAATATTATTGCTTGGACGTCTGTAGATGAGCAAATTCACGCAAATGCTGGAATGTATATTGTAAATGAAATTAAAAAAGAATTCCCAGATTTCTTCGATGAGGATACCCAAATACAAATTAAAGATATCGTTTGTCATTCAATTGATGTAGAAGCAGAGATTCTTGATTGGATTTTTGAAGGGGGAGCCCTAGACAGTATAAGTAAAACAGATTTGCTCAATTTCATGAAATTTAGAGCGGATGAAAGCTTAGAGAAAATAGGTTTAGGAAAAATATTCCATATTTCTCCAGAACAATACAAACCTATGCAGTGGTTTGAAGAAGAAATATTTGCTAATTCTCTAGATGATTTCTTTGCGAAAAGACCAGTAGATTATACCAAACATGATAAGAGCATTCGGGCTGTAGATTTATTTTAATGCGCTAACTTATCTTGGCATATTAAACAAGAACTTCTTAAGTAAGTTTTTAGAGGAATTTAATCCGTAGACATCGGTCAATTAGGCCAATCAATAATGATTTTATTAGAATCTAAAAATAATTTAGTAGCAGATCTAAGTGACTAATAATATAGGTCACTCACTTTCTCTACTATTTAAAGAGGTATTTTTAAACACTTCCATGGATTAGGATAAACTGTTTAAAGAAACAACGATCAACACTTACAGGCTGAGGTTGTAAAAGTTATAAGTACGAGTTTAAAGGTTAATGTACAGATTTGTTAAATAGAAAGGTATGAGGAGAATACCTAAAATAAATCGATTAAGGGTTTATTCAATTTAATTGCCTTGTCTATACATAAGAATCCTATAAAAATTATTGATTAATAAAAAAAACATAGAATGGAAAGACTTTGGTGGTTAAACGAAGAAAGTGAACAAATATTAAATAGAGGTTACCTGTTAAAAGGAGAGACTGTTAAGGGAGCTATTGAACGGGTGGCGACTGCAGCATCTAAACGTCTTTTTAAGCCAGAACTTAAAGAGCCTTTTATTGCGTTAATCGAAAAGGGATGGATGAGCTTGAGTTCTCCAATTTGGGCAAATATGGGAACAGAGCGGGGGCTTCCAATTTCCTGTTTTAACGTACATGTGCCTGATCATATTGAGGGAATAACCCATAAATTGGGTGAAGTGATCATGCAAACGAAAATAGGAGGAGGCACATCTGGTTACTTTGGAGATCTCCGCGGACGTGGAAGCGCAGTAACGGATAATGGTCGCAGTAGTGGAGCCGTTTCTTTTATGAAATTGTTTGATACCGCTATGGATACCATTTCACAAGGTGGAGTAAGACGTGGCGCATATGCCGCTTATTTAGACATAGATCATCCTGATATTTTGGAATTTCTTCAAATTAAGAGTATTGGGAGTCCGCTACAAAATTTGTTCTATGGTGTTTGTGTTCCTGATTATTGGATGCAAGATATGATAGATGGCGATATGGATAAACGGGAAATTTGGGCGAAAGTATTGGAGTCTCGCCAGCAAAAAGGTTTACCCTATGTATTCTTTACAGATAATGTTAATCGACAAAAACCGCAGGTGTATAAGGATAAAAATCAGCAAATAAACTCAAGTAATCTATGCTCTGAAATTATGTTGCCCTCCAATAAAGAAGAATCTTTTATATGTTGCTTATCCTCTATGAATTTAGAATTATATGAGGAGTGGAAGGATACTAATGCCGTACAATTGGCTATCTATTTCTTAGATGCTGTCTTGCAAGAGTTTATTGCTAAGACGGAAGATAGTTATTATTTAAAGTCAGCTAACTTATTTGCTAAAAGACATCGAGCACTTGGCTTGGGTGTTATGGGGTGGCATTCTTATTTACAAAAAAACAGCATTCCTTTTGAAGGTTTGGAAGCGAAACAACGTACGGTACAAGTTTTTAGTTTTATAAAAGATCAAGCTGAAACCGCTTCTAAAGAATTGGCTAGCATTTATGGAGAACCAGAAATTTTAAAAGAATATGGTTTGCGAAATACTACTTTATTGGCCATTGCACCTACCACTTCATCTTCGGCAATTTTAGGTCAAGTTTCTCCCGGGATAGAGCCATTTAGTAGTAATTATTATAAAGCAGGATTGTCTAAAGGAAATTTTATGCGGAAAAATAAGTACCTCAAAATAATGTTGGAGGAAAAAGGATTAGACAATGAGGAAGTATGGCGAAGCATTATGCTAAATCACGGAAGTGTACAACATTTGGAGGGCTTAACTGAAGAGGAAAAACAAGTCTTTAAAACATTTAAAGAAATAAGTCAGTTAGAAATTATTCAACAAGCTTCTGTTAGACAAAAATATATAGATCAATCTCAAAGTTTAAATTTAAATATTCCATCCAATTTATCGATCAAAGAGGTAAATACCTTAATGATTGAAGCTTGGCGTCTAGGTGTAAAGAGTCTTTATTATCAACGCAGCCAGAGTGTATCTAAAGAGTTTGTAGGTAATCTGGTAAACTGTGTTAGCTGTGAAGCTTAAGTGGGGAATATGATGTTTAGGGCATTGTTTTTAAATTTAATGTTTAGAGTGTAGACTTTTGATAGGGAGGTCTACACTCTTTCAACAGGCAATACGGTGTTCTTGTGTACTCTTCTCGGAAACAAAAAAGCTTAGAAATTACTACACTTTTTTATTATAATGATTTGTCCACTTCCTTTTCATTTGCTAGATTCCAGGCAGGATTCAAGTCTTAAATGCGACATTTCGATTAAACAATAAAATATAACACTTTAAAAGATAGTAAATAAAAATTATTGTTCCCAAAAGATATATATCTTACTTTAGCTAGAACTATGATTGGATGTGTGAGAGGTTTTATTTTTAATACATCACCTTTCCTAATCTCAATAATTTAAATAATGCTTACAAAACCATATGATATCAATTACTAAATCTAAAACTTCTTCTGAATATCAAGTGGCCAAATCTATTTTGGAGGTAATCGGCAGTACACCTTTGGTAAATTTTTCGAGAATATCAAAAGAAACCGGTTTATCGGTTTATGGAAAACTAGAGTCTTCTAACCCTGGGGGGAGTATAAAAGATAGAACTGCATATTCTATTATTAGTAAAGGTTTATCTGAAGGAAGCATTAATGCAGACTCCACATTAGTAGAGAGTAGCAGCGGTAATATGGCCATTGGATTAGCTCAAGTGTGTAGTTATTTTAAATTACCCTTAATTATTGTTGTAGATACTAAAGCTAATATCCATACACTTAAAATTTTAAAAGCTTATGGTGTTCAAATTGAAAAGGTTTCAGAACCATTTGAGAGCGGGGGGTTTTTAGCTGCAAGATTAAAGCGAGTGCAGCAATTATTAGATAATAACCCTAAAGCCGTTTGGACTAATCAGTATGGAAATGAAGCCAATCCAATAGCTCATCATAAAACCATGCACGAAATATCAAATACACAAGTTGGTCAATTTGATTATGTAATGATTGCTACTAGTACTTGTGGCACTTTGATGGGATGTGCAGATTATATAAAGCGGCATAATTTATCTACTAAACTTATAGCAGTGGATGCTGAAGGAAGTGTGATTTTTGGTCAAAATTCTGAAAAGCGTTTAATACCGGGTCACGGAGCTGGGTTACCCTCTCAATTCTTAAAAAAGAATGATGTAGATGGAGTAGTACATGTAAACGATTGGGATTGCGTGAAGGGCTGTCATATATTACTACGTGAAGAAAGTATTATGGCAGGAGGTTCATCTGGAGCTATAGTTTCTGCCTTATTTAAAATAACACCTCAATTGCCTAAGGAAAGTAAAATTGCGCTTATAATATGTGATAGGGGAGAACGGTATATAGAAACTATTTATAACCCAAAATGGAGAAAAGAACATTTCGGAAAAATTTACGTTTAAATATTTAAAAAGCTTTGAAGAATAATGTTTTTCACATTGGTATCATAGGAATGGGACCAAAAGGGTTTTTGGGTTTCGAGCGCTTATTGGCGAATCTCGAATCAATTTCAAAGGTTAAAATTGAAATACATCTCTTTAATCTTAACCGTTTATTTGCAACAGGTTGGATTTACGATCCTCAGCAACCTGATTATTTAAAAATGAATTATCCCAATATACACATATCATTACAACCTCTCACGGCACCTTCACCAATTCTAGACTTCTTATCTTTCTCCCAGTGGCAAGCAAAGCAACATGGGACTAACGTGGAAGAAGAAAATTATAAAATAGCTTCAAGGGCAGAAGTAGGTGCGTATTTTCATCATTATTTTCTTCGATTAATGGAGCTTGCACCTAAGAATATTACAATTCATACTTATAAGAACAGAGTAGAATCAATTGATAAGAAAGGGAGAAATTATTTGATTTATACTAGTGACACGAAATTTAAAAGTCCGTATTTTTATTCTCTTTTGATAACTACAGGACACTCAACAAGTATTTTAAGTAAGAAGAATGAAAACTCTTCCAACGAGAACTTTGTGCCTTTTATCTATCCCATTCAGGAACAATTGGGTTCATTACCATCTAACACTATTATAGCTTGTAAGGGTATGGGGTTAACAGCTATAGACTCTGTATTGGGTTTAACCGAGGGCAGAGGAGGAGAATTCAAATTAAACGCAAAGAAAGAATGGAGTTATATTAAATCAGGAGAAGAACCATTAAAAATTTATCCTTTTTCGCTTTCAGGTATTCCTATCATTCCTAGAAATCCAAATCCTATCGGATCACAAAAAAGTTTTTTCTTTAAGAGGTTTATAGAAGATGATACATCAAAGACAAAAATTTTTGATTTTGAAAAAGAATTACTTCCACTTATTAAGCAAGATATTTTGGGGGAATACTATTTTCAATTGTTTAAAAATTACGATATTTTTCTGAATCTTAATCAGCAATTCGATAGGGTGGAAGAGGAGATAAAAGAATTCCATCTTCTACATGCTTCAGAAAAAAAGTTTAAAGCTGCTGATTTGTTTTATCCTTATTTTAATGATAAAGAATTGAATTTAGAATTACCGCGTTATTGGAGAATGTGGTTAGCAGAGTTGAAAAAAAACAATAGTCCGTTAGTTGCAGCTGCTAGAACTTGGAAAAATATGAGTGCAGATTTTAATAAGCTTTATGCTGCGGATAGATTAACCCCATCTTCAAAATCGAAATTTATTAAAAAGTATTTTTCACTGTTTAATAGAATTTCTTTTGGACCACCTGTAATTAATATTAAAAAGATGCTAGCAATAGGTGATCTTGGTCTTTTAGACTTTTCATATGCTAAAAATCCTACTGTAATTAATAGTAATACAAGTACGTTAACTCTTAACCAATGTACAACCCTTTTTGACATCCTAATTGATGCTCGTATTCCCAGAGGATATAACAAGGATTGCAAAGTGCTTTTTAATGAAATAAATTCAAAACCTATTTTTAACTATGACAATGCTAAGCTTAACTTTAACCATGCTGACACTATAATGTGTAATGAACAAGGAAATCCTTTAGATGAACAAGGAAATCCAGACACTAAGATCACTTTATATGGAACTCCAACCGAAGGATTTTTATTTGATAATGATACCTTGTCAAGGAAAAGAAATGATACCGTAAGCCTATGGGCTAAAAATGCAGGTGAACTTTTAAAACAACAAAAAGATAGTTATGAAAAATAATATCCCCCTTTTAGAACCAATTACTTCCCCTTGGATGGAGTCTATAGTGAATGATTTTAAATTACAAGAAGATTTATTAGAGAGATATGATTCTCCGTTAAATATTCATAATCTTCATTCATTTCAATCTAATATAGGAGAGTATTTAGCTTTTTTCAAACAGTATAACTTCAAAAGTAAAATTTTTTACGCGAGGAAAGCAAATAAATGCAATACTTTGGCCACCGTTGCTTTTGAAAGCGGAATAGGTGTGGATACCGCAAGCTTTGCAGAACTTAAGCAATGTTTAGATTTAAACATTAAACCTGAAAATTTAGTGCTTACTGCCGCCATAAAGAATACTAAATTATTGCGTCTTGCGATTCGACATGAGGTTTTAATAATAATTGATAATGAGGATGAGGCAAAATTAATTTATAAGTTATGTTTAGAAGAAGATAAACAAGCGATGGTTGGAATACGTATAAGTGGATTCGAATTTCAAAATAAAAAATTAAAAAGTAGATTTGGAGTTGATATGGAGAGTGTGGGAGGCTTTATACTTCAGTTTTTTGATGATGAAAGCGTACGTAAGAGCATCAGATTTACTGGTTTTCACTTTCACCTAGATGGGTATAATCCGCAGCAAAGAGGCGCTGCTCTTCATCAAACTTTAGACTTAATAAAAACCTTAAGAACTTATAATTTTGATCCTCGGTTTATTGATATTGGCGGTGGGATTCTCATCAACTATTTAAAAAGTAAAGAGCAGTGGAATAACTTTCAAGACGAACTTAAAAATGCGCTATTGCATGAGCGAGACCCTATTACTTACCAAAATAACGGGCTGGGTTTTATTGAGCGAGATAAGAAAATAGAAGGGCAATTAGCTACTTATCCTTATTACAATGAAACGCCTAAAGCAAGTTTCATTAAAAGTATTTTAGAAGTTAACAATCGAGAGAAAATATCGGTTTGGGAACGTTTGGAAAAAATGGATATTGAACTCCGATTGGAACCAGGACGCAGCTTATTGGATCAAGTAGGAATAACGATGGCAAAAGTAGCTCATAGAAAGCAAGATGCAGAGGGCAATATTTTAGTTGGATTGGAAATGAATATGACTCAGATGACAAGCTCTAGTGCCGATTTTTTATTAGATCCTATGGTGACCTATTCTAATCCAGATGAAAACAAAAAAGAAGTGGAGGTTTATTTTACTGGAGCGTATTGTTTGGAGCGAGATTTTATTCTTAAGCGTAAGATAGCTTTACCCAAACTTCCAGAAATAGGGGACGTTGTTACTTTCGTAAATACGGGCGGTTATATGATGCATTTTTTCGAAACCGAAGCACATTTATTTGAACTTTCTCAAAACATCTTTGGTTTAAATATTTCGGAACATACAGAAGCAATTAACTTTTTTAAAGATGAGAATAATCTAAAAGTTAAGCAAGTATACCTCTAAAAATTGATGCACCATTTGAAATAGGTTGCAATAAATTAGAATGACAATATACTGATTAGAATAAAAAGTGAATTGGAAAAGACTTTGATAAACTAGTATTTCTTTTTGGTTTAATTCGCTTTTAAACAATGCATCATTTAAGATAAAATTGCTGAATTAAATATTCATACAATAAGAATAAAAAGCTTAATACTCATAATCGCAAAGCTTTCAAATGGCAGCCACTACATAAGCAATCCTTTTGGAAATAACATTTGGAGCATTGATTTTCGCTAATTGGGTGACCGATTCCCAAGAAAATCTGTAGCCTTTTGGAAAAGTACAGAATAGTTTCAATTGGTATAAAGAACGATTGGAAAGATGGATTATGAACCGCCGTATACGAGACCCACTAGGTTTATCCTGAGCGAAGTCGAAGGGTAAGCTGGTACTTCGACAAGCTCAGCAGAACTGTGAGGAGGCGCGGTGGCGACCGTTAGGTCGTCACCCGTCTACTCGATGTGTGTTGGCCTTATTCTTCAGTGTTACTTCTATTAATGATTTTAATATCAAACTAACGTCATTTATATTTTTTTTAAATTTAAAGCCCCTTGAATTCAACCCATAAACGCAACTTTTAGATTAAACTCTAAATCTGTGCCATTATCAAGTTTTACCTGTTGGTTGCTGTCATCTAATTCCCAGTCAGTAATTACATTGTTTGGATAATTTGTTTTTACATATTAGAGAATTTGAGCTGGGATTACCTCATTGGGTAGTTTAGATTTTGACTTAATTTCCTTGATTTTGTAATCTGGGCTGAACTCTAAAGAAACCTTGTCTGTTAAAGAAATCTCATATTTTTTATAAACTGGATGGTTATCGAATGATGCTTTTAGCACGGCATTGTTTGGGAAATAGGTCGCAATAAAAGTTTTGATTTGTGTAGGAATCTGGTCTTTAGGGATTTTTCTATCCTGTGCGTTAGCAATAAAACTCATAGAAGTCAACATCATTACGAACCACAATTTATTTATCTTACTTTTCATTTTTTTCTAGTTTAGAGTTATTCAATATAGAAAAATTCGGTCTACATTTTTTTTCAGCTTACAGGTGTTGATAGAGACTGTTTTTTTTGTTAAATTAAAACTACTAATCGCTTTCCACCTTCAATCTTCCTATCCCAATATTTTTCTATCTCCTTCAAATCAACATTTACGGTTTCAATTTTTAATTTATTGTCTGCTGCAAGTTGGAATACTTCAGGAAGTATTTCTGTAAACAAAATTTTTACTTCTTCCGGTGCCCAAGTACCCAAACCTGAGCCTGAAATTTGAATGTCTGTTCCTCGTAAAATTGAAGATGAAAGAGTAATTGTGTCACCGCTCATTCCACCAACTGTTATAAAGCGTGTGCGATGTGAAAATCTACCATCACCTGTTAATGATGATAAAATCAATTCAGCACTATGTCCCCACAAATAGTCAATTACAACGTCAATTGGGTTTTGTTGGTGTTCCTTTTTGATTTGTGAAACAAAGCTTTCATCATTTTGCTTGATTGAAATAATTTCGTCTGCTCCAAGTGTCAATAGTTCTTGTAGAGATTGTTCATTTCTTCCTGTTGCAATTACTCTTTTCGCACCATAATGTTTAGCAATCTGAACTGCTACTTTTCCTGTAACGCCTGTCGCACCATTTATTAAAACAGTTTCTCCTTCTTTTAATGAAGCTCTAAAACGAAGCGCCAATGCAGAACCCATAACAGCATTTGGTAAAGCCGAAGCAGAATCATCGTCAATATTTGCTGGTAATTTAACGACTCTATTTTTATCAATAATCGCTTTTTTAGCAATCATTCCACTTATGCCCATTCCATAAACACGTGTTCCGTCTTCAAGTAAACCAACTCCATCACCGCCTACTACAATTGGCTGGTCAATAGTTTGCATTGAATAATGTTGTCCACTTGCACGCAACTTATCGAGGTTTTTTACTGCAGATGCTTTTACAGTAATCAATAATTCATTTTCGTTTTGAACTTTTGGTTCCTTAAAATCTGTAACATATTTTGGTAATTCTCCTTTTTGAAACACTACTGCTGCTTTCATTTTATCTGTTTATTTGATGTTATGTTGTCCTCTTAAAATTCTGCCTAACGTTTTTATTATTTTTCTTCTTTCACTTGTATCCGAATGACACTAACCCCATTGTTGGTAACAATTCTTTTCGATTTAGATTTTGTCGAACAAAGTTATCCAACTGTTTTTTACTTATCCAATTATCGATTGAATATTTCCCTGCACCAACAATTGCAATCACCAAATAAATTAATAGGTAAAGGAACGCTAATTCTTGAGCGGCAAACCCATTATTTCCGTGTACCAAGAATGCAGCAATAAGCATTGTTACTATCAATGATAGGGCTGAAATTCTTGTTGCTATTCCTAAAATTAAAAAAATAGAACAGAATACTTCAGCAAAAACTGCAAGTGCTAAAGATGCAGTTAGGCCAATACCTAAAGGGTCCGGAAATGAAATTGGATCATTGCCAAGAAGCATTGATAGTTTTCCTAAACCGTGCATTAACATCATTGCGCCAATGACAACTCGAAGTATTAATAATGCTATTGCTAGTGTATTCTCTGAAGTATCAGAACTAAAGCTGTTTTGAATTATTTTTTTCATTTTTCTATTGAATTAAAATATTGTGGTGCAAATATCCAGAACATTAAAGCATTAGAAAATGAAGTAGATTATGAAATGATGTTAAACTAGATTAACAATCATTGCTTTTGAATGAGTTCGCTTTTAATTTTGCTTAAAAACTCCTTGGTAATACCTAAATATGAAGCGATCATATATTGAGGGACCCGTTGATCTATTTCGGGATAGGTTTTCTTGAAAATTTGGTATCGTTCTATCGCTGAAAGACTAAAGTTTTGAATAATTCTTTTTTGGGAGGCCACAATTGCTCGTTCTGCAACCTTTCTAAAAAAACGTTCGAGTTTTGGTATTTCAATATATAAGGCTTCAAGACTTTCTGTGGTGAATTGGATAAGCTGGGTATTCTCTAAACATTGAACATTAAAGTCGGCAGGAGTTTGAGTTATAAAACTTCCCAAATCAGATGTCCACCAATCTTCAATGGAAAACATTACTATATGTTCTTGACCTTTTTCATCCATATAGAATGTTTTTGTACATCCCGAAATAATGAAATTAGTGTGTTTACAGGTGTCTCCTTGCTGAACTATATATTGATCTTTAAGATAATTTCTGTGCACGACTTTAGAAAACAGAATGGCTTCTTCCTCAACGGTTAAGTTGATATGTTTATTTATATAATCTAATAAAGTTTTATGATTCATTGGAGTGAAAATCTATTTTATGTACAGCTTTTGTCTTTCTCTAAGTATAGCCTAAAAGTTTTAATTTTTAGTTAGCCTATTGCAGGAATTGGTATTTTTTTTAGGTTGCAGATAACGTGTTTGTGTATTGAGTTTTGTAGGTTGATATTCAGTTAATTATCGGCTTATAAATTACTTTTATTGATTGTGGAGACCACCGAATTTAAGTCTAAATCCGCTATGTTTTATATACATTGTGTGTGCCCAGTATGGGCATCTTTTATTTACCGAAAGGTAACTAATTAATTTAGAGGGTGCAAGTCCCTTATGGGCAGGAGTAAGCCTTCGGCTTTAGTTTATCCTGAGTTTTATCGAAGGGCTCAGAGAAGCTCATTGAACCATTAGTAAGCTGCAAGCTTGCTATCTGTGAAGATAGGACTGAACGCAATCCTTTTGGAAATTACATTGGGAGCATTGATTTTCGCTAATTGGGTGACCGATTCCCAAGAAAATCTGTAGCCTTTTGAAAAAGTACAGAATAGTTTCAATTGGTGTAAAGAGCGATTGGAAAGATGGATTGTGAACCGCCGTACCTGCCTGCTGGCAGGCAGGTACGAGATGAAATTACTACTCATTTTTTATTTTACAATAGTTTATAAAATTACTTACCTCCGAGTTGTCACTATTTCGACTTTTCACCTTAAAAGTAGAATCTTAAGGAATCATAGGATATTTTGATGTTGAACCGAAATTATTCTTGAAATACAATTTAATTTCCTTTTTAGTTATTTATACTCGGTATAAATAATACTTTTGCAGCTCTAATCAAATCTCTCTTAATTTTTATAGTAAACGCGGAGATGTAATAAGTAGGAATGAAAAAAAAGAGAAAAAAATTATGGAAAAAATTAGCAAGTAGAATTCATTTATGGCTTGGTATGATTTCTGGACTCATTGTTTTTGTGATTGCGGTTACGGGCTGTATCTATGTATTTCAAGACGAAATTAAGGATGCCGTCTTCTCTTGGCGATTTATTCAAAATGAAGATAGGGATTTTGTAGCACCTTCAATATTATTTCAAAATGTAAGAGAGGCGATTCCTGAAAGCAATCCCAATATGGTGGTTTATCATGATAAAACAAGGCCTGCTGCTATTTCTATAAATGTAGATGATATCCCTTATGAAGTTTATCTAAATCCTTTTTCTGCGGAAATAATCCACGTTCAAAATCTGGATACCGACTTTTTCATGATTGTGGAACATTTGCATCGATTTTTGCTGTTACCAGAAGAAATAGGCAAGCAGGTAACCGGTGTTTCAACAATTATTTTCTTGATAATGTTGGTGAGCGGCTTGATACTTTGGTGGCCAAAAAAATGGAAAAATTCTGCCCAAAACTTTAAGATAAAATGGAAGGCGAGATGGCGTAGGAAAAATTACGATTGGCATCGCGCTACCGGCTTTTACTTAATAGTTCCAGCAATCATTGTTGCGATTACGGGTTTGAGCTTCTCGTATGAATGGGTTCACGAAGGTTTGTTTGAAGTTGGAAATGCCGTAAGTAACGAAAGAAATTCTGAAGCCATTCCCATATTCCCAAAAACTGACAAAATAACTACAAATAGCGCTTTGGATATTTCTTTTGAAAAAACTTTTTCACTTATGCCAGATAAGGGAATGTACTTTGTTTGGGATCAAGGCGAAGGCTTACCAATCATCACGGGCGTTTATCCTAAATCATTGGCTTTTGACCATCAGTCTAATTTTTATTTTGAATCTGAAACGGGTGATTTGCTTTTTAGCCAATTCTACAGGGAAAAAAATACGGGTATAAAACTTCAGGAGATGAATTTTGGTCTTCATACAGGACAATATTTTGGGATATTCGGAAAAATAATGGCATTCATCACTAGTTTATTCGTAGCAACACTTCCAGTTTCAGGATTTTTGATATGGTTTGGAAGAAGAAAAAAATAATTTGAAATTTTTCAGCAAATAACTTTCAGAAACTAAATCTGTCTATTACATTTGCGTATTATTTTAATTTATTCTAAATAAGTATAGCGAGTTTAATGCGAGTCTTCATCCTAATTTTAATAAGTATTTTTGTTGCAAATACCTCAGTGGCCACTGCTCAAACACAAACATCCACAATTCAGGGCAAAATTACCGACACTTATGGAACGCCATTGCTGGGAACTACAATTTTACTGAAAGAATCAAATCATGGTACTGTAGCAGACGTAAATGGGAATTATAACATTCAAGTTGCAAACAATAAAATTATCACCCTTCAATTTTCGTACGTAGGTTTTAAAACGGTAAACCGCACAGTTGATTTGCAAAACGGCGAAATTAAAACGATAAATATTCAATTAGAGGAAGATGCAGCTGCGCTCGACGAGGTAAGTATAAAATCCAAAAGCGAAATCCGTATAAAAAGGGAAGAAGCATACGCAATAAATGTTATAAATGCTAAAGAGCTCTACAATAGCGGCACAGATATTAATAAAGTTTTAGACCGCACAAGTGGCGTTCGGGTTCGTCAGAATGGGGGATTAGGTTCAGATTTCACGTTTTCATTAAATGGATTTTCAGGCCGGCAGGTAAAATTCTTTTTAGACGGAATCCCGATAGATAATTTTGGTTCTTCGCTAACCTTGAACAATTATCCTGTAAATCTTGCTAAACGTATCGAAATATACAAAGGTGTTTTGCCAATTAGTTTGGGCAGCGATGCCCTTGGCGGCGCAGTAAACATTGTAACACGCGACGATGCAAATTACCTTGATGCTTCTTATGGTTTTGGTGCTTTCAATACACATCGGGCAAGTGTAAATCTCGCTTATACCAATCCTAAAAATGGTTTTACGGCCAAGCTCATTTCGTTTTATAACTATTCCGATAATAATTATAAAGTTAAAGTGCGTCCGATAGATTTACAGACCAATCAACGTTTACCAGAACAAGAAGTAGAGCGTTTTCATGACGATTATGAATCTGCAACCGCACAAGTTGAAATAGGAGTTAGAGATAAACCGTATGCCGACAAGCTTTTGTTGGGTTTTATAGCTTCTGGTAACGACAAGCAAATACAGACGGGCGTTACGATGAATCAGGTTTTTGGCGCGCGTACTTCAAATTCAAGAGCGTTGATACCTACTTTAAAATATAGCAAGGAAAATCTTTTCGCAAATGGTTTAGATGTTAAGTTCTACGGCGTTTACAACAATATGCGCAACCGTTTTATAGATACAACCCGTGTTCGTTATAATTGGTTGGGGGAAAATATACCAAGTACGCAAGCCGAATTTTCCCGAACACAATTGGAAAATAAGGACAAGGAATTATTGACGACTACAAACGTTTCGTATGCCATAGATGAAAATTACGGGTTGTCTATCAATTATCTTTTTACAAACTTTAAACGGACATCAAGTGATGTTGAAAATCCCAATTCTCCAACCTTGCAATTTCCCCAGTCGCTAACCAAAAATATTTTAGGCTTAGCGTATCAAGCTAAACTTGAACGATTTACGGGAACTGCCTTTGCCAAAGCCTATTTTTTGAATGCCGAAACTTTTGTCAGCGATTTTAATGCTTCCGGTGAAACACAATTTGAAAAGACAAATTCAAATACCGATAATTATGGATTTGGTGCTGCCGCATCCTATTTTATTTTACCAAAATTACAGGCCAAAACTTCTTATGAGCACACCTATAGATTGCCGCAACCAACCGAATTATTGGGCGACGGTTTGTTCACCACAAGAAATTCAAACCTAAAACCTGAAACAAGCGACAACTTGAATATCGGTGTCAAATATGAATTTAATGTTGTAGAAGTCAATACCATAAGTGTAGAAGCAAATTACTTACTACGGAAATCGAAAGATTTTATTCGATTGGATCAATCGGTTTCCCAGCCTGTTGCAAGGCAATTTGTGAATCTTGGTGATGTTGTGACTAATGGTTTTGAAATCGATGTTCAATATAAATATAAGAGCAACCTTCGTGCGGGACTCAATCTGACTTACCAAAGCATTATTGACAAGCAGGAATTTTTGAGCAGTAGCAATTTGGGAGGGACAACGCAATCACCAAATTTCAATTATGGGTTTAAAGTGCCCAATATTCCCTATCTCTACGGAAATGCAAATGTTGATTATACATTCAAAAAATCTGAAAATTCTAAAAGTCAGTTCAATATAGGGTATTCTTTAAATTATGTTGAAGAATATTTTTTCACCCCGAATCAGATAGGAGCAAATAATCAAGATAATATTCCGATGCAATTGTCGCATAATCTTAGAGCTGGTTATAGTTTGGCAGATGGAAAATTTAATATCAGTTTGGCACTTGATAATATTACAAACGAAGATTTATTCGATAATTATTTATTACAAAAACCCGGAAGAAGTTTTTTCCTTAACCTCAGATATTACATAGACAAACCTTTTTAATTAAACAAGAAAATGATAAAAATGAAAACAATTTTAAAAACAATGTTAGTTGCAAGTGTTATAGTATTTGCAAGTTGTTCAAGTGATGACGATAATACCACAACTGAAACTACAACTCCAACAACGAGTAAGTTTGTATTAGGTTTAGGCGTTACAACTTCAACTGAAACCACAAACTTTGTGCTTGGTGTTGACGATTTAATGACGGGTACCATCGACTTACAAAACCAAGGAATACTTCAAGATGGATATAGGGATTATGCAACCGGCGGCAATACATTTTACAGTATTGGTGGTTTGGGCGTAACAGATGTTAATGCATATACCCTCGCAACAGATGGCGGATTAAATGTAAACAACAGTCTAACATTTCCGTTGCAGTTAGACGGTTTTGAACAGATTAATACTACTACAATGTTGGGTATTTCAGTACCACAAGATCAAACAGCAAATGCTGCGATACAATTTTATACTATTGATATTGAAACGAATGCCATAGTAAATACAGGACAAGTACCATTTGAAGGCGTTAATCCAGATACTGCAAACAATAGGATTTTCCATACGGGAATGCAAATAAGCGGTAATAAATTGTACCAAACTTTTTACCTGGTCAATAAAGACGATTTTAATACGCCCAATACAGATACGCAATACGTAGCAATTTATAACTATCCAGAATTTACATTAGATCGTGTAATAAGCGATAACCGCTTTGGCCCTGCTGGCGCGTTTAATACGCAAAGTGGAGTTTACACAACAGAAAACGGTGATATTTTTACGGTTTCTAACAGTAATTTCGGTTTTACCCAAGCAACCAAAGAGGCAGGAATCTTAAAAATACCAGCTGGCGGAACTCAATTTGACCCCAACTATACGTTTAATACTGAAAATGTTACCAATGGTGGAAAAATAATTCACGCAATATATGCTGGAGACGGTAAATTATTTGCAGCAGTTTCAACAAAGGTTTTAGAAGGTCCAGATGGTAGCAATGGCTTCGGAAATGTTTACAGCGACACCAATTTAAAGTTGGCAATAGTAGATTTAAATTTAAAAACGATTACCAACGTTTCAAGCGCACCAGAATTTACAGGCAATGGTGGAAGAAGCTTTGCAGCTTTTAAAGATGGTAATAGTGTATATACTGCAATTACCGATGCAAATGGAACAACGAATATATACCGTACAGATTTAAACAATGCAACCGCTACAAAAGGTGCACAAGTTGATGCAAGTTTTGTAGGTGGAATTTCAAAAATAGCACAATAAAAATTAGTAGTTAGTCAATATAAAACCGGTCATTTATTTTGGGATTTCCGGTTTTATTCTTTCTGAAATGTTTCAAAAGCAAGAATCTTTATCTTCAAAATAAGATAGTAAACCATTTTATGGCAAGGCAAAAAGGCAAAATAAAAAACCGATCATTCCTTTATAGATTTAGTCTTTGGCTTCATTTATGGCTGGGTTTGATTTCGGGCGTTGTCATTGTTGTCGTAAGCCTAACAGGAGCTGCCTTAGTATATGAAGAAGAATTGCGATTGCTTTTACAGGGTTATCAGTCCGTTGCTCTTCAGGATGAACAATTTTCACCACCTTCTCAAATCGCAGAAAGTGTAAAGCAGCAGTACAAACTCGACGGTGTTTCATCGGTGATTTATCGTGGTGCAACACGGTCTGCCATCGTACCATATTATGGCGATAGAGAAAATCAGGTGGTTCATTTTGTAAATCCATATTCAGGAGAAGTTTTAAAACAACAACGCTTAGATACCGATTTTTTTAGGCAAATGGTTATTGGGCATTATCAACTTTGGTTGCCAAGAAATATTGGCAAACCCATTGTAGCTTACGGAACTTTAATATTCGTAATCGCTTTGATTACCGGAATGATTCTATGGTGGCCAAAAAAATGGAAAAAAAGGGAGGTTAAAAACGCTTTAACTATAAAATGGAAAGCCAAGTTTAAACGTGTTAATTACGATTTGCATAATGTATTAGGCTTTTATTCTTTGTTGGTAGCCTTGATTCTGGCACTTACAGGAATGGTGTATGGTATGCAATGGTTTAAAGATGCAAGTTATTATGTGGCTTCCGCCGGAAAATCACAACCAGAGTTTAAAAGGTTTGTTTCAGATACAACTGTTGAAAGCAATTATTGGCAAGCAGATGAAGACCGATTGTTAACACAGGCCATAAATGATGGTGTTGACTTACAAACCCATCAATTTGCGATTTACTATCCAAGAAACAAATCAGCCGTTTGGGGAACTGAAACAAACCCAACCACCAAATCACGGTGGAAGTCTATTAAAGCTAGCTATGAGCAAGGATCTCTGAAAAAACTGAATGTAGACTTGCCTTTCTCTGAAATTAATGGTGGCGATCAATTAATGCGCATAAATTATGATCTACACGTTGGCGCGATTGGCGGCCAATGGACAAAAATCTTAGCATTTCTTGTCTGTTTAATTTCAGCAAGTTTGCCAATAACGGGATTTATTGTGTGGTGGAAAAAAAGCAAGAACAAAAGATGGCGAGCACTGCGTTTTCCTTTATTTTCAGATAGATAATCATGGATTTTCCCCAAAATAAAGTGCATAGTTTTAACTATTCCTGAGACCAATAAAGAATTACTACTTTTAAAGAGGTATTTGAGTATCGAAATGCACTCAGCCCATTCCCCTCCATTCCGCAGAAAAAGCTCCAATCCGGGAAAAGCGCTTCATTAAAAAAGATCTTGGACACAACTCCAAAGCTTCCGATTTGCATTTCACTTGTCCACTCATTCCCGAGAAAAGTCGGGAGGTGGCCAAACTCTACTTCGATTAAACTCAGCACAGGCATTTCAATCTGCACCTTTAGAGTCAAGTCCGCTTTAGATCCTGCTTCAGATAATAAACCTATAATCATCCCACTCAGCCCATTCCCCTCCATTCCGCAGAAAAGCTCCAATCCGGGAAAAGCGCTTCATTAAAAAAGGTCTTGGACACAACTCCAAAGCTTCCGATTTGCATTTCACTTGTCCACTCATTCCCGAGAAAATTCGGGAGGTGGCCAAACTCTACATCGATTAAACTCAGCACAGGCATTTCAATCTGCACCTTTAGATTCAAGTCCGCTTTAAATCCTACTTAAATAAGATAATTCGTTTTCATAAGCCGTTCAGCACATTGCCACTTCATTTCGCGCTCACCTGCCGAAGGGGCAGGAATCGCTCCATTCCGGGCAAAGAGCTTCTCTGCAAATGTCTTGGACACCACCCCCGATTTCTACTTTTCATTCCGCTTGTCCGATCCGCTATGCTGGAACGGGACGCTTCATTCCCAATCCGAAATCGTGAACGGAGTCCGCTTCATCGGAATTCCATTTACCATTTAGTCCCGCTTCCTATGTTTTTGTATTTCAAAAAAGGCATTTAAACCAACTCCCAAACCACCGCTGTACCAACCGTTTTTTTGTAAGCAAAATACCAATAGTTGGAAGTTAAACGGAGTGCATAACCGGTCGTGTCTCCCTTTTATAACTCCTTATTAATTCCAACTCTTAGCAACTATATCAGCAACAAAAAAAGGTAACAGCGGACGGCTCTATGGGAAGTAAATCGAATAGTATGAAATCTTACAAAAACAAAAAAAGGAAAACGCTCTGGATATAATAAGTAAATCATTTCAAAAAAATATAAACGCAAACTATCTGAAGAGTTCAGGGAGCATTTTAATTAATTCTTAAATATTTTATTATGAACACTTTAAAAAATCACGTACAGTTAATTGGAAATGTTGGTCAAGAGCCAACCATTACGAACCTTGAAAGCGGTAAAAAGGTAGCCCGTTTTTCACTTGCCACAAACGAGTTCTTCAAAAACACAAATGGCCAGAAAACACAAAATACCGAATGGCACACCGTAGTAGCTTGGGGCAAAACTGCCGAAATTATCGAGAAATATGCCAGAAAGGGCAAAGAAATCGGAGTTAGCGGAAAACTTAAATCCCGTAGCTATGAGGATAAGGACGGTATTACAAGATATGTTACCGAAGTAGAAGCCAACGAAATTCTTTTGTTGGGAACTAAGGACGGCAATAATGCTGAGTAATATTTAAAAATAAAGAGGGCGTTTCCGTCTAAAGTAGCGCCCTCTTTTTCATTATTAACTCTTAAATAAAATTAATATGAAATCACAAGTTAACGAAATCAAAGAAGGTTTACAACATTTTCATGGAACGGAAATGTTTTATCAAATCCCATTAATTAGAACACGTTTTACAGACGGTCTAAAATACCTTGCCCATGTGGCGGATTGTTTTTGGCTCATTACGGACACTTCCGTAATTGCAAAAAGTCTGATGAACCGAAGCGAGTTTATAACCATAGACTTTAAAAAATTGTCAGAAGAAAGACAGAATTTTACAGGCTATGAAGCCGAAATCATTTACAGCGATGGGAACAACAATATTTTGGAAAAACACGGCTATTGTGTCACGGATTTTCCGCTCGATGAACTACGATTATTTTTTGTAAATGATACCTTGATGTTACCAAGCGAATATTAAAAATTAAAAGTTATGGTATATCTTAATTTTACAGACTTGAGCGAAGAAACTCAAAACCGACTTCTAGAGGATTCTAAAAAAGATGTGGAACGAAAATTTGGCGATGATATTCGCAAATACGTAAGAAAAAATTACACTTGTTTTGAAACGATGATTGAAGAAGAAGCAATGCGAAATTTGTACTCCTACACGTTTGTATTCAAGATTTAATTTTTTGAACTTAATAGTTAAGCACCTCTAAATTTTTAAAGGTGTTTTTTTGTTTAATTATTTCCAGTTTAAGAAAAAAACGTATCTTTATTTCGCTGAAATTCAGCATTTAAATTACGTAGGGTTATCCATTTTTGACTTTCGCCGATAACCGTACCCATCGAAAAATAACATATCGGAAAATAATTTTCCTTGAAAATGGCAATCGGCTTTATAGTCGGATTGTATGAAATTTTTGTTCGCCTATGGCGAACGAAAAGGAATAGCAAGAGGGTAACACGCTGCGCGATGTTTCGGATTCCTTTTCGTTTATAATCAACTGATTATCAGTTAATTAATTATGTTTTAATTTCCTAATAATCAACGATTTGCGACAAACGGGTTGGAAATACCTCATTTCAGGGAAAAATTTGCGACAAATCGGCGAAATATGGACTCATTTATCGGCATTAGATTCAAAAAGGAAACAGCCAAACGTTTTCAGGAATTTTCACGCACACACTTCAAATCACACACCGAGGCCATGGCTACGATGCTCGATTTTTTCTTCTATAATGAGATATCGCCAAAGGAAAAATTAGGTCCGACAGGACAAACCATCGAAGCCAAATTACTAAAAAGAATTAACGCGGTCATCGCCATAATGCGAGATGTGGAAAAGACACAAACTAAACCTACGGTAGCTATGATTCAATCACTTTTTCAGACGGAGGAACCAGACCATAAACCCTTGATTTTAGAAAAGAAATTTGTAGAGAAAAACAAGCAAGTCAAGATTCAAGAAAAGCGAAATCAAAACAACAAACTTTAATTTCTTGAATTATGTATATCACTATCACACCTCAAAAATTAGGCGGGAATTACTCACAAAGTTCTTCTGATTTTGTGGCTTATTTAGAGAAAGAAAATCATGGTTTGGAATCTCAGGATTTGCTCGTTGGACAGGAGGGAATGGAGCACTTTTTCAATCAACATGGCGAGGAGATTTCCGGGAAGAAGTAATAAAAGAAATTGATGGAAATACTGCAAAATTAAAAAATAAAGAGCCTAAATTTTACTCCATTACGGTCAGTCCTTCAAAATATGAATTGAGAAAATTGCAGAACAATAGCCAAGATTTAAAACAATACACCAGAGAGCTAATGAAAGACTATGTGGCATCGTTCAACCGAGAAATAAATGGACGACCTCTTACAATCAATGATATAAAATACTACGCCAAAATAGAACATCAAAGAACTTTTAAGGGAACGGACATACAGGTTAAAGAAAATCAATCTTTTGCCACCAAAATATTACAGCTAAAAAATGAGATTAGAACCGTAGAGCAGGGCAGAGGGGAAGGAAGTATAAGGAAGCTACAAAAGGAAATCAATGCATTGGAAAAAGCGGCACCACATCAAATAAACGGAAAACGCATAGTCCAAGGAATGCCAAAGCCGGGAAATCAAAGTCACATTCATATTATCGTGAGTAGAAAAGATGCTTCCAATTCGGTCAGCCTATCCCCAGGAAGTAAGTACAAAGCTTCAGAAGTTGAAATGCACGGTAAAAAGGTAAAACGGGGTTTTGATCGAGATAGCTTTTTTACGAAAGCAGAGAAGACTTTTGACAAGACTTTCGGGTACAAACGCAACTTTGCGGAAACCTATAAATCGAGAAAAGATTTTATAAAAAACCCCAACCTTTATTTTGCAGCTTTGATGAAACTACCAGCAAATGAAAAAGCATTAGCATTTAAAATGATAACAAAAACAGGTTTGCCATTGGTTTCAAATATTCCAATTAGTCAAGCACAAATCGCGCTTAGAATTTTTAAACGGTTGAGACGTGGGGTAGAAGTAGCCATTAAATCAAGTTCCATAGGAATCTAATTAGTATGCACATAGACAATTTCATAACCACATTTATAATTATTGGCCTAGCCTGTACTATTTTCTATGTGATGTTTCGGTTAAGTAAATTTGCGTTTCTTTTAAATACCATTCTGCTTTCAGTCTTTGTATTCTATACATCTGAAGTAAATGAATTAGTATCGATATTACTCTATTTAGTTTGTCCGCTGATGTTAATTAATACGGGACTATATGTGTTTTTGCATAAGTCTGAAAACGTACAAAATGTCGAGAATAAATACCAAGTTAACTTTTTAATTACTAGAGGAAATTTTAAATTGGATAATATCAAACGCGGTGCTTCTATTATTGGTTCTGCAGGAAGTGGAAAGACCGAGAGTGTGGTTTATGGATTTTTGAAGCATTTTCAAGAGCATCAATTCTGCGGAATTATCCACGACTATAAAGATTTTGAGTTGACAGAAATGGCATATCCACTTTTTAAGAATGGTGAGATTCCGTTTAAGATCATTTCCTTTGACAAAATCATCCATAGGGTAAATCCTATTGCTCCAAGGTATTTAGAGAATGAGGAAAGCGTAAATGAAGTTTCAAGAGTGCTTATAGAGAATCTTTTGGAACAGCGGGAATCTGGAACAACAGGGACGACGAAATTTTTCAATGATGCGGCGGAAGGATTGATTGGCGGTTTGATCTGGAAACTGAAATCGTCCTATCCTCAATACTGCACCTTACCGCACCTTATCGCTGTTTACCAATTTTTAGACACAAAGAGCCTTATCGCATTTTTGGAATCAAACACGACCTCTCGTGCAATGGCAGATGCCTTTATCAGTGGAAAGGATTCCGAACGACAAACCGCTGGCGTAAAAAGTACCTTAGCCAATGCGCTAAAGCGAATTAGCACCCAACGGATTTTTATGGCATTATCCGCAGATGAAGTTCCGCTGAATATTAATAATCCTGAAAACCCTGCGGTAATTTCAATAGTAAACAACCCTAAGTTTGAAACCTCTTATTCTCCGGTTATTGCCACCATCATTCACACCATTACAAAGCAGATGAGTGTGCGAAACTCTAAACCGTCTTTCCTCCTGATGGAAGAGGCGCCTACAATTCGTTTATTGAATATGCATCGTATTCCGGCAACGCTGCGGAGTTATGACATTGCTACGATTTATGTGATGCAGGACAAGATTCAAAACGATATGATGTATGGCGATAAGGCAAGCAAAGCAATTTTGAGTAATCTTTCCTATCAATTTTTTGGAAAAGTAAACGACCCAGATACCGCTAAATATTACGAACGCTTTTTTGAAATTGTAAAAGATCCTACCAAAAGCGTAAGTCGCGGGCATAATTTAGATTTCGATACTCGAATAACCACGGGTGAAAAGGAAATACCCAAAATACGGGCGGATGTGTTTTTTAGATTAAAACAGGGTGAGTTTATTACCTATGCGGATGGGAAGGATAAGAGAGTGCAATTTAAGCTGCAAAAGATTCAGAAAGAGCTCTCCGAAGAATCAAAACAATTTACCCAAGCTGATTTAGAGGCCAATTTTGAAAGGGTTTATGAGGAGGTGAGGACGATATTTGAAATATGAAGGAATGCCATATTTTAATCTTTTATAGCAAGCATTTATAACGACCTTAGAGACAATAATATTAACTTTGCATTTGTTATAAAAAGTTGGAAATAATTAGAGTGAGACCGAGAATAGCTTTAGGATTATTACTTATCTTCTGTTTCATAGAAGTAAGATCTTTATTGCCTTTTTTAGACTACTGTGTTAATTATGAATATATTTCAGAAGTCCTTTGTATTAATAAGGACAAACCAATGTCAAACTGTAATGGGAAGTGTTACTTGAGTAAACAATTGGAAGAAGTCCAAAAATTGGACAAAGATGATAAAAAGTTGCCAATCGTTGAGCAGGAAAGAATCCCTATGATTGTTTATAATTATGAATTTCCAAAGTTTGAAATTAGAAATTTACACTCTAAAAAGCATAACATCTTTTATCAATCTTCAATAAGAGACTTAGTTATTCCACCACCAACACCACCACCTCAATGTTAATTAGCATATTAAGAAAGTTTCTATTGAATTAGAAACAACACATTTTAATTTTCAATTAACAAAAAAATAATGAACAATAAAATCATATTGCCCATAATGGGTATCATTTTGCTATGCTCTAATATAGCATTAGCACAGGAAAATCAATGGAGTTCGGCAAGACCAGATGGCCACGCACCCATAAGCGTTATAGGAGACCATTATCACAAAAAAGGGGAGTTTATGTTCTCTTATAAATATATGCCAATGTGGATGGACGGTAATCTGCAATCCACTAGAGACATATCCAATGAAAGTATTTATGGAAATTTTATGGTTGCACCAGAAAAAATGCAGATGGATATGCACATGCTTGGCGCAATGTACGCACCTTCGGATTATGTTACACTTGTGTTTATGGGAAATTATATTTCTAACTCTATGGACTTAAAAACAGGAATGGGAATTGATTTCAATACAAAATCAAGTGGAATAAGTGATGTTTCTTTGGGTAGTCTAATTAAGATAATGAACCGTAATAGGCAGTCATTGCACGCTAATATTGGCATTTCAATTCCAACAGGGGACATTGACCAGCGGGATGCAACACCTATGATGAATGATGCTCCATTAGCCTATCCTATGCAACTGGGAAGCGGAACTTGGGATCCAACTTTAGGATTAACATATTTGGGGCAATTGGAAAGGTTTTCTTGGGGAGCTCAATCAATGTACAAATTTAGATTAGGAGAGAACGCTGAAAGCTATAGTTTTGGTAATCGATTTGACATGGTAGGATGGGGAGCAATTAAAGTTTCTGATTACTTTAGTTTTTCTACAAGTTTAAGTTATTTTGATACACAGAAAATAAATGGTATTGATGCAGACTTAAACCCCATGATGATGCCTTCGTTTAATACAGCAAATTCAGGAAGGAATCAGTTGGATATTGGTTTAGGAACAAATTTATTAATACCAAAAGGAAGTTTTAAAAACTTAAGATTGGCAGCAGAAATAAAAGTTCCTGTCTATCAAAAAGTAAATGGGATTCAAATGAATAATACTTTAATGGCAACAGTTGGAATTCAATACACCATTGGTCATCATGAATAAATATTCTTGGTGAAGGTCTATTAAAGCAATAGCGGTTCGAGTGCAAATTCGAACCGTTTTTTATCTAGTAGGCTAAACCACTTTAAACGATCTGCTTACCTATTTTTGGTAAAGTTAATGATCCCTATGCCTCATTATACTATGGATTTTTTTTATTTGAAGCAGGACGAGTTTATTATCGATGCCGATGTAAAGGGTAAGAAGGGTAAGAAGATTCAGTTTAAATTGTAGCCGAAACAACTCCAACTTTTTCTACACTTGATAGCATCTCGAGCTTCTCTTTTAAACTCCATTTTCTGGTATTTCATATTTCAAAAAAATTAATTAAATTTTAAAATATCACTCCGAACTATTAAGGGGCTAAATTATACAGTAAGAATACATTCATCTTTAGGGTATCTTTCCCCCCTAGAAATGGAAATTAAATTAAGAGGAAATGCTAATAAAGCGGCTTGATAAATTTCGTCACAAAATGAGTAGGAATTCCATATTAACGTGTATAGTAATCATGGCACAGAATATTTTTTAAATATGCTGTAAATTCTAGAGGTTTGGAGAAAGAGTCATTTTGAAATCAAAGTACAGCTTAGGAGCGCGTACAGTTATAAAAAGTGTATACACATATAGGAATATGTTTCTTACTTTTCCCTTCGTTGGTACTAACCGAATCAGGTTCAAAGAGGCTTTCTCAGTTCTAAAAATCTAGAACACCCCTAAGGTTTACACCACAAACGTATTAAAAAATTAACTCTTAATCGATCTTAATGGCTTTTTTCATAAAATGAAAGTTAAAGTTGGAATATAAGATAAATAAAAGACTCAAAATTGGGTGTTAGTTTTGATTTATTAACAACTGTTAAAAAGTTATTAGTAGGAATAGCAATAACTTTTCTAACTTTGAGGAATCTAAAGTAAAAAAGACGATAGCATTTAAATTCTATAAAATGGAGTCGTAAAATAGGAGAATCGTGTTAGAATCACGAAATGTTGCGCAACTGTAATTGGGGTACTCTCATAAGTCAGATCACCTATCTTTTTTATCAGGATTTGTTTTTGCATAAGAAGCAAATTCCGTTACATAACTACCACATCTTAAGTGGTATTTGTCTAATAATGCTTTGATCATTCGTTATGAATATGCGGAAGACCCTGTACAAGGCTTGATACAAAACCTTAGTCAAGATGAATATATGCTAGATAAACAATAGGCTTTCGAGTCGGTCTCTACCTCTGCCGAGTATTATGCGGTTACGCGGCATTTTGATCCGCTGAAGATCAATAACCAGTTCCTTAGCGTAAGTATTGTTGATGGTCTAGTGTGGACTATGCCCGACGTTCAGAAAGGTTCTAGTTATAGATGTCATATCCGCGACTATCAGTGTAGGAGTAAATACCAACCTTTAAAGCAGGATGTTCCTCCATCCCAATGATCAACTTTTCTAATTCGACCCATTCTGATGATCTGATATTAAATTTGTCAAAATCAAAGTAACTATTACGCAAATTGAGCGTTTGAGCAAGATCTGTTCCCGGGGTGAGTTTAAGCTTATTTGGCTGCTCTTAGACGATAAACGCTAAAGTAATCTATTTCTATTTCAAAATGTTCGTGTTCATCTCATCGGTAGAAAAGGAGTCATATACATCTCCATTTTCTTGATAAAATGTAATCATAGTACTAACAAGGAGATCATCACTTTCAGCGTCAGTCACAGTAATTTCAATTTTTGCTTGATATACATTAACGATGGGTTTAACTTCTTTTAGACTGTAAATATTGTCATAAATAAATTGATTCTTTTCATCTAGATTTATTTATAATAGTTTTACTAAGACAACAGTTAATAATGAACCTACAGTCAATAATTAGTATATATTATTAAGGTTAAACTCCAGTTGAACTAATAAAGAAAAATCTCCTTTTTACTATAATATAAGTTTGTGATGAAACCCCTAGTTACTTCGAAATGAAACATCAGTCAAAACATAATCAATACATACTGTACCACATTTTTAGTGGGAAAATGTAAATACACTATGGTTTGGGTGTGGACTCAGTATGGTTTAGGTATGACTTATCTATAGGGGAGCTATGCTGTATCCCTGTCCTTATCTCAAATATAAGAGGTATATTCTATAATTAGTTAAAAAGCTCAATAAGTAGAAATTTAATTTAGTTTAGGGCTGCTTATAGTTTTGATTCAAATTGAATACGGTAACGAAACCACCACCAATTATAGTTATGATTATAGACGAAGAATGAAAAAGATTACCCATGCTTTTACTAATTTCAATTTGAAGAAGCAATAGGAGTATGATGAAGTTTCCAATATTAAAAAAATAAAAACTATATCACCTTCTGCTAGCTTACCTACATTAGGGCAAATAGGAGGCCCTGTAGAGCATACTTATACGTATGATACATATAATAGGCTGGTAACCGCTAACGGAACTTATGTGGGCCCTAATGATGAGACCACTCCTTATTTAAAACAAGCCTATACTCTAGAAATGGAGTATAATAATGATACCAACCCAAACCTTAACCCGCATACCATTTTAAAGAAAACCCAAACCCATATGAGTGGTACAGTTACTAGTGTAGGGGTAATATGAACAACCCGCAAATTAATTTTAATACCAATTATACGTTAAATTATGAAGAATAAGGCGGAGCTTCTGGTTTTACGGGAGATTATGGCTACCAACAACCCAATACCTTAAGAAAAATTGTGGAACAACCCGATGAAAATTGTTGCAATGGAGACGACCCTAGGATAAAAACACGTGAGATAGACTATGATGCCAATGGTAACCAATTAGAAATAAAGGAAACCATAGGGGAGTTGGAGGTAAGTTTGCGTAAAAATCTATGGGATGAAGAAAATAGATTAACCGCTGTTAATTTAAAACCAGACTCCAACACACAACACCCTATAGGAGTTTACACCTATGATGCAGGAGGCGATAGAATCATAAAAAGAAATCTAAATCGCTTAAAGATACGGTCTAACGCAAAAGAGCAAGAAGATGTAGAAGAAGATAATGTAATGCTTTATCCCAGCGGACTTATCATTGCAAAACCAGACAATAAGAGTAAAAGAAATAGACCCAGTGTAAGTTACACCAAACATTATTATGTAGGGAGTGAACGAGTAGCCTCAAAAATAGGAACTACAGATGAATTGGGAGGAATACCCAATGTTATAAATACTGTAATTCCCAATTTGAATATAGAAGAAATTCATTACTGGAGTACTACAAGGCTTATTGAAGCTGGCGCGGCTTTACAGTCCGTTTACAGTACGTTTAATCTACAGCCTCCAACTTTAAATCCTTTAACTCAATATAGTGGAATTGGCTTTTCCCACACAGGCGACTTAGAAGTTTTCTATTTTCATCCTGACCATTTGGGAAGTTCTAGTTATATCACTAACTTAGACGGAAATGTGACTCAGCATATGGAATATTTACCTTTTGGCGAGACCTTGGTAGATGAACATACCAACTCTAACAACTCTCCGTTTAAATTTAATGGGAAAGAATTGGATGAGGAAACTGGGAACTATTATTATGGGGCACGTTACTACAATCCAAAGTGGAGTATTTGGTTAAGTGTAGATCCTATGGCGGAGAAATACCCTTCCTTTAGTAGTTATGCGTATACGTTGCAGAATCCTATACGTTATACAGATCCAACAGGAATGGTGGTGGAAGAAGGAAAGGCTGTTCCTCCAAATTGGTATCGTAATAAATCTACAAATGATGTAGAGTATTATGAAGGGAGTGGAGAAAAAGATGGTTATGAAAATCTTGGCGCATCAACTAATTTAGTTGCTTCCAATTATGAGAACCATGAACACTATAGTTTAAATGAAAACGGGAGTTTTACCAATTCGGATACTGGTAAAAATTATAATAAAGGTGAAAGTCGTGAAACCATAAGCGGCACGGGTATAAAATCTAATTTAACGCTTGGAGAAAAAGCAAGTCGTTATAGTTCTAATATGGCTGCCTTTATTGTAGAAGTTCCACAAGATATTGGGATTGGAATAATAAATCAACTAGATAGAGGTTTTAATCTTGCTATATCTGGAGAAGACAAAGCTGTTATGAATAATTACTTAATACAAAACTCATATAACCTTGACAACTGGAGTATTGTAAAAGGAAGAAGTGCATCTAGCACAGGTAGACCAACTTGGGAGGAAGGAAAAAGAAAAATAACAAATACTTTATCAGCTGTATTTATTCCTTTGACATTATATAAACCAGTGTTTAATACTGCAATTCCAGCTGTCAATAAATATGCGCCAACATTAATAGATGAAGCAATTAAAGCAGGTGTAACTGAAGGTACAAATAGAACACTTAATTCAATTAAAAAATAATGAACTTTATCTTAACTGTCATTTTTAGATTATTAGTAATTTTTATTTTGAATTTTCCAGGAGCATTAATTCGTCGGCTATTCCTAAAAAAACCATTGAAAATTATTTTAAATGACAGACCATATTTAAATGCATCAATTTCATTTCTAATTCTAATACTAATTCTAATTATTTATCAATTTGTTATTTAGTTTTATCTGATTCCCCGCTAGCGCTCGTTTATAACGAGTGCCGTTTATGCTTTTAAAAGTTAGAAAATAGGATATAACCTTGCGTAAATTGCAGGGCTTTTTCATTTACATAATACTTTGCAGTTTGGTTTGCTTCAAGAAAGCATCAAGGAGAGCGAAAACGTGTTGTTTTTCGTTCTCTTTTAGTTTTTGGATATCAAGAACACGATTAACAATATTCTTTTCTAAAAGTATATCTGTAGAGCCAACTAGTTAATTTAAGGATACTTCCAGAGCTTCGGCTAATTGTTTAAACATCTCAATAGACGGTTTTACTTCGTCACATTCGATGCCGGGGGCGAAAGAATTATAAAAAGAAATCTAAATCGCTTAAAGATACGGTCTAACGCAAAAGAGCAAGAAGATGTAGAAGAAGATAATGTAATGCTTTATCCCAGCGGACTTATCATTGCAAAACCAGACAATAAGAGTAAAAGAAATAGACCCAGTGTAAGTTACACCAAACATTATTATGTAGGGAGTGAACGAGTAGCCTCAAAAATAGGAACTACAGATGAATTGGGAGGAATACCCAATGTTATAAATACTGTAATTCCCAATTTGAATATAGAAGAAATTCATTACTGGAGTACTACAAGGCTTATTGAAGCTGGCGCGGCTTTACAGTCCGTTTACAGTACGTTTAATCTACAGCCTCCAACTTTAAATCCTTTAACTCAATATAGTGGAATTGGCTTTTCCCACAAAGGCGAACTAGAAGTTTTCTATTTTCATCCAGACCATTTGGGAAGTTCTAGTTATATCACTAACTTAAACGGAAATGTGACTCAGCATATGGAATATTTACCGTTTGGCGAGACCTTGGTAGATGAACATACCAACTCTAACAATTCTCCGTTTAAATTTAACGGGAAAGAACTGGATGAGGATACAGGGAATTATTATTATAGTGCTCGTTACTATAATCCTAAATGGAGTATTTGGCTAAGTGTTGATCCAATGGCGGAGAAATACCCAAGCTGGTCACCGTACAGTTACACACTTAATAATCCTGTTATTTATACAGATCCAACCGGGATGGTGGTAGAGAGTCCCGATACTGATTATGGTTTGAGTAAGGATGGTAAGATTACACAAATAGGACCTACAAACGATGATCCAGATAGATTATTTGCATTGGATGATAATGGGAATAAAAATACAGAAATAGATCATTTGGTTGTAAACGATAAAAATGTTTTAAGTAGTTTATCTGAAGATGATCCAAACTTTTGTCAACCATATGAAAATACTGATGGTGAGTTACAAGGTCAATACGCCATAACTAATAACAAAAAAGAAGCCTTAAACATTTTTAAATTTGCGGCAAAAAATAATAAAAGTGAATGGGCTTTGCACGGTAGAAATGATGGTAAATGGGCATTAGGAACTTTAGGAGCTGATGACCAGTCTCCTGTATTTGGAGAGTTGGGTTTTAATAAGTTTAATACCACACAGCATTATCATAATCATACGGGTACGGCTAGATATGATTTTTATCCATCAGGAAGAAATAAACCTGGTGATACAGATTTCTACAGAAATATATTGGAAGCAAGTCCTAATGCAAAGTTTTACATATATATGCCAAAAATCACAAAAGAAATTTACAATAATGTTATTCCAAGAAGCTGGCCTAAAATGACAAGAGAACCTAATAAGATGCTTAAAATTGACAAAAACAATATTAACAATTATTAATAAATTCTATGAGATACTCATTATTTTTTTTCTGTTTATTTATTTTTATTGGATGCTCCTCAAAGAAAACAAATAGCCTGACTAATTTGAACCTATCCTTGAATGAAAAGGAAGAAATAAAGGGGAATGAATTAAAAAAAATAGTTGAAAGTAAAAAGTTTCAAGATGGTGATTATTTATATATTACGGATAGTATTAATCTAGAACTTAAAAAAATTCAATTAAAAGTTTTTTCAAAACGTTTTTCCCCTACAGAACCATATATTGATAGGTATATTTTTGATATATGTATTAATGCGAAAGATTCCATAATTGTTCTATCTGAAACTAAAAAAAATAATGGTTCTCTTAGTGAAGAATTTGTTAATGAATTTAATAACACTGTGCCTCATTCCTTAAAAAAAGAAACTCCTTACCTTCATGTATCTATTAGTTGTCCAGCCTTGATAAATAAAAGTTTTGATGCGTGGAATAATTATGCGAAGACTATTAATTCAATAATTCATGCATATAAAACTATAAGGATAAAAGATTCGCAACTTTTTTTTAGGAAAAAATATTCTAATTTGACATTTAATGAAAAACTAAAAATTGTTAAATCAAAACCTATTTCCATATATTTGACATTTAATACTCGATGTAAAAGCACTCCTCCTCCTCCTCCTCCTACAAATTAGTGCTAATTCTTAGATAAAATTCAAGAAACTCCGCTGGCACCCGTCTGATACCACTAAATTAAAGTTGTATTGAACTCCAAGCCTTTGACCCTTTTATTTAATATTTTGGAGTTAGCTTTCATCACACAGGCGACTTAGAAGTTTTCTATATTCATCCCGACCATTTGGGGAGCTCCAGTTATATCATAACTTAGACGGAAATGTGACTCAACATATGGAATATTTACCGTTTGGCGAAACTTTGGTAGAGGAGCATCTTAATTCTAACAATTCCCCGTACAAGTTCAACGCCAAGGAGTTTGATGCTGAAACGGGCAATTACTATTATGGCGCACGTTACTATAACCCAAAGTGGAGTATTTGGTTAAGTGTTGACCCGTTGGCGGAGAGTATGCCCGAGTGGTCGCCGTACAACTACACTATGAACAACCCATTACGATATGTTGACCCTGATGGTCGTGCACCGGAAGACATAATTGTAACCACGAGCGGAGGGAAAGAATTATTTAGGTTAGATGATGGTAAGACCGAGATAACTCGAATGACTGCAAAACAGGTCTATGCTAAAGGCATTCAGTGGTTTGAATCTACTGCAGATAATTATATGCCATTACTTTCAAAATCAGAAGGGCTGTCATCTTTTTCTGAACTAAAACATTTTTCTTGGAATTGTAGACTTCCCCTTTTTAGGACAGTACTAAATTAGAAAATATTATTCATTTAGGCGTGAACTTTGGTTCAAATGAATTTTAGCAAAAACTATTGGAGGAAGATTTTTTAAGCTATCGTGTGGTCTAAAATTATTGTAATCCTCCACCCAAACTGCTGTAATTTCTCTCACTTGATGTATGGTTTTAAAAATATGAGCATCTAAAACACCTCTGCGGAATGAACCATTGAAACGCTCTATAAACGCATTTTGTGTGGGCTTTCCAGGCTGTATATATTTAAAAACTATTCCGTAGGCCTCACTCCAATCTTTTGTTATCGTTGCAATAAACTCTGGACCGTTATCCATCCGAATATTTTTAGGTTTTCCTCGTTGTTTGATCAGATGGGTTAACACCCAAAGCACTCGTTTACTAGCCAAAGAATAGTCAGACTCTACGAACAATACTTCGCGATTGGCATCATC
>NZ_JAVHUL010000023.1 GCF_031085155.1 Mesonia profundi | reverse complement strand
GTAGATTTTTTCCTATTTAGACTATCCACAATTTTTGCATAAAACTAAAATCCCACAACTTTTTGACTTGATCCGAATAAACTCCATCTTTTAGAAAAATAATGACTTGATTGAGTTTTGTTTTTCGGTAGCAAAAATTGAGTAAGAGTGGGAGTTTCTAGATGCTTTTCTATTAGGATTTTAGCAAAAAAAATTATTTTTTTAACCGATTTAAACTCTTGAATAGAGAAAGAAAAAGGCATAAAAAAACCTCGCCAAAAGCGAGGTTTTCAAAAAGGGTGGAAGACCGGGTTCGAACCGGCGACTTCTGGTACCACAAACCAGCGCTCTAACCAGCTGAGCTACAACCACCATTTGTTTGAGCTGGCAAATTTAATACTTTATACCAATATGGCAAAATAAAAAATGAATTAAATTAAATCAAAAATAGAATCTACTGCAGGGCAGCGTTCTACAGTAAAGCCTTCGGCGTGTTCGGTATTGATTAGTCTGCCTAGGTTCCTTGCTCTATAGGTCACACTATCTAAAAAATTGTTGCTCGTGATAGGCGTAGAAGGTTCGTTGCTGTTTTCATCAAAAAACTGCGATTTATAAGCCTTTACGGAAGCTACTTTTTGATCTATATATCCTGAAATGTCCACAATAACGTCGGGCTCAATTTCCATCCATTGAATGTAATGGAGAATGATTTTGGGACGCCAGGGGTGTTGATGATTATCTTGATGAATGGTTTCGATTCTACGAAGTCCGCTTAAAAAACAAGCGTCACTCACCAACTGACTTCCCTTACCGTGATCTATATGTCGGTCTTTAATCGCATTGCATAAAACCACTTCTGGACGGTATTTTCTAATCATTTTAATGATTTCTAGCTGATGAGCGGTGTTGTTGATAAAAAAACCATCACTAAAACCTAGATTTTCCCGTACTGAAACGCCTAAAATTTTCGCCGCGTTTTGCGCTTCTCGATCTCTAATTTCGGCAGAACCTCGCGTACCCAATTCGCCACGGGTTAAATCTATAATCCCGGCTTTTTTACCTTTTGCAATTTCTTTGGCAAGAGTTCCGCTACAGCTTAATTCTACATCATCTGGATGTGCTCCTATAGCTAAAATATCTAATTTCATGCAGTCGCTTTTTTAGTTTGACTAAGTTGTCTAATTTTAATGTTTAAACCGGCAAATAATAAGGTCATAAACGGACTCAAGTAATTGAAGACCGCGTAGACAAAATAACTCGCTACGGGAACGCCTAAAACTCCACTATGATAAGCTCCACAGGTGTTCCAAGGAATTAAAACCGAAGTCACCGTTCCTGAATCTTCTAGAGTTCTACTTAAATTTTCTGGCGCAAGGCCTTTATCTCTATAGGCTTGGGCGAACATTTTTCCCGGTACTACTATGGCTAAATACTGATCTGAAGCCGTGGCGTTTAGTGCTAAACAGCTAATTACCGTACTGCTAAACAACCCGAATGTGGTATGAAACATTTGAAGTAATGCTTTACTAATTCTGGATAGCGCACCAATGGCATCCATAATTCCACCAAAAGTCATCGCACAAATAATTAACCAAATAGTACCTAACATGCCTTTCATTCCGCCAGAAGAGAAAAGATCGTTGAGGGCTTCGTTAGAGGTTTCAATTTGTGTATCTACCGTAATGGCATTCATAATTCCTTTGTAAGCACTTTCAAAAGTAAGTTGAGAGCTTCCGGCGATTTCGGCAACGATATTGGGTTGAAAGATAAGACTCGCTACGGCAGCCAATAAAATACCTAATAATAAGGCGATTAAAGGTGGCGTCTTTTTAATAATAAGAAAGATCACTAATCCTGGTACTACAAACAACCAAGGAGAAATATTAAAGGCGGCATCGATAGAATTTAAAATTGAACTGGTATCGGCTACCCCTTCAGGTTCTAGATTTAAACCTATAATAATAAAAACGATTAGCGTAATGACAATAGAAGGTATAGTGGTATAAAGCATATAGCGTATATGCGTAAACAAATCTGTACCGGCCATAGCGGGTGCAAGGTTAGTGGTGTCACTAAGTGGAGAAAGTTTATCTCCAAAATAAGCGCCAGAAAGAATGGCTCCGGCCGTCATTCCTAAAGGAATTCCTAAAGCTTCGGCAATTCCTATCAATGCGATTCCTACGGTGGCAGAAGTGGTCCAACTACTTCCAGTGGCAATCGAAATTACAGAACATATAACCACACAAGCCGCTAAGAAAATCGTAGGGTTCAAAATTTGAAGTCCGTAATAAATCATGGTGGGGATAATCCCACTTATCAGCCATGTTCCTGCTAGAGCACCTACCATTAATAAGATTAAGATGGCGCCAGAAGTAGACTTAATGTTTTGAGAAACCTCCTCAATCATCGTTGAGTAGGAAGTATTATTAAAGTGCCCTACCACAGCAGCAACTGCAGCTCCCATAAGTAAGATAAATTGATTGGAGCCGCCTAAGGCATCATCTCCAAAAACAAATACATTATAAGCTAGCATGCCTACCAGAGCAATAACTGGAAGGAGTGCTGCACCTATGCTTATGTTGTTTGATATAATTTTTTGGTTTTCAGGGTCAGAAGATTGACTATCCATAGAGTATCAATAATAAGTTGGTGTAAGAATGAGTAATGTAGTGATTTTTCACTATCTGAACCAAGAAACAGTATTAGTTTTCTTAACCTTTTTTAACTTTTACTATAATTGTTACTTTGAGAAACACTTTGAAAACGAAAATTTAATCTATTCAAAACCTTTAAAATTGCTGAGAATAAATAGATGAATTGTTTCATCTCTTACCTACATTTTTTTAGCCCTGGATGAAAACAACTTAAGAATAGAAGATTTAAAAACAACGGCTTTCTGTTTTAAGAAAGCCATTGTTGAAGAGTTTATAGTATCCCCACTTCTTCCATACAAGTTTTCATCATTTGAAACGTACGGTCAATATGATTATCCAAACCTATAGAGAAGCGTATAAGTCCGTCGCTTAATCCCATTTCTTGTTGTTCCTCTTCAGGGATTTCAGAAGAGGTAGAACTTCCTGGGGCACTAAATAGGGTTTTGTAAAAGCCTAAACTCACGGCTAGATAACCTAAATTTCGTTCTTGCATCAATTCCATTAAGGTATTGGCCTTATCTAAAGAGCCTACATCTAAGGTTAGCATCCCTCCAAAACCATATTCTTCGTTCATCATTTCTTGGTATAAAGCATTTCCTTTATGTGATTTTAATCCGGGATAAACGGTTTTTAAGCCTAAAGCCTCCAATTGTTCTGCTAAATACATCGCATTTTCGCTGTGTTTATGCATTCTAATATGGAGCGTACGCAGGTTTTTTAACACAGAAGCCGATCGCATGCTGTCCATCGTAGATCCTAATAACATGCAAGCGCCGTCATTTACATTCCTAAGTTGATCAATAAATTCCGCTGAAGCGCAAACCACTCCACCTACCGTATCACTACTTCCGTTAATAAATTTGGTAAGTGAATGAATCACGACAGCTGCGCCCAATTGAGCGGGTGAAATGGAAAGTGGAGAAAAGGTATTGTCTACCACCAATTGCAAATTGTGTTTTTTAGCAAGCTGAGCCAATGCGGTCAAATTGGCGATTTCTAATAAGGGATTGCTCACCGTTTCGCAAAAAATAACTTTGGTTTGCAGGGTAATCACTGCTTCTACCGCTTCGATTTTGGTGATGTCTACAAAAGAGGTTTCTATCCCTAGTCTGGGTAGAAAATTTTTCATAAAAGCATAAGTTCCTCCGTAGATGGTTCGGCTAGAAATGATATGATCTCCGCTATCGCATAACTGCAATAAGACTGGAGTGATAGCACCCATGCCGCTGGCGGTAACCGTGGCAGATTCGGTTGCTTCCATGGCAGCAAGGGCTTCGCCCAAATATAAATTGCTGGGACTCGAGTGGCGGGAGTAGAGGTAGCAACCTTCGGCATTTCCTTCAAAGGTGTCAAACATCGTCTTTGCAGAAAGAAAGGTGTAGGTAGAGGAATCTGAAATGGAAGGGTTTACTCCTCCAAATTCTCCAAAATATTGTAAATCCTGAATTTTATCGGCTGGTTTATATTTCATGATAATAAGACTTAAGTGAATAATAACTAAATTCGGTAATTATCAGATAATTGTCAAGCTAATTTTCATAACTTAGATTAAAAATCTACAATAATTATGTTTGTTAGAATTTAAAACTGCAATTGATTCCTGTTTTTGATAAATCCTGAAAATTTACCGCCATGATAAAATTAGATAGCCTAGATCACCAACTGCTCAAGTACTTGCAACAAGATGCCAAAAAGACCACCAAAGAATTAGCGCTTCTATTGGGCTTGTCGAATACCGCCGTTTATGAGCGTATCAAGAAACTAGAGCGACAAAAAATCATCACCAACTACGTCGCGCTAATTGATAAAGAAAAAGTAGAAAAGGACTTTATGGTGCTTTGCCAAGTGAAATTGTCGCAGCATGTTAAAAATAACATCATTCAATTTGAACGCGAAGTATTAAAACTCGAAGAGGTGTTAGAATGCTATCATGTAAGTGGCGATTACGATTATATTCTAAAAGTCTTGGTGAAAAATATGGATGCGTACCGCAAATTTATAATAGAAAAGCTAACGGTTATATCGGGAATAGGAAGCACTCAGAGTACGTTTGTGATTAAGGAAGTGAAGAACACGACGCTTATCGTTTCGTAAATTCTAAGGATTTTAACAATCCTTTGTGTCATCTACCTTGTTGATTGAATTAGATATCGTATTTTTGTCAACGTTTTTCAACTCAACAAAAACTAAATTATGAGCACTTACGATGTAGCAGTGATTGGTTCGGGACCTGGAGGTTACGTAGCCGCAATACGATGCGCACAACTAGGTTTAAAGACCGCAATAATAGAAAAATATTCCACCATGGGAGGTACTTGTCTAAATGTAGGCTGTATTCCCTCTAAAGCATTATTAGATTCTTCGCACCACTATGAAGATGCTTTGAAGCATTTTGAAGATCACGGGATTGAAATTCCTGGAGAAGTAAAGCTTAATCTAGAAAAGATGATGGGCCGCAAAGCCACGGTGGTAGAACAAACCACTAAGGGGATTGCTTTTTTGATGGATAAAAATAAAATTAATACCTATGAAGGTGTTGGTTCTTTTAAAGATAAAACGCACATCAATATCGCTTCCGCGGAAGGAGAAGATGTAACGATTGAAGCTAAACATACTATTATTGCAACGGGAAGTAAACCTTCTTCTTTACCATTTATAGATCTTGATAAGGAGAGAATTATCACTTCTACCGAAGCTTTAAAATTAAAAGAAGTTCCTAAGCACATGTTAGTGATTGGGGGCGGAGTTATAGGATTAGAGTTAGGACAGGTATATAAGAGATTAGGCGCAGAGGTGACCGTAATTGAATATATGGACCGTATTATCCCTACCATGGATGCTGCTCAAAGTAAAGAGCTTGCCAAAGTGATGAAAAAGCAAAAAGTAAAATTTGCGCTTTCTCATAAAGTAACTGCTGTGGAAAATACAGGAGACGAAGTGGTAATTAAAGCCACCGATAAAAAAGGAAAAGAAGTAGAATTTAAAGGAGATTACTGCTTGGTTTCTGTAGGTAGAAAACCTTTTACCGATGGATTGGAAGCCGATAACGCAGGAATTAAAATCAATGACCGCAAGCAAGTTGAAGTAAACGAACACTTGCAAACCAATGTAGAGAATATCTACGCAATTGGAGATGTGATTAAAGGAGCTATGTTAGCACATAAAGCCGAAGAAGAAGGTGTTTTTGTTGCTGAAACCATTGCAGGTCAAAAACCACATATCGATTATAACTTGATTCCGGGGGTTGTATATACTTGGCCAGAAGTTGCCTCTGTAGGAAAAACGGAAGAGCAATTAAAAGAGGACAGAGTAGAGTATGCATCAGGTCAATTCCCTATGCGTGCTTTGGGACGTTCTAGAGCGAGTGGAGATATTGACGGATTTGTAAAAATCTTAACCAATAAAGAAACCGACGAAGTTCTTGGAGTACATATGGTAGGAGCTCGTGTAGCCGATTTAATCGCAGAAGCGGTGGTTGCAATGGAATTTAGAGCAAGTGCAGAAGATATTGCTAGAATGAGCCACGCACACCCAACTTATGCTGAAGCCGTGAAAGAAGCCGCTTTAGCAGCAACGGGAGACCGTGCTTTACACGTGTAAGTAGATATAATAGGAGAGAATTAGAAATTAATTCTTCCTCTTAAATAAAAAAATCCGAATCGTATTGATTCGGATTTTTTCATGACTTTTAATAGGAAACTATCTTCAAGAAGTCAAATTAAGCAGTACTCGGAAAAATTTATTATAATAGATTTACTCCTAAACCTATTGATGTGACATTAAAATCATATGGAGAACCTGAATCAAGCCCGCCTGAATGAATCCATTTCGGGCAAGTTCAGGTTGAGAAATCAAAATTTTATATAGTCTTTATATTATCTTTTTGATTTGATAATACATCTGAATACTAATATTTAAGAAATTAAATCTAACTTCTATGTTCTAAAAGCGAAGCGTTCTAACATCTTAGCCAGACACGACTAGCTTTAAATTACATACAAGATATAGCCTAAAGAAATAACAGAGATGATGACCCAAAGCGAAACTCCCAGCACGATAGGCTTAGCTCCGCTTTCTTTAATGGAGGCGAATGTAAGTCCGGTGCCGACAAGAAATAAGGTTAGAATCAATAACTGTTTAGAAATTTCAGGAATGTTGAAACTCATCCATTCGGGTAGATTAAGGTAGGAGTTCGCAATTACTGCTAGTACGAATAGTAAGATAAACCAAGGAATTTTAATAGAATTGGATTTACCTTTAAACAAAAACATAGAAAATATAGATAAAGGAATAATCCATAAAGCTCTACTTAACTTTACGGTGACCGCAATATCTAAAGCTTCTTCTCCGTATGCTAAAGCTGCACCTACTACAGAGCTCGTATCGTGAATAGCAATGGCACTCCATAAACCAAAATCTTTTTGGGATAATCCCAATTGATGTCCTAAAACGGGAAAGATAAAAATAGCCAGCGCATTTAAAAAGAAGACTACGCCCAAAGCGATAGAGATGTCTTTTTCTTTAGCTTTAATCACCGCCGATACCGCTGCAATGGCGCTTCCTCCACAAATCGCCGTTCCCGAAGCAATCAAATAAGAAATCACTCTATCTAATTTTAATAGTTTTCCTATAAAATATCCTAGAATAAGCGTGGTACTAATGGTGATAATGGTAAGTAATAAACCTTCTTTTCCTACTTCTAAACTTTTATTCAAATCCATTCCGAAACCAAGGCCAACCACCGAAATTTTTAATAACCACTTCACTGTTTTTCCGCTTAATACAGGAAAAGGATTAAAGAGTAAATTGGTGAGTATAATTCCCATTAATAAGGCAATGGGAGAAGAAATAAAAGGGGTGAGACACAAGAGCGCTGCCAATGCAAAAATTACTTTTACATAAATAGGATTTATCTTTTTAAGCATGTTTGTTTATTTTATCTGCGCAAAGGTCGGGCAAATAAACGGATGCTACTCAACAAACATTGTGATAGGTTATAACCTCTTGTTATGGGTTAAATAAAAGAATTTCTTAATTTGATCAAAAAATAAAGAACGTTCTCCCTGAAGACTTACAAAGTAGAGCGGACGTTTGATTTCAAAATTTTCAATATCAATGACTTGAAGTTGCTGATGTCTTAAATCATCAAAGACCGAAGAGATAGAGACAAAAGCATAACTAGGCGTAGCATACAAATAAGACTTGATACTTTCGGTGCTGCCCAAAATCATATCGATGTTGAGGTCTTTTTTACGAATTCCGGCTTTGGCCAAGCGATTCTCCAAAATAGAGCGGGTGCCAGATCCTTCTTCTCTAATGACTAGAGGAAGTTTAAGAAGATCTTCTAAAGAGATGGATGAAGTTAAGTTGTTTCGGGTAGAAGTAACCAGTACCAGTTCATCATCCAAAAACTTCTCGTAAGTTAATAAAGGATTGTGGTTGCTGCCTTCGATGAGTGCAAAAGAAAGTTCGTATTGTTCAATTTTACGTTCAATCTGAGTTGAATTATCGTTGACAAGGGAAAACTCCGTGCCCGGAAAATTCTTCTTTAATTCAGCCAAAGAAGGAGGTACAATATATTGAGCGATGGTGGTACTCGCACCAATCTTCACTTTTTTAGGTAACTTTTCCTGAAGAGCCAAAAAATGATTTTCGGCTTCGTGATAAAGGTTGAGAATTTTTTCAGCATAAAAAAAGAGATCTTGTCCTGCGGAAGTAATTTTAATGGTATTTTTTTGACGTTCAAACAGCTTTACTTCATATTTCATTTCCAACTCTTTAATATGTTTGGAAACCGCTGGCTGAGAGAGGTATAAATTTTTTGAAGCCTGAGAAAAACTCAATGTTTTTACCACTTCATTAAAAACACGTAATCTAAAATCCATCGCTACATATTAGAAAGCTAAAATTAAGGATTTTTTAAAAGAAATAGTTTTCATATTCAAGTAAAATGCAGTTATTTTAGGCCTTATTACAATCTTATGGGTAAAATTTTAGTTTTTGCAGGGTCAAGTAGTTCCATTTCTATCAATCATGCCTTGGTTACTTCCGTAGCGAATCAAATCGTAGATCATGAAGTGGAAATTATTCGTTTAACCGATTTTGAACTTCCTGTCTATAGTTATGATATAGAAAAAAATGAAGGCATTCCTTTAAATATAACCCGTTTAAAAAATAAAATAGATCAAGCAGAGGCGTTAATTATTTCGGTGAACGAACATAACGGAACGGTTTCTAGTTTCTTTAAAAATGTATTAGACTGGTTGTCTCGTTTTGATCCAAAATTTTTGGAAGGTAAAAAAGTACTGTTAATGAGTACTTCTGCGGGAAAAAGAGGTGCAGCTTCTGCTTTAGCGTATACAGAGGCTATTTTACCAAAATTTGGAGCTCAAGTGGTGGCTAGTTTTAGCTTTCCTTCATTTAATGAGCATTTTGATTTACAAGAGCTTAAAGTTACCGATGAAACTTTACAATTAGGAATTATTGATACCTTATCTAATTTTTTACAGGAAATAGAAAGTTAATTGAGGACTTATAAAACATTTAAACTAAAAGATACGAGCGCTTTTAAGGCGCAAGCTTTGCAATGGAGTCAGGAGTTTGAGGAGGTAATTTGGTTAGATTCCAATGCCTACAATGAGCAAGTGAACTACGAAGCAATTCTTGCCGTAGATGCTTTTACGGCCTTAAAAACCGATACCCTCCAAGCTTTTGAAAAGCTGGAAGAATACCAGTCTACCACCAAAGATTACCTTTTTGGTTACCTTACTTACGACCTTAAAGAAGATACGGAAAAGTTAAAGTCTAAAAATTTTGATGGATTGGGTTTTCCCGATTTGTATTTCTTTCAACCTAAAAAAATAATTCGCATCGAGGGAGATTCAGCTGAATTTCTCTACCTAAATATGGTAGATGACGAAATAGAAACCGATTTTGTACATATTTGTTCTTTAGAGGTCAAAGCACCAGTTCAACAGCAAACGGCTGCGCTTCAAGCACGAATTTCTCCCGAAGAATATTTGAAGAAAGTGCATCAGATGAAAGTTCATATTCAGCGAGGCGATATTTATGAAGCCAATTTCTGTCAAGAATTTTATGTAGAAAATCAAGAAATCAATCCGCTTCAAAGTTATTTAGAACTCAATGCGATTTCTCAAGCTCCTTTTGCTACTTTTTTACGCCTAGAAGAACATTATGCGTTGAGTGCAAGCCCCGAGCGTTATATTAAAAAAGAAGGGCAAAAAGTAACTTCTCAACCTATAAAAGGGACGGCCAAGCGGTTAGAAGATCCTATAGAAGATGAAAAATTAAAGAAGAAGCTTCAAAATGATCCTAAGGAAATTGCCGAAAACGTGATGATTGTAGATTTGGTGAGAAATGACCTTTCCAAAACCGCTTTCCGCGGAAGCGTAAACGTAGATGAGCTTTGCGGATTATATAGTTTTCAACAAGTGCATCAGCTTATTTCTACCGTTTCTTCTCAACTTAAAGAAGGTGTAAGTCCGATTGAAGTGCTTCAAACCACTTTTCCTATGGGAAGTATGACGGGCGCGCCAAAAATTTCGGCCATGAAAATTATTGAAGAACTGGAAACCACCAAACGCGGACTTTATAGCGGCAGCATTGGTTATTTTACGCCAGAAGGGGATTTTGATTTTAGCGTCATTATTCGCACGATTTTATACAATTCTAACAAAAAATACACCTCTTGCTCGGTGGGCAGTGCGATAACCATACAATCAATTCCTGAGAGCGAATACGAAGAATGTTTAGTAAAAGTTAAAGCTTTGAAGAAAGCCATAAGTGTGTAACTTAGGTTGCTTAAGTTTTGTGGGGAAATGGTATCTTTGGAAAGCGAAAAAAGTGCCCAGGTTAAATGCAACACCGTTTTTCTAAACATATACAAGAAAATTTTCCATCCCTAACTTCTCAAGAAGTTGTTTTAGCCATTAGTGGCGGGGTAGATAGCGTGGTTTTGGCTCACTTGCTTCAGCTTTCTCAAGTCGATTTTGCGTTAGCCCATGTCAATTTTCGCTTACGCGGAAAAGAAAGCGACGCTGATGAGGTTTTTGTAAAAGAACTGGCGCAGCAATTAGGTTGTCCTTTTTATGTACAACATTTTGATACCAAAAAATTTGCTGAAGATCACGGAGTTTCTATTCAGATGGCTGCACGCGATTTGCGTTATGCTTGGTTTGAAGAATTGTGCGCGCAAGAAAACTACAAAAGTTTACTAACGGCACATCACGCCAATGATAGTTTGGAGACTTTTTTTATCAATTTAATGAGAGGAACGGGACTTACTGGCCTTACAGGAATTCCTGAAAACAATCAGCTTGTAGTTAGGCCTTTGTTAATTTTTTCGAGAGAAGAAATAGAGGCGTTTGCTAAAGAGAACGATATTAGCTGGCGAGAAGATGCCAGTAACCAGTCCAATGCTTATTTACGGAACAAGATTAGAAATCAGGTTTATCCTATTTTAAAAGAGGAAAATCCAGATGTGATTTCATCCTTTTTAAAAACTCAAGCGCATTTACAAGAATCTGAAGCTTTGCTAGAAGATTATACAGCGCTTTTATTTTCTAAGATCGTAAAAGAAACCTCTTGGGGATATGAGTTAGCTATCCAGGAGTTAAAAAAAATCCCGAATTCTAAAGCGGTACTTTATCAATTACTCAAAGATTTTGGCTTTACGGAATGGGAAGATGTGTATTTGCTTTTGGAAGCGCAATCGGGGAAACGAGTTTTTTCTAAAACGCATCAATTATTGAAAGATAGGGAAGTGCTTATTTTAGAGAAAATCAAAAAGGAAGAGGAAGGTTCCTTTAAAGTGAACGCTAAAGAAGACTTAATTTTTTCGTTAGGTATTTTAAAACAAGAGAAAGTCGAAAAAATAGAAGAGAAAACTAAGAATACGGCTTATTTTCCGATAGAACTTCTTAAATTCCCGCTCGAATTGAGGAAGTGGAAACCAGGGGATTATTTTTACCCTTTTGGAATGCAAGGAAAGAAGAAAATTAGCGATTTTCTCATCGATGAAAAAATTCCGGTAACGGAAAAAGAGAAGATATGGGTTTTATGCAATGAAACAGATATTATCTGGATTGTGAATCATAGAACCGACGAACGATATAAAATACAACCAACCCAAAATATACTTAAATTTAACCTTATCCCATGAGACTATATTTAACCCTTTGTATTGCTTTTTTAAGCATTGGCCAATCCTTCGCTCAGTTTCCCGGCTCTGGACTTCAAGAGATAAAGAGTCCTGCCAAATGGGAGGCAAGCGTGAAGCAAGTTTCTGACCAAGAATATGAATTAATTTTTGAAGCAGAAATTGACGACGAATGGCATATTTATTCTCAGCATACCCCAGAAGGCGGACCTATTCCTACTGGATTTGAATATATAGATGCAGAAGGGAACTATGAATTAGAAGGAGAAGCTAAAGAAAGCGAAACCGATAGAGCTTACAATGATATTTTTGGTGTAGACGAGGTGTATTTCGCAAACGAAGCTAAGTTTACGCAAAAAGTTAAGCTGATTAATGAAGATTTAGGCTTGATTAAAGCTCAGATATTTTACCAGATTTGTAAAGAGGTTTGTATCAATGAAGAATATTACTTTGTATTCAATATTAAAGATAAAACTGCGGAAGTATTCACCAATTTTGACGATTTTGAAGCTTACCAAATTGGAGGAAAAGAAGAGGTAGCAGTAGAAGCAGGAGCAACAGATAAGCCCGTAGTTTCAGAAAAATTACAAAAAGAAGAAGCTAAAGTAGACCGTGGTATTTTTACCGTATTCTGGGTAGCTTTTCTATTTGGTTTTGTAGCCTTATTAACGCCTTGCGTTTTCCCCATGATTCCTATGACGGTTGGTTTCTTTACCAAGCAAAGTAAAAATAAAGCCAAAGGAGTTAAAAATGCTTTGCTTTACGGATTTTTTATCGTGCTTATTTATGTGGTATTGGGAACTATAGTGACCGCTGTTTTTGGCGCCGATGCCTTAAATGCACTTTCCACAAGCGTCACCTTTAATATTATATTCTTTGTCATATTAATCATCTTTGCAGCTTCCTTTTTAGGAGCTTTTGAGATTATGCTGCCCAATTCGTGGGCCAATAAAGTAGACAAGCAAGCCGATAAAGGAGGAATTGCAGGAATATTCTTTATGGCTTTGGCCTTAGCGATTGTATCCTTTAGTTGTACAGGACCAATTGTGGGTTCTCTCTTGGTAGAAGCAGCTTCTAAAGGAGGAATCGCGCCGATTGTAGGAATGTTAGGATTCTCTCTGGCGATTGCTATTCCGTTTGTGCTTTTTGCTATGTTGCCAGGATGGATGAATTCTTTGCCAAAATCTGGTGGATGGTTAAATACTGTAAAAGTAGTTTTAGGATTTTTAGAACTAGCCTTAGCCTTTAAATTCTTATCGCAAGCCGATTTAGTTTTGGATGCGCATTGGTTAGAACGCGAATTGTTTTTAGCGATTTGGATTGCTGTGTTCTCAACTTTAGTGCTGTATCTTTTCGGAAAAATTAGTATGCCTCACGATTCTCCTGTGAAACACATTTCTGTAGGAAGATTAGGATTTGGATTAGTGGTATTAACCTTTGTTATTTACTTGATTCCAGGACTTTGGGGAGCGCCATTAAAAATAATTAGCGGTTTCCCACCACCAATGAATTATAGTGAATCCCCATACGGAGTTGGATTTACCAAAACGGGTGGCGGAAGTGCAAATTATGATGAAGGAGATTTCCCGGAACACGCAGAGCTAGGTCCGCATGATATTCTAGCCTTCACAGATTATGAAGCAGGAATGGCTTATGCTAAAAAAGTAGGCAAGCCAGCAATGATCGACTTTACCGGTAAAGCCTGTATTAACTGTCGTAAGATGGAAGAGCGGGTTTGGAGTGAGCCACAAATTTTAGGAAGATTAAAAAGTGATGTGGTATTGATCTCTTTATATGTAGATATTCAAAAAAAGTTACCAAAAGAAATGCAGTACACCAGCGAAACAACTGGAAAAAGAATACGTACTGTTGGAAATAGATGGAGCGACTTTCAGATTGAAAGATTTGGGGTTAATGCACAACCTTATTATGTTTTACTGAACAGTAAAGAGGAAATGCTAAATACGCCCGCCTCTTATATGCCAGATGTAGATGAATATGAAGCTTGGTTAAAAGAAGGTTTAGGAAATTATAAAGAGTAAATCCTAAATTATATTCCTAACACGGAAAACAACAAAAACCTCTAAAGAAATTTAGAGGTTTTTTGCAATTTAACCCATAAAGACTTCCGTAAAGAATAACTTTTTCAAGATTATTAATACCTTTAGGCTACAAAAATTCAACTCATGAAAACTAAGTCACTTTATTACTTCTTTTTAATCGTTTTCTTTTCGGTATGTAACCTTTCGGCGCAAGATGAAGACTACCAAATTAAAGAGCATTACGACAAGCAAGAAGTCGACATTGAGATGCGTGATGGTATAAAATTGCACACTACCATTTATTCTCCTAAAGACAAATCGCAAAAATATCCCATTATTATGCAGAGAACTCCTTACAGTTCTCGACCTTATGGGGAAGATCAATTTCGTTCTAAAGTAGGTCCCAATGAGTTCTTAATGAAAGAAGGAAATATTATTGTGTATCAAGATGTACGCGGACGTTGGATGAGTGAAGGGATTTATGATAATATGCGTGCTTTTATTCCGAATAAAAAAGGAAAAGAAATAGATGAAGCGAGCGATACTTATGATACGATTGAATGGTTGGTGAACAATGTAGATAATAATAATGCTAGGGTGGGAACTTGGGGAATTTCATATCCCGGTTTTTATGCGACCTATTCCTTACTTTCTGAACATCCTGCCTTAAAAGCAGCCTCTCCACAAGCTTCGATAGCCGATTTCTTTTTTGACGATTTTCATCACAATGGCGCTTATATGCTGAGCTATTGGAGAGCGATGGCTCTTTTTGGATATCAGCAGGACGGTCCAACATATAAAGCTTGGTTTAAGTTTCCCGATCTTGAAAGTAAAGATCAATATCAGTTTTTCTTAGATCATACGCCTATTAGTCAGTTAGATGAATATTATAAAGAAGATAATATTTTTTGGGAGCAATTTAAAGCGCATCCTAATTATGATGAATTTTGGCAAAAAAGAGGAATCATTCAGCATTTAAGCAAAGTCAAAATTAAACCTGCCGTAATGGTTGTAGGCGGACTTTTTGATGCGGAAGATCTTTACGGACCCCTTGAAACGTACAAGAATATTGAAGCCAATAATAAAAACTACAATACGCTTGTTTTTGGACCTTGGAGTCACGGGGATTGGGCAGGAACTAAGAAAAGACAGGCGATAGGGAATGTTTATTTTGGAGATGACATTTCGCTTAATTACCAGAAAAATATTGAAACCCCTTTCTTTAACCACTTTTTAAAAGGTAACGGAAAAGGAAAAGAGGCTGTTTTAGCAGAAGCAACCATGTACGATACCGGTTTAAGAGCGTGGAAAACTTATGAGCATTGGCCCCCAAAGAAAGCGGTGACCAAAAAATATTACTTAGGAGAAAATGAAAGTTTACATACCTTACCAAAACCTAATGAAAAAGTAGAGTTTGTAAGTGATCCTAAAAAGCCAGTTCCTTACTCTGAAGATATTAAAATGGTGTTTACACCTAGAAAGTATATGACAGACGATCAGCGGTTTTCGGCAAGAAGACCTGATGTATTGGTTTTTGAAACTGAAATTCTTGAAGAAGATATGACTTTGGCAGGAGAAATTATGGCCAAATTAAAAGTAGCCACCACAGGAACAGCAGCCGATTGGATTGTAAAAGTAATCGATGTGTATCCCGATGATGCCGAAGATTATGAAGAAACTCAGGACTATTTAAAAATGAGTAATTACCATATGATGGTCCGCAGCGAAGTGCTTCGTGGTAGGTTTAGAGATAGTTTTGAAAACCCCAAAGCTTTTACTCCTAATAAAAAGACGACGGTGAACATCAAATTGCAAGACATTCATCATACCTTTAAGAAAGGACATAAATTACAGATACAAGTGCAGAGTACGTGGTTTCCATTAATCGACTTGAATCCGCAAACCTATGTACCTAACATTTTTAAAGCTAAAAAAGGAGACTTCAAAAAACAAACGCATACCGTTTTTGGCGATTCTTCCGTAGAGTTTCAATGGTTAAAAAACTAAGGAATGAAAAAGTATATTTTAATCTTAAGCAGTTTTGTAATCATCTCTTGTCAGGATAAAAAGTCATCCAATCCCAAACAAAGTTCTTTATCTGAAGATAAAAAAATAGAGCAATTTTTTGAAAAAACTTTTCAGGAAGACCTTGCCGACTCACCTATGATGCAAACACGTTTAGGAAAGAAAACGGATTATGGTAAATGGGATGATTTCTCCAAGAAGAAGTATCCAAAAGAGTTAGAAAAGAGCAAAGTACGGCTAGCTTTTCTAAAGGATAGTATCAAGAAATCAAAGTTATCTGAAGAAAACCAGCTGAGTTATGCGTTGATGAAAAATCAGTTGAAGAATGAGATAGCAGATTATAAATATCGTTTTTACGATTATCCTGTCAACCAGATGCACGGTTATCAAGCAGAGTTACCTGCATTTTTAATCAATATGCATCAAATTGATTCTGAAGAAGATGCCAAAGCTTACATTTCTCGTTTAAACGGAATGAAGCAAGTGTTCGAAGATGTCTCTGAAGGTTTAAAGATTAGGGAGAAAAACGGCGTTTTACCTCCTACATTTGTCTTTGCTAAAGTATTGGATGATGCTCAAAATGTAATTAAAGGATATCCTTTTGAAGACGTAAAAAGACCAAGTACGCTATGGAAGGATTTTACATCAAAGCTGGAGAAGTTGAAACTTAAAAAAGAAGAGAAAGCCTCTCTTAAGCAGGAAGCAAAAAAAGCCATGTTAACTCATGTGGCCCCTGGATTTAAAACCTTAATAGCGACATTACAAGATGAAACGCAACGTTCGGTTTCAGATGCGGGGGTCTGGAAACTTCCTAAAGGAGATGCGTATTATAACAACCGCTTAAAACGCATGACGACGACGAATTTAGGGGCAAACGAAATTCATACTATCGGACTTAAAGAAGTAGAAAGAATTCATAAAGAAATGGAAGCCATCAAAGAGAAAGTTGGTTTTAAAGGTTCTTTGCAAGAGTTTTTTGATTTTATGCGTAATGATTCTCAATTTTATTATGAAGATTCTGCAGAAGGCAGAGAAGCTTATCTTACTGAAGCCAAACAAATCATCAATGCCCTGAAAGGAAGGTTGGGAGACTTGTTTAACGTGCTTCCCAAAGCAGATATTAAGGTAAAAGCCGTAGAAGCTTTTCGGGAGAAAAGTGCGGGGAAAGCTTTTTATCAAGCTCCGGCTTTAGACGGGTCTAGACCTGGAATATATTACGCAAACTTATACCATATGAAAGCCATGCCTAACTATCAAATGGAGGCCTTAGCTTATCATGAAGGTATTCCTGGTCATCATATGCAAATCGCTATTTCACAAGAATTGGATAGTATTCCTATGTTTAGAAAATTCAATTTTTATACCGCTTATGTAGAAGGTTGGGGATTGTATACCGAGTTTTTACCTAAAGAAATAGGCTTTTATAAAGATCCCTATTCAGATTTTGGACGATTGGCGATGGAGCTTTGGCGCGCTTGTCGTTTGGTGGTAGATACAGGTATTCATGCGAAGAAATGGACGCGTGAAGATGCCATTGCTTATTACAAAACGAATACACCTAATGAAGAAGGAGATTGTAAAAAAATGGTGGAAAGACATATTGTGATGCCAGGACAAGCTACCGCTTATAAAATAGGCATGCTTAAAATTTTGGAGCTGAGAAGAAAAGCAAAAAAAGAGCTTAAAGATAAATTTGATATCAGAGACTTCCATGACGCGGTGCTTTCTCAAGGACCTTTACCATTGAATTATTTAGAAAATCAAATCGATAAGTATATTGAAGCTAAAAAATAAATTCTAGCCTTTTCCTCAACTAGTTAGTTAGGATACCAAATTTGATTCGGAATCTTTTAAACTAAATATATCATCTTACTTTAAGAGGAAGTTTTTGCATAGTCTTTTATTTTAGCTAAGTTTTAGTAGTTTAGAATGGGCATTTTAGTTAAATTCAAATAATATTGAGTCTATGAAAACAAACATACAAAAGATAGGAGTACTCACTTCTGGGGGAGATGCTCCGGGGATGAATGCGGCTATTAGAGCGGCAGTTAGAGCTTGTGTTTTTTACGAAAAAGAATGTACCGGGATTTACCGTGGTTTTCAGGGCTTGGTAGAAGGAGATTTTATTCCCTTAGGAGCAAGGTCTGTAAAGAATATGATTAACAGAGGAGGTACTTTTCTAAAGTCGGCGCGATCTAATGATTTTAGAACGGCAGAAGGCAGGAAAAAAGCTTACGATCATCTTAAAGAAAACGAAATAGACGCCCTTATTGTAATTGGCGGCGATGGGACGTTTAAAGGCGCATCGCTTTTTCATGAAGAGTTTAATTTTCCTGTAGTGGGAATTCCTGGAACCATAGATAATGACATTCGGGGTACAGATTTTACCATAGGCTATGATACTGCTTTAAATACAGTGGTAGAAGCTATTGATAAAATTCGGGATACAGCCAATTCGCATAACCGACTTTTTTTAGTTGAAGTTATGGGAAGAGTTGCGGGAGATATTGCTTTAAATGCTGGGATTGGCGCTGGAGCGGAAGAGATTTTAATTCCGGAAGAAGATCTAGGAAAAGATAGATTGGTAGAATCTTTAGCAAAAAGTAGTAAGTCTGGAAAAACTTCGAGTATTGTCGTGGTTTCTGAAGGAGATCAGATTGGAAAGAACATTTTTGAGTTAGCAGAATATATAGAAGAGCACCTAAAACAGTACGAAGTAAGGGTCACGGTCTTAGGTCATATTCAACGAGGTGGCGCCCCAAGTTGTTATGACAGAGTCTTAGCGAGTAGGCTTGGTGTGGGAGCGGTAGAAGCTCTTTTAGAAAACAAAAATAATGTGATGGTGGGGGTAAAGCACAAAAAGATTGTAGTGACTCCGTTTAAAGAAGCCATTGCGGGATCTAATGAAATCGATTGGGATTTATTAAAAGTAGCCGATATTATATCCATATAACTAAAAAAATAGAAGAAGAAACATGAAAAAAATAAATATAGCCATCAATGGTTTTGGAAGAATAGGGAGATTAACCTTTAGAATTGCCAGCCAACGAGAAGACATTAATATTGTAGCAATTAATGATTTGGTAGACGTAGAGCATTTAGCTTATTTACTAAAATATGATTCGGTACACGGTAGATTTCCTGGAGATATTAACGTAAACAACGGAAATCTTGTCGTGAACGGAAAAGAAATCCGCGTAAGTGCAGAAAAAAATCCTTCAGAGTTAAAATGGGATGAAGTAAATGCAGAGGTGGTTATTGATTGTACAGGTATTTTTAAAACCAAAGAAAGTGCAGGTCAGCATTTAAAAGCGGGAGCTAAGAAAGTAGTGATATCGGCGCCTTCTAAAGACATTCCTATGTATGTAATGGGCGTGAATCATAAAGAGTTAACTGCAGAAGAAACTATTGTTTCTAATGCTTCTTGTACTACTAATTGTTTGGCGGTTTTGGCTAAAGTGATTGAAGATCATTACGGGATAGAAGAAGCTTTGATGACTACGGTTCATGCAACAACGACTTCTCAATCTACCGTAGATGCACCTTCCAAAAAGAATTATAGAATAGGAAGAAATGCCTTGGCGAATATCATTCCCACAACCACAGGAGCAGCGCTTGCCGTAGGAAGAGTGATTCCTTCCCTTGACGGAAAACTTACGGGGATGGCTTTTAGAGTACCCACGCCAGATGTGTCTGTCGTAGATCTTACGGTGAGAACCAAAAAAGCGGTTGCTTTTAAAGAGTTAAAAGCGACCCTAAAAAAAGCTTCTGAAAATGAATTAAAAGGAATTTTAGGCTATACAGATGAAGGCGTAGTTTCTCAAGATTTTGTTTCAGAGCCGAGAACCAGTGTATTTGATGCAGAAGCGAGTATAGGTTTAAATGAGAACTTTTTTAAATTGATAGCTTGGTACGATAATGAGTTTGGTTATTCTTCAAAACTAGTAGACTTAGCCACTTACGTCACAACAATCAAGTAAAAAAGATGGTTTTAGTAGCAGATGGCGGTTCAACAAAATGCGATTGGGTGGTTTTAGACCAGAAGGGTATGGTTATTTTAGAAACCAAAACAAAAGGCTTAAATCCGTCTGTATTTCAGGAAGAAACCTTGTCGAGCCGACTTCATGCCAATCTCGAATTACAACAAATAAAAGGAAAAATTTCTCAGGTAGAATTTTACGGTGCGGGCTGTGGAACCAAAATCCCGACACAAAGGCTAAAACGAATTCTGGAAAGCTATTTTTCTAAAGCGACAGTCTTGGTAGAAGAAGATACCATGGCCGCGGTTAAAGCCTTGAAGCAGCACCCTAGCATCGTTTGTATTTTGGGTACTGGAAGCAATGTGTGTTTTTATGACGGAGAAAAAATTAATAACCCAGTAGCTTCCTTAGGTTATATTATCATGGATGAAGCCAGTGGGAATTTCTTCGGAAAAAAACTGCTGCAGGATTATTTTTACCGAAAAATGCCAAAAGAAACAGCTGAAGCTTTTGAGCAGAAGTTTGATCTAAATCCAGATGAAATCAAAGAGCACCTCTATCAACGAGAAAACCCCAATGCTTATTTGGCAAATTTTGCCTCCTTTATATTTACTCAAAAAGAAATAAACCCTTATTTTTACCATATTCTAAAGGAAGGAATTGTAGAATTCATAGAAAATAGAATTTTGTTGTTTGAAGAATCAAACAAGTATCCCATTCATTTTGTGGGTTCTATCGCTCATTTTTCTAAAGCGATTATAAAAGAAAGTTTACGAGAAAGAGGATTGGAGTTAGGAGAAATTATAAAAAGACCCATCACTCATTTAATAACACACCATCAAAACAAGATATCCAATGGCGTTAAAGAAAATTAACCCCATAGAAACAGTGGCTTGGAGGAAACTTCAGGAGCATTATCAAGACATCAAAGAAAAAAAGATGGTCGATATGTTTCAGGAAGATGGGGAACGTGTGAATAAATTTCATGTAGAATGGGATAAATTCTACCTAGATTACTCTAAAAATAGACTGGATGATACCACCAAAAAGCTACTTTTAGAACTTTGTGAAGAAGTAGATCTTAAAGATGCTATTCAAAAGCAGTTTAGAGGAGAGGTCATCAATGCTACCGAAAATAGGGCCGTGGCACATACACGTTTGCGCGCTCAACAAAAAACCAAAGAAGTAGAAGCTGCTTTAGAGAAGATGAAAGTTTTTTCTGAAAAATTGATTGGTGGAGATTGGAAAGGAGCAACTGGCAAAAGTATTCAGCATGTGGTTAATATTGGTGTTGGTGGCAGTGATTTGGGCTCTCAAATGGTGCTCGATGCCTTAGCGGCTTACCAAAACCAGTTGCAAGTTCATTTTGTATCCAATATAGATGGCGATCACGTCAACGAAGTTCTTAAGAAAATAGATGCAGAGCGAACCGTCTTTATTGTGGTTTCTAAAAGCTTCTCTACCCAAGAAACTTTAAGTAATGCGACTACGATCAAAAACTGGTTAATAGATAAAGGCTTTACGGAAAAAGACATCAATCAGCATTTTGTTGCCGTAAGTGCTTGCAATGAAAAAGCCAAGAATTTCGGAATCTTAGAAGAGAATATTTTTCCCATGTGGGATTGGGTTGGTGGTAGATTTTCACTGTGGAGTGCGGTGGGTTTAGCGATTTGTTGCGGAATTGGTTATCAAAACTTTACGGAAATGCTTGACGGAGCCCGGAAAATGGACGAGCATTTTGAAAAAAACTCGTTTGATCAAAATATACCTGTGCTTTTAGCGCTGATTAGCATTTGGTATAACAATTTTTTTCTTACAGAAACGGAAGCGGTAATCCCTTACTCCCAATATTTACAAAAATTTATTCCTTATTTACAGCAAGGAGTGATGGAGAGTAACGGGAAAAATATTGACCGTAGTGGTAAGAAAGTAAGCTACCAAACTGGGAATGTCATTTGGGGTGAGCCGGGAACCAACGCGCAGCATGCTTTTTTTCAATTAATTCATCAAGGTACCAAGTTAGTTCCTTGCGATTTTATTGGTTTTAATAATTCCGTGCACGGAAATAAAGGGCATCATCATAAATTAATGGCTAACTTCTTTGCACAAACACAAGCTTTTCTTTCTGGAAAATCTCAAGCCACGATTGAAGAAGAAATTAAAGAGCTTTCTCTAGAAGAGCAAGAAAGAATAAAGGCGTATAAATGTTTTGAAGGAAATAAACCTACCAACACCCTTTTAATAGAGCGTTTAACGCCAGAAACCTTAGGAAGTCTCCTTGCGATGTACGAGCATAAATTGTTTGTACAAGGCATTATCTGGAATATCTATAGTTACGATCAATGGGGGGTAGAGTTAGGGAAACAATTGGCTTCTAAAATATACCAGCAGTTAGAGACAAGGGAGATCAATACAGATTTAGATGCCTCTACAAGGCGTTTATTGCAGCAGTTTTTAACAAAATAATTCAACATTAAAAAAGAATATCATTTCATTTACAAGTTTGTTTTAAAATATTGCTATTTTTAAGACAAACTAAAGCTATGCTGGTAAAAGTTTATGGAAGTGCTGTTTTTGGGGTTGAAGCCTCTACAATTATTGTAGAAGTGAATGTAGCAAAGGGAATAGGCTATCATTTGGTAGGCTTACCCGATAATGCGATTCGAGAAAGCAGTTTTAGAATTGCTGCCGCTTTACAAAATAATAGCTATAAATTACCCGGAAAAAAGATTACCGTAAATATGGCTCCAGCCGATTTACGGAAGGAAGGTTCGGCTTACGATTTAACCTTAGCTTTAGGGATTTTAGCCGCTTCTTCTCAGATTAAAGCACCAAAAATAGAAGAATACGTGATTATGGGGGAGCTTTCTCTAGACGGGAGTTTACAGCCTATACGAGGGGCTTTGCCTATTGCGATAAAAGCAAAAGAAGAAGGTTTTAAAGGCTTTATCTTGCCCAAGCAGAATGCTAAAGAGGCAGCGATTGTAAGCGGTATCGACGTTTATGGAATTGAAAATATCACTGAGGTAATTGAGTTTTTTGACAAGCAAAAAGAATTAATCCCTACTATTGTTGACACCAAGAAAGAGTTTTACCAAAGTTTAGAAAATCCCGAATTTGATTTCGCCGATGTAAAAGGACAAGAATCGATTAAGCGTTGTATGGAAATCGCAGCGGCGGGAGGTCATAACATCATCCTTATTGGTCCGCCGGGATCAGGGAAAACGATGTTGGCCAAACGCTTGCCTAGTATTTTACCGCCTATGACTTTACATGAGGCTTTAGAAACCACCAAGATTCATAGCGTAGTAGGGAAAGTAAGGGAGAATGTAGGGCTTATGGCTCAGCGTCCTTTTAGGAGTCCGCACCACACGATTTCGGATGTGGCTCTTGTCGGCGGTGGGGCGTATCCGCAACCCGGAGAGATTTCTTTATCCCATAATGGCATTTTATTTTTAGATGAATTACCCGAGTTTAAGCGAAGTGTTTTAGAAGTGATGCGTCAACCTTTAGAAGATCGGGAAGTGACTATTTCTCGGGCTAAATTTACGGTGACTTATCCTTCCAGCTTTATGTTGGTGGCGAGTATGAATCCGAGTCCGGGGGGATATTTTAATGATCCCGATGCGCCGGTGAGGTCTTCTCCAGCAGAAATGCAGCGCTATTTGAGTAAAGTTAGTGGCCCTTTGTTGGACCGTATCGATATTCATATAGAAGTAACGCCAGTGCCTTTTGAGAAGTTGAGCGATGAGCGGCGAGGAGAAAGCAGTGTGAAGATTAGAGAGCGAGTGACCAAAGCGAGAGAAAACCAGACGCTTCGGTTTGAAGATTTAGAAAACATCCATTACAATGCCCAAATGGGAGTAGGGCAAATAAGAGAATTTTGCAAGCTAGAAGAAGCTTCCAAGCAACTCTTAAAAACAGCTATGGAACGCTTAAATCTTTCCGCAAGAGCGTATGACCGCATCTTAAAAGTTTCGAGAACCATAGCCGATTTAGAAAACGCAGAAAATATTAACGGAGAACACATAAGCGAAGCCATACAATATAGAAGTTTAGATAGAGATGGTTGGCTAGGATAAAACTATGAGAAAAATAGCAATTACATTAAGTTTATTGGCGTTGGTGGCTTGTAAAGACAAGAATCAAGAGGATACCTCAATTAAAGAAGAGCAAAAAACGGAGCAGGATACGAGCATTGTGGAAGAGATTTCTTCTAAAATTACAAATACAGAACCTGTGGTATTGAGCTTAGAGCAAGCCGAGAAATTGGTCAAAATGCCACTGGCATGCTTGCAACAAGAATTTCCTAATAAGTTGGGGCAAACCTTGGCTTCAGAAAAAGATCTTAAAAATCCAAAAGAGTTACATCCCGCATTTTACGGTTGTTTTGACTGGCATTCTTCGGTGCATGCGCATTGGAGTTTGGTGAGTTTTTTAAAACAGTTTCCTAATCTCGCTAAAGCGGAAGAGATGAAGGATTTGTTGAAAGCGAATCTTTCTAAAGAAAATATTCAGCAAGAAGTGCGCTATTTTAAAGCGGCACAAAATAAAACTTACGAACGTACTTATGGCTGGGCTTGGTTATTAAAATTAGCACAAGAAATACATACGTGGGAAGATCCTATGGCAGTGGAGTTGGAAGCTAATTTACAGCCTTTAACCAATCTAATAGTAAGTAATTTTCAGGAATTTTTACCTAAGTTAAACTATCCCATTCGTACGGGAGAGCATGATAATACTGCTTTTGCGATGGGCTTTGCGTATGATTATGCGGTGGCTACCGAGAATGAAAAATTGCAAGCTTTAATCTCGGCGCGAGCAAAAGACTTCTATTTATCTGATGATGATTGTCCAATTTCTTGGGAGCCCAGCGGATTTGATTTTCTATCCCCTTGCTTGCAAGAACTTCATTTAATGCAAAATGTATTGGCAGAACAAACCTTTAAGCTGTGGCTGAAAGATTTTATGCCGAAAATAAATAATAGAGACTTCGCATTGAAAGTAGGAGAAGTATCTGACCGTAAAGATGGGAAACTCGTACATTTAGACGGACTCAATTTTAGTCGTGCTGCCGTGTTGTTTAATCTTGCAGGAAAATATGAGGGATTTGCCCACTTAAAACCGATTGCAGAAGAGCATTTAGCTTATTCGTTCTCCAATGTATTAAACGATTCTTATGAAGGCGGACATTGGTTAACTACTTTTGCTTTGTATGCACATAACCAGCGCGTGAATAAATAGTATAGAAATGATAGATATTAACTGCGATTTGGCAGAAGGAGGAATATACGATGAGAGGCTAATGCCTCTCATTTCGTCTTGTAACATAGCCTGTGGAGGACATTTTGGAAATGCAGCAACGGTAGAAACTGCGGTTGAACTTGCTCTGAAACATCAAGTAAAGATTGGTGCTCATCCTTCTTATCCAGATCAAGAAAGCTTTGGAAGAAAAATCATTGACATAGAGCTACCTGAGTTGAGAAAGTCGCTTAAAAGTCAGATTTTATTGGTAAAAGAGATTACCGAGAGGCTAGGGGGGAGGCTTCATCACATTAAACCTCACGGAGCACTTTATAATGAATTAAAGCATCATGAGAAGAAATCAAAGATGTTGATTGAGTTAGTGCAAGAAATAGATGAGAAGCTCGTACTTTTTGTGCCGCCCAAATCGGTTGTAAAGGATTTAGCCGAAACCAAACTAAAAACCGCCATAGAAGGTTTTGCAGACCGTGCTTATGAACCTGATTTTAGTTTGGTTCCTCGAAGTGCAAAAGGAGCGGTTTTACATGATAAAAACAGTATTTTAAAGCGGGTGAAAATGATGGTAAATGAAGGAGAGATTATCAGTATAAAAGGGAAGGTTTTATACCAAAAATTTGATACGGTTTGTGTGCATAGTGATACCCAAAATTCGTTAGAGATTTTGGAGTATTTAAAGCTGAAATTAAACTCCTAAAAAATCAAAATAAACAACGTATGAAAATTGATCAACTTATTTTTCAAACCTTGGGAGAACGAGCTATTCTTATCTCCTGGGAGGAAAAAATAGAGAAAAATATACTGCAAGAGATCTTACAATGCAGAAAAATAATTCAAAAAAACTATATTGAATTAAATGTTGAGGTAATCAATACATATAATTCATTGTTAATTAATTATGGTTTAGGTATAGAAAATATTTATGGTGAAATATCTTTATTAAAAGCACTGCTTGTAAAGACCAAGTTAAGTAAAAAAATAAAAACAAATCATTATGTTCTTCCCGTTTGTTATGAAGAACAATTTGCATTGGATTTGGAAGAAATTTGCCAACACAAAAACCTGACTTCAGAGGAATTTATAAGTCTTCATACCTCTACCAATTACACCTTATTTTTTATAGGTTTTTTACCTGGGTTTTTATACTTGGGAGGCTTGCCTAAAACACTTCAAATTCCGCGTAAGAAAACACCGCGTTTAAACGTGAAAAAAGGAGCTGTTGGAATAGGAGAAAAACAAACCGGAATCTATCCTCAAAATTCTGCTGGAGGATGGCAACTTATAGGAAATTGTCCGGTGACATTATTTGATCCTTCACAAGACTCACCTTCTCCTTTTTTACCGGGAGATGAAGTTCAATTTAAATCGGTTTCTATAAAAGAACATCAAGAAATTTTAAGGCAAGTAGAATTGGGAGCGTATCAGATTCAAAAATTAGAAAAATGAGTGTAAAAGTAATTAAGGAAGGTTTGTTATCAAGCATTCAAGATTTGGGAAGATTTGGTTTTGCAGGGTGGGGAGTTCCGCAAAGCGGAGTTATGGATCGGTATTCGGCTAAAATGGCTAATCTTTTAGTAGGAAATCAAGAGTTTGAAGCTGTAATGGAAGTGACTTTATTGGGTCCTGTTTTAGAATTTCAAAAAGAGACTTTAGTCGTGGTGGTGGGATTAAAAGCCCAAGTAAAGTTAAATGATCTAAAAATAGAGCTTCTAAGGCCTTTTTTAGTTGAAAGCGGAGATCAACTTCATATAAAGCAAATCACGCAGGGAGTAAGAGCTTATGTGGCGGTTTCTGGTGGTTTTAAAACTAAAGAGTTTCTCAAAAGCCGAAGTCAGTTTTTCCCAATCACTAGTCATGCAAGTTTACAAAAAGGTGAAATTTCACCCTATAATTTACAAGAAGAGAATTCGGTCCAGCAGTTTGCAGGAATTAAATATGAGGCTAAACGCTACGCTTCTAAAGTTTTGGAAGTTTATAAAGGACCAGAATGGGATAGGCTTTCTAATGAATTACAAATTCAGTTGCAAATAGAAGTGTTGAGTATTTCTAAAAACAACAGCCGAATGGCGTATCAATTAACAGAGCAATTCCCAAATACTATAAAAGGGATGCTTTCACAACCTGTATTGCCGGGAACGGTGCAATTAACTCCAGGCGGTAATTTAATTGTGTTGATGCGAGATGCGCAAACTACGGGAGGCTATCCTAGAATTTTTCAGTTAACCGAGAAAAGTATACAAATCTTGTCGCAAAAGAAACAAGGGGATAAGATTGAGTTTAAGTGTATTGATTAGTTGGGACTGCTATTTTACAAAGATAAGAATTGTCACAACCACCCCCTTTTTCACAAGTGAAAAAGCCCCCCTCCTTACCGAAGGAGGGGAGCTTTTAAATAACAATTGGCTAAAGCCAGTTTTTAAATTTTTTAATCCAAGAGAGTTTATTTCCGTAGGGAGCGTAGCGAAAAGGGACGTCGATCCAAGTTTTGTGATTTACGACAGATTGTTGATGCGTAAAACAGTGAAAGCTGTGTTTGCCGTGGTAAGCGCCAATTCCGCTATTTCCAACGCCTCCAAAAGGTAATTTTTCATTGGCAAAGTGAATGACCACATCGTTGATAACTCCGCCGCCAAAAGGAAACTGAGTCATAATCTTTTCAGCGAAAGCTTGGTTTTCCGTGAAAACGAAAAAAGCCAAGGACGCGGGATAGGAGCGAATGATTTCGCTCAGTTCACTTTCCTGATCATAAGAAATAATAGGAAGAATGGGGCCAAAAATCTCTTCCTCCATTACCTTGTCGCTTAATTTGGGATCATCGATTAAAGTGGGGGCTATAAAATTTGTTTCCGCATCGGTTTGTCCGCCAAACTCCACCTTTTCTTTATCAATTAAGTCTTTTAATCGCTCAAAATGCGATGAATTGATGATTCGGGCATAATCTGGGGAATCGATGGTGTTTTTTCCGTAAGAAGCTATAATTTCTTCTTTTAAAGCTTTTATAAGCGCAGGTTTGACATTTTTATGAACCAGCACATAATCTGGAGCGATACAGGTTTGTCCCGCATTTAAAAATTTCCCCCAAACAATACGCTTGGCGGTAAGCTGTATTTTTGCTGTAGATTCTACAATGCACGGATTCTTACCTCCCAGCTCTAAAGTCACGGGAGTTAGGTTTTTGGCTGCGGCTTGATGTACAATTTTCCCTACAGGAACGCTTCCGGTAAAGAAGATGAAATTCCATTTTAAGTTGAGAAGCTGCTGCGCTACTTCTTTATCGCCTTGAATGACTACAGCTTGGGCTTCCGTAAAGGTGTTTTTAATAATTTTTTCTAAAAGAGCAGCTGTTTTTGGGGTTAGCTCAGAGGGTTTTAAGGTGACCGTATTTCCGGTAGCAATGGCTGCAATAAGCGGATTGATTGCTAATTGAAAAGGATAATTCCACGGAGCGATAATCAACACATTCCCATACGGGCGGTGGTAAATGCGATCTGAAGAAGGAAAATTAAGTAAACTGGAACTTACCTTTTCGGGTTTGGACCAAGATTTAAGGTTTTTGATAAAAAGATCTAATTCTTTATAAACTATCACAATTTCCGTTACCATCGACTCAAAAGCCGGCTTTTGAAAATCTTCTTTTAAGGCTTCCACAATCGCGTCTTCCTGCGAGTTGATTTCTTGCTTTAGCTTCTGGAGCAATTGAATGCGTTCTTTTATAGAGAAGGGATTGCTTTTAAGAAAAAAATCAACTTGCTTGGCATGTAATTTTTCTACATTGTAACTCATAAACTGTTGTTATTATTTTTGTTAACCGCCTTCTGTTAAAGTTTAAAGTGAAGTATTTTTTTGGATTGATTTCTACATCAATTCTTAATTATAGACAAGCTTTAAAACCGAAACTAAGTAAATAAAAAGAGAACAATTCCGTAAAGAAAAGCGAGTTTTTAACGCTTACTTTAAGATTTATCTTTTACCGCATCCCATAGAGGATCCTTAGGAAGTGCCGCTACAAAAGTCATTTCCTCTTTTTGCACAGGATGTACGAGTTTTAGTTTTCTGGCATGTAAATGAATACTGGCATCGGGATTACTTCGGTTAAAACCATATTTTAAATCGCCTTTAATAGATGAGCCTATGCTTGACAGCTGACTTCGAATTTGATGATGTCTACCGGTTTCTAAATCGATTTCTAATAAGGTATACCGATCTAGTTCTTGCAAGGTGGTGTAATGAAGAATTCCCTTTTTGCTTTCGGGAACTTCGTTAGTGTGCGCGTAAGACTTGTTTTGCTTGGGATTACGCTTGAGGTAATGAACTAATGTACCGTTTTTGGGAGTAGGTGTTTTCTGTACCATTGCCCAATAGGTTTTTTGGTTCTTTCTTTCTGCAAAAATTTTATTAAGTCGGGGTAAGGCTTTGGAGGTTTTGGCAAACAAAACAATTCCTGTGGTGGGTCGGTCTAAGCGATGAACGACTCCTAGATATACATTTCCGGGCTTGTTGTGCTTTTCTTTCAGGTAGATTTTTACGACTTCACTTAACGGAGCATCTCCCGTTTTATCACCCTGTACGAGGTCTCCAGCGCGTTTATTAATGACAATGAGGTGATTGTCTTCATAAATCACTTGTAGATTTTTAGGCGTACTTACTATTTTGCTCAAGGGAATGGGGTTAAAAGTTTAGGGGATTCTTTTCAATTCTTTTTCAGTAAGATAAAAAACAACTCCTATGCCTAGAATAAAGGCTGAAGTCGCTAAAGTGCTTTCCCAAAAAAAGGAAATATCGAGGCTATAATAGCCTAACAAACCGGAAGCTACTAAAAATAAGCCTGATTTCATCATAAGCTTAGAAGAAAACGCTTGCGCGAAGTCCCAAGCTTCTTGGGATTTCATAGACTTAGCACTTCGGTAACCATAAAAAGAATTGATCTCTCTAGGAGGAAATCTATTCATCAAGAATCCCACGAGAAGAAAAACAGCGCCGGTAAGAGCATCTAGGTATATAAACATACTTAAACCGGCGCTTTCCATTAATATTGTTCTTTTTCATTAGGGAAATCTGAAGATTTTACATCTTTATTATACTCCTGAAAAGCAGCGGTCATCTCGCTATATAAATCGAGGTATCGACGTAAAAACCGAGGATTAAATTCGTGTGTCATTCCAATCATATCGTGCACGACCAATACTTGTCCGTCTACACCACCACCAGCACCAATTCCGATAACGGGAATAGAAACACTTTCGGCTACTTCTTGCGCTAATTTGGCGGGTACTTTTTCTAAAACGATAGAAAAACATCCAATTCTCTCTAGGAGTTTAGCATCTTCCTTTAATTTTTCAGCTTCTTCTTCCTCTTTAGCTCTCACGGTATACGTCCCAAACTTATAAATAGATTGCGGAGTAAGCCCTAAATGTCCCATTACAGGAATCCCAGCATTTAAAATACGCTTGATAGATTCTTTCACTTCTTTCCCTCCTTCCAGTTTTACCGCGTGCCCGCCGCTTTCCTTCATAATTCTAATGGCAGAACGCAAGGCTTCTTTAGGATCACTCTGGTAACTTCCAAAAGGCAAATCTACCACAACAAGCGACCTGTCGATAGCGCGAACCACAGAAGAGGCGTGGTAAATCATTTGATCTAAGGTAATGGGCAAGGTCGTTTCGTGACCCGCCATGACGTTAGAAGCAGAATCTCCTACTAAAATAACATCAATCCCGGCGCCATCTACAATTTTTGCCATGGTATAATCATAAGCGGTAAGCATAGAGATTTTCTCTCCGTTGGCCTTCATATCTACCAAAGACTTTACCGTTACTCTTTTATATTCTTTTTTTGCAACAGACATGCTTTTTCTATTTTAAGTTATCGTAAAAGTAGTAAATAAGTCAGTCAACATCAAAAACAAAAAGAAGTAGAATATGAGGTAGGTCATTTTTAATTTTCGCTAGGTAAGTTTTATGCTTAATTTTTCCTTTACGGAAGTGTTTTGCGGTCATATTAATCTGTTTTAGCTTTTAAATTCATGTTGCGGTTGACACTTTTATTTTTTCGCTTTCGCGGAATTTTCTCTTTGCGGAAGAGATTCGTGGTGTTTACTTCGGCTTAGAGTTATCTGTTGAAGGCTATTCAGGGAGAGTTACCAGCAAAAATAAAAATGCATCTTCAAAAAAGCAGCTACTAAAAACTTCCTTACCTTTGTTTTAAAACTAAGTTGACGATGAATTATATATTATTTGATGGCGCAGTAAGAAACCAATTGCTCCCTTTTACCTATACCAAACCCGTAGCCGATTTACGTTTCGGGATTTTAACTATACGCGAAAAATGGGAAAAGTTCTTGGAAACCACCACAACCACGATTACCGAAGATTATTTGGCTGAACGTTGGCCTATGGTGGAGATGGAACATAATACCATGATTAATGCGGCTGTTTGCCCGTCAGAAAGCTTAGTAGAGCAAATAAAAAACTTAAAAGAACATCAAGTTTTAACCTTTGAAGATACCTACATCGCTTTTAGAACAAAAGAAGAAGAGGAAATAGATTTAGATGCTTTTCAGGAAATTAAACTTCAAGAAGAGCCCTTGATGATTGCTCATTCTTGGGATATTTTCGCTAAAAATGACCAAGCGATTCAAGCCGATTTTGACTTACTTACCAAAGACCGGACTTCTGCCAAAATTCCCGAAGGCGTTTTTTGCGTGAATCAAGAGCAAATTTTTATAGAAGAAGGCGCGAAGTTAACCATGGCTTCCTTAAACGCTTCTAGCGGACCTATTTACATAGGAAAAGACGCCGAAGTGATGGAAGGCTGCCACGTTAGGGGACCTTTTGCACTTTGTGATCACGGCACGCTAAAAATGGGTACTAAAATTTACGGAGCCACCACCGTGGGACCTCATTGTAAAGTGGGGGGAGAAGTGAGCAATTCTATGATTATGGGGTATTCTAATAAGGGACACGATGGCTTTTTAGGAAATTCGGTCTTGGGAGAATGGTGTAATCTGGGTGCAGATACCAACAACTCCAATTTAAAAAATAACTATGCTGAGGTGCGTTTATGGGATTATGAAACCGAGCGTTTCGCACCCACCGGACTTCAGTTTTGCGGCCTTATGATGGGAGATCATTCTAAATGCGGAATCAATACCATGTTTAATACCGGAACCGTGGTGGGCGTAAGTGCTAATATTTTTGGGGCAGGTTTTCCTCGTAATTTTATCCCGAGTTTCAGCTGGGGTGGAAGTAATGGAACTACCACCTACAAAACCAACAAAGCTTTTGAAGTTGCCGAAAAAGTAATGCAACGCCGTAAAATTGACTTTACGGAAGAAGATAAAGCCATCTTGGAGCACGTTTTTGAAGAAACTAAAAAATTTAGAAGAGAATAGAGCTCAGCAAAAAATACAGTTAAAAAAGTCCAAGCTCGATCTGTCGAACTTGGACTTTTTTTATGTTTTCCTTTTTTCCCTTCTAGAAAGAAGGGTGGTTTTTTGTTTAGAAATAAATTAAACTCTCCCTATCCTTATCTATTTTCTGTAAAGTGTTTTTTTTAAGAGAGATTGGTTTCAATTAGAAATATTAAATTCCCGTATAATTTTGAGGTGTGATCGCTTTTAATTCAGCTTTAATTTCTTCCGAAACCTCTAAGGTTTCAATAAAATCGGCTATACTCTTGGCGTTAATTTTTTCGTTGGTACGTGTGAGTCCTTTTAAAGCTTCGTAAGGATTGGGATAAGCTTCTCTTCTCAAAATGGTCTGAATCGCTTCTGCTACGACGGCCCAATTGTTTTCTAAATCCTCGTTGAGTTTACTTTCATTCAGCAGCAGCTTATGTAAACCTTTTAAGGTAGAAGCCAAAGCAATCATGGTATGACCAATAGGAACGCCAATATTTCTTAATACGGTACTATCGGTTAAATCTCTTTGCAAACGGCTAATGGGAAGTTTTGCCGATAAATGCTCAAATAAAGCATTGGCAATTCCTAAGTTTCCTTCGCTGTTTTCAAAATCGATTGGGTTGACTTTATGTGGCATGGCCGAAGAACCTACTTCTCCTTCCTTAATTTTTTGCTTAAAATAATCCATAGAAACGTAGGTCCAAACGTCACGATCTAAATCAATAAGAATGGTGTTGATGCGTTTTAAAGCATCAAAAGTAGCCGCCATAAAATCGTAATGCTCCACTTGTGTGGTAGGGAAAGAATGCTTCATTCCCAAGATTTGCTCTACAAAATGATTTCCAAAAGACTTCCAATCTTGATTAGGATAAGCGACTTTATGAGCGTTAAAATTTCCTGTTGCACCGCCAAATTTGGCCGCCGCAGGAACTTCTTTTAAGCTTTTGATCTGCTCTTCTAAACGCACCACAAAAACCTCAATCTCTTTTCCTAATCGGGTAGGAGAGGCAGGTTGCCCGTGAGTTCTTGCCAAAAGTGGGATATGAGCCCAATCCTTGGCCATCGCTTTTAGCTTTTGTAATACTTCTTCCAATAAAGGATGGTACACTTCTACTAAGGCATCTTTCAGCGTAAGCGGAACAGACGTATTGTTGATGTCTTGTGAGGTCAATCCGAAGTGGATAAATTCTTTGTGCGCTTGTAAACCTAAAGCATCAAACTTTTCTTTTATAAAATACTCCACGGCTTTTACATCGTGGTTGGTTACTTTCTCAATCTCTTTTACCGCCTGCGCATCAATACTAGAAAAATCTTCATAAATTTTCCTAAGCTTAGGATATAAGTCAGCATCCATCGTTTTTAGTTGAGGTAAAGGCAAGTTGCAAAGTGCAATAAAATACTCAATTTCTACTTTTACGCGGTACTTGATTAAGGCTTCTTCACTAAAGAAAGCGGATAGTTTTTCGGTTTTAGAATGATATCTACCATCAATAGGGGAAATAGCTTGTAACGTATGCATGGTTGTGTGTGTTTTAAGCAGACAAATATAGCTCCTTTTTAGGTGAGCGTAAAATCTTCATTTGATAAATTAAAATCATTTTTTAATACGTTAAAGTTTAGGTAAAACAAGGTCCATATTATGAATATGGATTAATTTTGCCGATTATTTTTAGAGCGATGAATAAAGCGAGAATTGCATTAGTGGCGGGGATTGTGAGTATTTCTATTTTCCCCATTTTGGTAAAATTAGGTTTAACCTCTGGACTTATATCGGCATTTTATAGGATGGCGATTGCTTTTGTTCTTTTATTGCCTGTGGTGTTTTTAACCAAGCAATGGCAAAAACCCACGCTAAAGATAGCTTTACTCTCTGCCTTATGTGGGGTTTTATTTGGTGCCGATGTAGCCGTTTGGAATATCGCCATCCAAGAATCTAGTGCCACCCAAGCCACACTGCTTACCAACTTATCACCCATTTGGGTTGGCGTAGGAGCCTTTTTTGTACTCGCCGATAAACCTAAACTCAACTTTTGGATAGGAACTTTAGTGGCTTTATTGGGAATGGTGACTATTGTTGGATTTCAGTTCTTTTTGGAAATGAAATTTGATAGGGCTTTCCTTTTCGGAATTTTATCGGGGATTTTCTACTCTTGGTATTTTCTAACCTCAAAAGGCGTGTTGGATAAAATCAACGTTCCCACTTTTATGCTGATTAACCTATTTGCTTCTACCATTTTCTTGGGGGTATTAAATTGGGTTGCAGGAGAAGCCTTCTACGGCTTTAGTAATACCGCTTGGTTGGTCTTATTTATTCAGGCTTTGGTGTGTCAGTTGTTCGCTTGGTTTGCGCTTAATTTTGCCATTAGTAAAATGCGTGCCACTCGCGTGAGTTTATCTCTCTTGGGACAAGCTTTACTAACTACTATTTTGGCTTGGTATTTCTTATCGGAACCCATAACCCTACAAATGCTGGTGGGTGGATTGATCTTATTAACCGGAATAGGGTTTACCTTTATTTCGACTCCCATTCCTCAATTGCTGAAGTCTAAGAGAGGAAAGAGAAGGCTTGTTAAATTGTAATCTTGCTAAGAATTTTTCTGCTTCTTGCTTGGTATCCTGATGAAGCTTGAGGGTAGTTTTGCTCTAGGATGATTTTTAATTCTGGATGAATCCAAGGTATTTCTTTCCCTAATAAGTAGAGTGTTTGCAGACTATAGGCTTGAGAAGCTACTTTTTGCGGCGTAATCATCCAGTCAAAACAAATGGAGGTAATTTTTTCTTTTTGGTCTTCCTGAAGCTTAATTTTTGGGGTTTTACTGAAATAATTTAGTACCCATAGTTCTAAAACTTTAGCCATAGGACGAATCACATCGTCTCGTCTATTTCTTTTAATGATTTGAAAAATAGATTCGATATGCGCGAAAATAAGCTGCAAATCTTGAATGCAAACCAACTCTAAAGCCCTAGAGGCTTTCCCTGAAACTTCTTCGCTTTCATTTTTTGCAATCGCGATAACTTTCAGGATTAATTCGGGTTCGTTTAGAAGTCGGTTGGTGAAAACACTCTGTTTGGTCGAAGGGTATTCATCTCACGCAAATGGGTTAATAAAGAAGTCTCTTTAGAGCTTTTCATGATTTATTTTTTATCCCATTCTTTCTCGAATATATTGATATATCGTAAAAGCTGAGAATTGTCTGGAACGTATTTTCTAGTCAGTTTAGCCCAGTCTTCTAACTTTTTTTGTTCACTTTAAACTAAAGAAAGTTAATACAATTTCATACTTCCTGTGTAATATACTAACAAGAAAACTATCAAGAGTAAAAAAACGAAATCAAATCCGATAAGGAAAATACAATCCACCGCATAAAACTAGCTTTTTATAAGCTTCGAATAAATAAATTCATCACATTCACGAGGTTATGTCCCAGTGTTGGGAGGATGAGGTTACCAGTAAATTTTCTTAAAATTCCTATACTTAGTGAGGTGATTAGAGTGAGGTAAAGAATGGTGATGATATCTACTTTAAACTCCATTGCCTCTGTGAGGACCACGCCGTGAATCATCGCAAAAAGAAAGGTGACGATGATAAACCCCCAGCCAAATGCAATGCCTTTAATTTTCTTTGTGGGAACAAAGGCTTTGCTTAAAAGCCAAAGATGGATGCCGCGAAAAACGATTTCTTCAGACAATCCCGGCATGCTCGCTTGAAACATTAATTGCTCCATATCAAATTCATTTCCTTTAGGAAATACGATCATTTTAAAGATAAAATCGAAAACGAGGAAGCCCAAGAAAATTAAAATTCCCAGTTTAAGGGTTTTGGTATTTAGTTGGGTGGTAAACCCCATTTCGCGTCGTATGTTTTTGGTTTGCGATAAAATGATGAGGAGAGCGACCACAAAACTTAGCAGCGTTCCACTCCAGTTTAGGTTTAGATGTAGAAAATCTAGAGGAATCAATTCAAAACCTAAAATACGGGTATAAGCATCAAAGAGAAAATAGGCGCCAAAAAGAAAAAGGTATTTGGGGTGGGTTTCTTTCGAGAAAATTTGAGCAGCGATGAGTAAGGGTAAAATGATCGCTAACCAAATAAGGGGAGTCCATAAAGACATAAAGTTGCGTTTGGTGGTTTTACTTTATGACGGACAACTTTCTGTTTTGTTACTTTTATTGCTTGGGAGTAATTATTAAAGAGGTTAAGAATCAGTATTGTCCTAATTAAATTTAGAACAGAATTAATCTTTTAATATTCTTAAAAATGTTTAGGACGTTATTGGTTAAGAATAGTGATATAAATCTTAGAACTTATATTAACGAAAGTTTTTAGTATCCACTTCCGCTTTGCTTGACATAGGGAAGCTTTTAATTTTTCCGTCAAGGTATAATCTTAATTCATGATCTGAATGCACCAAATTTATTTTAATGCCTTTATCATTTAGGAACTTGAGAATGGGTCCTAACTGAAATGAATTTTCTGTAACAGGAACCTTTATATTTGAATTTTCTTTGGTTTTTAAGTAGATCGCGCTGTCTTGTCGGTAGCCCCCTTTATTGTATTTAATGCGTTCAATTTCTGAAAACATGAAGCGTTTAGATGCTTTTTTTCCTGCCAGTCTTGTTTTGATAAGTTCAATATGGTTTTCTGAGATTATAATTTTTTTTTGTAAAAATTCTTAAGGGTTCTAAAAATGAAGATGAAGACAAAAATACTGCCCATTAGTAATTGCAGCATCAGGGAGTTAACAATGTAAATAAAATAAGCTCCAATGATAATAAGAATTAAAGTCCCGTAAACACTGATGCGAACTGGAGGCGTTGTATAGATTATTTTTTCTTCTTGCAAGACAAATTTTTTATAGTTGGGAGTGATTTAGATTTTCTTTTGGTAATAATATTTCTCATAGCCTTTGGGAAAATCAGTTTCTGTTCCTATCTTTTTAAAACCGAGTTTCTCATAAAATAAAGGCGATTGAAAAGAGAACGTGTCTAAACTTAAATAGCGACAATTTCGTTTTTTTGCTTCTTTTTCTGCTTCCAGCATTAATTGTCTTCCAATGCCTTCGTTTCTATTTTCCTGTTTTACCACAAAGGTTTTAATTTCTAAGGTTCCCCAAATGGAACGCCCATAAAGACCACAATAATTTGGTTAGCCTTATCTCTGGCAATGATTTCTATAGGTTTATTGATTTCGTTTTTATGTGCTTTAGTTTTACTGATATTGTAATCAATCAATAACTTTACGACTTGGTCATAAGTCTCTTGATCTACGGTATCTTTTACGTTGAGCTGCATGGTTAACTAATCTTGTGAAAATGAACTTAAACTTTTAAATGTAATCTCACTAGCTTGTCATTTCTATTAAAATTTAAATTTAAATTAAAAAACCCACCTATCAAAATCCTTTGATAGGTGGGTTTCTTGCATACATTCTATTTTATTCACTTAGCCTAGAAATAGCAATATCTATTTTTCCATTCATGATTTTTAGGTTATTCCCATCTTCTAAAGGAACATAGGGTAGAACAGCAGAAAAATTACCTTTTAAGCGATTACCGCTAACCGAGGTGATTTCAAAATTACCCGACTCTGCGCTAATGTATTTCGTCCGGTACAAATCATCTGTAGTTATAGCTCCATCTTCACTCTCTACAGTAAATTGCAAATAAAACCCAAGTGCTTCTAGATAATTGTCATTGTTTTCGTACATCGCGTACGTTCCCGGTTCGTCTTTAAAAATACCTTTTATATCTAATCTATAAATAAGACTGTCTTGGGTAGTTTGATATCCCGAAGTTAAAATACGATGTCCTGTATTCTCATCATAAATAAAAAGATCTGCAAATGGTAAAACAGAATTTGCTTTAAAATCCATCTGCTCTCCAGAAGAGAACTCTAAATTTGCTGTGACATCATAAGCTTGGGAATCATTATCATTATTATTTGGCGAAGTATCATCATCGCTGCTGCAGTTTACAAAAATGCTTACACCTAAAATAAGAAGTAGGTAAATGAGTTGTTTTGAGGTTTTCATCTATATTAAAATTAAGATTTTAAATCATTAGTGTCCAGGTAAAATGTTTTAGAATGTGCTTAAGTCAATTATAGCAAGTAATAAAGGTGTTTTTTGGTGGGAGCCCCTTGCTTTTGTGTTGCGTTTTATTTTAAAATTTATCATAGATGTATATTTTTAAAAAAAGATGATAATCAGCATATTACAGATTAAATCTTACGTCTATTATCTTGTAGCGCCCGCCCGAACGTACCGCTTCGGTACGGGCAGGTCTTATGTCTTAGTCGGACACGACTAGTTTTAAATAGATGCTTAGAAAGAGAAAATCGCGTTTATAATTCCTCCATCCATTCCATTTCCACAGGAACATTGAATACTATTTCTCCAGAAATTTGAGCTTCTTCCATTTCATCTACAGATCCGTTTGCTAATGGTCTAATAAAGGTTCCTTCAATATTCATTTGAAATGCGGCTGTACCTGCAGTAGAAAGAAAGCTTAATAACTTCACATTGGTAAGCGTAACCGTTCCTTCATTGCTAATATAGGCCCCTCCCAAGAATTAACCGAATTCGCTAGACGGGGTAACGCTTATCGTCAAACTTGATACCGATAGTGCATCTACCTCTCCACTTCCAAAGTCTTTTGAGATTCCTGTTTCTTCATTATACATTACCCATCCGGTGATGCCTACTTGATCATCTTCCATGAAAAGATTAATAAGTCTTAAGTTTGGACCCTCATCTGAATTGGTAAAGCCGGTAGAAGCAATAAAGTCATCAGCACTTGCATCATCGTCAGCTTTATTATCGATAACACCAGATAATACTTGACCGTCTAATTCTCCACCGGTTATGGTGAGTTCATAAGTGTGCGGTGCACCAGATCCTGGATTCTCAGAATTATTAGGATTACTATCATCATCGCTGCTACACGAATAAAGAACAACTAGAGAGAAGCTCAGTAATAATAAAGAAAGTGTTTTGGTAATTTTTTTAGTTTTCATCCTTTTTGGTATTTAAAATGTATTAATTTAGGTTTGATTCGTTTACTTATTATTATTTTTAAAATAGAGCTCTTTTTTTATTGATCATTCGACAGAGCCATTCCGACATGAAATATCTACTGGAAAATTATGAACTTTTATCATTCAAAAATAAACTTTATGATAGGTAGTATAAGATATTTCGTAGTTGGTATTCTTTTCTGTATGAATGGTATTTATAGAACTAAACAAGGTCTGTGTTAGAATTTTATATCTTTACAAAACCTTTATACCCCAAAACATGAATAAATTCTTTTTTCTTGTGTTAAGCGTTTTAATCCTATCGGTTCAAGCGGTGACAAGTCAAACTAAAAAAAATCAACTCCATGCGCAAATTGAGAATGTACCCGATGGCACTCTGGTTTACTTTTCTATTCTGGTGAATGAAAATGAAAAAATTTCTTTAGACTCAACCCAAGTTAAAAATGGAAAATTTCAAATTGAATTACCAGCAGTAGATCATCAAGTATTTAGCCTTTTATCGATAGCTGGAGTACGTGGAGATGTATCTTTTATTAATGAAAACAAATCCTTAACGGCTAAAATTTATCCGGACAGCATCTACAGTTCTGTGATGCAAGGCAGTGATGCCAATGAACTATTGACTGATTATAAAGCATACATGAAAGAGAGAAATGCAGAGCTTATTCGCATGTCTCGTCAATTTAGTACAGAAGAACTTGAGGATCCTAATATCCGAGAAGAACTGGAAAGCCAACAAATGGCAATTGCAAGAGCTATAGTTGCTCATAATAAAGAGTTGATTAAAACACACCCCAACGCATTACCTTCTTTATTCATTTTTTCAGATTTAATAGATTTACCCACGATTACTTTTACGGAAATGTTTCAACTTTATGGAAAATTTTCGACACTACTTAAAGAAACCCCTATGGGTAAGAAGCTGGGGGAAAAATATGGAGAATCTACAGGTATTTCTATAGGTGATATTGCTTTTAATTTTAGTGCGAAAACTCCAGAAGGAGAAGAGCTTTCCTTACAAGACGTAATGAACAAAGATGGAAAATATACTTTGATTGAATTTTGGGCATCTTGGTGTTCGTATTGTCGAGCAGAAATGCCAAATGTGGTAGAGGTTTATAAAAAATACCACGAGAAGGGCCTTAACATTCTAAGTGTATCTCTAGATAAAGAAAAAAGCGAATGGATGGATGCTATTAAAAAATTTGGAATGAACTGGGATCATGTTTCAATCCTCAACGGGTGGGATGATCCAGCTGTTCGTTTATATCAAGTCTCTTCCATTCCTATGAATTACCTGTTGGATGAGGATGGAAAGGTGATTGAGGTTAAATTAAAGGGAGCAGATTTAGAAAAGAAAATGCAAGAATTATTGGGAGACCAATAGGTTAAATATTTAATGGAGATTTTTCTGAGGTTATAGGTGTTGGCAAATACTGTAGTTTCAAATTCAATACCACAAATAACATTTTATTAAATTCCCAAAGTTTCCAAGTGCTTCACGCTATGGTAGGTCAACGTTGCTTTTATACAAGATTTTAATTCTTCTATAGGTAATTTCTGGTTGATATGAAAGACAAGGGCGCGAGTGCCTTCGTATTGAAATGTGTGATCAAAGACCAGTCTAAACGTGTCTACGAGTCTACTGCTGCATTGAAAATACATCGCATAGTACTCTGGTGTTTTTTCTTTCCAATCCATACGTAGCGTACTACCGTTCTTGGTCACAAAACTAGGTTCTCCCCATTTCAAGGTTTCTTCCAGTTTAGAAACTTCCTTGATCTCTTCTGCCGTTTCTATGACTAATTCTCTTAAGAATTGCATCTTTTCACGAACAACGTCAGGGTAATTAGCAAAAACTTCTTCTACTTTCGGATTTGTTATTCGCTCTAATTTACGCATTCGTTATTCTTTTATGATCATCTAAAAAACTACTATGCAATCTACACGATTTTTTGATTGTTTGAAAAAAAAATAAAATTTGCTGTTTTAGATGCTACAATTCTATTTCAACTCGCTTATTGCATTTTTTAATTGATACCTCGAAGTTGAGCTTAGGTCGGAAGAGAGGTTTGTCCCGAGAGTCTTTATTTTTTACTGTTTTCAAGTTCAAAAATGATATTTGACAGATAGTCTAAATCTTTTCTACTCTTCATTAACTGAAATCCATTTTTTTCTAATAATTTTATAGAAGCCTGATTCTCAACATGCGTAAAAGCCTCTATTTTCTCTAATTGCAGTGTATTAAAACTAAAGTGAATAAGCATGCTTAGCGCTTCGTTCATGATTCCTTTTTGATGGTATTCAGTATGTAAATCATAACCCACTTCTGCAGTTTTTGGGTTTACAGAGAAATTTCGTATTCCAATAGTTCCAATAAGTTGAGGCTCGTCTTTTAAACTTATTCCCCAAGCAATGGACTCGTTAGCTTCATATGATTTATCTAAGTTTCTGATCATCTTTTTAGCATCAGCAATACTTTTAATTTTTTTACTTTCTGGCCTTTCTATGTATGTATTGATACTTTTATCAGACCTTAAGAATAAAATTTCTTCGGCGTCTGATGCGATTATTTTTCTAAACAAAAGCCGTTTTGACTCTAATTTTGGAAAGTGGTTAACGTTCATTTTATTGGTGATTCCATTTCGGTTTGGGTAACAAATCTACTATTAATTGATGTTTTTATGGATAAGAATTTAATAATCAGAATAGCAGAGTTTTTTTTCTTCTAATTAGCATCCTCATTTTAAAGACTAAAACTAAGTCTTAAAGGTTTTAATTTTCAAATTTTGGTATTCCGTATTGAAAAATATACAATTAACAATCTTTCAGCAATTCCTCCACCAATTTTTTAACGCCGGTAGAAGCTTTTTCTGGGATGATCGTTAAATTTTTAATTTCTTCTATGGCAGGCTTGGGGTCTATAAAAAACATTTGGCAATGCGACGGCACAAAGTCTTTTAAACCTGCCGCAGGATATACTTGCATCGAAGTGCCAATAATGAGGAGGATGTCGGCTTTCTCTACTTCTAAAGCTGCGCGCTCCAATAAAGGAACTTCTTCTCCAAACCAAACAATATGCGGTCTTAATTGCGAGTTGAATTCACAGAAATCCCCAACATTTAAATCGTCTTTCCAATCGAAAACCAATTCTTGGTCAAAAGTACTTCGCACTTTAAAAAGCTCACCGTGTAAATGAATTACGTTACTGCTTCCGGCGCGTTCGTGCAAGTCGTCTACATTCTGAGTGATAATCGTCACTTTATATTTTTCTTCCAATTCCTTTAAGGCCAAATGTGCCGCATTGGGGTGCACTCCTTTTAATTGTCGTCGTCTTTTATTATAAAAATCTAAAACCAGCTCGGGATTTTTTTCAAAACCTTGCGGGGAAGCCACTTGCATCACGTCGTGTCCTTCCCAAAGTCCGTTGTCATCCCTAAAGGTTTTGATGCCACTTTCGGCGCTTATGCCAGCTCCTGTTAAGACTACTATATTTTTCATGGGTTTGTATTTAGAAAGGTTTTCAGCAAAATAATCAAAATATTGTTTTAAACGATAGCAAAGTTCGCTGGGGTTTTTATTTTTGTAGCATGAATCAAGAACTCTTAGAACATTTACAAAGTTATCTAACTCCGCGTAGGCGGCAATTATTCGACAAAGTTTTAGCCGAAAGAACCAATCATTTTACGGTCGCTACCGAAGATGTGTACCAACTTCATAACACCAGCGCTGTGATACGTAGCTGCGATGTATTTGGTGTGCAAAATGTTCATATTACCGAAGAACGCAATAGAAAACGTATCGATAGGGAGATTGCCATGGGCGCTCAAAAATGGGTAGACATTAATAGGTATCATACCGCAAAAGATAGTTTAGAGACCTTGCGTGCTAAAGGCTATCAAATTATTGCCACTACGCCACATAATGACGCGTGTATGCTAGAAGATTTTGATGTCTCTCAGCCTTCGGCTTTATTCTTCGGAACCGAAAAAGACGGACTTTCTACTGAAATTATGGAACAAGCCGATGGTTTCCTAAAAATACCCATGGTAGGTTTTACCGAGAGTTTAAACATATCGGTTTCTGCTGCGATTATCTTGCAGAGTATTACTTCTAAATTAAAACGTAGTGGAGTAAAGTGGAGGCTTAGCGAGGAAGAAATTTATAACGCTAAACTCAATTGGGCAAAAAATTCTATAAAAAGCAGTGAGCAAATTATAGAGCGTTTTTTGGCAGAACAAAAAGCTTAATCTCTATTTAAGACTTTGTATTCTTCGTAACAACCGCTAATAGCATCTAAGATTTGAAGGTCGTTGGCCGTTTTGATAAACTGACCAGAGTAGTTGCACTTTCTTAAAATCTCGTCGATATCTACCCGGCTTATTTGCAATAAAGCGACTAGGGTTTCTCGATTGAATTTTTCTTGCAACAAATTTCTAATCTCGTCATCTTCCTTCATTTTGCGCAATTTGCGCATCTGTCTACCTTTTTTACTAAAGGTATTGTAAAGCAAGTCTGCGGGATTAAAAATGGAAGCCATGGTTTTTGCAAAAGCACCAGGCTGACTGTCACCTACTTCATAGCCATAACTAAGGCCAGAAATGCTGTAACGGGAATTATCGTAAATAGGAATGTTTTTGGCGTCAATTTCTAGATATCCCGTGAGTTTTAAAGGCGATACCGTTACTTCTTCTAAGGCAATACCAATCTCGGTCATCTTTACTTTTACATCACCATATTTGGTCCAGTCATTCGTGACGCGAACCTGAATGGATTTATAACCAAGATAGGAGAAGTATAAGGTATCGTTGACTTTTGCCTTCAATTCAAAACTTCCTTCCTTGCCAGAAACCGTACCTTTAACCTGATTAAGGTTCACAATGTTTACGTCTTCTAGAGGTAAATCGTTTGCCGCATTAAGCACCTTTCCTTTAATCACCTCAATTTCTACTTCTTGCGCTTTCGCGGAAAAAGATAGAACCATGAACATGATGCTAAAAAGAATGGGGAACTTAGACATAAAATCTACTTCTAAAAGACGTAAATATATTTATTTTTTGTTTCTTCTTCGGCTCACCGAGCTTTTGATGTTTGATTTACGTTTCCCTGAAGATTCACCGCTACGTCTAGAAAAACCTTCTCCTCTAGATCCAGAGTCGCTGCTCTTATTGAAACCGCTACCGCCGCTTCTTTTGCCGCCGCCTCCTTTACGGAAACCACCGCCACCGCCGCGTTTTTTGCGATCTCTATTGCCGCCTTTATCTTTGGTCTCTTCAACGCTAATGCGTCTACCATCGTGCTCAAAATTCTCAAAGAAAGCCAATACTTTATCTTTCTCTGTCGTATCTGTATTAAAGAAAGAGAAGCTGTCTTTTACATCTACACGAGAAACACCATCTCTCCCTAAATCTAGATTTTCTTTTAAGAAGTCTTTTAGAGACATCCAATCAAAATCATCTTTAGAACCTACGTTAATAAAGTAACGCGTGCTTTCTCCGCTATCTTCACCTTCTCTGTAATCGTTATGATTTGCAGCAGGACTGTTAAGCTTAGAAGCATTTTTATAGTAGTTAAAGAAACGAGTAAACTCTACAGAAAACACTTTTTTAATGACCTCTTCTTTACTGAAGTCTTTAAAAAGCTCTTCAATTTGAGGCAAGTAACTGTCTATTTCGTGGTTAATTTCTGTATTCTTAATGCTTTTCGCCAAGTGGAATAATTGCACCTGACAAATTTCTTCTCCGCTAGGGATATCTTTACGTTCAAAAGACTGCTTAATGATGCGCTCAATACTTTTAATTTTACGCATTTCACTCTTCGTCACAATTACCATAGAAACGCCACTTTTTCCAGCACGACCGGTTCTTCCGCTTCGGTGGGTGTAGGTTTCAATTTCATCTGGCAGCTGGTAGTTAATCACGTGGGTGATATCATCTACATCAATTCCGCGGGCAGCGACATCTGTAGCCACCAACATTTGAATTTGACGAGAACGGAAACTCTTCATCACTAAATCTCGTTGATTCTGACTTAAATCTCCGTGAATAGCCGCCGCATTGTAACCGTCTTCGATTAATCTTTCGGCTACTTTTTGGGTATCTCTTTTGGTTCTACAAAAGATCACCGAAAAAATATCTGGATTAGAATCGGCTAAACGTTTTAAACCATTGTAACGGTCCCTTCCTGCTACCACGTAATATTCGTGAGAAACATTTTTGGTTCCTTCGTTTTTGGTTCCCACCGTAATCTCTACGGGATTGTTCATAAACTTCTTAGCGATTGTAGATACCTCTTTGGGCATCGTAGCACTAAAAAGCCATGTTTTTTTATCTTTTGGGGTGTGCGATAAAATATCGGTAATGTCTTCATAGAATCCCATGTTCAACATTTCATCGGCTTCATCAAGAATACAGTAGTCAATTTTAGAGATGTCTATCATCCCGCGACTTACCATATCTTTCATTCTTCCGGGCGTAGCCACGATCACCTGAGCTCCTTTCTTGATCGCTCTCGCTTGATCAGAAATACTAGAACCTCCATAAATGGCCACCGTTTTAAGTCCCTTAATATATTTGGCGTAATTTTGTATTTCGTTGGTAATCTGTAAACATAATTCTCTTGTAGGGGAAAGAATTAATCCCTGTGTGTGTTTGCTATCGGCGTTTATTTTTTGGAGTAGCGGAAAACCAAAAGCTGCTGTTTTCCCTGTTCCGGTCTGTGCAAGGGCAACCAAATCGGTTTCCTCTTGTAATAAAATTGGAATCGCTTTTTCTTGTACATCACTAGGAGCCTCAAACCCCATATCACTTACTGCATTTACGATTTCGGCGTTAAGCCCTAATTGTTCAAATTTGTTCATATAATAAAATAAATAAGTTGCAAAGGTAAACAATCCTAAGTAGCTTATCTTATAAAACGCATTTATTTATTAGCCGTCTTATTCTGATAAATAACTGACTAACTGACTAAAAGCTCTTGCGCGATGACTTATTTCGTTTTTCTCTTGGGGCTCCATTTCGGCAAAAGTTTGGGTTTTATCTTTCGGTAAAAATACGGGGTCATAGCCAAAACCTTTTTCTCCTCTTTTCTTTTTGGTGATTTCTCCTTCACAGATTCCTGTAAATAGCGTTTCATGCTCGTTTAAAGAGAGGGCGATGACCGTTTTAAAGCTAGCGCTTCTATCTAATTTATCTTCTAGGTTTTCAAGAAGCTTTGCGATATTCGCATCGTTATTTTTATGTTCTCCTGCATACCGGGCAGAGAATACGCCGGGTTCTCCATTTAGGGCTTTTACTTCGAGTCCTGTATCGTCTGCAAAACAGTCGTACCCATACTTTTCGGAAACATATTTGGCTTTAAGAATCGCATTTCCATCAATGGTATCTGCGGTTTCTTCAATGTCTTCATCGCAGCCAATATCATTTAGAGAAAGTAACTCAATCGTATCTGGAAGCAGTTGTTTAATCTCCTTCATTTTGTTGGGGTTGTGGGTGGCAAATACAAGTCTCATAGGTTTTTGAGTGTAAAGTTAAAAGTGGTTTGTGGCTTGTGCTTTGTGCTTCCCTAAATAGAGTTGACCGTTTTGGTTAATATACTAATTTATTTTTATCATAATTCTATCGGACAATTAT
>NZ_JAVHUL010000022.1 GCF_031085155.1 Mesonia profundi | reverse complement strand
CAATGAAGTCATTGTTCAGCTTTAAATATTAAATTTAATCCTTTATTAATCTGTATCGATTATTTAGGACTAGACATTATTTTTTTATAATTTTAAATAATGAGTTTTTTTCTTCGGAATTAATTTTAACCAGATACATTCCTTTAGGTAAGCTTGAAATATCTAATCGCTCAGCTTCATATAAGTTCACATATTTCTTCACTAATTTTCCTGATGTGGAATAGATTTCAACCTTATCCACACCACCTCTACTTTTTACTTTTATAAAGCCTGAAGTAGGATTAGGGTATACCGAAATATAATGCTTTTCTATTAGATCAACATTTAGTTCTTGCTCATGGATCACTCCTATGCCATCCAAATCAAAACCACTAGAATAAAAAGGTGTAGGAAAAGGATCGTTAATTATATTTCCTTGGGCATCATAGCTGGCATAATCTGGATTAATGCTTCCTACCACATCAATAATCTTCACGTGAGTTATGTTGTTTTTATCTAATAAGGAGTTATCAGCTACCTCATCCAAATCAAAAGGCGTCCCAAAAAGACCTTCATACTTACCTGCCAAATTATTAATGTAGCTTGCATCTATATCTCCAAAACCGCCAACTTGAGTTTGGGATTGAGTTTCGCTATGAGAAGGAAAACGGAAATAATTAACCCCATCTGAACTTACTTCTACAAATGCCAATTCTAAAAAAGTATTACTAAAGGAGTTTTCAAAAACTGCAAAGTCGTAACCGCCAGCATTGGCTATAGGATTCTCAAAAGTTAAAATTGCTTCTCCTGCGTCTCCCAAACTCACCGCAGAATTTGTAGCTACGCCTATAGCATTACTAGCCTCTCCATAAGATGCATAACTGCTCCCTTGGTCTTCGGCAGTTGGATCATCTATATTTATATATCCTCTTTCTATTTCAACTCCTGTCGCCCAATTTATAAAAAGCTCACTGTCTGCAGCTATTGCTGTAGATCCTGTTTCACCAGCTGGCGGAGCGTAAGATTGACTTAGTACCGTTGCAGAAGCCAGAAGAAATGCGAAAATCGATAAATTCTTTACTACCATTACTTAATAATTAATTTTAAGGTTTGTTGTGTATTTTCTTGCTGAACACGCACTAAATAAACCCCAGTGGAAAGTGTATTTACAGAAATCCCGTTATTGGTGTAGGTTGCTTTTTTAACTAACTTAGCATTTAAGTTATAAATACTAACTTCTGCTGCTTGTTGCGTAGTTAGGAATAATTTATCTGCCGTTGGGTTAGGGTAGATTGCCAATTGAAGTTCTTCTTGCGTTTGTTCTACAGATAAGTCTTCGGCTTCATATTTATAAATTCCATTAGGGATAAGTCCTACTGTATAACTTTCTTGCAAACCTCCTGTAGCATCATATGTATATACAATTCCGTCACTAACATAATCTACTACATCTGCTAAATAGAAAACACCATCTATAAATGAAAATCCATAAGCTATTTGTACATTAGCTGTAGTAATAAATGCGGTTGTTGGTAATGAAGTAGTGCTAAAGTCAAATTCAAAAATATTAGTGTCTTCAACATAATAAGCTACGCCGTCTTCCACTTCTAAAAAATCTGGATGTTGTCCTATCTCAAATTCAAATTCTTCCACTGCAGAGTAATCATTCAAATCAATTCTAAACAATTTAGCAATGCTTTCCTCACCTGTCCAGTTAGGTTTTCCTCCGCAAAGTACATATAGATAATCCTCATCTACTTCTAAAGAATTAGGGATATCTGCCAAAGTAATTTCAGAAACACTATAATCGGTTAAGTCTATGACAGAAACTGTATTTCCGTAGCCATAACCTCCTTGATGACCTACAAATAGCTTACTCCCTTTTTTTATAATTTCCTCAGGACCTTCTGCCACTGCGATATTATTTACCACTGTATAAGTTTCTAGATTTATCACAGCTATAAAATCATCGGCAGTATTCACTGGATCTCCCCAATTGGTCACATAAGCAAGTCCGTTATCAAACTCTATATAACGAGGGTTGTCCAAACCTTCTGTAACCGTAGCCACGTGCGAAAAAGAAACTCTATCTACAATGTGAACTTCACTACTTCCGTTAGAAACAATATAAGCTTCATCGCCTTCAAAACCCATTCCCTGAGCTATTTGTCCTATATTTAATCCTGAATTTTCGTTTACAAAAATACCATTAGATAAGGTATTGGTATCGTCTAAGAAAGAAACTGAAGCTGTATTGGTTCCAGCCATTCCTTCATTTAAAATAAAAACGCCGTCATCATACGTGTTTTGTGCAAAATTATATTGCGAAATTAATCCCAATATACATACAATTAAAAATGTGTAATTCTTTGTCATGATTGTCTTGTTTTAAAAATATTAATTGTTAAAATAAAATCCGTTAGGTACGAGTTGCACGGAGTAATTATTGATTAATTCTCCGTCTAGGGAATATGTGAAAATTTCTCCGTTAGAGCTGTAGTCCTCAGCATCAGCGATGTAAATCACATCGTTATGAATTGTAAAGCCGTATAGTACTGAAATATCTTGTGCTTGCGTTGAAAATAAAGCTGAAGTAGGCAAACTAAAAGTAGCCAAGTCAACTTCAAAAACATCTCTTTCAACTACATAGTGCAAAGTATTGTTGTTTTCTTCTAAAAATCCTGGATGAGTTCCTACAGGAAATTGAAGCTCCTCTTCTACCATTTGTGAGGCTAGATTAATTTTAAAAAGGCTTGCATTGGTTTCCTCTCCAGTCCAATTTGCTTTTCCAGAGCATAACACATATAAAAAATCGCCTTTTACGACTAAACCATCGGGCACATCATTTACCTCTATAGAAGTCTGCAAGGAATTTGTCGCAGTATTGATCACAGAAATGGTATTACCGTAGCCCCAACCTCCTTTATGAGCCACGTAAATCTTTCCGTTTTTCTTGACTAGCTTCTCTGGTCCTTCTGCCACCTCTATTTTTTGGACCACTTCGTAATTTTCTAAATTGATAACCGCTATATAATCATCGGTAATATCTGCAGGATCTCCCCAATTGGTGACGTAAGCAAAGTTGTCATCAAAAATAATATATCGAGGATTCAAGATTCCCTCTTCTAAGGTAGTGACAGATTCCATCGTATATCGGTTTACCACTTCAATGGTGTTAGAGTTATTAATGAGTATATAGGCAAGGTCCTCATGAAACCCCATACTTTGAGCTACGTCTCCCAAGTTCCTATTATTTTCAGCAGAAAATACAGCGTTGTAAACCGTTCCCTCTTCACTTATAAAAGAAAGTGACGCATTGCTATAAGTGAAACCTCCCTCATTGAGCACAAAAAAACCATTAGTATATTCTCCTTCTGGTAAAGTAGGGTTTTCAATTGTTTCATCATCTTTAGAACAACTGCTTAGAAAGACAGCTATAAGAAGTAAAAGCCAAACATTACTATTTTTTTTCATCTTAAAAGTTTAAATTTAGATATGCATTAAAATTTCTGCCAGGCATAGGCCTATTAAGGACACTTGCATAAGATGCGCCCCAAAGATTTAAAAGTTGTACCCCAACCTCATAATTTTTATTTTTCCCTAAAGCATATTCCATACCTAGGTTAGCCACCATATAATTATCAAGAATATGTTCTGGAGCATTATCTGTGGTGGTATAAACTTCTCCGTTATTTAAGTACTGATAATAAGCCGAGAAATTTTTAATAGCATAAGAAAGTGAAGCCGTTAATTTATGATAAGGCACGTAAATTAACTGATTTTGGGTGGCTTGATTTTCTGAAACCGTATAAGCATAAGTTCCATCTAAGGCGAACTTATGCGCTCCTATCTCTTCTTGAAAGTGAAACATCGTTTCTAGTCCGTAGATTTCTACACGCTCTGTATTTTGAGGACGCCAAACTCCGGAAACGTCCGGAACCCAACTCAGTAAATTTTCTACGGAATTATAATAGACCGTAAACTGAAACGTATTTTTCCAAAATTTAAATAGATTAGAAATTTCTCCTTGGTAAGACAATTCTGGACTAAGCTCTGTATTCCCCACTCCTTGCCAATACAAATCGTTATACGTAGGGATTCTAAAACTTTTGGAAGTGTTGATCTTTAAGTGATAAAAATCGGTAAATTGAGTGCCGATTCCTGCGGAATATAAAAAGGGATTTTCATAATCTTCGTTTAATTCCTGCCGAAGACTTACTTCATATAAAACCTTATCGCTAATTTGATGTTTAATTCCTAAAATTACCGATCCTAGGTTTCTAATTTCTTGAGAAATATCTGATCCCTCACCGTCATTCCGAGTATAATTCAATTTCCCCTGAAGCGCTATTTTTTTGGTCAATCTATAATTCAGGTTATATTTTACAAATAAACTTTCCACATTTCCGTAGGTGAAAAAATCATTATTTACATTAGGGTAATATTCGTAATCTTCTGTAATGTATGCAAGTTTGGCGCTGGAGCTAATTCGTTTATAATTTCTACCCCATTCTAATAAACTCCGCGTATTGAAATCGTAATATTTTGTAGCCAAGGCATTGGGGGTGGGCAAGGAAAAATTTCTCTTTCCGTCGTAGATATTGGAAAAAAGACGAATCTCATCAAAACGGGATAATTTAATTCCACCTGAAAGAGCGATATTCGTATTATGATAGTTTCCGTTTTTATTCTTTCTTTCGGTACCTAAATACGGATAATCGTTATCTGAGCCATTTCTTGAATAGCCTAAAGAAAAAGAAGTGTTTTTTTCTGAATAAGCAGTTTTATAATTAACTCCGTAAGTATTAAAGCTGCCGTAATTCAAGAACACTGAATTTCGAAAACCTTTATGATATTCTAATATATTTTCTAGATAAATACTTCCGCCAATCGCATTGCTACCATCTTCTACTCCGCTACCACCAGGTTTAACGACAATCTGGTCAAAGCCACGAGTATTAATGGTGTTAAAATCGGTTTGTCCCGTCGTTTGAGAATTAATGTTGATCCCATTCCAAAGCACCGCAGTTTGTGAAGCAGTCGTTCCCCTAAATGAAGGAGAAGAAACCATCCCTGCACCATTTTCTTTAAAATAAACGTTAGAATTAAAATTGAGTAGATTGGTTAACGAAGCTTGATTTCTTTTTAAAACACTATCATTAAGCACCGTATAATTTCTGGTATAAGAAGAGTCTTTTAGACGAATATCTTGTAGCAAGACTTCTCCCAAAACGTTAATCGTATCGTTTTGAGCCGCTCCTTGTAAGAAACAAAGAATACCTAAAAGAGTAAGAATAAAGTACTTCATACACGCCCGACCCTTTACCCGAAAGTCTCAGTTTTTTGATTAAAATATTGGCAGGTCTCCTGGCTTGCGTCTTTTGATTATCCTTCCCATTTTTTTACAAACAGTGGATTGAAGTGTACCAAAAGCATCTCTCTACAGAGACTAAGCGTACAGTTGCGGGAACAGCTTCCGAATTTAACGGAATTCCCTTTTAATAAACAGCTGATTGACTATGACTGTTTAACCAATTTGGGGGCAAAAGTAAACATTTTACTCACTTTGAGCATCAGAAAATGAAATAATCTTACTTTTGTTGAAAATTGCACATCGTGAAAAATATACTCTTCATTTTAAGTTTGCTTATTATCGTCTCTTGCAAAGAACAAGAGCAAGGAAAGAAGGAAACGAAAAAAATCGCTTCGCAAGGAAAAGAGGTGGCTATTGACTATGCCAACGGATTCTCTATCACCAATTATGGAGATTATAAAATTATAAAAGTGAACAGTCCCTGGCCCAAAGCCGAAGAAGAATTCACTTACGTCTTGGCAGAAAAAGGAGTTGAGCTTCCAGCAGATTTAAGTTTTAATCAACGCGTGACTATTCCCGTAGAGAAAATGGTGGTGACTTCCACCACACATATTCCTTCTTTAGAAAGTTTAGGCGTTCAAAATACCTTGGTTGGTTTTCCCAATACCAAATATGTTTCCTCCAAAAAGACAAGAGCCTTAATCGATGAGGGAAAAGTAAAAGAATTAGGAAAAAATGAAGCAATCAATACTGAAGTCTTACTAGATATTCAACCCGATGTAGTGATTGGATTTGCGATGGAAAGTGGAAATAAAACGTTTAATATCATTCAGAAAAACGAAATCCCAGTAATTTATAATGGCGATTGGGTAGAAGCTGATCCTTTAGGTAAAGCAGAATGGATTAAATTCTTTGGTGCCTTTTATAACAAAGAAGACTTAGCTTCAAGTATTTTTAAAGAAATTGAAACTTCGTACAACGAAGCAAAAAAAATAGCAGCAAACACCAAGCAACAGCCAAGTGTTCTTTGTGGCTCTATGTACAAAGATGTATGGTATTTGCCTTATGGCGATTCTTGGCAAGCAAAATTTATTAAAGATGCTCACGCGAAATATATCTATAGCGATACTAAGGGCAGCGGAAGTATCTCTATGGCTTTTGAAAGTGTCTTAGAAAATGCTCAAAATGCAGATTTTTGGATTGCGCCGGGGTCTTTTACTGCCTATGAAACGATGACAAATGCAAGCGAGCATTATGACAAGTTTAAGGCTTTCCAAAAGAAAGAAATTTATTCTTATGCAGGAGTTTTAGGAGAAACAGGAGGTGCTTTATATTATGAACTTGCTCCCAACAGACCAGATCTTGTGTTAAAAGATTTGATTAAAATATTTCATCCAGACGTGTTACCCAATTATGAAACTACTTTTTTTAAACCTCTAGATTAATTTGAAAAACCTAGCTACTTATTTTTGGATTGGGATTCTTGTTTTGATTCTTTCTATCATTCTAAATATTAGTTTAGGTTCGGTTTCTATTCCGTTAGACGAAGTTTTAAAATCAATTTTTCATTTAGATGTCACCAAAGAAAGTTGGCAAATCATCGTCGTTGATTATCGCTTGCCTAAAGCTTTTACCGCTATTTTGGTGGGTTCTGGATTAGCACTAAGCGGCTTGTTAATGCAAACGCTATTTAGAAATCCATTGGCAGGACCTTATGTGTTGGGTTTAAGTAGTGGTGCTAGTTTAGGCGTAGCATTAGTACTTATGGGAAGTAGTCTTTTTGGCGGAGTCGCAGCTGGATTATTTCTTTCTAAATGGACCTTAGTAATTGCTTCCAGCTTAGGAAGTTTCTTGGTGTTGCTGGCGATTCTTGGCGCTTCTTTTAGAATAAAAGACACTATGGCTTTATTGATTATTGGGTTGATGTTTGCTAGTTTAACCGCTGCCGTCGTGAGTGTACTCTCCTATTTTAGTTCCTCGCAACAGCTCCAACAATACGTTTTTTGGTCGTTTGGAAGCTTGGGTAATCTCTCTTGGGTAGAAGTAGGAATTTTATTCCTTTTTTGGCTTAGCGGAATTATTCTCAGCATCTTTTGTATAAAAAACCTTAACGCTCTGTTATTAGGAGAACACTATGCGAAAAGTTTAGGTACGCATCTAAGACGGAATCGCTTTTTAGTTATTTTGGCTACCAGTTTAATCGCCGGAAGCATTACAGCCTTTGCAGGTCCCATTGCATTTATAGGATTAGCCGTTCCGCATTTAGTGCGTCAAATAATTCCTAGCAGCAACCACTTAATTTTAGTGCCCGCAGTATTGATTGGCGGTGCCATTTTAATGCTCCTTTGTGACAGCATTGCACAACTGCCGGGTAGCGGACTCACCCTTCCCATCAATGCCATCACTTCTCTAATTGGCGCGCCCGTAGTAATTTGGCTCTTGGTAAGAAAAAAGAAACTCCTGTTTTAAGTATGGAAAAGCAAGCTTCTACTTCCATTTTATCTACGCGTAACTTAACTATAGGTTACGACGATAAGTTGGTAGCAAAAAATATAGAGATCAACATCCACCCAGGAGAATTGATTGCAGTGATTGGCGTGAATGGATCGGGGAAATCTACCTTGTTAAAAACCATCACCAAAGAATTGGATGCTATCTCTGGAGAAGTCTTTTTGGAAGATCTTTCTTTAGAAAAAATTTCAGCAAAAGAAATTTCAGAAATCATAAGCATCGTTCTTACCGAGACGCATTTTTCAAAAAACCTAAGCGTAAAAGAATTGGTGACCTTGGGAAGACATCCTTACACCAACTGGTTAGGAGTTTTAAGCAAGATAGATAAAGACGCTATTCAGCAAGCCATAGATTTAATAGATCTTCAAGATTTAGCAGATAGAAAATGTAGCAGTTTAAGTGACGGACAGTTGCAAAAAGTGATGCTTGGCAGAGCACTTGCCCAAGATACCCCGCTTATTATTTTAGACGAACCTACCACCCATCTAGATTTGTATCACAAAGCATTCGTTCTCAAATTGCTTCAAAAGCTGTCCAAAACCACTCAAAAAGCCATTGTTTTTGCCACTCATGAAATCGATTTAGCCTTGCAATTGTGTGATCAGATTATATTGGTAAATGGCGGAAAAGTCATTCAGCTAACGCCAGAGAATCTCATTAAAGAAAAGCACTTAGAGCATCTTTTTCCTAGCGATCTTATTCAGTTTGATGCGGTAAGCAAAAGCTTCAAAATTAAGAGTTAAGTTTTTTAACTTAGAGAAGCTTATCCGTATATTTGGAGGATTTATTACTAGAATCCCATGCAAGAATCTCATCTTCTTATCATTGCCGGACTTTTTATTTTTCTTAGCGGAATTATATTAGGGGTCTTGGTGAAGCATCTAAAAAGTAGCGGCAAGACGAAAGAGTTAGAAAGTTTCGGCAAGCAAAAAGAACTTGAAATGAATGCTTTAAAAGAGCAACAGCAAAAATCTGAAACTTATTTTTTAGCGCTTAAAGCGGAAATGCAGCAGGAAATTAAAGCAATCGGAAGAGATCGCGAGGAGATTAGAAGTGAAAAAGATTTCTTTAAAAATGAGCTAACGCGGAAGAATGTAGAGTTTGAAAACTTAAAGCAGCGAAGTGAAGAGCAAAAAAATGAAGTAGAACAACTGCAAGAAAAATTTCAAAAGGAATTTGAGAACTTGGCCAATAAAATTCTAGAGCAGAAATCAGAGAAGTTTACACTTCAGAATAAAGAGAATATTCAAAATATTTTAAATCCGCTGCAAGAAAAAATTAAGGTTTTTGAAGAAAAAGTAGACCGAAATAGCGAAAACTCGTTAAGAAGACACGCCGAATTAGGAAAACAACTCGAATTTCTTAACGAACAAAATTTGAAGATTAGTGAAGAAGCTACCAACCTCACCAAAGCTTTAAAAGGAGACACTAAAATGCAGGGGAATTGGGGCGAAATGATTTTAGAAAGAGTCATGGAGCGCAGCGGACTTCAAAAAGACAGCGAGTATTTTGTGCAGCAAAGCTTTACCACCGAAGAAGGAAAACGCGTCATGCCCGATGTGGTGATCAAATTACCAGGAGAAAAGAAAATGATTATTGATGCCAAGGTTTCTCTCAATGCTTACGAGCGCTATATGAACGAAGAGGACGAGACTCAAAAGCCTATGCACTTAAAGAATCATTTGATTTCGGTAAAAAAGCGAGTGGACGAGTTGAGTAAAAAGAACTACCATCAGCTTTACCAAATGGAAAGTCCAGATTTTGTATTGCTTTTTATTCCCATTGAAGCGGCTTTTGCCATTGCTTCTAATGAATACCCTCAATTATACAACGATGCTTTTGATAAAAACATTATTATCGTTACGCCTACCACCTTACTTGCGGTTTTAAAAACCATTGATAGTATGTGGCAAAATGAAAAGCAAAAACAAAATGCGATTGAAATTGCTACCCAGGCAGGTGCATTGTACGATTCTTTTACTAACTTAACCGAGGAGTTATTAAAGTTAGGCCGGCAAATAGGAACGGTACAAGGCAGTTACGACACCGCTATGAAAAAGCTTACGGGAAAAGGAAACTTGATTCGTCGCGTAGAAAAACTCAAAAAACTTGGTGCAAAAGCCAGTAAACAAATAGATCAAAAATTAGTCAACCTTACAGAAGGAGACGACTCCTAATACAAAAAGATGAAAAAAACACTTATTTATATATTGCTAGGTATAGCCTTAGTCGCTATCGCTTTTTATTCCTTTATCTATTTTGTGCCCTATAGTGAAGGGACACGAGCAGGAGAACTTATCAAATTTAGTAATCGTGGCGTAGTGGTAAAAACTTGGGAAGGTGAGATTAGTCAAGGAATTAGTGGCGCTCAAATTTTTAGTTTTTCGGTCTTAGACCAAGAAGGAGAGGTGATCGAGAAGCTTAATACGTATCAAGGAGAATATATAGAAGTCACTTATGTAGAAAGGTATGGAACTTTCATTTTTTGGGGTGACACCAAACATTTTATCACCGGAGTAGAACTTTCTCATTCTCCACATTTTAGAAGATAGAACTAAGCGATAATCCAATCGAATTAATTAACAAAAAATAATGCGCAAGGGATTGCAGCGGTATCCTTTTTTATAATTCTGCGATAGCAGAACTATAGAAAAGATATAGCGTAAAGCCCGACCCGTTAGGGATGCGCCCAAATGAAACAATTATGAGTATAGAATTTAGAAATGTGGAAGAATCTCAAATCGTGATGTGCGAATTAATGCTTCCCTCCCACTCTAATTTTAATGGGAAAATTCATGGAGGTCATATTTTGTCACTGCTAGATCAAATCGCTTTTGCTTGCGCTTCTAAACATAGCCGAGCGTATTGCGTGACCGCCAGTGTAGATACGGTAGATTTTTTAAATCCCATAGAAATTGGCGAATTAGTGACAATGAGAGCATCTGTGAATTATGTAGGAAATTCGTCGATGGTAGTTGGGATTAGAGTGGAAGCCGAAGACATACAAACAGGTGAGGTGAAGCATTGTAATTCTTCTTACATTACCATGGTGGCCAAAGATGACCATGGTAATACAGTGAAGGTTCCTGGACTTATTCTGGATAATGAAAACGAAATACGACGCTTCTTAAAATGTTTAAAACGTATTAAGATGAAAGGACACAGGCATCAAGAATTTAATGAAACTGATTTTTCGTCCAAAAATTATTTAGATGAACTACAAAAATACCGAGTAATACTCCCTTAAAAGTTAAACCTCTATAAAAATATGGGTTTGCAATCGTACTTTTGTTATATTAAAAAAAATAACAATTATATATGAAAAGAAATTTATTACTATTGGCTGTGAGCATCAGTCTTTTTAGCTGCTCCCCAAATATTGTGAATACCTGGAATATTGATAAGTACGAAGTGGTGAATAACAAAGGACAAAATACTTCGGCACAAAACATTGGAAGCATCGAGTTTAAGAAAAATGGAAAAGGAACCAAGAATATAAGCTATAACGTGTTTCAGAATGATTTTATTGACGAAAGTAGCTTCAAATATGAATTGAATGAGGGCTATATCATCATTAAAAATGAAGATGAAGATGCAAAAGATAAGTCCGCACTTAACAAAACTTGGATTATCGTAAGCGATAAAAAGAAAAATCAAGTTTGGAAGTCTACCGATGGTGGCAAAAGCGTTCAGATTATAGTCCTAAGCCGATAAAAATTATCAAGCAAAATAGTAAGAACCACCTTTCATCAAGGTGGTTTTTTTATTATAAGAGTTTTCCATAAGAAAGAAAATAGATAAGCATGCAGCCCCAACCCGCTACCAAGAGTAATCCTCCTAATGGTGTTATAGGCCCTAAGGCTTTGATTTTATTTCCCTTCGCGGAAGTAATACAGAGGCCATAAATACTAAAACTAAAGAGAAAGGTTCCCAGAATAAATAACCAAACCATGAATACTTCTAGCGTATTCACCAAAGGAAACTGAACTCCTATAATTAACAATACAATGGCGTGGTACATTTGGTATTTAACGCCGGTTTCAAAACTGGTTAATTGTTCTTGATTGAATATTTTCTTAAGCGCATGCGCTCCAAATGCGCCAAATATTATGGCCAAACCACCATATAAAGCGGCAAAAACTAGGGTGAATTCTTTTATCATGAAATTGATTCTAAACTATTATACCGATTAAACCTCAAAATGAGCTATATAATTGGTATAAGAAAAGTACTTCTCCAAAAATAAACATTTCAATTTCTTTACCTAGTTAATACTAAAGCTTTTCCTGAACCACTAGCGATTATCGTCTTAAAAAACGATAACTACATTTATCGTTTAATTAAGCGATAATTGCATATATCGTTTTAAATAACGATATTTGAATATGACAAGTATAATTACAGGAGATATTGTAGCTTCCAGAAGCAAGCACAATCCAGAAGAATACCTAAGTGAGTTGCGTTATGCACTGGGCGTGCTTCAGCCGCAAAAATCGCTTTGGGAGATTTTTAGAGGAGATAGTTTTCAAGTAGAAATTGAAGATCCCTCGCAAGCTTTTTGGAGTGCCGTTTATTTAAAAGCGGTGATCAAGACGATTAAAAATTTGGATGTTAGAATGGCGATTGGAATAGGAGAAAAGACTTTTGAGACTCCTAAAATAAGTGAATCTAACGGTTCTGCCTTTATTCGCTCTGGGGAAATTTTTGAAAATTTAAAGAAAGAGAAAACCAATCTCGCCATAAAAACAGGACAAGAATTTTTAGATAAAGAATTAAATACTTATTTTCAATTGACCTTAATGGCGATGGATTATTGGACGATCAATTCGGCGGAAGTAATTCAACTAACCATGGAAAATCCTAGACATAACCAGGAGGAACTCGGTGCTCTTATTGGTATTAAACAAAATACGGTAAGCGAGCGTCAAAAAAGAGCCTTTTGGGAAGAGCTCAAAGCTTTTAATGAGGTATTTTCTCATAAAATAAAATCTATTCTATAATATGCTATTGGCACTGCAACTCTTATTCGCGCATTTTTTGGGAGATTTTCTTTTTCAGCCCTACAGTTGGGTAAAAGATAAAGAACGCCGGAAGTTAGCTTCGCCAAAACTGTATTTCCATATCCTGGTTCATATAGGTTTAAGCTATTTGTTTATGTGGGATTTTAGCCTGTGGTACATTCCGCTGATTGTTGGTGGAACTCACCTTATGATAGATGCCGCAAAATTAACTTTACAGAACGAACGAAATAAGCGATACTTATTTTTTATAGATCAAGCCTTACACCTTATTGTCATCTTCGTGATTGCGTTCGTATGCAAAGGAAACATAGAGTTCATAGACATCCCCAATGAACTCTGGCTTTACCTCTTGGGAGCATTTTTGGTGACTAATCCTGCTTCTATTAGCATTAAAACCCTAATTTCTGTATACACTCCAAAAACGGAAATAGAAGAAGACGAATCCCTCAACAACGCTGGGAAATATATAGGTATTTTAGAACGCTTATTGGTTTATGTCTTTATCATTACACAACATTGGGAAGGCGTTGGTTTTTTAATTGCCGCTAAATCTATCTTTCGCTTTAGCGACCTCACTCAATCTAAAGACCGCAAACTCACCGAATATATTCTTATTGGCACTTTACTGAGTTTTGGAATCGCGATTGGGGTAGCGCTGATGGTAAATGTTTTGCGATACGCATTATAGATTTCTACCCGGGTTCTCATACATCTCATACTAAATCCTCTCCGTACTATTCAGGCAAGGCTTCCCAAAGAGAAGAACTTTAAAATCTTCCCTCTAAGTGATTAAAAACACAAGTTTTATAAGTTTGCTTTTAACATAGCTTTTTTGATGCTGAGCATCTATTAAAATACAAGTCGAGATTCTTTAAAAACAAAAAAGGACACCCCAAGGCGTCCTTTTTAAATTTATAAAACTGTATTTTTCTTAACTGGTCAAGTACATTTTTCTACGGGCGTATAAGTCGTAAAAATCATCGTCCCTTAGGCTATCGATAAAGAGGATACTTTCTCCTGTACTTTTCATTTCTGGACCTAATTGTTTATTTACATTATGAAATTTATCAAAAGAGAATACCGGTTGTTTAATGGCATAGCCTTTTAATTGCGGGTTAAAAGTAAAATCGGTTACTTTATTTTCGCCTAACATCACTTTAGTCGCATAGTTTACGTAAGGTTCTCCATAAGCTTTAGCGATAAAAGGTACCGTTCTAGAAGCTCTAGGATTGGCTTCTATGATAAATACTTCTTCGTCCTTAATTGCAAATTGAATATTAATCAATCCTACCGTTTTTAAGGCTAAAGCAATTTTATGCGTGTGATCTTTTATTTGCTGAAGTACTAAATCTCCCAAATTAAAAGGAGGTAGTAAAGCATTTGAATCTCCCGAGTGAATTCCGCAAGGCTCAATATGTTCCATAATTCCTATGATATACACATTTTCTCCGTCGCAAATCGCATCTGCTTCCGCTTCTATAGCTCCGTCTAAATAATGATCTAGCAAAAGTTTATTATTAGGAATGCTGCGTAATAAATCTACTACGTGCGTTTCTAACTGTTGCTTATTGATGACAATTTTCATTCCCTGTCCTCCCAACACATAAGACGGACGTACTAAAATAGGGAAATCTAATTCATCGGCAAGCGCTAGGGCTTGGTCTGCATTTTCGGCAGTTCCAAACTCTGGGTAAGGAATGTTATTTTCTTGCAATAAGGTAGAGAAACTTCCGCGATCTTCCGCTAAATCTAGGGCTTCATAGCTGGTTCCCATAATTTTTATTCCGTAGCGGTCTAATTTTTCAGCTAACTTTAAAGCGGTTTGCCCACCTAGCTGAACAATCACCCCTTCTGGTTTTTCATGACGGATGATATCGTAGATATGTTCCCAAAATACGGGTTCAAAATAAAGCTTATCAGCGATATCAAAATCGGTTGAAACCGTTTCAGGATTACAGTTAATCATGATGGTTTCGTAGCCACATTCCGCGGCAGCGAGAACTCCGTGCACACAGCAATAATCAAACTCAATTCCTTGCCCAATACGGTTAGGACCAGAACCTAAAACGATAATCTTCTTCTTGTCACTTACTTCGCTTTCGTTATCGGTGTATTTCGTTCCATCTGGACGTTCTACCTCATTTTCGAACGTAGAATAGTAATAAGGAGTCTGCGCTTTAAACTCGGCCGCACAGGTATCTACCAATTTATAGACGCGGTTAATGTTGAGTTCATCGCGTTTGTTATAAACTTCACTTTCTAAACATCCTAGCATATAAGCCACTTGGCGATCGGCAAAACCTTTTTGCTTTGCTTCCAACAACAAGTCTTTGTCTAGATTGTCTATGGTGTAATTAGAAATTTCTTTTTCTAGAGATAATAACTCTTCGTATTGCTTTAAGAACCACATATCAATCTTGGTGATTTCGTGGATTCTACTTAGCGGAATTCCCAATTGTATCGCATCATAAATCACGAATACGCGATCCCAACTGGCATAAGTTAATTTCTGAATAATTTGATCGTAATCCTTGTAACCTTTTCCGTCGGCTCCCAAACCATTACGTTTAATCTCTAAAGATTGAGTTGCTTTTTGTAACGCTTCTTGGAACGAACGTCCAATCCCCATCACTTCTCCAACAGATTTCATTTGGAGTCCTAGCGTTCTATCAGAACCTTCGAATTTATCGAAGTTCCAACGTGGTATTTTTACGATCACATAATCTAAAGTCGGTTCAAATAAAGCCGAAGTTGATTTAGTAATTTGATTATCTAATTCGTCTAAGTTGTAGCCAATGGCAAGTTTTGCAGCAATTTTAGCAATAGGATATCCTGTTGCCTTAGACGCTAAAGCGGAAGAACGAGAAACACGCGGATTAATCTCAATCGCGATAATGTCTTCTTTATCATCTGGGCTAACCGCAAATTGTACGTTACAACCTCCAGCAAAATCACCAATACTGCGCATCATCTTGATCGCCATATCTCGCATTTTTTGGAAGGTATCATCACTTAAGGTCATCGCTGGCGCCACGGTAATAGAATCTCCCGTATGGATTCCCATGGGATCCATATTCTCGATGGTACAAATAATAACCACGTTATCATTTTTATCTCGAAGTAATTCTAACTCATATTCTTTCCAGCCAATTAAGGCTTTATCAATCATGACTTCGTGAATAGGAGAAATTTCTAATCCTCTACTTAATAAGTCATCAAAGTCTTCTTCTTTATATACAATACTTGCTCCTGCTCCACCTAAGGTATAAGAGGCTCTAATTACCAAAGGAAAACCAAATTCTTGAGCGATTTCTTTTCCTTTTAGAAATGAAGTAGCTGTCGCTTGAGGAGCCATTCCTACCCCAATTTTCAACATCAACTCTCTAAACTGCTCTCGATCTTCAGTAATATTAATGGCATTAATATCTACACCAATAAGATTCACTCCAAAATCTTTCCAAATTCCTTTTTCATCGGCTTCAATACAAAGGTTCAATGCAGTTTGCCCTCCCATGGTAGGTAGAACGGCATCAATTTGTGGATGTTCTTTTAAGATTTCTATAAGCGACTTTGTCGTTAAAGGCTTTAGGTATACATGATCGGCCATGGTTGGGTCGGTCATAATAGTTGCAGGATTAGAGTTGATGAGAATAGTTTCTATTCCATCTTCTCTTAAAGAACGTAAAGCTTGAGTTCCTGCATAATCAAATTCGCAGGCTTGTCCAATAACAATTGGCCCAGAACCAATAATTAAAATACTCTTGAGGTTATTATTTTTAGGCATTACAATGGCTTAATTTTATGATACTTATAAAAACACGGTACTATTGGGTATAAAAAAAGGCGTTACGCAATGGCAACACCTTTAATATTTAACAACTAATAAAATGCATTAGTGTTTATGTCTGTTTTCTGAAGACACAGAAAGTTTCTTTCTACCTTTAGCTCTTCTTCTAGCAAGCACTTTACGACCATTTACACTTGCCATACGCTCTCTAAAACCGTGCTTGTTTTTTCTTTTTCTCTTCGAGGGTTGAAACGTTCTTTTCATCTTAAAATATCTTTAATCTTCGTTGAATATCTTATTTATAATTACCAAAGCAGTTATGCTTTTTAAACTGCGGGCAAATATACAACAAGTTTTCAGTCTCACAAATCTAACTTAAAAATAATTTCTATTTTTTTTTTAGTGTTAAAAAAACATCCATAAGCGTCTATATTCTACCCTAAAGTCTAAAACTATGTTAAGCTTTTTTAAAAATTATGGTCATCAAAAAATAACCCCTTAAATTAGATCTCTAAATAAACACATTAACCATGAAAAAAACAAGTTTAATTTTATCGGCTATCGCTTTAATTTTTGCAACTTCTTGTAAAAACGATACCAAAAAAGAAGAAAAAAAGACAGAAACTGAGATGACTTCAACCCCAGAAGAAGCTCAGAAGCAACAAAAAATCACATTGACCAAACTGGAAGGTTCACCTGAGTTTGCAGATGCGAGTTTAAAGTTGAAGTCTCCCACAGAAACTAAGCAATCTAAGAAAGACATCGAATTTAATTTTGAAGTTGAAAATTATGAGCTAGGTGCACAAACAGAGCCAGAGCAGCCTAATATGTTAGCTTCTTCAGCTAAAGGACAACATATTCACTTTATTTTAGATAATGAGCCTTACTCTGCTCACTATGAATCTAAGTTTTCTAAAACTTTAGATCAAGGAGATCACGTAATGATTGCTTTTTTATCTAGATCATACCATGAAGCGGTGAAAAACGAAAACTCTTTTGTAGTTAAAAAATTCTCTGTAGGAGAACCTAGTGAAGATCAAATGATGGAAGTAGATTTTGAAGCTCCACATATGTTCTATAGTAGACCAAAAGGAACCTATAAAGGAGAAGACACTCAAAAAGTAATGTTAGATTTCTTTTTAGTTAATACAGACCTTGCTACAGATGCTAATCAAGTAAGAGCTACTATTAACGGACAAGAATTTATGTTAGACGATTGGGTACCTTACGTAATGGGAGGTTTACCAATGGGAGAAAACACCGTAGAACTTGAGTTATTAGATGCAGACGGGAACCTTATTGACGGTCCTTATAACAAAACTACCAGAACTTTTATGTTAGAGAAGTAGGACCTACCTTCCCTATAAATTACCAATTAATTAAGGCTACAATATAAATGTAGCCTTTTTTTTATGAAAAAATCACTACATTTATACCTTATCAATCTTAATACCCGCGTATGCAACCAGATGGACTCATTGCCGAGTTACAAAACAAAAACCCCAAAGCTTTCGAACGTATTTATGAACGCTACTCAGAAAGTTTATTTGGTGTTATCTACAATATAATAAGAGATCAACATATTGCAGAAGAGATTTTGCAAGATGTTTTCATTAAAATTTGGAACAACGCAGAGGCTTATAATCCATCAAAAGGCAGATTTTTTACTTGGGCGCTTAATATTGCAAGAAATTCTGCGATAGATAAAACAAGATCTAAGGCTTTTAAGAACAGTAAAAAAAACTTAACCGCCGACTTTTTCGTAGATATATTAGAAGACAAGAGCAGTTTCTCCAATCGGGTAGATGCCATTGGAATCAAAAAATACATTAAAGCGTTAAAACCTTATTGTGAACAAATTATTGAGCTTCTCTATTTTAAAGGTTATACGCAGGCAGAAACAGCAGAAGAGCTAGACACGCCTTTGGGAACCATTAAAACAAGAAGTAGAAACTGCATTCAATCACTTAGAGATATTTTAGTAAAGTAATGAATATACAAGAATACATATCGTCAGGCGTTTTGGAACTCTATATATGTGGTGCTTTAACCGAGGAAGAGTCCAAAGAGGTAAGTACGGAGTTAAAGAAACATCCCGAAATTGAGAAAGAAGTAGAGGAAATAGAAAATTCTCTAGATCAACTCTCCTCTTCTGTGGCGCCTTATAATCCTACCAAATTGTTTGCGATTATAAAAAATAAGCTGCATTTAGAAGATAATCCTAAAACAATTCCGATTCATCGAGAGAAAAAGAAAACAAATATTGTACTCTACCTTGGTTGGGCAGCAAGTATTGCCCTGCTTATAGGACTGTTTTCGGTATTAAACGACCGCAATCAATTGCGTGAGAATCTAAATGTAGTCAATGCTCAGAAATCGCAAATGGAGCAGCAAATTAATGATACTAAAGCTTCCGCGGAAAAGAAAGAGGAATTACTCGCCATATTTAGAGACAAGAATATAGTAACTGTTCCGCTTGACGGACAAGAAGTTGCACCTGAAGCATACGCAACCGTACATTGGGATCAAGAAACCAAAAAGGTTTATATAGATGCTAAGAATTTACCAACGCCACCAGAAGGTAAAGAATATCAAGTTTGGTCGTTGACTTTAGAGCCGCTTACCCCTACCAGTATTGGGATGTTATCTAGCTTTACGGAAGATGAAAACAAAATTTTTATGTTAGAAAACAATAATTTGTCTCAAGCATTTGGAATTACACTAGAACCTAAAGGAGGTAGTAAAACACCTACGATGGAACAATTATATACCTTAGGAATGGTTAAAAATAGCTAGTTCCTAAACATAATTATATCAAAAAGCTCTTCAATTTCTTGAAGGGCTTTTTTCAACTAACTAAAAAACTCAAAAACCTAACTTAATTTTCATAGCAATTTTTAAAAACCCTAATCTTCTAGTTTTTAAAGCTCGCTCACCAATACTTACGAAAAACAAAACGATTTGGTTTTTAAAGTTGATAAAATTTTATCTTTGCACTAAAATAACTACATGAACCCTTCTGCTTCTGGCTGGATTAAAAAATACCTTCGCTACCTAGATAAAGAACAAGCGCATTTTAGCTTTTCTGAAACTACCTTTTACCAACAACTTAGAGCTAGTGGCTTTATTTACGCCAATAGCATTAAAACGGTATCTCCCCTACAAAAAACCAACCTAAAGTACACCACAGAGGAGTTGACGAAAATCAATATGTTCGACTCATTGTTATATATCTTCACTTCGCAACATCCAGAATTACCTCTAGAAAAAGCAGTAGAAGAGATTGTGTTGTTTTATACGCAAATAGAGAAAAAAAGCGCCTCTCCGTTTACGTTCTTAAAGCTAAAGATCTCTCCAGAAGAGAAGCTAGAGAAAATATTACAAGAAAGAATTCAGATCAACAATTCCATTATCAAAAAGAATTTTAGCCATTTGATTACCAATGCGCTACTTTTTATAGATGTTTTGGCATTTCAGGAGTTTCTTAGAAAAAAAGAGGACATTCATATCTACTTGCAAGAGTTTGAAAATATGGTTGCTGGAGTAGTGTACCAGTCTTTTACCGCCAAAAAAGAAAAGACCAAATATGACAACTTGATTTTGCAAGTGCTTAAAAGTTCTTTTAGGTTTCATAAATTAGATCTTGATAAAGAATATCATTACGACGCTCAGCTCACCAATGATCTTTTAGAAAAATATTACCTCATCGACTTGGCTTGCGTCACTGTTTATAGCGACGAAAAAATAGAAAAGGAAGAAGTTGACTTTATTAAAAAACTAGGAAATCAATTAGGTCTAGAAAACAGTATTATCGATACGTCCTTAGTAGAAATGAGAGCTTTCTTTACGGAATTCAAAAATCAGATTACTTACTTTCAACATTCAAATGCACTTAACAACCTATATAAAAACTCTAACCGTATGGTGAAGTTGTTGGTGCTTAGAAATAAAAACCGACTTATTAGAGAGTTGCTCGAAAGCAAAGAATTGGTGGTCCTGCTTTCTAAGTCCACCCACAAGAACTTAACCGACGAAGAGCGTATGAAAGTAAAAAATCAATTGCTAGATATATGTAAATCTATACCTTCTTTGGCCATTTTTATTATGCCAGGAGGAAGTGTTCTCTTGCCTATTCTTATCAAATTCATTCCGCAATTACTGCCATCTACTTTTAATGAGAATCGATTAGAGGATTAAGCTCATTATTGAGCTAACCATTCTTTAAAGTCTTTGACGCGCTCCCGGCTCACTATCACTTTATGATTCTCAAAATTCTTCAGCTTTAGCTCCACCCGACTATTGGTATAACTCAGCATATCTTTAATGGCGTGAATATTCACTATATATTTTCTACTTATTTTAAAAAAGTAATCGGGGTCTAAACCTTCTTCCAAACTTTCTATGGTGTAATCTACGAGGTAATTTCTACCTTCCATCGTTTGTAAATATGTACCTTTATTTTCACTATAAAAGCAAGAAATAGCTTCTACCGGGAACATTTTTAAATGCTGACCTACTTTGGTAATAAATCTTCTTTTATAGGTTTTTTCTTGCTGCTGACTCAAGATGTTTTTTAATTCCGCTAAGGGTAAATGAGTAGTCCCATGTTGTTCGTGTTTTTGTTTAAACTTCTCAAAAGCTTGCTCCAACTCTTCTTGATCTATGGGCTTTAATAAATAATCTACGCTATTTAATTTAAAAGCTTTTAAGGCATATTCATCGTAAGCGGTGGTAAAAATAATAGCACTATCTACTTTAACTTCTTCAAAGATTTCAAAAGAAAGGCCGTCATTTAGCTGAATGTCTAAAAAGATAAGATCGGGATGCGGGTTTTTTAACAACCAAGATATCGATTCATTTACCGCATGCAAAACCGTGTTTACCTCTAGCCCCATTTTACTAAGCATTCGCTGTAATTTTCTCGCAGATGCCTTTTCATCTTCAATAATAATTATTTTCATGAGTTTCTTTATTTATTCCCAGCGTTGTTGAGGCGCTTCTTCCTCTTCTTGCATGTATTGTGCGATTTTCTTCTTTTCCCAGTTTTTATTAAAAAAAGGATTAATTCTAAACGCACTTGCAGCATTAAAAGCTAATCCTACACCCCAGCCCGCTGCAGGCCATAAAAACCAAGGGTATTCCTGAAAACCATCTTTAAAGTTTAAAAAGGCTAAAAAACCTATTACTGCCATGTAAGTGGCTAAATGTACGTAAAAGTCCTTTATCTCTTTTACGCGTTTCTTTGCTTCGTAGTAACGCATTTCTTTGTTGGTTTCCATCTTTTATAAATTATAAGTTATAAGTTATTAAAATCATCCTCTTCCATAAACTGTTTAATCTTTCGCTGCTCCCAATTTTTTCCAAATAATGGATTGTGATCAAAAGCTTCCACATAATGAAAGAACAAGCCTATTCCCCAACCGGTTGCCGCAAATAAAAACCACGGTACTTCCAATCCATTACTCATCCAGTTAACGAAAAACAAAAAAGGAATCACAATAGCGTAAGCCGTTAAGTTTCCGAAGAAAGCTTTTTCCTTTTTCACTCGTTCTTGTGCACGTTCTAATTTTTCTCTATTACTCATCTGTCCTTCGGTATAAATAGGTTCTTTAATAATTTTGACTTGCTTGGTTAACATAGGTAACTTCACTATAAAAGAAGCTTTGTCTTGCTCTATGAACATCTTTCGGGAAGTTAATAAAGCATAGCGTTGCTGAATGTTTTGCAACCCAAAACCAGAGCTCTTCCCTAGTATATTCTTCTTTCGTAGGTTATTTTTAACTACCAAAAACCCTCTTTCTTCCGTTATGGAAATTTCTAAAGGTTGGTCTTGAGAAACCACATTGTGTTTTACGGCGTTTTCCAATAGTAGCTGCAGCGATAAGGGAACAATCTTAGCCTCCGGTTTTAAAAATCTCTCTGGAATTTGAAATTGTATACTATCTTCAAAACGCATTTCCAGCAATCCTATATAGCGTTTTGCAAACTGCAGCTCTTCCTCTACACTTACGAGTTCCTTGTTTTTTTGCTCCAACACATAACGGTAAACCTTAGAAAGCGAAGTGGTAAAATCTTGCGCCGCTATAGGATTTTCTTCGATAAGCGAAGTAAGCACATTAAGGCTATTGAATAAAAAATGCGGATCTAATTGATTCTTTAACGCATCAAATTTCGCCGATGCCGTTCCTGCAATTAATTTTTGTTCGGTTACTTTACTCTCCTGAATCGCTTTATAAAAATAAGCCGCATGCAAGAACAAACTAACGATTACCGCCAGTAGGAATGGGAGCAAATACCTGTTCGGCGTTTCACTTTGAAAAAATTCAGCAAAAGAAATACTTTGTTCAATCAAAACTACATGAATCATCCTACAAACTCCAAAAGCAAACAAACTCACAAAAGTAGAGCCCACTACTCCTATAACAAAGCGTTTTCTGCTTTCGGTATGCCAATCATATTTTTTTTCTAACCACACAAAATAGACAAAATTGAAAAGCGTAATCACAAAGCAATACAAAAACTGAACGAAAATCTTTTCTGCATCAAGCCATACTTCATAATCAAGGCCTGTAAAGAAAAATTCCAACAAAAGAATCATTAAGGTAACTCCTATAGAGATTCTAAATAATATTCTAAGATGTCGTAGGCTCATGAATTCATCAATTACAAGGCAAATATCTTTTAAAAGTAGAAACTTTAAAAAAAGAAAAAACTCAATTGTAGAATTTAAGGTACGAATTGTAATTCTTTTTTTTTGGTTTTTGTATAGGAAAACACTCATCTTTGCAGCACCTAAAAAAGCAAACATCATCAAATACTTCCGTAAAGAACATATTTATATTTTACCGCTGTTGTCCATTTTTGTGATTCATTTGCTCTTTCTTTATCACATCATCACCGAAGAGAAAAATCTAGTCTACGCTAGCCTATTTACCATGCTTATTATGTTTTTGGTATCTATTGGCTATTTGTATCTCTTCCAAAAAGATAAGAAACTAAAATTAGGAGCTTGGTATCTCGTATTCGCGGTCATGCTGGGAGCTTTAGCTACTACTTACCTTTATATTGGTTTAGGCTTAAGCGCTGTAATCAGTTCGGCTTTGGTAGGTGTTATTGGCGCACTTGTCCCTAAAAATTTTCCTTCTCCGCATAAAGGGCAGTCTATTCGTACGGCCATTTATTGCGGTTCTTTTATAGGCATGGGCCAGGCTTTTTTAGAACATCATTATCTTTTTATAGCTTTCGCCGGATTGGTTAGCGGGATCTATTTTTGCATTTCAACCAACCGATTAAAAGGTTTTGGAGGAAAACTGGGAACTTTAGCTTTTGTGGGAGTAGCCATCTCTTATTTTTTAACTTATCTCTTTTTTAAGTAATGGAAATCGTCTTGTATCTTCTTTTCGGAATTTTAGGTGCGGTAATTCCTTATGGTCTCACCAGAGAATTAGGGATAGAACCTGTGAAAGCTTCCGCTTTCCCTAGCTTAATTTTAGCTTTGGGATTTTATTTCTTTCCTCAGATTCTATCTGAAGACCTCAACTTTCATCTTCCCGTCGTATTTTTTGGAGCCTCTTTTGTAGGGATGGTCAGCAAGAAAATTCTTCCGTATTACCTAGAGGTCGCTTTAGCTGGAATTATTTTTAGCATGCTCTACCTCAATGCCAGTAGCTTTTTTAACGGTTACGGTGGCGGTTTGGGAACGCCTGCTTGTATTTCGGTATTGAGTATCTACGGACTCAAAAAAGTAAAAACCTTGGTTAGGTTTATTTCCGTAAAAAAAAAATCTGAATCCAATAGCTGAGAGAAAATTGTTTCTTAGATATTAAACCTCTCTAAACTTCACCAACCTTACGTTAAACTATTCCTCCTCTTCCTCTTCTGGGGGATTTACCAAGTCTTCATTTTTTACTCCTCCTCTAAACGGTCTAATGATTAATCTTGCTGCCCTATCAAAATTAATATAATTGTAGGTCCAGTTAAAGAAGGTCACAATTCTATTTCTAAAGCCTACTAAAAACCAGAGGTGGACAAACATCCAGATAAACCAGGCGAAAAATCCACCAAAAGTAGATCGTTTTAAATCTACGACTGCTTTATTTCTTCCTATGGTCGCCATAGTTCCTTTATCGAAATAGCTGAAAGGTTTTAATTTTTCTCCTTTTTGAATCTTGATTAGATTTTTAGCTAGATTTTCTCCTTGTTGAATCGCGGGTTGCGCCACCATAGGGTGTCCTTTAGGATATTTTTCGCTTTTCATAAGGGCAATATCACCAATAGCGAAAACGTTTTCATAGCCTTCTACTTGATTAAATACATTTACATTATACCTATTGGCTCTTTCTACCAAAGCATTAGCATTTAATCCTTTTACGGGAGCTCCAGTGACTCCAGCACTCCAAATAAAAGTTTTAGTTTTAAAGCGATCTCCCTTATTCGTATTTACAACTTCCCCATCATAGTCTTCTACCATCGTATTGAGATGAATCTCTACGCCTAACTCTTCCAAGAATTTTTTTGCTTTTGCGGAAGCCTTTTCACTCATAGGCGGCAACACCCTCTCAAGTCCTTCTAAAAGATGAATTTTTATTTCTGAAGGTTGTATATCTATATAATCTTTGGGGACAATATTATTTCTCACTTCAGCAATAGCACCACTTAACTCTACGCCGGTAGGTCCGGCTCCTGCAATCACAAAATTTAGCAAAGCTTCTCGCTCTTCTTTATGAGTTGTGATCGTCGCTTTCTCTAAGTTTTGTAAAATTAAACTCCTAATATTTAGTGCCTGGGGAATGGTTTTCATGGCCATTCCATTTTTCTCTATGCTTTTATTGCCAAAAAAGTTAGTTTTAGAACCCGTGGCAATCACTAAATAATCATAGGTTAATTCCCCTATGGTAGAATGTAAGGTGCTATTTTTAGCATCTATTGAGGTTACTTCGGTTAACCGAAAATAAGCATTTTCTACAGAGGTAATTATTTTCCGTAAAGGATAAGCAATAGAATCTGGTTCTAGTCCAGAGGTAGAAACCTGATATAGCAAAGGCTGAAAAGAATGGTAATTATGCTTATCTATTAAGACTAACTGAAACTTTTTGGTCTTAATTAGTTTTCTTAATAGGTGAATTCCGGCAAAACCTCCGCCAACAATAACAATTCTTGGCTGTTTAGTATTAGGTATATTCATAAATTGCATTTGCTACAAAATTAGTCTACCAGAAATAAAAGATGCGACTTTTTAGAAATATTTATCTCCTAATTTGTAACATTTCAAAAATAAAACTACTAATAATTTGTAATTAAGATTAGTGAAAAAGGAAACCGAACATAAGTTTGTTAAGTTACTAGAGGAGCACCAAAATATTGTGCATAAAATTTGTCGTATGTATACCTACGATCAAAACTCACACCTTGACCTTTTTCAAGAAATTACAATTCAGCTTTGGAAGGCATATCCCAAGTTTAGGGGAGACTCTAAGTTTAGCACATGGATGTATCGGGTGGCCTTAAATACTGCTATTACTCTTTATAGAAAGTCAAAGCGAAAACCTTATACGCATGACATAGATCAATTTAGTTTTAAGATTAAAGCAGAGGAATACGACGACACTACAGAGCAACAACTAAAAATTATGTATGCTGCCATTAAAGAATTAAACGACATAGATAAAGCTTTAGTCTTTCTCTATTTAGAAGGAAAAAATTACAGTATAATTTCAGAAACATTAGGTATTACAGAGGTTAATGCAAGAGTGAAAATGAACAGGGTTAAGAAAAAACTAAAAGATATCTTAAGTGCTTAGGTTATGGACGGATTAGAATTATTAAAAAAAGATTGGAAAAACCAGGAAGAGAACCTTCCGCATTTTGAGGCAGAACAGCTTTATAAAATGCTACTTAAAAAGTCTTCTTCTGTAGTGAAATGGATTTTTATCATTAGCCTTATCGAGTTGAGCTTTGGTATTCTCTTAAATGTCTTTTTTATGGACAAGCAGTTCTGGCAAGAAGTAGACAACATCCACTTAAAGACAGCTACAATCGTTATTTATATCATCAGTTATTTAATTACGGCTGGTTTTGTCGTATTTTTCTATAAAAGATATCGAACTATCTCTGTGGCAGATTCTTCCTATCTACTTATGAGAAATATTTTAAAAACCAGGAAAGTAGTAAAGTGTTATATCATTTACGTGTTGGTATCTTCGGGCATTACGATGATGTTATTTTATATTTATAGCCTCCTTTATACGCCCGGTATTTCAGAAAATCTGGAAGAAATAAATTGGCTGGTTATCATAGGAATTGGAGTTATCTCTATTTTATTATTTCTATTATTTTTATGGGGCGTTTACGCTTTACTTTACGGAATTCTACTTAAGAAATTATTGCGTAACTATAAAGAACTAAAAAACTTAGACTTCTAAATTTGTGATGCCTCAAACATTTCTTTGGGACTATTTTAACAAAACTTATAGTTAGCTTTGATGAATCCATTTTAGCTAATCCTAACCATATAATATGTTTAAACATCTACTTGTTTGCACACTTACCTTTATAGCCTTTACTCATACGACCATTTCTATCGCTCAAAAAGTTTCTAATGACGAAATTAAAAGCAGAATAGAGAATTATAAAGAACTCATTCGCGGTCCTTACAAAAAAATAGAATGGTTTTGTGACGATGGCACTACTAGAGATTCTAAAGACCCTTGCCCCGATAAAATTGGCGGAATACAACATGCTAGCTATAAAGCCGAAATAGAAGAACTTCATAAAAAGAATCATCTCTTTTTTGCAGATATTTTAGCATATACCAACAAGAATGACTTTTGGGATGCTTCCCAAGATCATTCTAGGTTAAAACAATATATGCTTAATAAATACCTCAACCGAGTAGATGACGGTTGGATTATGCGTAGAGCTCAATTTTATAGAGGTTCGGTACAGTCTGAAGATGAACAAGAGTGGGGAAAAGACTTTTACAATTGGCTCTTAGCGAGCGATTCTAGGCTTCAAGAGAATTTTTTACTTATTAAGCAATCTACGTTAGAGATTCCGCATAATGATGATACTCCTCATGCGCAAATTATGAGAACGCTGAGTAAAACCATCGCCGAAGAAAATCCTAAGTTTATGGATATTCGTACTAAAATACACGGGCAGCCGACAGAATCTGATATTCAATTGGTGGAAGATTTTTCTAAAAAGCACGAAAAAGACCTGCAAGAAGATATTAAGAAAGACTTAGACTCATTAACGCTAGCGATGAAGACATTCTACGCTCCCGTTAATCTTTCGAGTTTTAACCAAGATGCCAAGGTATTACCAGCCGAGCATTACCTAAGAACAAAATTAGAAAAGTTTGCCGCGACTTCTATCGATTCTTTATCCAACATCGAATTATTAGAAGACAGCTCGAGTTTAATGTGTGACATTAGAACACAAATCTATACGGTAAAAAGTTCGTCAGATCGTTTACAAATGTTAGATGTTTTAAATGATTTAGAGGCGATTGTTTTTAAAAACGCTTCTAAATGGGAACCAAAAACCCTTCAGGAGCAAATTTATAAAGTTTATGTATTAGCACAAGCTACGGCAAGTGCCGGTTATATTGAGTGGTGGGAATGGAACAAGATAGAAAGTAAACTTTTGCAAAGCAATTCTAAAAACACAAGTCTTGAGGAGCTAGGCTTAATTGAAAGTGCCGCAAGAAGTCAGGTAGAATGGAGCGCCTCTTTAATTAGTGCTATCTATGAAGACGACATCAATATTTACGCGGGATTTGAGCCTAAGATTATTGGATTTACAGACAATGTCGTACGTTCTTCTATCGCCTTAAAGTTAGGAGAAACGGTAAGTGAATTGAGCAATTTCATTAAGAACGAAGCAAAACTTTCTAATACACTGCTTAACCTAAAGCAGCCCAACGATGCCAGAGGTCTTAATCCTGGTTATGCTAAAGGAAAGTTGATCATCGTAGAAGATGAAGATATAGAGATGAACCCCAATAACATTTATGTTTTTCAAAAACCTCCAGCAGATTTAAAACCCGTGGCCGGAATTGCTACAGTAGCCGAAGGGAATTTAGTTTCTCACGTGCAGCTTTTAGCGCGTAACCTAGGTATTCCTAACAGTGTGATTTCTGCTGAAAATTTTAAAGAACTAAAAGCATACGAAGGAGAAGAAGTCTTTTACGCCGTTTCTCCCAAAGGAACTATCATCCTAAAAGAAGTCGATGATATGAACGACGAGGAAGAAGGTCTTTTTGACAAAAAATCTTCCGACAAGAAAGAATCGAAAATTGCGGTTCCTATCGACAAGATAAACATTGAAAAAAATGATCTGCTGAATTTAACTGAGATTGACGCCAAAAGTTCTGGAATCTATTGCGGACCTAAAGCAGCCAATTTAGGGCAATTAAAAGCGATGTTCCCTAACAATGTAGTGAATGGCTCTGTAATTCCGTTTGGAATCTTCAAGGCACATATGAACCAGCCTATGCCTTTGCAAAGTGGTTCATATTGGGATTATTTGAAAGCTACTTTCGCTGAAGCGGAAGAAATGCGGAAAGATCATATAGATGAATCTGAAATTGAACAATGCCAGTTAGACCGTCTTTTTCAACTTCATGATGCCATTAAAGTAATGGAACTTCAGCCTCAATTTGTAAAAAAATTAGAGCAAAGTTTTCAGCTTAACTTTAATAAATCTATTGGCGAAATTCCTGTATTCTTACGTAGTGACACCAATATGGAAGATTTAGGGAACTTTACGGGGGCAGGTTTGAACCTTACCGTATTTAATGTGCGCAATAAAGAAAAAGTGCTTCAAGGAATTCGTGATGTTTGGGCTTCTCCTTACAACGAACGAAGTTTTAAATGGAGACAGAGATATTTAACCAATCCAGAGAATGTATTTCCGTCAATTCTGATTATTCCATCAGTAGATGTAGATTATAGCGGGGTTTTAATCACCAAAGGGATTAGTAATAATAAAGAAGATGACCTTACCGTTGCATTTAGCAAAGGAGCTGGTGGCGCAGTAGACGGCCAGTCGGCAGAATCTTGGCTTATTGGTATGCCTCATGGTATTTCTTTAATCTCCCCTTCTCGAGAAAATAACTACAATAGGCTTCCAGAAAACGGAGGTTTAGAGAAAAAGACCACTGCATTTCATCAATCGATCTTATCTCAAAGAAATATTGATCAAATAAGAGAATTTTCAAAAGAAATTCGCGTGACAATTCCGCAGAAAACAGAAGCGTCTAACACCGGGCCATATGATGTGGAGCTAGGCTTTGAAGGTGATAAACTTTGGTTATTCCAAATACGGCCGTTTGTTGAAAATGACAACGCATTAAGCTCGTCTTACCTTCAGTCTATAAGTCCGAAAGTAGATGCCACCAAGAAAATTCCTTTAAACACTAAGCTATAGTCTATGAATATTTTCAGCAAAATTACCCTTACTTTTCTAGTTATCACCACAAGTGTCATCGCTGGTTTATACGCGTATTACCCTATAGATGGGTATTCCTCTACTAAAATTGCTAGGCTTGCCCGTTTAGAAAAAATAGAAAAAGATTCTACACAGACATTAAAACTACCTAAAGGAGCCTTACTGCCCCTTAATTGTATAGAATTACAGTTAACCGAGCGAAAAGAGGATTCGGTGAATGCCATCTTAATAGAAGATAAAGCTTTCGCTGAAAAATTAAAAAAAGTAATTCCTTCTGGAAACTATTCGCTTACCATATTGGATATGACCAATCCTAAGGAATTAAAATACGCCGAACACAAAGAATCTATAGGCTATCAACCCGGAAGCGTTGGAAAGTTAGCCGTAGTAACCGCGTTGTTTAAACAAATGCAAAACATTTGTCCCGAATCTTGGGATGCTAGAACCGCCTTGTTAAAAAATAAGATTGTAAAAGCTGGCGAATGGGCCATTTATGACCATCATACGATTCCTGTTTATGATATAGAAGAAGACAAATTCGTAAAAAGAAAAGTGAGAACCGATGATGAATTTAGCTTGTATGAATGGTTAGACCATACCGTATCTGTAAGTAATAATGGTGCTACCAATGTGGTGTGGAGAGAAGCCTTATTAATGGCCGCATTTAAAGACCAATATGAATATTTAACGCCAGACCAGGAAGACGCATACTTTAAAGAAACGCCTAAAAAAGAACTTACCTTATTGGCCAATAAAATTGTGAATGAACCTTTACGAGACATAGGAATTAGTAAAGATGAATGGCGATTAGGTAGCTTCTTCACCTCTGGTGCCAATAAGTTTGTGGATGATATTGGAGGTAGTATTGGTACTCCTCTAGGCTTAATGAAATATTTGGTAACCTTAGAGCAAGGAAATTTAATTGATGAGAATTCCAGTCTTGAAATTAAGCGTTTACTGTACTTAACCGATAGAAGAATTAGATATGCTTATTCTCCAAAAATTAGAGATGCTGCGGTTTATTTTAAATCGGGGAGTTTATATTCTTGTGATCGATCTAATGGAAAAACTTGTGGAGAATATGCGGGGAATGTCTACAATTACATGAACTCTGTAGCCATTGTAGAACACCCTAACGGAAAGAAATATATGGTTTGCTTAATGACTAATGTACTTAGAAAAAACTCTGCTTACGACCATATGACTTTAGCTTCAAAGATTGATGAAGTTATTAATAGTGAAGAAATCTAGTCGACTTTCTTTAGATTTTCTACAGCTAAACTGGCAAAATTTCTAATGCGAATGTCTTTATCGGTTACCATACGGTGCACTAGTTTTAGGTAGTTTTTATCTTCTATGTGTCTCAATAAATATAGAACCGCCAGTTTTATTCGTACATCCTGACCTTTTAACAACATCTGAAAACACTTGTATTCACTAGGCACGTTAATCAAGCTAGAGTCAATCTCTTGATTGCTGGCACTAAGAATGCTGTTCTCTACTAATGGTAATAAGGTGTGTCTTAAATTAGGTTGCAAGAGGGTATCTAAAAATTCAATTGCATTAGCACGTACTTCTTGCTTTTCGCTTTTAATGCCATGGTATGCGATACTAACATCTTTAGAATTGTATTCTAGCTCTAATAAAGTAAAAATTTGTTGTAAGCCATGATCTAGACGTTTTTCAAGGATTTCAATCAGGCTATTTCTAGCGGAATACTCTTCCATTTCGCTATCGTTTACCAATTCTAATTTATAATTCTTGGTAATTTTCTTTTGCAGCTCCATTGCAATTAAAGTGTTGTGATACAATTTACATTCAGATAAGATTAAACGAACCACATCTTTCTTGTTAAATTTTAAACCTTTACTCTTTTCCTTCATCTCTTGTAAAGACCTGGCAGCCTCCATGCGAATGATAATATCTTTATTCCGCAGCAGCATAAACAACGTATTTACACTTTCTTGACTGTTAAACCTAGACAAGATATTAGGAATAAAACGTTTGGCATTTTCTGAAATCAAATCATTCTTAAGGCGTTTCAGTAACATTTTTATCACTCCAGAACCGTAATGATGCAGCGCTTCTTCTGCATCTTCCCTAAACTCTTTCGTTTCTAAAAAACCTAACAAATCATCTACAAAAACAATATGAGCACTATAACCCGCAGCTTCAATCGCGGCTTTAATAACTTCCTCATTTCTATTATTGAAATGTGCTTTAATAAAAGAATAATACTTAGGGATTCCTGAGTAGCCTATCGCTCTTATGAGCTCTACCGTCTCATGAATTCTGTGATGATCACTGGGTAAATTTACCGCTTCAATTCCTTTTTCTAATCTTAAATCTAAACTATAGCGCTGCGCTAATTTTTGATTATCACGAGATTCTTTAGCTAAGCAGAATAAAGCTGCGGAAGCAATGTATTGATTGTCGTGATTAAGGTAGGAATCAAATATTTTTAAATCATTGATATCTGTATGGGTAAGCAAATACTGCATGGCTGCCAACACTACCTCATCATCTTTTTGATGAACTAATTTTTCTACTTTCTCTACCGCTGTTCCTTTGTCTACCAAGTACAAATTTCTTATGGCTGCAGCTTTAATAGTATCTGAAGGATGATCTAATAGAGAAACTACAGCTAATTTTAGACGTTTGTCTTTAATTTCATTGATCTTGCCTAGCATATACAAAATCTCTGACTCCTCCCCTTCTTCTAAGACTTTTAGAATGGTAGCATTAGTAGAAACATGATTTCCTTTTTTCTTTTTACTCAAGTGATGCTTATCGCTAAAGTTGATGAGATTTTGTCTAAAGGACTGAAAGTAGGTTTTTCTAACCTTATAAATAAAGTAAAACCAAACCAATACCAAGATTAAGATTAAGAGAGAAACTTGTACAGGATCAAAGTCCAAGCCTTTAATTACAAAGATAAGAATACATCCTGCGATTCCTGTAGCAATACTATCTACCACCACATCTATAAATGATTTGGTCTTATTTTTTATATCAGTAGGCACAGGAAGAACCAACATTTCTGAAGCTGCCTTATTAATAGATTGTTTTAAACTCCCATCAACGGATTTCATTAAGATCACCACCCAAAGCTCTGGAAATACAATAAAGATACCTACAGCAACCAATATTCCCACAGGAAGAAGTATTAAAGTGGAAGCCACTCCCCAAACTCCAACAATTTTACGTGTTAGAAAGAGTTGAATCATTAAAGAAGCAAGATTGAATGTGGAGAACCAGAACCCAAAGAAGGACGCCAAATCCTCAGAATCTGTGATTGCTTTGGAAGCCAGATTACTAAATTGGAAATCAACTAACTTCGCCGTAATCACACTTACTCCTACAATTCCTGCGATATAAGTTAAATGCTTTGACTTTAATATGAGCTTAAAAGAAGATTCATTTGTAGCGTAAGAACGTTGTTTCTGCCTAAAATATCCCAGGGTTTTAATTTTCTTTCTCCATATATAATGCAGTAATGGGATACACCCCAATAAAATGAGGGATGCAATAACCATTAAGTTATCATTCCCTATAGACGGGGCTAAAAGATTGGTAAGATAACCTCCAAAAATACCGCCTGTAATCGCTCCGGCGCCAATAAATCCGAAAAGTCGTTTGGCTTCTCTAATATTAAACACCAAATTCGCCAATACCCAAAACTGCGAAGTGGTGAGCAAAGCAAAAATGGCTACCCAAACATAATAGAAATATAGTAGCTCTGTAGAGAAGTAATCATAGTTAAGAAGAAATTTTAAAGAAAGAAAAATTGATGCGGAAAGAATTAAAGTTGCCGTAACGATTTTTAATAGAGAAAACCTCTTAAGGGCTTGATTGTAAAAAAAAGAACTCCCTATGGCCACCAAAGCTACCAGAAGGTAGGCATTTGGTAAAGCATCTGAAGTTAGTTTAGATAAAAACAACGCATTAATAGTAGGTTTTACTATTAATAGCGTTGTGATTATTAAAAATATATAGAGTTGCATTAGAAGCGAAATCCTTACTTCGCCACTCCGAATTCCAAAACTCTTTTGTAAAAAAATCTTAATCATTTAAGGAAACTATGTAGTCTCCAAAGAACGTGATTTTTTAATTACTTTTTCAATTGGTTCCACTAAATCTCTTATAATTTGTTCTCCTCCAGCATCTTCTATAAGGGCTACAAGAATATATTTTCTTCCATCCTTTCCCCATACTAAAACAGAGTCGGCATGGTAGTTTTTCCAAGAACCAGATTTTCTAAATACACGAGCATCAGGAGCTATTCTATCTAGAGTATTTACAAATTTATGATGTAAGCTAGAGTCCTCCATAATATCTAACATTTGTCTAGACTTATCTTGAGAAACCAAGTTCCCTGTTACCATTCTATAATAAAATCTACATACTTGCTTTACGGTAGCTGCATGGCTTAAGCCCTTTAAAGGATCTGGGTTTCTAGCTCCAGAAGCTGCATAACGCTTTCCTACCCAAAGACCTCCACCTTGAGTTTTATCGTATAATTTGTAAGCCGGACTTTGAAGTACATCTGCTATTTTCTTATATCCTAATCTGTCAATCATTCTAGTAGAAGCCTGATTATCTGATCGGTTAATCATCGCATTAAGATCTTTCTTTACTGCTTCTGTTTCTTCTAATTCGCATTTTTCAATAGCATCCATGGAAGCTAACAAAATGGCAATTTTAGGTAAACTAGCAGCATACATCATTTCTGTGCTGTTGATTCCAGCGTAATTAGCTTCATAGACATTATTTAAATCTACCACTCCTATAGACATTTTCTTATTATCTATTAAACTTTTCCATTGAGGATTGCTCATGATTTCATCTTCTAACAACACTTGTAAAGGTGCTGCAGCTGTCTCTTTTAAAGGAACAATCTTTTTGAAATCTGTAAAAGGAAGAATACTTTGTTGCGCTAAGGCAGAGAAAGCAGAGAAGAATACGGTTAAACTAAGTAAGATTTGGGCAAAATTTCTTTTTAACATATAGTAGTTTTTGCTTAATTAATAAGTTCAAATTTAATCAAATGTTAATCATAACCAATTGAAAATTAGTTTTTAACATACACTACAATAACTACAAGCATCCTGCCTTAGTATAAAAAGAATGTTAAAATTTGAAATGAATCTTACTCCTTATAACTATATCTTCTTTGTTCATTTAATTTTTCTTGCTCTAAAAGAACTTCTCTAGGAATTACTTTTACAAAAGAAGAATGTTGTTCGATGGCCATTTCGAGTCTTTCAATTATACTTTCTACAGATTCATTCTCAGCAAACTCCATGGGCTCTTTGATCACCATAGACTGTAAGATTCCCTTTTTCTTTACCCTAATTCCTTTTTTATCGAAAGACCTTCTAAACCCATCAATAACAATAGGTACTACTACAGGGTTGTATTTTCTAATGATGTGAGCCGTTCCTTTTCGTATGGGCTTCCAAGGTTTGGTTGTTCCTTGAGGGAAAGTAATCACCCAACCGTCTTTTAAGGCAGTACCAATACTGGTTATATCGCTCATTTTTACTTGGCGGTTCACATCTTTCCCTTTATCTCGCCAGGTTCTTTCTACAGTAATTGCCCCCGCGTAAGAAAAAATTCTTGCTAATAATCCCGCTCGCATGGTTTCTCTGGCAGCAATATAATAGAGGTTTAATTTAGGGTTCCATAAATACATCACATTTTTTATGGAGTTCGTTCTTCCGCTAAGACTTGCATTAAACACATGAAACATTGCCACCACATCTGCAAAGTAGGTTTGGTGGTTGGAGATAAAAAGCACGTTTCTATCTGGAAGGTCTTTTATAATTTCAGAACCTTCAATTTGTAGTGCATTAAATCCGCGATAACGGCGATGCGTAATCACACCTAAAACTCTTATGATCCATTTCTTTATAAATAAAATGTGACCAAAAGGATTTTTTTTGAATAATCCCATAGTTATTTTTTCAATTTTATAAGGCGACTAATATACAAAAACCGTTCTTTATATTATGTTTTTCAAGACCATCTTTACTTCGCTAAGCATCATAGCGGTTGCTCCCCAAACCACATGGCCATTCAGAAGAAATGCTGGCACATCTACATCTTTAGCGTAAGAAGTGCTTAATCTTTTTTCGACTAAGCTAGACTCATTTAGAAAATCTTCCAGTTTAACCTCTACGATTTTCTCTACTTCGGTTTCCTGTCTTACAAAGTTTGGTGTGTGATTGGCAGTTCCTATAAAAGGATATACCCAAAAATTAGAAGGCGGGATATAAATTTTGGTGAGTTTCTTTAAAATATTAATGTTTTCTGGATGCACTCCAACCTCTTCATAGGTTTCCCGAATAGCGGTTTCTTCCAAGTCCTTGTCTGTTAACTCTACTTTACCACCAGGAAAACCAATTTGAGCAGAATGTACTCCTTTATACGTTTTTCTTAGAATGAGTACAATATAGGTGTTGTCATTTTTGTCAGGGTAAAATAAGGCTAAAACTGCCGCTTTACGCGGGTTTTTCTTAACCACATCCAACTCCCTTAATTCTTTAGTTCTAAAATTAGGTGACATTTCCATATGCGCTTTCTCTCCAAACAATTCAATTTTTTCTATTTTTGAAACAGATTTTTTAAATTCAGAAAATGTCATTTCGATACCCCTTTATAATTGCTTTATTATTCTTAGTAATTCTTAGTTGTGAAGATAGTAAAAGTAAGTCAACAAAAACAGAGAAGCAAAAAATAGAGCTTCAAAAAGAAAAAGAGAGAAAAAGAGACAGTCTCCTAAAGGCGGTCAAAATCCCTAAAGGCGGAAATAATTTTAGCGTAGATTTAACTAAAATTGAAAACCTTCAACAAGAACAGCTTATTCCTTTCTTAACTCAATACGGAAAAGAGAACCCAGAAACCTTAGTCGAGATTTCTACTTCTTTTGGGAATATTAAAGTGAAGCTATACAAAAACACACCGCTGCATCGCGCTAACTTTATCAGGTTGGTGAAAATGGGTTATTTTGATACTTCTTTTTTTCATCGTGTCGCTAAAGATTTTGTAATTCAAGGCGGAAATAGTGATTTACAGGAGACACATGAGGTGAGACACCAAGTAGGCTCCTATTTAATTCCCAACGAATTTAAAGCCGAAAACACACATCAACGTGGCGCCTTTTCTGCAGCAAAATACAGTGAACAAAATATAAGTAAAGCTTCTTCCCCATTTGAGTTTTTCATTGTTCAAGGTAAAAATGGCGCGCATCATTTAGACAATGACCATACGGTTTTTGGTAAAGTTATTAGAGGAATGGACGTGGTAGATAAAATAGCGCAAGTAGAAGTAGACCAAAGTGAATGGCCTAAGAAAAACATTACTATGAAAATTAAGGTGCTTCGTTAGGCTCTTTTTCTTTTCCGTAAACGGAAGGTAATTGTAGTTTAAATACAACCGCAAGCAATCTCGTTAAAATCACCACAGCTCCAGAGATGATAAAAGTTATATTCTGTGGCAATCCCACTTTAACCAATAAAAAGTAACTAACACCTCCCAAAATACAAGCGGTGGCATAAATTTCTTTTCTAAAAATTACCGGAATCTCATTACATAAAATATCTCGAATTACCCCTCCAAAACAAGCACTCATGGTCCCAATGGCAACGCAAATAACAGGCGGTAAGTCAATAGAAATTGCTTTTTGAATTCCCACAACGGTATAAAGCCCTATTCCAATCGTATCAAACAAAAAAAGTGATTTTCTTAAATACACCAACTTACTTCTAAAAAGCGCAGCCACAATGGTCGTAATAAGGATCACATGTACATAGGTCATATTACGCATCCATGTGATAGGGAAACCAATTAAAATATCTCTTAACGTCCCTCCACCTACTGCGGTTACAAAAGCGATGATTAGAATACCAAAAGCATCCATTCGCTTTTTCATAGCAGTTAACACTCCCGAAATAGAGAACGCAACGGTTCCCAAAATGTCCATAAATAATAAGTAATCCATTTACTGCTGGGTATAATAATTATAATCTAAAATAATGGTATCTATAAAAGAGAAAGCTTTCTCATCTAAGGTGATTTGCATCATTTTGGATGATTTTTCAGCTAAAGCTAAAATAACTGCATGTTTTCCTTCCCTTTTCGCTTTTTGAAATATGTTTTTGATTTGTTGCATCTCTTTATCAGAAAATACGGTTACCTGTGGATATTTGGGTTGATATCCGTCTGGAAGTGATGCCATCAAGGTTTGATGAATCGTAATTTTTTGCTTTTCAGAAATAACCGTTGTTGTTGCCGCAATATCACCTAATCGCTGACCTTTGGCACTGAATAGAAAACTGAAAATTGCTACGGCGCCACTGGTAAAAGTGATGTCTACCATTCGCAGCAACCAGCGTATGGCATAATTAGAAAACGCAGGTTGAGAGCCATCTAATTTCACCACTCGAATGCGCATAGCTGCCTTTCCTAAAGATTGTCCGTTATTGAAGGTTTCCATTAATAAATGATATAAAAATATAGGTAAACCTATTACCACCATATAAATCCATTCGTTCTCACGTCCCAAACCCAAACTCGAAGCGGCTATCCCCGTTAAAAGACCATAGGCGATGATAATTAACATATCTATTAAAAAAGCCAAGATGCGATCTCCTAAGTTGGCGATATTTTGATATATCTCCACATTTTGAGCAGTTTCAATTTGATAGTTATCCATTTAATATGTTTCTTTGGTAATCTTAATTTTCAATTATGCGTGAAGCAGCTTTTGTAAAGCAAAATAAGGACAAATGGGTAACATTTGAAAATGTTATTGATAATAATGCAAAAATATCACCCGATGAGCTTTCTTCCTTATATATTGAAATCACCGATCATCTAAGCTACGCACAAACGTTTTACCCCAAAAGCAAAACCTTATTTTATCTTAATTCTTTATCCGCGAAAGCACATCAAAAGATTTATAAGACCAAAAAAGAGTCTAAAGGAAGAATATTTTCGTTCTTCTTGAAGGAATTTCCTTCACAATTTTACCAACATCAAAGACAGTTATTAATTAGCTTCTTGGTTTTTGCGTTATTTTGTATCATCGGAGCTTATTCTGCTGCCAATGAACAAGCTTTTGTTCGCTCCATTTTGGGAGATGCCTACGTCAATATGACGTTGGATAATATAGACAAAGGTGACCCCATGCGAGTCTATAAAGAAATGCAAAAGATGAATATGTTTTTGGGAATAACCATTAATAATATTCGGGTGGGCTTAATGGCGTATGTTCTGGGGATTTTCCTAGGCCTTGGTACTTTATATGTCTTGATGCAAAATGCGATTATGCTGGGCTCTTTTCAATTTTTTTTTTACGACAAAGGTTTGTTGTGGGAATCAGTAAGAACGATTTGGATTCACGGAACCATAGAAATTTCTGTAATTATTGTCGCCGGTTGCGCGGGTCTCGTTGTAGGAAAAAGCATTCTTTTTCCTGGAACATACACGCGACTCCAATCTTTTATTAACGGAATTAAAGACGGACTAAAAATTATCATCAGCACGATCCCGTTTTTTATTATTGCCGGTTTCTTAGAAGGTTTTGTAACCAGACAAACCCAAATGCCAGATTGGTTAGCTATTTTTATTATTGCTACTTCCCTATTTTTAATTGTTTACTATTATATTATTTATCCTATTCAACTTCATAAAAAAGAAATAAAACATGTTTGATCAATACATACAATTTAAGAGAGAAAGAGAAATTGGAGAAATCTTAAGCGACACCTTCAAATTTATAAGAGAAAACATCAAGCCGCTATTTAAGGTACTTTTAAATACCGTGGCGGTTCCTTTTATCATCTTGATTTTTGCAATTACCTATTACACCTACTCTACGAGCAAACAAAGTTTTGATTTTCTTTCTTTAATCAATAGTTCCAATGGCCTTTCTACTGGACTAGCCGATTTTTACTCTTCCATATTTTTAGGCTCGCTCATTCTACTAATCGCCTCTGCCATATTCTATGCATTTTTGGTAAGTTCTATCCATTATGCGGTAAAATCGTATATGAAAAATGAAGGCGTCATCGTTATTGAAGAAGTAAATATAGACGTAAAAGAGAATTGGCTTAGTTATTTAGGAATGAGTTTCCTTATAGGTCTAATGAGTTTTATTGGGTTTATATTATGTTTTTTACCTGGTATTTATATTGGAGTAGTACTCACCTTTATGTACTCTATTTATGCCTTTACTAATTTAAGCGTAGGAGACTCATTCTCTTACTGTTTTCAATTGATAAAAAACAACTGGTGGATGTCGTTTTTCGCGATGTTAATCACCTACATCATGGTGTATATTCTTAGCTTTATTTTTCAATTGCCCGCCATCATTTATATGTTTATAAAAGGTTTTAGCATGTCTCAAGAAGGAAGCCTTAGCGATCCCGCTTCTATGTTTGACTGGAGCTATGTTATACTAACAACCATCTCTAGCATTGGACAATATTTGTTTTACATCATCTTTATTGTAGCCTGTATTTTTATCTATTTTAACCTGAATGAAAAGAAAAATCAAACAGGAACTTATGAGGAAATCGATAGCTTAGGAAACCAATAAACTCATGCGGCATCTACTCCTTGTCTTTCTTCTTTATGTGCTATCGAGTGCTTCGATACATGCGGAAACGCAGGTAAAAAACGACTCTATTAAAGAAGTAAAATATGACCAGAGAGAAGATGTAACGCCTGTAACTTTTGAGGAAGAAAGCTTAGAGGAATATAAAGAACAAGACGCGTTTAACTACTTAGAAGAAGAGCAAGTAAAAAGCTGGTGGAGCAAATTTAAACGCTGGCTTTTTAATATTTTTGATACTATTTGGAATTTCCTTTTTGGAGATATAGAAGCCAGAGGTTTTGTAGGATTTTTACTGAAATCTATTCCCTACTTAGTTATTGGCGGAATTGTCGCTTTAATCGTTTGGCTTTTTATCAAACTAAATCCTGGGAAAGGCTTGGGCACTAAAAATAAGGAGCAAGAAATTTTCTTATCGGAAGAGCAAGAAATCATAGAGAATAAAGATATTGAAGCCCTCATTAAGGAAGCCATTGCAAAAGGTGATTTACGATTGGCCGTGAGGTATTACTACCTTCTTATCTTAAGGGAACTCAAAGACAATCAATTCATTGCGTACGAACAAGAGAAAACAAATGAAGATTACCTGAAGGAGATCAAATCAAGCCAACTTAGCAGCCCTTTTGAAAAGCTAACCCACTTGTACGATTTTGTATGGTATGGGAATTTCTCTATCAATTCGCAGCAATACAAAACTGCCGAAGAAGATTTTTTAACGCTAAAGCAACAAATTAATTCTCCTTCGTATGACTAAGCGTTATAAAATATTATTAGGAGTCTTAATTCTTATATTGAGCACTTTGGTGTTTTTTGAAGCCAATCAAAAAGAGCCAGTCAACTGGTTTCCCTCCTACTCCAACAAAGATAAAATCCCGTTTGGAACCTATGTTTTCTTTCAAGAGTTAGAAAAGAAGGCGTCCAACTTAGAAGAGATCAACGTACCGCCCTTTGAGTTTTTGAAATACGGCGGAATTGAGCCAGGAACCTACTTCTTTATAGGAAATTCTTTAATGTTTGATAAAGCTGAAGCGGAACAATTACTGAGTTGGGTAGACAAAGGAAATACACTTTTCTTAGCTAGTAATAACATTAGCAGCTCTCTATTAGACACCTTAAAACTGAGTCAGAAAAGCAGAGTTAGAAAAAACGGATTGGAAAACTTTCCGCAGTATAATTTAGTAAATCCACGTCTAAAATCTGATTCGTTGTATGCCTTTCAAAAAGATAAAGAAATCATCCATTTTAATGAAATTGACACGCTCAATCAAGAGGTTTTAGGCTTAGTACAAATCAAAGACGAAAATTTAAAAAAACCTGAAGATTTTATCAATTTTATAGAAGCTCCGTTTGGGGAAGGCAAAATATTAATCCATTCGTCTCCAGAAGTGTTTAGTAATTTTTTCTTACTTTCTAAGAAACAGCAATACATGTATACTCAAAAAGTACTTTCATATTTAGATATGAATGTGGCTCATTTTTATTGGGATAATCATTATTCAGGAGGAAAAACCTTCAATACTTCGCCGCTTTATATTTTGCTCAACAATAGGTATTTAAAATGGGCCTACTATTTTGTGTTGATTGGAGCTTTATTATTTGTGCTTTTTGAAGGAAAAAGAAAGCAAAAAAGCATTCCGATAAGAAATCCGTTAAAGAATAAAACCTACGAATACACCCAAACTATTGCAGGCATGTATTTAGAAAGAAGTGATCATACGGGTATTGCGCATAAAATGATCGATCAGTTTTACTTAGATTTAAGACAAAAATACCATATCAATACCCAAGCGAACAATACCAATTTAATTAGCGATATTGCTCATAAAACAGATCATCCCTATGAAGATGTAAAAGAGCTTATGGACTATTTACAACTTCAGCAACAAAATACTGCGATTTCTAAAGAAGAACTCAAAGATATCAATCATAAAATCACCAACTTCAACCCCTAATTTTTGAATGGAAAACGAGGAAACAACATCAGGAAACAATCAAGAGCAAGAGCAATCTATCCAATTTGACAACAGACTTAACTTGGAAGAGTTAAAGCAGGCAGTAGAAAGCTTAAAAGCGCAATTGGCTAAAGTTATTATTGGTCAAGAAGACTTTATAGAATTACTTATCGTAGGTCTTTTGGCAGAAGGACACGTCTTGATTGAAGGCGTCCCAGGGATTGCAAAAACCATTACAGCGAAGCTTTTTGCAAAATCGATTAAAACAAATTTCAGCAGAATACAGTTTACACCAGATTTAATGCCGAGTGATGTGCTGGGTACTTCCATTTTAAATTCGGCGAGTTCTAATTTTGAGTTTAAACCCGGACCTATTTTCTCGAATATCGTTTTGATTGATGAGATTAACCGGGCGCCAGCAAAAACCCAAGCGGCTCTTTTTGAAGTGATGGAAGAACGCCAAGTAACTATGGATGGGAAAGAATATAAAATGGATCCTCCCTTTATGGTGCTTGCCACGCAAAACCCCATAGAACAAGAAGGAACATATGCTTTACCAGAAGCGCAACTAGATCGTTTTATCTTTAAAATAAAGGTAGAATACCCAAGTTTAGAGCAAGAAATTGAAATTTTAAAGTCACATCACCAACGAAAAGAAAAAAAGCCTTTAGATTTAATTGAAGCCGTACTTACGCCAGATTTGTTGAATAAATTCAGAAGTCAAGTTCATGAAATTGTGATTGAAGAAAAGATCATGAACTACATTGCAGAAATCGTAAGTAGAACGAGAAATCATTCGCATTTATTTTTAGGAGCATCGCCAAGAGCTTCTATTGCGATTATGAATGCTTCCAAAGCTTATGCTGCGGTCTACGGAAGAGATTTTGTAATCCCTGAAGATGTCAAGAAAGTCTTGAACCCTGTGTTAAGACACCGAATTATTCTTTCTCCAGAAAGAGAAATGGAAGGCATGACCACTGAAAATGTAGTGGAAATGATTACCAAATCTATTGAAATCCCTAGATAAGCGTGATTCAGTTTTTTAAATCTTTATACTTTAACCCCCGCTTCTTTATAAGTATAGGCGTCTTTGCTGTGCTATTTTTAGTCAGTTATTGGCTTACGCCTATTTATGCCTACGTCTGGCTATTAGCTTTAGCTTTTTTACTGCTAACCTTGGCAGATGTAGTGCTGCTTTTTAAACAAAACAGCTTAAACGCCGAGCGTATTTTACCCGATAAATTCTCGAATAGCGATCTTAATTCCGTCAAAATTGAGCTTCAGAATCAAGCTTCCGTAAAGATAAACGTAGAACTTATTGAAGAGATTCCGGTGCAGTTTCAGAAAAGGGATTTCATAAAAAGAGTTTCTATTCCGCCAAAGAAAAAAATAAGCACTTCCTACGGTTTAAGACCAGTAGAACGCGGCGAATATATCTTCGGAAATTTAAATGCATACGTTTCTTCTCCCATAAACTTGATTAAAAGAAGATATACTTTCAATAAGGATCAAATGGTAAAAGTGTTTCCTTCTTTTATACAAATGAAGAAATACGATTTCTTAGCAATTGACAACCGCATTTCTCAAATAGGCCTTAAAAAAATAAGACGTATTGGGCATACGATGGAGTTTGAGCAAATTAAGGAATATATACAAGGGGATGATATAAGAACCATTAACTGGAAGGCAACTGCCAAGCATCAAGGCATAATGGTCAATCAATACCAGGATGAAAAATCCCAACCTATTTATTCTATTATCGATACGAGTAGGGTGATGAAAATGCCTTTTGATGAGCTTAAATTGGTAGATTATGCGATTAATAGCACTTTAGCTTTTTCTAATATTGCACTTAAGAAAAAAGACAAGGTAGGCATGCTTAGTTTTTCTCATAAGATTGGCAATTACTTACCTGCCAGCAGTAAAATGACTCAGCTGCAACTTATTTTAAATCAGTTATACAACATAGACACTAAGTTTTTAGACAGTGACTTTGGGTTATTGTATGCGCATTTAAAAAGAAAAATTACCCAGCGCAGTTTATTGATGCTCTACACCAACTTCGAGCATATTTCTTCCTTACAGCGACAACTTCCCTATTTAAAAGCCATCTCTAAAAAGCATGTGTTGGTAGTGATCTTCTTTAAAAATACAGAGTTGGAAAAATTTAGCGAGGAACAGCCAGAAAATCTAGCCACCATTTACGAGCAAACCATAGCCATTCAGTTTAAAAACGATAAATATTTTATGGCTAAAGAATTAGAAAAACACGGTATACAAACCATATTAACGGCACCAAAAGATCTTTCCATCAACACCATTAATAAATATTTAGAAATTAAAGCTAGAGGCCTCCTATAGAACACCTTACAATTCATCCTTCTCTTTTTACAGTTGAGTTCTTAAAAATATTTTATAACTTAGAACATGCTTTACTTTGAGCTATAATCTAAAAACTCAACTTATGAAAACTTTATTTTTACTTTTTTTAATGGCAGTTTCTCAGCAAATTACTGCACAAGAGACCGCAACCGTGAACATCATTATTGAGAATATCGCTAATGATCAAGGAGAAATTCTTTTAGGCATGTCTACACAGGAAGGTTTTATGAAGACTAAACCAGATTTTTCTGCAACTTCTAAAATAAAGGATGGCAAAACGACCATCACTTTTAAAGATGTCCCATATGGCAGTTATGCTGTCTCTTCTTTTCATGATATGAATGAGAATAAAAAGATGGACTTTGAAGCTAATGGAATGCCTAAAGAGGGATACGGTGTTTCAAATAACCCTGTATTGATGGGTCCTCCTACTTGGGAAGAGGCCAAATTTGAAGTGAATAAAACCGAGAAAGAAGTGACCATTCGATTTTAAGTATCAATAAATCTTATATTTTTAGAAAACATTAATAAATTTATCTGATAGTATAAGTATCTTTGTGTTATAAAGATTTATAGCATGACCATCACCCAACTGCATTATGTTTTGGCTGTAGCCGAATATCAAAATTTTACCAAAGCTGCTCAAAAAGTATTTGTAACACAACCTACGTTGAGTATGCAAATACAAAAGCTGGAGGAAGAATTAAAGATTCAAATATTCGATAGGTCTAAGAAACCTATTGAATTAACCGATGTTGGTAGAAAAATTGTACATCAGGCTAAAAATATTGTTAATGAAAGTGATCGCATAAAAGATATCGTAGATCAGCAAAAAGGCTTTATTGGAGGAGAATTTCGCTTAGGGATCATTCCTACTGTCATGCCTACGTTGCTTCCTATGTTTTTAAGGAATTTCACGAATAAATACCCCAAGGTAAAACTTAAAATAGAAGAGCTACATACCGAAGCTATTATTGAAAAACTTAAGGACGGTCATCTAGATGCCGCGATTGCTGCAACACCATTAGAACAGGAGAATATCAAAGAGTGGGCCTTGTATTATGAACCTTTTGTGGCTTATGTCCCACCAAGTCACCCGTTGTATCCAAATAAAAAATTAAATGTAGATGATTTAAATATAGACCAAATCTTACTCTTAGAAGATGGTCATTGTTTTAAAGAAGGCATTCTTAATTTATGCAAAACGAATAAAACTTATGAGGAGAGTTCTTTTCAATTAGAAAGCGGAAGTTTTGAAACCCTTGTAAAACTTTCTAATGAAGGAATGGGAATGACTTTATTGCCTTATTTACATACTTTAGATTTACATGAGAAGGAAATGGGAAATTTAAAAATGTTTGAAGAACCTGCACCGGCAAGATCAGTGAGTATTATTTTTCACAAAAGTGAATTAAAAATTCAAATTATAGAAGCACTTCATCAAATTATAGCGGGTGTAATAAAAGGGGCAATAGCATTTCAAAATGTGAAAATTATAAGTCCGCTTCACAAAAAATAAAAAAAGTGCGATGTTTTTTTAACATCGCACTTTTTTTACGCTTTTAAATAAATTAAAGAATCTTTTAAATTCGGGTTTTGATTGACTAGAAGTAAAATGTAATCTCTCAATTCATCCAGTTCATGGGGTAATAGTCGGGAAACTGCCTTTTCAACTTCTTTGCAAAACAAAACTACATCAAAACTCACTTTTTGCAAGATCGTTTTGGTGTATTCAAACATCGCTCTAGACATAATTCAAATTAATTTAAGTTAGTTAAAGTAGAGATGTTCTATAGACGTGATGTTTGAATTAAAACTGAATGTAAGCATTTATTTACATTTCACTCTAAATATTTGTAAATATTTATAATAATTTAACAAATAAAATTAACATTGTTTTATGACTTCGCTTTTATCGTCCATTCAAAATCCATGGTAGAAACAAGTTCCCCCTTCTCATTCAGTCCTTTAGTTTGCATCCAACATGTTTGAGGCTCTTTGGTTTCAATGGCTTTTTCGATAGCCTGTTTAATTTTTATTCCGTCAAGGCATGTAAACGTAATTCTACCTGTTGCTTTTTTAGTAAACTCAGCTTTATTTCTTGCCACTAACATAGATACTGGCTGTTTTTGATTTCGTATTGACGTCATTACCAAAGCTCCCGAGCTTAATTCTGCCGCCATCATTTGAACCGCAAAGTACATCGACTTAAAAGGATTTTGATTAATCCACTTAAACTTCACAGAAGTTTCACAAGCTTCTTCGTTAATTTTTTTTAACCTTACTCCACTCCACCAAGATGCAGGCAACTTAAAAAACGTAAACCAGTTAATTTTACTAGGACTCAGCATATTTTTTTGAGGTAAGTTATTCATTTTTTAGCTACCTAAATACGGGTTCTGAAAAAATAATTTGTTAAATTTCAGTACTTTGTATTGCATAATACCTTTCTTTAACCATATATTTGCATAGTAATATAATGTCTTATGCCAACTATAGAAAATAAAACCTGGTCTGTCGTCACTCACGCAAGTACTTTTAGTAAGTATTTCTTTCCTTTTGGGAACCTTTTAATTCCGCTAAGTATTTTAGTGATTAAAAAAAAAGAAGCTTTTGTGGTGGAGCAGAGTAAAGAATCGCTCAATTTTCAATTAACGATTTATGTATACTACGCCCTTTGGATTGGCACAAGTCTCATCGCTGCTCTTATTTTAGGATTTAATTTTGGAAGTATAAATGAATTCTACTTTTCAGAAAACGGTCTTAACATTTCCAACACCAAAGACTTTATCCTCGGTCCATATCTTATTTATTTCGCTGTAGTTATCATCACTGGATTAGCCATTTTCCTTTTTGATGTATTATGCGTGATACAAGCAAGTATAAGTGCTAGTGAAGGAAAGAATTTTAAATACCCTTTAAGTCTTCACATCCTAAACAAGAAATCATTTCTTACATCATCATCAAAAAATGAACAGTTTCACAACACACAAAAAGAAAGCCTATGAAAATTGAAAACACCAAGGCGCAAATGCGAAAAGGAGTTTTGGAGTATTGCATACTCTCTATTCTTCGGGATAAAGATGCCTATGTTGCCGAGATACTAGAGACCTTAAAAGACGCCAAACTATTGGTAGTGGAAGGCACTATTTATCCGCTTTTAACCCGACTTAAAAACGCAGGTCTGCTTAGTTATCGGTGGGAAGAATCTACCAGCGGACCGCCAAGAAAATATTACGGTTTAACCGAAACCGGACAACTTTTTTTAACCGAACTCTCTACTACTTGGGACAACCTTCAAACCGCTGTCACTATTGTCACAACTCAAAAAAATAACTCTCATGAATAAAACCGTTAACATCAACCTAGCCGGAGTTTTCTTCCACATCGATGAGGATGCTTTTTTAAAGCTGAATGATTACTTAAATGCGATCAAGAAATCTTTTACAGATGCCCAAGGAAGAGAAGAGATTATTCAAGATATAGAAGCTCGTATTGCTGAATTGTTTTCAGAAAAAATTAAATCCGAAAAGCAAGTCGTAAGCATTTACGAAGTAGAAGCTGTCATAGAAATCATGGGACAACCCGAAGATTATAGGGTAGATGATGATATTTTTGAAGATGAAGAACCTAAAAGTGGCAGTAGTAATACCACTGAAAATAAAAAAACTAAGAAACTATATAGAGATCGTGAGCATAGTTATATCGCCGGAGTAAGTTCTGGCCTTGGACACTACCTACATATTGATGCCATTTGGGTAAGAATCCTTTTTGTACTGCTTACCATAATATCTTCCGGAAGTTTTGCTATCGTGTATATTATTTTCTGGATTATTGTTCCCGAAGCGCTCACCACTTCAGAAAAATTAGAAATGAAAGGGGAACCCATCAATATTAGCAATATCGAAAAAAAGGTAAAGGAGGGTTTTGATACAGTTTCCGATAAGTTTAGAGATGTAGACTATAAAAAATACACGCAAAAAGCCAATCAAGGCAGCTCTCAGTTCTTTCAATCCCTGGGAGATTTTATAGTCACCTTCCTAAAAATTATAGGAAAATTTATAGGAATTCTTATCCTTTTATTTGCAGGATTAGGTTTAATCGGCCTCCTGTTTAGCATTTTGAGTATAGGGACTTTCGGGATATTTAATGCTCCTTGGATGGATTATGTAGAAATGGTAGATATTGGAATTCCCATTTGGTTGGCAAGTGTGATCCTATTTCTTAGTGCGGCAATACCTTTATTTTTATTCTTTTTATTAGGTTTAAAAATTGTAGTGTCTAACTTAAAATCTATAGGAACATTCGCAAAATTAACCCTTTTAGCAGTATGGCTTTTATGCATCTTTACCATTGCCTTTCTAGGAATTAGACAAGCTACACAAAGAGCTTTTGAAGAAGATTTAGTCATCAAGCAAGACCTCCCTATTCGCGCCAATGATACGTTGTATCTTAAAATGAGAGATAACGATTGGATGCACGCTTCTTTAGAAAGAGATGATGATGTGCAAATAAAGTACAATCAAAATGATGAAAAGATTCTGTTCTCAAAAGACATCAGACTCATTGTTAGATCTACCACCGATAGTTTAGCAAGAGTGGAAATCATAAAATCTGCGAATGGACACGATTATGCCCAAGCGAGAGAAAGAGCTAATAAGATTCTATTTCATACAGAGTTTGAGAATAACACGCTTTACCTTGACGGATTTTTTACTACAGACTTTAAAAATAAGTACTTCAGTCAAGAAGTAAAGATCACCTTATACCTTCCAGAAGGAGCTATTCTTTTTGCTGATGAAAACACTAGAACCTACCATAGAAACTATTCTAGGTATGAAGACATGCTAGAAAGTGGGCAAGAGTCTAGCTACTTAGTAGTAGAAAAAAACAAGTTGAACTGTTCTGATTGTGATACTGAAACTTCTGAAAATCCGTTTTTTGAAGAATCTAAAGAGAATCCTTTTCTTAATAAGGAGAACATGGATGATGAAGAAGGCACCGAAGATTGGTATCAAGAAAACGAAGAACACACTAATGCACAAAAAGATAGCCTATCACTAAATAAATCAAGTGCTCCAGAGAATTAAACCCTCTGGAGGGATTAACCATTAAAACTTAAAACATCATGTTAACTACCTTAACCAAAATATTCGTAAGTATTATTATTTCATTTTTTTTACTCTCTTGTAATGCCAATTTCAATAATGATGTAACAGGAAAAGGAGAAGTGATCTCCAAAGAGATTGTTTTAAATAAAGATTTTGACAAAATTTCTATAGCCATGGGATGGGAAGTAGAATTAATTTCTTCCGATGAAAATAAAATAGTTATGAAAGCAAATAAAAATTTAATTCCTCTTTTAAAATATGAGCTAGATAGCGGCACCTTAAGAATAGAATCTGAAAAGACCATCAATAGAGCCGGAAGCAAATTACTAAAAGTGTACTATACGAAGCCCCTATCTGGCTATAAGACTTCTAGCGGAAGTAGTTTATCGAGTAATGAAAAAATTACTGTAGAGAGCTTAAACATAAAGACGAGTAGTGGCTCATTCTTAAAGTTAAACATTAAAACGAAAGACGCCGAAATAAAAACATCAAGCGGATCTTCAGTGGAGTTAGAAGGAACAGCTATCAATTTTAATTCGAAATCTAGTAGTGGTTCAGCGCTTAATGCAAAAGATTTAGTTGTAAAAAATGCTAAGATGAAAACAAGCTCAGGTTCGAGTGCAATCGTTGATGTAAAAGAGTATCTCGAAGCCAACACCTCTTCAGGTTCATCCATTGAATATTATGGAAACCCAAAAAAGACCAAACTTAAACAATCGATCTCTGGAGGAGAAATCACTAAGCGATAAGATAAGTTCATAAAATGAAAAAGCCTGCTTAGAGTGTATACACTTTAGGCAGGCTTTTTTTATGTTACTATATTCTAGCTTATTAATAGAAGTATATCTTATTCCTTTTATAATTGTCTGGAACCAGGTTTGATCTTAGCATACCTTCCAGAAACACCTTAGATATTTCGCCTGAGGCTAAGTGTAATAATATTCAGTAATAAAGAGTTTAGAAGCAAAACTGCTGCGTCCAAAAGCTTCGGAAATATCGTACTCGAGTCTAAAAATGAATAAATGAAATCAAACTGAAACTGAAACTGAAATTGAAAAGTGATTCCCGGTAGCTGATTGATTTTCGATAGCCCCGAAACTTCGGGGTGTATCGAAACCACAATCCCTTTAAAAAAAGGCATAAAAAAACCCTTCACTTAAATTAAGTGAAGGGTTTATAAAAAAGGCGACGACATACTCTCCCACAATAAGCAGTACCATCTGCGCTAACGGGCTTAACTTCTCTGTTCGGAATG